>CACWXL010000003.1 GCA_902764825.1 Oscillospiraceae bacterium
AATATAAGAAGACTCAATGAATTTAAGGAGAAAGACACATGGCTACATATGTTGCAACCAAGGATTCAATAGAAAGGAAATGGCTCGTAATCGACGCTGAGGGCATGGTTCTCGGACGTTTGGCTACAGAGGTTGCTAAGCTCTTAAGAGGTAAGCACAAGCCCACATATACTCCTTTCCTTGATACCGGTGATAATGTAATCGTAATCAACGCTTCCAAGATCGTTCTTACAGGAAAGAAGCTCGACGATAAGCTTTATCGTCATCACTCAGGTTTCCCGGGTGGACTTAAGGAGATCGACTATCGTACTTTGATGGCTAAGAACCCTGAGAAGGCATTAGAGCTCGCAGTTAAGGGCATGCTCCCTAAGAACTCTTTAGGCCGTCAGATGTTCAGAAAGCTTCACGTTTATGCTGGTCCTGAGCACGAGCAGACAGCACAGAAGCCTGAAGTTTACACATTCTAATCGGAGGACTAAGTAATAATGGCAGCAAAGAAAACAAGCAACAAAGTATATTACTACGGCACAGGCCGTCGTAAGGACGCAGTAGCAGCCGTTCGTCTGGTTCCCGGTAAGGGCAATATCACAATCAACGGCAAGAGCATCGACGATTATTTTGGTCTTGATACACTCAAGCTCATCGTTCGTCAGCCTCTCGCAGCTACACAGACAGAAGATAAGTTCGACGTAATCGTTAAGGCTATCGGCGGCGGTATCTCCGGTCAGGCTGGTGCAATCCGTCACGGTATTGCAAGAGCTCTTGTTGAAGCTGATGAAGAAAGCTACAAGGCAGTTCTCAAGGAGAGCGGATTCCTCACACGTGACGCACGTATGAAGGAAAGAAAGAAGCCGGGTCTCAAGAAGGCAAGAAAGGCTTCACAGTTCTCAAAGCGTTAATCGTTACTTCGATTTCGAGAAAAGAACTTCAAAGGCTGTTCCGTTTGGAACAGCCTTTTTCTTTATTGCTGTTATAACACGGTGGTGTTATAATCATATTGAATATAACACGGGAGTGTTATAGTTTGCTGACAGGGAGGGATAAGAATGAACAGCGGGTTTAAAGAAGCATTGAATAAAAGCGGAATGACCATGTACAGTCTTGCAAAGCAGACAGATGTTCCTTATACAACGATCAACAGACTGGTAAATGAAAGACTGAGTATTAACAACTGCAATGCAGGGGCAGTCTTTAAGATCGCTTCTGCACTTGGAGTTCAGATGGAGACCATAATGAATGACGAACGCGTTTATTCATTAGAAGAGATAGCGGAACTGATCGCTCCGGTTGCAAGGAAATACAACATTCCCAAGGTTTATATTTTCGGTTCTTACGCAAGAGGTGAAGCTGACGCAGACAGCGATGTGGATCTGATGATAGAAGGGGGTGATTTCGGTGCCCTTGATGTTGTAGGGATTATGAATGATTTCCAAGAAACACTTAACAAATCTGTAGATCTTGTGACTTCAGAAACGCTTTTGCAGAAGAGCACAAAAGAAAGATCTAAGAAATTCATTAGTAATGTGAATAAGGAGAAAATAATACTATATGAATCAGCGTGATGAACAAGTAATAACTCACATCTATTTTCATTGTAAAGATATACAGGAATTTATTGAGAGATTTGGAGACTCGTTTGAGGCATTCTGCGAGGATCGCGCTTATTTCAATTCAGTAAGCATGGCAATAATGCAGATCAGCGAGTTGTCCAGAGAATTATCTGATGAGTTTACGAAGTCAACAAATGAGAAGATGCCTTGGAGTAAGGTAAAAGGAATACGGAATTTAATCGCTCATGGATATGCTGAACTGGATGAAAGAATGATGTGGAAAACAACTAAAGAAGATGTTCCTGTAATGATGAAGTTATGTAAAGAATCAGTATCGATAGAAGAATAAAAATATAAATCTGCGTCAGCTTTGCTATTTATCCTTATTGAATGTAGAATTACTACGCAAAGGAAGGACGGGTATGATCAAGTTCAAGACAACATCTCCTGAAATGACAGAGAAGTTCGGATACGAACTAGCGAAGTCATTATGCGGCGGCGACGTTATCGCTTTGACGGGCGATCTCGGCGCAGGGAAGACTTGTCTTACGAGGGGCATCGCCAAAGGGCTTGGTTCTTCATCTTATGTTTCCAGCCCGACCTTTACCATCGTTAATGAATATGACGGCGGAAGGCTCATGCTGTTCCACTTTGATACATACAGGCTCTCGGGTCCTGATGATTTCCTAATGAGCGGTCTTGATGAATACTTCTACAGGGAAGGCGTCTGCGTCATTGAGTGGAGCGACATCATTGAAGAACTCTTGCCTCAGGATACGATTAAGATGACAATAACAGGTGATGGCAATTTAAGGACGTTCGAATGCGAATGTTCTGAGAAGCGCCTTAAGTATCTGGAGTGCGCAGCTGCCAAGGCAGGAGCTGATATAGAAACATGAAATTACTGGTTTGTGATACATCGAATTCAAATTGCAGTGCCGGAGTTTTCGAAGACGGCAAAGAGATCTGCTACGAGCTCTCGTTTGAGACCAAGACTCATTCAGAGACATTTATGCCTTTAGTCCACAGCGTTATGGCTAAGGCCGGCGTAAAGCACGAGGATCTTGACGGTTATGCGGTAACGGTCGGACCCGGTTCTTTTACCGGTATCAGGATCGGTGTTGCGGCTGTTAAGGGTATGGCTCTTGCTGCCGGCAAGAAGTGCATTGCGGTATCTTCGACAGAAGCGCTCGCGAGATCCTGCGAGAATGCAACGATGACTCCCAAGAATGAGACATTGATAGTTCCTGCCATTGATGCAAGGAACAACAGAGTGTTCGCGCAGGCAGCAGAAGACGACACATTAAAGGCTCTGATCCCTGAAGATGCTTACGATGCCGACGCCCTCGCGGAAAAGATCTCGAAGATCCCTGAAGTCATCTATGGCAAGAGGCGCCAGATCCTGGTTGTAGGAAGCGGCGCAACGGTAATGAAGAAGGCATTCGAGAAGGCCGGTTACGGACTGAACATTTACTATGCACCCGGTGCCGCCATCATGCCGAAGGGCGTGGCTGCTGCAGCATTTGCAGGCAAGGAGCTTATAGACGCAAGGGACCTTAAAGCATCCTATTGCGCTGTCTCACAGGCTGAAAGGCTTAAGAAGAATGGCTGATCTTGTAGTAAGGCAGGGGACGGTCTCTGACATTCAGGCGATAATGGCTCTGGAACAGGGATCGATCGAGCATCCCTGGGAGAGCAAAGCCATAGAGAGTCTCATCACAGACGGCAATAAGGTGTGCCTTGTTGCAGAACTTGACGGCGTCATCGTATCTTATGTCGGCGCAGAATCCGTTCTGGATGAATCCAATGTCGGCAATATCGTTACACACAGAGAATACAGGGGCAGAGGGATAGCGACAAAGCTCTTTGAAGCTCTTCTGGCGGAACTTAAGGAGAAGGGCATTAGGAAACTTTTTCTGGAAGTTGAGCATGACAACGTTCCTGCCATCGCCCTTTATGAGAAACTCGGCTTTACCGGCTACGGTTACAGACGTGATTATTATGGCAAGGGCAAGGATGCTGTTCTTATGAGCCTGGAGCTCTGTTGATATTTTTACCAAAAGGATTTCACAAAAATAACTCATTTGCGTTAAATAGTCGAAATTGGGCAGTTCGGCTCGTTTTTGGTTGATTTTCGCGAAAGTCAAAAATATACTTATCCTGTTATTTTATGAGGGGACGTACCTGACTATGACTAAAGAAAAGATTGTTTTTGATTGTGAAGATGCTTTGCAGATGAAGGCCGTAGCGGTCATGATCCAGAAGGCTTCCCAGTACCATAGCACAATCTACATTGTCCGCAGTGGCAGAAGAGCTAATGCGAAGAGCCTTTTGGGTGTTATGTCCCTCGGAATCGAGAACGGCGCCGAGATCGAGATCGAAGCAAACGGCGACGATGAGAAGGAAGCTTGCGAAGCACTTCTCTCCCACCTCAAGAATCCTAAGCTCGCTGTGTAATGCCCGCCGGTAAATTCGACGCCAGGCTGGACACAGTCCCATTAAGCCCCGGAGTGTACCTTATGAAGGACTCTTCGGGCTGTGTTATTTATGTGGGAAAAGCGAAAAAACTCAGGAACAGGTTGAAGAGTTATTTCGGAGGCGGAGTGATCTCTTCACCGAAAGTCCGCGCGATGGTCTCCCACGTTGCCGACTTCGAATACACGGTTGTCGGCTCTGAACCTGAGGCTCTGCTCCTCGAGAACAACCTCATCAAGAGATACCAGCCCAAATACAATATCCTGCTCCGCGACGACAAGGGATATCCTTATATCTGTGTCACTTTGAACGAAGCATATCCGAGAGTCTTTAAGGCCTTCAGGCCCGATCCGGAAGCCCGTAAGAACGGCGCGAAATATTATGGACCTTACATGGGTTCGGACTGTTTTGAAGTGTTAAAGGCGATCAACGACATCTTCCCGTTGAAGCGCTGCAAGAAAGTCTTCCCGAGAGACATCGGCAAGGAGCGCCCCTGCCTTAATTACCACATCGGAAAGTGCATGGCGCCGTGCCTCGGAACGGTCAGCCGGGAAGATTACCGTGCAATGATCGACCAGATCGTACAGTTCTTTGAAGGTAAGTACGACGGAATCGAAAAGGACATCAAGGCGCAGATGGAACTGTGCTCGGCAAACCTCGAATTCGAGAAGGCCGGAGCTTTAAGAGACAGGCTCTATGCTTTAAAAGCCATCCGACAGAACCAGCGTGTCTATCTTGATATCGAGCGCGATGTCGACGCTATCGGCCTTTATTCCGACTGCGGTGAGACGTGCGTTCGAAAGCTCGAATTAAGACAGGGCAGGATAGTCGGATCTTCCACATATTTCTTCACCGGCGAAGAAGAGGACAAGGAAGAGATCCTGAAGAATTTCATAATGCAGTATTACGAGGATGCGCCGTTTATTCCGCCCTTGATCCTCGTGCCTTTTAAGATGGAAGAAGAGGACCTCGAAGTTATCGAGAAGACCCTTACGGAAAAGCTCGGCAAGAACTGCAGGCTCCATGTAGCAGAGCGCGGTGAGCTGCGCGAATTATCCGATCTGGCCAAGAACAATGCACGTGAGATGATGGTCCGCAGAATCCTTCGCGGAGGAAATGCCAATGCCGATCCGTCAGTGCCTTTAAGATATCTCGAAGAACTTCTGGGCGCTCCTGAAGGCAGGATATCCAGAGCAGAATCTTTCGATATCAGTAACCTCGGCAATGACGATATCTGCGCCGGCATGGTCGTCTTCAAAGACGGCAAGGCCGATAAGCAGTCCTACAGACTGTTCAAGATGAAGAGGGTCGAATCACAGGACGACTACCAGTCGATGCGAGAGACTCTGGAACGCAGATTCTCCCACAACGAAGATGACGGATTCAAATACCCGGACATCATCCTGGTCGATGGCGGCAAAGGCCAGCTCGAAGCTGTCGCTTCAGTCGTCAGATCGATGGAAGGGACAAAGGATATCTACCTGGCCGGAATGGTAAAGAATGACCGCCATAAGACGGCGGGGATCGTTTTCGAAGACGGGCGCGAGATAAGGCTAGAAGGAAGGACCCTGACTGACAGCGAGATGGGACTTCTCCGTTTCCTTACGACGGTCCAGAATGAAGTGCACAGATTCGCGATCTCATACCAGCACAAGCTTGCCGGCAAACGCAACATAAAATACAAACTCGAGAATATCGAAGGCATCGGCCCCTCAAAGCGCAAGAATCTGCTCGCGCATTTTGGTACAATAAAGGCCGTGGAAAACGCTTCTGTTGAGGAGCTTAAGGAAGCAAAGGGCATTTCCGAGAAGGATGCCAATGCAATCTACAACTATTTCCACTAGAGGGAGTCTTAATGGCAATCTACGCTCTTGCGGATCTTCATTTATGTCTTTCCAATCCCGACAAATCCATGGCGGTCTGTTGGTCTACCTGGGCTGATTATGTGGAGAGGATAAAAGAGAACTGGGAGAAAACCGTAACCGACTCGGATACTGTTCTTGTCTCCGGAGATATCTCATGGGCCACTTATATCGACAAGGCTGAGGAGGATTTCCGCTATATTTCCGAACTTCCCGGCCGTAAGCTCTTGTCGCGCGGCAACCACGATTACTGGTGGACGACGATGAAGAAGATGGAGGAATATTTCGCTTCCAAAGGCTTCAACAATCTTGAGTTCGTAAGGACCAATGTGCTCGAAGCGGAAGGCTGCCTTATCACCGGCACGAGAGGCTGGATGATCGAGACCAAAGATGCGATTGAGGGCTCTGACAACAGGAAGATCTATGAGCGCGAGAAACTCCGCATCAAGATGTGCATCGATGTCATTAACGAAGCTGATCCGGACCACGCGAAAAAGCACATCCTCATGATCCACTATCCGCCTATAACCGCAAAGCAGGAGTTCACGGAATTTGCCGAGATGATCTCTTCGGGCGGAATCGATATCTGCGTTTACGGACACCTCCACGGCAAGGCTCACAAGAAGGCTTTCGAAGGTGATTTCGGAGGCTGCAGGTTCATCTGCACATCAGCTGATTTTGTCGGCTTCACGCCAGTAAGGATCGTGTGAGTTCTTTAATCCGGTTTTCGAAGACTTACAGCCTGTACCTGACTTTGTTTTAGCGGCTGCGAAAAAAGCCCCGAGCCATTCAAAAATCACTTCAAAAAATTTTTTCGCGTCCGCAAACGCAATAAATAAAGGCATTTGCGGGATACATAAAATTAATTTGATAGACAGCTAAAGTATTATAATATATAATAATTTCGAGCCGAAGCATCGGGATAATCCCGCATGCGGCGGCTCTTTTTTGTCTATATCTTCAGTAGAGGTAATCACATGGCATACTCGATGACAGGCTTCGGCCGCGGCGAGAAGGTTTTCGACACCAGGAAATACAGTATAGAGATCAAATCGGTCAATTCCAGATTCTGCGATATTTCGATCAGAATGCCCAGGATCTTTAACTACTTGGACGGCGATATCAGAAGAGTTATCACCGACAGGCTCTTAAGAGGCAAGATCGACGTTTTCGTCAATTATGAGGATCAGGGAGAGGCAGGCCAGACGGTTACGGTCAATGCGGGCCTTGCCAAGGAATATTCCGAGGCTGCCAAGGCTATTGCAGCTCTTACGGGACGCGAGGATGACTTCGGAGTTGCAAGACTTGCGACGATGCAGGACGTGCTGAGCGTTACGCAGAACGAGATCAATGAAGAGCAGG
This sequence comes from Oscillospiraceae bacterium, assembly GCA_902764825.1. Lineage (GTDB taxonomy): Bacteria > Bacillota > Clostridia > Saccharofermentanales > Saccharofermentanaceae > Saccharofermentans. The sequence continues at coordinate 7,250 of CACWXL010000003.1, forward strand.
CAGCAAAGGAACTCATGGAGGCGCTTAATCTTGCAATAGACGGCATGCTCGCCATGAGGAAGAGAGAGGGCGAGAATCTGGTTGCCACGATCCTTACAAAGGTACAGACTCTTGAAGGCATCAGGGAGGAAGTCGTAACAAGATCACCTGAAGTAGTTGAAGCATACAGACAGAAGTTAGCCGCAAGGATCAATGAGATCTTAACGAGCGACCAGAGAGAATTCTACGATGACAACAGGCTTGCTGCAGAAGTTGCTATCTTTGCAGACAAGTGCGCAATAGACGAAGAGATGGCACGCCTTTCAAGCCACTTCTCACAGGCAAGGAAGATCCTTGCAGAAGACGGTTCTGTCGGCAAGAAGATGGATTTCCTTGTTCAGGAGATCAACCGCGAGGTCAACACGACAGGCAGCAAAGCAAATGATATCGAGATCACTTCCAGAGTCCTTACAATGAAGAACCTTGTGGAAGAGATCAGAGAACAGATACAGAATCTTGTATAAAGGACGGGCAGTAAATGGCATCTGAATTTATCGACATCGGATTCGGAAATATAGCACAGGCATCGCGCATTATATGCGTTGCGGCTGCGGAGTCTTCTCCGGTAAGACGCATGATGCAGGATTCCAAAGACAGGGGAACTCTTGTAGACTGCTGCGCCGGCAAGAAGTGCAAATCGGTAATTGTCACGGACAGCGGCCTCGTGCTTACATCCGCGCTTTCAACATCAGAGATAAAGGAGATGTTGGGATGAGTAATTACAGAGGATTGATAGTTGCAGTATCAGGACCTTCAGGCGTGGGGAAAGGAACAGTGCTCGCAAGAGTTGAAGAACTTCTTGAGCAGGCTCACCCGGGAAGCGTAGGACATTCGATCTCCGTTACGACCAGAGCTCCGAGAGGCACCGAAAAGGACGGCGTCGAGTACTACTTCAGAACGACAGAGCAGTTCGAGCAGATGATAAAGGACGGCAAGATCGTAGAGTATGACAAGTATGTTGATAACTACTACGGCACTCCTTCGGACCCGTTAGATGAGATGCTCGGAAAAGGACAGGATGTTCTTTTCGATATCACGATAGAAGGGAGCCTCGCACTGAACCGTAAGTTCGACGTTGATACGGTTACGATATTTATCCTTCCGCCTTCAATGGAAGAACTCGAGAACAGATTAAGAGGCAGAGGCACCGAGACTGAAGAGAAGATCGCCAAGAGGCTCGCGCAGTCCAGAGAAGAGATCAAGCGTGCCGGAGAATTCGAATACATCATTACGAACGATGATGTGGACAGAGCAGCAAGAGACATTCTTGCGATAATCACCGCTGAAAAGCTTAAAGCTTCGAAGAATATATGTACAGCAAAAGAACTTGAATAAAAGGAGAAGAGAGGTAAAAAGATGTTAACAGATCCTTCAATCGAGAAACTCAAAGAGAAGTCAGCAAGCCCTTACGACCTTACGGTACTCGTAAGTAAGCGTGCAAGAGAACTGACAGACGGCGCTCAGCCCATGATCGACGCTGAGGGTGCAGCAAATGTTGTATCTTTGGCTTGCCGTGAGGTTGCAGCTGACAAGGTCGTTGCAGTCAAGGGTGATGTAGAGGATGAAGCAGTCATCCCGATCACAAGAGAAGAGAAGATCAGAAGAAGAGAAGAAGCTGAGAACAGAAGAAAGATGCTCGAGGAAGAAAGAGCAGAGAGAATGTCTGTTGCAGGCGGCTTGAACTCCAAGGGCTTGGATGACCTTATCGACGCTTTGGCCGGCGGAAGCTCCGAAGGCGAAGAAGAGGAAGTCGTATATGAGGGCGATGAAGAGCCTGAGACTGAAGACGAAGAATAATCCAGAGGGAGTTTAAGTAATATGGCAGTAGAGAAAACAATGGATAAGATAGTCTCACTTGCAAAGGTAAGAGGCTTTGTATATCCGGGTTCTGACATCTACGGTGGTCTTGCTAATTCATGGGACTACGGCCCGTTAGGTGTTCAGCTTAAGAATAACGTTAAGGCAGCATGGTGGAAGAAGTTCGTCCAGGAGAGTCCTTACAATGTAGGACTTGATGCTGCGATCATCATGAATCCCAAGACATGGGTCGCTTCAGGCCACGTCGGCGGATTCTCCGATCCTCTTATCGACTGCAAGCAGTGCAAGGCACGTCAGAGAGCAGACAACCTCGTTGAGGATTGGAACAAGGAGAACGGAATAGAGAACGTACCTGTTGAAGGTATGAGCCCTGAAGAAATGGTAGCTTACATCAGGGAGAACAACATTCCCTGTCCTGTATGCGGCGGCCACAACTTCACGGATATCCGTAAGTTCAACCTTATGTTCAAGACATTCATCGGTGTTACCGAGGATGCCACATCTGAAGTTTATTTGAGACCTGAGACAGCTCAGGGTATCTTCGTTAACTTCGCAAACGTTCAGCGTTCTGCAAGAAAGAAGCTTCCTTTCGGTATCTGCCAGATCGGTAAGTCCTTCCGTAACGAGATAACTCCCGGCAACTTCATCTTCCGTACAAGAGAGTTCGAGCAGATGGAGCTTGAGTTCTTCTGCGAACCCGGCACAGACCTTGAGTGGTTCGATTACTGGAAGACATTCTGCCACGACTGGCTGATCGGTCTCGGCATCAAGGAGGAAGAGCTCCGTACAAGAGATCACGCTAAGGAAGAGCTCGCTTTCTATTCCAGAGCTACAACAGACTTCGAGTTTGCTTTCCCGTTCACAGACTGGGGCGAACTCTGGGGTATCGCTGACCGTACAGACTACGACCTGAAGCAGCACATGGAATTCTCCAAGCAGGATCTCACATATTTCGATCCCGCAAAGAACGAGAAGTATATTCCTTACGTTATCGAGCCTTCGCTCGGTGCTGACCGTGTAACACTCGCATTCCTCTGCTCTGCTTACGACGAGGAAGAGCTCGAGGGCGGTGACGTAAGAACAGTTATGCATTTCCACCCGTTCCTTGCACCTATCAAGATCGGTGTGCTCCCGCTTTCCGCTAAGCTTACAGACAAGGCTCAGCCTATTTTCGAGAAGCTCTCGAAAAAGTATATGTGCGAGCTCGATGACCGTCAGTCCATCGGTAAGCGCTACAGAAGACAGGACGAGATCGGCACTCCTTACTGCGTAGTTTACGACTTCGATTCGGAGAACGACGGCTGCGTAACTATCAGAGAAAGAGACTCCATGAAGAATGTCGAGTATGAACCCGGAAACATCAGATTCCCGATCGACAAACTCGAAGAATTTTTCTCAGATAAGTTCGATTTTTAAGACATTATTCTGTTAAAATAAACTGATAAGTTTTTAGCAGGCTAAAATGCCACATGAGAAACAAAAAACTGAATCCAATAAATGAAAGGCGGATAAAAGAATGACAAAGTACGTTTACCTGTTCACCGAAGGCAACGGAAACATGCGCGAACTCCTTGGTGGTAAGGGCGCTAACCTTGCTGAGATGACAAACATCGGACTCCCTGTTCCTCAGGGTTTTACGATCAGCACAGAGGCATGCACAAAGTATTACGAGGATGGCCGTCAGATCAATGACGAGATCATGGCTCAGGTCATGGAGTACATCGTAAAGCTTGAGGAGATCACAGGCAAGAAGTTCGGTGATCTCGAGAACCCGCTCCTTGTTTCCGTAAGATCCGGTGCAAGAGCTTCCATGCCGGGTATGATGGACACGATCCTCAACCTTGGTCTGAATGAGCAGGTTGTAGACGTTATCGCTACAAAGTCCGGCAACCCCAGATGGGCTTGGGACTGCTACAGAAGATTCATCCAGATGTATTCTGACGTTGTTATGGAAGTCGGTAAGAAGTACTTCGAAGAGCTCATCGACAAGATGAAGAACGAGAGAGGCGTTAAGCAGGACGTTGAGCTTACAGCTGACGACCTCAAGGAACTCGCTTCACAGTTCAAGGCTGAGTACAAGGCTAAGATCGGTTCAGACTTCCCTACAGATCCTAAGGAGCAGCTTGTTGGCGCTATCAAGGCCGTATTCAGAAGCTGGGACAACCCGAGAGCTAACGTTTACAGAAGAGACAACGATATCCCTTATTCATGGGGTACAGCAGTTAACGTTCAGTCCATGGCATTCGGTAACATGGGTGACGACTGCGGTACAGGTGTTGCTTTCACACGTGACCCTGCTACAGGTGAGAAGGGCCTCTTCGGTGAGTTCCTTACAAACGCACAGGGCGAAGACGTTGTTGCAGGCGTTCGTACTCCTATGAAGATCGCTGAGATGGAGCAGAAGTTCCCTGAAGCATTCGCTCAGTTCACACAGGTTTGCGAGACACTCGAAAAGCACTACAGAGACATGCAGGACATGGAGTTCACAGTTGAGCACGGTAAGCTCTACATGCTCCAGACAAGAAACGGTAAGAGAACAGCTCAGGCTGCTATGAAGATCGCTTGTGACCTCGTTGATGAGGGAATGAGAACACCTGAAGAAGCAGTTGCTATGATCGATCCTCGTAACCTCGACACACTTTTGCACCCTCAGTTCGATCCCGCTGCTCTTAAGGCTGCAGAGGCAATCGGTAAGGGCCTTGGCGCTTCTCCGGGAGCTGCTTGCGGTAAGATCGTATTCACTGCTGACGATGCAGTTGCATGGCACGACAGAGGAGAGAAGGTAGTCCTCGTAAGACTCGAGACATCTCCTGAAGATATCACAGGTATGAAGGCTGCTGAGGGTATCCTCACAGTACGTGGCGGTATGACATCACACGCTGCAGTTGTTGCACGTGGTATGGGTGAGTGCTGCGTATCCGGATGCGGCGACATCGCTATGGATGAAGCTAACAAGAAGTTCACTCTTGCAGGCAAGACATTCAAGGAAGGCGACATCATCTCCCTCGACGGTTCCACAGGTAAGATCTATGACGGCGCTATCGCTCAGGTAGACGCAGATCCTAACAATGGTTACTTCGGCCGCATCATGAAGTGGGCTGACGAGTTCAAGAGACTCGAAGTACGTACAAACGCTGATACACCTAACGATGCTAAGAAGGCTCGTGAGCTCGGCGCTGAAGGTATCGGTCTCTGCCGTACAGAGCACATGTTCTTCGGTGAAGGCAGAATCGAGGCATTCCGTGAGATGATCTGCTCCGATACAGTTGAGGAGCGTGAGGCTGCTCTCGAAGTTATCCTTCCTATGCAGCAGTCCGACTTCGAAGCTCTCTATGAGGCTCTCGAGGGACATCCTGTTACAATCAGATTCCTTGACCCGCCGCTTCACGAATTCGTTCCTACAGAAGAAGCTGACATCAAGGCTCTCGCTGACAAGAAGGGCAAGTCTGTTGAGGAAATCAAGACACTTATCTCTTCTCTCCACGAGTTCAACCCTATGATGGGTCACAGAGGATGCCGTCTCGCTGTTACATATCCTGAGATTGCTAAGATGCAGACAAGAGCAGTTATCCGCGCTGCTATCAACGTCAACGCTAAGCATCCCGACTGGAACGTAACACCTGAGATCATGATCCCTCTCGTTTGCGAGATCAAGGAGCTCGTTAACGTTAAGAAGGTCGTAGTTGCAGTTGCTGACGAAGAGATCAAGGCTGCAGGCGTCAACATGAACTACAAGGTTGGTACAATGATCGAGATCCCTCGTGCTGCTCTTACAGCTGACGAGATCGCTAAGGAAGCTGAGTTCTTCTGCTTCGGTACAAACGACCTTACACAGATGACATTCGGTTTCTCCAGAGACGACGCAGGCAAGTTCCTCACAGCTTACTATGAGTCCAAGATCTTTGAGTCCGATCCGTTCGCTCGTCTTGACCAGAACGGCGTTGGTAAGCTCATGAAGATGGCTATCGAGAACGGTAAGAAAGTACGTCCTGACCTCCACCTCGGTATCTGCGGCGAGCACGGCGGCGACCCGACATCCGTAGAGTTCTGCGATGAGATCGGCCTCGACTACGTATCCTGCTCACCTTTCCGTGTACCGATCGCACGTCTTGCTGCTGCACAGGCTGCAATCAAGCACAAGGCTTAATCCTTTAGCTTAATCGCGAAAAGATAAACCACATATGCCCGGAGCAATTGCTTCGGGCATATTTATTTGATATCTACTTTTCTATATTGCCATCAATATAATTTTGTTCAAGTTAGATGATTTTCTCCAAAGAAAAACGGGGACCATTTCGCGTTTCGAACGTTTATGAATATGCAAACAGCAAAATGATTGAAGCGATTGATTTTATAAAAGAATCTACTATGTTTGTAAATACTATACTCACTGGAATGAAAGATTCGAATAATAGACCTTTTAATGTTAATCAAGAAGGGCATTTTGCTGAATACTATAAGACATTGTTTAAAGATTTATAAAATAGTAATTGTTTCTATTACCAAACTCTTAGCATAGAATATCATCAGCACTCATATATGTTGAGGTCACAAACAAAAGCGGTAGCCAACGCTCTCCACAGAAACTCCATAATACTTTCACACACGCTTCAAGCAGCGTTGTTATCATGCATTCATAAGATGGAGAAGAATCGTTAATTGAACTTCTCCACGGGAGGATGAATGCTATGAAGAGAGCACTTTCTATGGTGTTGGTTTTCGCGATGATCATACCTATGGCCGCATGCAGGCCGAGCGAAAACGTGATGTTCAATGAAACTACGGCAACCCAATACGAATATAAGTACCAGCGGTATGCAACAATGTCTCCTGAAGAGATTACCGCGGAACTGACACTTGAACAAAAGGCTGCGCAGATGGTGCAGCCGCTACTCAAGGATCTTAAGATTCAGGGCATGCAGGATCATTGCTACGGAAGCATCTATGGCGATGAAGGAAAATATACTGCTGAAGAGTGGAGCAAGATCGTTGATGACTATCAGAAAGTCGCGATAGAGTCTGAAGCCGGAATACCGATGCTGTTGGCCCAGGACGATGTTCATGGTGTCGGATATTGCAGAGATGCGGTCTACTTTCCTCATAATATCGGCATAGGCGCTGCAAATGACGAGGAGCTCGCTTATCAGATGGGACTCATCACGGCTAATGAAGCCAAGCAGTGCCACCTGATGTGGAACCTTTACCCGTGCGTGGCGCAGTCAAAAGATCCCAGATGGGGCAGAACTTATGAATGTTACAGTTCGGATATCGAGACTATAAAAAGGCTTTCTTCCGCTTACACTAGAGGTCTTGTCGACGGCGGAGTAATAGCGTGCGCGAAACATTTCTTTGGTGACGGCAACGTGGTGTTCGGTTCGGGCGATCATGAAGAATACAGTAACTTAAGCCTGATCGACAGAGGTAATGCCACGCTTACTGAAGAACAGATCAATCAGCTCCTCTCGGTCTATCAGGCACAGATCGATGCAGGCGTCCAAACCATAATGGTCAGCTATTCTTCAGTCAACGGCACTAAGATGCATGAGAACGGCGAATACATCTGGAAGCTGAAGAACGAGATGGGCTTTAAGGGCTTCGTCGTAAGCGACAGCATGGCCATTCAGTACACGTCACCGTCTACTTACGAAGGTCAGGTCATCACGGCGGTCAACAGCGGCATCGACATGCTCATGGAAGGCGAAAAATATGAGCAGGCGAGGAAAATCATTATTGCAAGTGTCGAGAACGGCAAGATTACACAAGAGCGCGTGGATGATGCGGTCACAAGGATAATCAAGGTAAAGAAAGACGCAGGTCTTTTCGACGATCCGTATTGCAAGAAAATAAAGGTCAGCAGTGAAGTTGGTTCAGCTGATTCCAGGGCAGTCGCTGAGCAGCTCGTCGAGAAGAGCCTTGTCCTTATCAAGAATGAAAACAATACCCTGCCGATCAAGGAAGGAACCAAAGTATTGATCATTGGACCCGCAGCCGATAATTGTGCGGCTCAGTGCGGCGGCTGGACCATGGGCTGGAACGGAAGTCCTTCGACCGGTATCGGAGGCGTTACCACTATTTACAGAGCCTTTCTGGAGAATGCTGATGCATACGGTATCGAAGTCATAACGGATCCGGAGCGCTTCAAAGAAGCCGATGTGGTCATTCTCTGTGTCGGCGAGGATGCTTACGCCGAGTGGTTCGGCGATTCCATGGAGCTTACCCTGATTGGTAATAACGGCCTGAAGAACAATATGAGTGCGGTCAAACAAGCCAAGTCCCTCGGCAAACCTGTTGTTGCCTGCATCATTGCCGGAAGACATCTCTTCCTCGGCAAGTCTTATTATGACACATGGGACAGTGTGGTCATGTGTTATCTGCCCGGCTCTGAAGGCAAGGGCATCTCAGACGTCCTCTGCGGATGTGCTGGTTTTACAGGCAGGCTTCCGTCTCCGTGGTATAACTCTCCCAAGCAGATCCTAGGCCTGGAGGAACCATTATTCGAGAGAGGGTACGGGCTGTCTTATGGCGAAGGGTTCGTGGCAAGGGTGGTATAACTATCTTTTTTGGGGAGTAATCTTTTGGCGCAAAGAATTATAGAAAATCCGACAGTCTTTGATTTGAAAATTAGGGGATTCGGGTTGGATTTAAGGCAAAATGAATGCGGATTTGCGCTATACTTCCTTTAGAAAGGTGGTTAGTTTCTATGAATAACCCTATATTTAGAAGGAAGATATATGATGAAATCCTTGAATGAAAGGAGAATAGAAGCGACAAGTATGCACTTCTTATAAAAGGAGCAGCCTGAATTTAATAGACCAAACAACTGTGTATATATCGTGTTGAATCAAAAAAATTAAACGGCGGTACCTCAAAAATGAGGTATCGCCGTTTGTCATAAATTGTTTAGGATAAAGCCTTTCGGGGCATCAGATCTCTATATCAACGGTTTTGCCTGAATTGTTATCAAAATCAGGGCAGATCATTATAGATTTAACTTTTTCCGGATCAATGGCTCTTACGAAGAAACAGTTTGAATAAGCTTTTTTCCCGTCTTTGCTTTGATGCAGGTCATCTCCTATTCCTAAGAGCGTTCCGTCCTTAAGCTTAACGCCGGAAAACATTGGGATTGAAGCATTCGACGATCCGTCTTTGCTTGAGAAATTCATCCTAATAGATATAGGAGAGATGTCGATGCTGTCCAAAGTGTATGGCGAATCGGGAATCGGCTTGCCGATCTCCTTATGCACGGATGAGCTTTCTTTAGGCATTTCAAGAGTGAAAGTCCACTCCTTTCCTGTAGATTTGAGCATTTCGCACTTGTACATTTCACCGAGATTAACCAGTCTTACATAGATCGTTTTTCCGAGCATATTGTAATCAACGCTGTGCCCGCTGACTTTGTACATGCAATAGAGACTGCCTTCGCTATCATAATAACGAAGTATAGGCATGCCTCTTGAGTCGAACTTAACGGGGGTGCCGTCTTCGTATACGGAGCTTCCGTCAGCAAGCTCGTTTATGCCGTTATAGAAACTACCGCCGTCGCAGTCGAGTTCTTTTTGCATTGATTCATCTTCATAAACAAATATCTGATCGAACCAGGGCTCGTTTATCGTGTCGTCAAATGTGAAGCCGGTAACTTTAAAAGATATGAAGGCGCATCTTTCATCAGCTACTACTGATACCGGAAAGACATTTACATTTGAATAGTCCACTGCATTTGTTGTTGCTTCTGTTTCGGAAGTGCTTTCGCTTGTATAGGTGATCGCAGCACCGGTTTCGATCAAGGACTGCTGTTGGCTTTCATCGATCTGAAGCTCATTCATACCTCGTCCGAGCAGGCTCTTCACAGCGGCCGCACTTGATATTCCGGCCAGACCGACCACGGCACATACCAGGATAATGAATGATTTGTTGGTATGCTTTGCTTTAACGATCTTCTCATCCATCTCTTCTATGAATTCAGGAGAGATATCCGAGATCGCTTTGAAAATATCTTCTCTTTTCATAATTCGTATCCTTTCTTATCAAGAAACTCCCTCAAGCTCTTCCTCAGCTTATGCATAATTTGCGCTGCCTTATTCTCGTTGACGCCAAGCAGTTTTGCTATCTCCGACAACGGTTCACACTTGTAGTACCGCCTGAGGAAAACTATCCGGTCCGGCCTGTCAATGGTTTTGAGCCAATTGTTGATGAGTTCGGTCAGGAGTTTGCAGTTGGCTGTCTCTTCAGCATTGCTTTCTGCCGGAATGCACTCTTCCAGCTCATCCAAAACAACATCTAAGCTATTGCGCCTTTTTCCTGCGTGATGCGATCTGTATCTTCCAAGCGCCAGATTGCGGATTATCTTCCCCATATACGCTTTCAAAGACACCGGCACAGTAGGAGGGATAGTATTCCACAAAATATTAAGGGTATCATTCACACACTCCTCTGAGTCCTGCGGATTAGTCAAAATGTTATTTGCTATGCTGTAACAGTATTGTCCGTACTTATCCTGAGCAGCTCGTAGTGCATCTTCGTTCCGCTCCAGAAAGTGTGTGATTATTCTTCTGTCTTCCACGATTATCTCCTTTCGCAAATTGAAGCTTCTACTTATACAGATGCTTTTTTTGCGAAGATATTTATGTGTTTGCGAAAAAATATCCTATTAATTCGAATCCCGTTTAATTATATATAATCAACGAGGTTTCTTGTGCTTTTTTACCGGCGAAAAAAAGCGGGACCGCAACCGATCCCGCTTTCACATCATTTAATAAATTCAGTTTTCTCATCAAAGTTGATCGCTGCCTTGCCATCTTTGTCACGGCATACGAGGTAACCTTCCTTGGACACTTGAAAGCCGTTTGTGTTTAGGAGATCGATCAGTTTGGGGCACATGCTGATATCAACGGATGTCAGGTCGTTTTTATAGCAATCGAGCCCGCTTAAATTCGTGCACCCGGTAAGATCAAGAGAAGAAAGCTTGTTTTCCATGCAGATAAGATTATGTAAATTGCTGCAGCCTGTGACGTTCACGCGTGTGAGATCACAATCCCAGCACGATACCGATTCGATATCGGGACAACAGGTGACATCGAGTTCATTCAAAGGATTGCCGCCGCACATGAGATCCTTCAGCTTGGGGGTGGAACTGAGATCCAGTGACGTCAGACCGCACTCGACGCAAATGAGTTTTGTCAGTTCAGGACAGGGACTTAAGTCAAGCTCAGTGAATTTGTTATTGGCGCACCATAATTCCGTAAGCTTAGGAAAAGCGCTTAGATCCAACGAAGTCAGATTATAGTTCTTATAGCACCAGAATGTTTCGATGTTCCCGCAGCCGCTGCAATTGAGATCAGCCAGAGCATTTTCTGAGCAATCGAAGTCCTTTAGCTTGGGGCAGTTGCTGACATTTAGTGTGCTGAGGACCTTATTAGTGGTGCAATTAAGTTTGGTAAGCTCCGGGAAATCGCGAAAATCCAATTCCGTCAAATAATCATTGGTCTCAAAACTGATATAATCAAGTCCCTTATAACTGTTGAGATCTATGCCTTTCAGCTTCGAGCTGCAAAGTGTGAATTTCTTAAGCGGAGCGCCTTCCGGCAGTACCAGTTCCTGAAGATCATTGCTGTCGATATAGATAGTCTCGAGCTTGGTATTAGCGCTGAGATCTATACGGGCCGAACCCCATGCGCCATCGATTCTAAGATTCCTGAGATTAGTAAAATGTTTGAATTCATACTGCATGTTCTCACCATCTTTGATAGTAATAGTCTCAAGGTTTGTAAATGCTTCTAATCCCGTTAGATCTTTCGGCATATAAAGAACAATAGAAGTCGCGCTTTCGATCTCTGACTGGCTTAATTTATTATCGCCATCAAGATCTGCTCTTTTGGCGGCACTTAATAAGGAATAATCAGGAAATGTCTTGTCATCGATTTTTACATATTTCTCTTTTTCCTTGCAGCCTGCCAATGCAAACGATGTAAGCAAAGCAGCTGACAACATTATTACTGTTCCAATCCTCTTCATATCCTCACCTCTCAATATACTTATAAAGCCTTGCAGGCTTTCCTTTTGAGGTGATCGTCTTATTGAGCTCGACGACTTTGCCGGTCGCTACATATTCACGAAGGAACGTCTTGCGGAAGTTCGGGAGGTCCAGAGTGCGGTTCTTGATCGTCTCGTGGATCCGTTTAAGCTCCGAGATGGTGAACTCGTTCCTGTCTTTTAAGAGGTTAAAGGCATCATCTTCGTAATCTATCCTATTCCTCAAACGGGTGATGGCCATCTTAATGATCTCGGCGTGATCGAACGCGAGATCGCTCTCGAAAATCACCTTATTCTCATTTGTGAAGATGATGCCGTTAACGTCATATTTAATAGAGAAAAGTTTTGCTTCCTTGGCGTCATCACCGGCCCTGATGTTGAGTTTATGCTTCGGAACAAGTGCAGTGTAGGCAACTGAAAGTACTGTCGTTCTCGGATCTCTTCCAAGGTCTCCGAAAGTATAGAGCTGCTTGAGATAGACATTGTCAATGTTCGTCTCAGTCTTAAGTTCTCTTGCTGCAGCTTCGTCGATAGACTCTTTGCCTGCCTCAAGGAATCCGCCCGGGATTGCCCAGTGGTCCTTGTAAGGGAACCCTCCGCGCTTGATCAGAAGGATGTTAAGTTCATCGGAGTCGTCCAATGTGAAGATAACGATATCCGCAGTAACAGACGGGCGTTCGAACTTGGTAACGTCGTATTGCTCAAGGAATTCCTTCTCTTCTTTGGATATGCGGTTGTTCTTTCTCATGTTCTCCTCCGTTAATGGTAACTTGTACCATTTGTATTATGGTACTCAATACCGTAATCGTCAAGAGGGAGATTGTTAACAAACTGCAACATCTATCCTCGGAAATCTGTATTTATAGTATCCTGATACAAATGGAACGGGTTAAGATCAAGAAAGAGGTAAGCGTCCATGGGTAAGAAGATGGCGTGTATTGCGGTGGTTTTGGCTTTGCTGGTATCTGTTTTCGGATGCTCGAAAAAAGCGATGGAACTTGACCCGCAACTGGAAGCCAACCTCAAAGGCATAGTAAAAATGGGCGTCTGCAACGAAGTCTATACAAAATACGGACTTGAGCCCGGCGTATCTGTCGACAAGATCGATGCCCGCGATGCTTCGGTTAAAGATTATTACAAGCTTTTGTTTACAGCCACAGGTTCTTATACGGTCGTCGCCGATAAGGGTGAGTTATACACCGGCACTTTTACGATCGACGGTCACTGGGAAGCTCACGGCGGCGGGACAGGCGAATGCAAGCTCACCGCTCCAAAGAACGGTTTAAAGACGCTGCCGGAAAACCCGGTTGTCATGGAGACAGAAGCGGCAACGGACACGACCACCACAACTGAACCGACTGAGACTACAATCTATCAGCCGCTTTTGGATTATATCAGTGCGAACACATCTTCAATGGGCAGGCTGTTAGGAAAGGTATACGAGAGCGATGTCAATCAGGACGGCAATCCGGATCTGTGCGTTACCGTTATATATGGCAGCGGAATAATTTCGAGCGCCATCGTGGTCTATGACGTTAAGAACGATAAGGGATACATCCTGGATGAGCGCATGACCTACGATTATGAGATCTTAGGCGCTTCAGAAAATGTTGTAGCCGTCTGCAGAACTCCCTATGGCAAAGACGCGAAAACATACGGTACTTTAGCAATTGAAGGTGATGCCCTCATCTTTGTTGAGAAAGAAGAAACAGGCGCGAATGTTTCTTCGAAAGACGGGTAAGACTTCCGTTTGAATGAGACAGTTATAGACTATCCAGTGGTATCTCCACGATCAGATCGCCCGTGCATTCGTAGGAATCGTAGCAGCAGAGTTTGTGATTCTCCCGGTCGATCTTGTATGACGTGATGGTCCATAAGGGCTCGAAACGCTTATCTTCAAGCTTTAAGTCCTTGTACCAGATATCGTTGGTGTCGCCGAAGTTATTATACTGCATGTCCCAGTCGCCCTCGATCTCGCGCTGCTTATCGTCCATGCCGAAATACCTTAGCGTGGCGCTCTCGTTGAGCTGGAAAGTAAGATCGCAGTGATAGTACTTGCCGTCAATCTTTACGACGGTCCATTCGTGAGATGCGGAAACGTCTTTTGTAAGGCCGCCGCAAGTGATCGCGTCAACGCCAACCTGCATGAGCAGATAAGCATAAGCTCCGGCGATCTCCTGGCAGATGCCTGTATCGGTCATGAGCGCGCGGTAAGGGGAGAGGCTTACGCTGGCAGGGTCAGCATCGGCAGAGTCTGCAGCTGCTTCATCGTAGGTGAGCCTTTTGCCCTCTGACTGGTAGAGGGCGAGCGTCATCTCGAAGGGTGTATCGCCTTCATGACATGCACTTTCTATAAGCGATTCGATCCTTGCCTTGAATTCATCGACCTTCTTGAGGTACTCGTCTTTGGGAAGGCCGTAGCTTAGCTTGTATTCACCGTTTCCGGCAGATGTTATATCTTCATCCATTGAGTAGCAGTAACGGAATGCGATGGGAAGATAGATCCTGGAGAGGTCGCGGAATTTGGGAAGCCATTCCTTCTTGTCGCACTTTACGGTCTCCGCACCTGAGAGGACCGCATCACAGTACCTGTAGAAGTTCTCCTCAAAGTCCTTGCCGTATTTATCGACATAGATCTGTGACAGGCAGTGCGGATTAAAGGTGTGGTCCATATGGACCGGTTCCACAGTTGAACCCTCAGTTATTGCAGTCTCCGCAGATGAGGATCCGGCGGAAGAGGTTGCTGAAGTAGTGCTTGTCTCAGAAGGTTTTGTTGTCATCCCGCAAGATGAGAGAATGATAAGGACGGACAGCATAACTGCTGTAATCGGGAGTTTTCTATTCATAAATGGAATCTTTCTTGTTCTGTTGATCACGGACACAAGTCTATCATTCATGCAGAATTATTTGCGTGATTTTCGAGTTAATTCCATAGATAATGAAGGAACAGATGCAGAAGATAAAGTAGAATAGGCATATAACAGATGATCGGCGGGGAAATATGGGCAAGGTTCTTTATATCGGATTTAAAGGGAAGAATAACGCTTCAGGAAGACTGGCGGAATCATTATCGCCGGATCACTTGCTGCTGACTAATTCTTTTGAAGGACTTAAGAAAGATATAGACTCGATCGGCCAAGAATACGACTGTGCCGTTATGTTCGGTGTGGATAAGAACTTGGTTTCCACGGTGAGGATAGAGTTGTCTGCAGTAAAGGGTGATAAGAAGTATTATTCAAAGCTTAACGCAGATAAATTTGCTTCATCTTTAGATGCTGCCGGTATCAAGACAGTGATATCAGATGATCCCAAGACCTGTCTTTGCAATGAAGCTTATTGGAATGCATTATCAAGATTTGAGGGGAGAGCCATATTTATCCACATTCCTACGATCAGGAATGCCGATGAGGCTTTTCTCAGTAAGATGAGGCTGGATTACTCCATATACTTGTAGAGCTTTGCGGGTTTTCCCTTTGAAGTAAAGGTTATATTTAATTCTGTCACCTTACTTGTTGCAACATAATCCCCAGCAGGATCACTATCACATCAGGCAAAGACGGAGTAGATGTCTTAAGCAGACGATCGAAGTATGGTAATCTGAAGGGGAAGTGACATATACAGCCGGCAGGTGATGTAAAAGGCTAAAGGAGAGCTGCTTTATGGAAAACACTAACAATAATGAAGGCAAAGTGTTCGAACAGGATCTTGAGCAGAAAAGTGCTTCGACGGGTGCGGTTTTCATTATTCATCTGCTCATGGAAGAGCCTTGCCCAATGCCTGACAAGGATCTTGTGTTAAGTGCTATGAATAAGCATTTAGGTGATATCGACTGCTACTCTTATGATGATTCGAGCGCGGGTTTTGTTGCCAAGAGATACAGCGTTCATTATGAGAAAGATAATAAGGACGTGCCTCCTTTTCTCATGTTCTCGGCAGCAACAGAGGTCACTAAGCCGGTGATGGATGAGATGGAAATGTCACAGACATGGGATTGCCCTGAAGCCGATGAGCTCTTAAGTATCTGCAAGTATCAGGTATTTGCGAGTGACATGCTGGCGGCAGGTCTCCATTATCAGGAACGTGCTGAACTGATCGTTGACTATGTGGATGCGTTACTGGAAATATTCCCGTCGTGCAAGGCTGTTGTTTTCGAGACATCGAAAAAGATGTACACCAGAGAAGCGCTGTTCAACTGCAATGTTCCTAAAGAAGACAAGTTCATTTACTATGCGGTAAATGTCAGATTCTTTAATATCCAGGGCACTGATGACATGATCGTCGATACGGTCGGAATGGGCACATTGTTCATGCCTGATCTGCAGTATCATTTCCACGGAATGGATCCCAACTGGGTTGTAAATCACGCATATAATGTTCTGTCTTACATGTTCGCCCGCGAGAATCCGATAAAGAGCGGCGATCACATTGATGGCATAAAAGATGGCAAGATGAGCCGGGACGTCCAGTGGAATGTAAGATATGAGGGATCGCTGATCCAGCCGATGCGCGAAGTCATTGATTTCAACATGAACGAGTATGCGTCCGGCACCAGAGGATAACACATAAGGTTTTATCAAATGACGAATAAAGATGTTCTTAAGATAGCCATAGAGCAGTCTGCTGAAGACATAGGCTGCAAGGCGGAAGACTTTCTCGCAGATGAGAACAGGATCGTTCCGCTTAAGCTTGGTGCAAACGCAAAGAAGTACTATAAACTTCCGATCGGATGCAACTTCATCTCGTATGGAAATAATGTTGTTGCAGCTGCCGTTGATGAGACCTTTGAGATAGTGAAGGAATACATCTCGAAGTTTGAGTTTTATCACTGTTTTGAGACACCGAATATAAGGTGGCTCAACGAGCGTATAGAGCCTTTGGGACTGACTGTATGCTTTATGGCTGAATACTATCTGCCTGATCTGAACAGGCTGACTGAACTTCCTTGTGAATATGAGATCCGCATATTGGAAAAGGGACAGTTCTATGAACTGTACGTTGCCGAATGGTCTAATGCTCTTTGTGCTGACAGGAAGCCGCTTGATATGCTTGCCGCCGGTGCATATGATGACGGAAAGCTTATAGGCCTTGCAGGGTGCTCGGCTGATGCAGAAGAGATGTGGCAGATAGGCGTTGACGTACTGCCTCAATACAGGCGCAAAGGAATTGCGTCAGCGCTGACATCCAAGCTTGCTCTGGAGATACTGGAGCGCGGCAAGGTTCCGTTCTATTGCACTGCCTGGTCCAATGTAAGGTCGGTGAGAAATGCGATCAAGAGTGGTCTTATACCCGCCTGGGCAGAGATGACGGTCAAACCGTTGCCGTTAGTGGAAGAAATGAATTCATGATCTATTTGTTGCCTTATATTTAACCTGAATTTGACCATATAAATGATATAATGGCTTCGGCTGCTTAAAAGATAAGCGCGGCCGGAGGGAAGTCTTGTCTTTGAAAGAGTTGACCACAGAGGAACTTAAGAGAACCGAGCTCGATATCTTGAGAGCCATAAGGGACTTTTGCGATGCAAAGGGCCTCAAGTATTTCCTTTGCGGAGGAACTTTGCTCGGAGCCGTAAGACACAAGGGCTTTATCCCGTGGGATGACGATATCGATATCGGAATGCTCAGAAGCGATTATGAGACTTTCATTAATGAATTTCCCGGTGCGGGAAGATACAGGGTCATCACATATAAGAACAACAAAGAATACAGAAATCCTTATGCCAAGGTCGTAGATACGGCTACGGTCCTTAAGGAGCAGCTCGTAAGGAATACTGAAGGCATGGGCGTATTCGTTGATGTTTTCCCTTTTGACGGGCTGGGAGATACGATGGAGGGCGCTCTGGCGATCCTCAATAAGGTTCACCATAACGACCATTTCGGCAACTACTGCCAGTTTTTCTTCTATTCTCCGAAGAGCCCGAAGAAGATCGCCAAGAATATCAAGATTGTATACTCCAGACTGACCAGAAAGATGTATTTTGATGCGATCGGACGCCTGTGCATGAAGCATTCGTTTGAGGATTCGAAGTTTGCAGGTGCCACCATGGGTCAGTACAGGGAGCGTGAGATCCTCCCAAAAGAGGCTTTTGACGGCGTAACCTGCATCGAATTTGAAGGTGATACGTTCAGCGCTCCGGTAGGCTGGGAAGCTTACCTCAAGAGCCTTTATCACGACTACATGCAGCTTCCGCCTGAGGAGAAGAGGGTGACTCACCACTCGTTCAAGGCGTATTGGAAAGAATAGTAGAACGGGCGTTTTTGTAAAATGCCCGTTTTGTTATATAATATTATTTTAAAAATTATAAAGTAAAGGAAGATAAGCTGTGTCTGAATTTAACGGAGCAACATTGATGATCACGGGTGGAACGGGTTCTTTCGGTTCCACGGTTTTAAAGCATTTCCTGGAGACTGACATCGGTCAGATCAGGATCTTCTCAAGAGACGAGAAGAAGCAGGATGACATGAGGCATGAACTGCAGGCCAAGCATCCCGACTCTGCAGGAAAGGTAAAGTTCTATATCGGCGACGTAAGAGATCCGAGATCCGTTGCAGACGCAATGCCCGGTGTTGATTACATTTTCCACGCTGCAGCATTGAAGCAGGTTCCTTCCTGCGAATTCTTCCCGATGCAGGCTGTTAAGACAAACGTAGAGGGTACTGACAACGTTCTTCACGCTGCGATCGATGCAGGCGTTAAGAGGATCGTATGCCTCTCGACAGATAAGGCTGCTTATCCGATCAATGCAATGGGTATCTCAAAGGCCATGATGGAGCACGTCATCTATGCCAATGCCCGTGTTGCTGCAGAGCGCGGCGGTACGGTCATCTGCTGCACAAGATACGGTAACGTTATGTGTTCAAGAGGCTCGGTAATCCCTCTTTTCATCGACCAGATAAAGAGCGGCAATCCTATTACTATCACAAATCCCGAGATGACACGTTTCCTCATGAATCTTGATGAAGCAGTCGATCTCGTACGTTTCGCATTCAACAACGCTAATCCGGGAGATCTCTTCATCCAGAAGGCAGATGCATCCACGATCGGCGATCTCGCGAAGGGCGTTCAGAAGCTCTTCGGCGATACAGGCACAAATGTCATCGGAACACGTCACGGCGAGAAGCTCTATGAGACTCTCATGACTCGTGAGGAGAGATTAAGATCCGAAGATATGGGCAAGTACTTCCGTGTTGCAGCTGACAACAGAGACCTTAACTACGATAAGTTCTTCGTACAGGGCAAGGTCGAGACACAGGCTGAGGAGAGCTACACATCTCATAACACTGTAAGACTTGATGTTGACGGCGTAGTAAAGAAGATCTTAACAACAGATTATGTTCAAGAGGAACTGAACGGAATCAGCCACGTTTGATCACAGGGGAAGTGTATGAGAGATAAGCTTCTGTTAGTCGGTGCCGGCGGTTTTGGACGAGTCGTATTGGAACACGCGGTTCTTGAATACGATTGTGCATTCATCGATGACGGTCCCGAGATCGGAACTCTCGTAAACGGCACTCCCGTTATCGGCAGGACAACAGAACTCGGAAAGTTCATTTCCGAATATAAGCTCCTGATAGTTGCCATCGGCAACAATAAACTCCGCGAGAAGATCTACAAGGACGCAGAGAGCATAGGATATGGTTTCCCTAACATAATCGATCCTTCCGCATATATAAGTCCCTTTGCGAAGATCGGAAAAGGCTGCGTGATCCTCAACAATGCCGTTGTCCAGAACAATGCGAAGATAGGCAATGGCGTGATCCTTAATTCGGGCGTTGAAGCGCATCATGATTCCGTCATAGAAGACTGCTGTCTCATCTATGCCAATTCCGTAGTAAGAGCATTAACTCACGTGGGCAAGCGCGTAAGGATAGGATCGACGGTAACAATATCGACAGGTGCTTCAGTTCCGGATGATGCGGATATCGAAGACGGAACGGCAGTAAAGTAAAGATAGATAAACATCTATATATCAGATTGGAGAAGTTTTATGGGTGAAGCGAAATGGAAAGATAATGGAAAGATCAAGCTGATGATAATCGTGGGCACACGTCCCGAGATCATCCGTCTGGCAGCTGTTATCAAGAAGTGCAGAAAGTATTTCGATACGCTTCTTGTTCATACGGGCCAGAATTACGATTACAATCTCAACGGCGTATTTTTCAAGGATCTGGAGCTTGAAGATCCTGAGCTCTATCTCGATGCGGTAGGCGCTGACTTGGGCGAGACGATGGGCAACATCATCGCTGCAAGCTATAAGGCCATGGCTGAACTTAAGCCTGATGCAGTACTCGTCCTTGGCGATACGAATTCCTGTCTTTCTGTCATTGGCGCGAAAAGACTTCACATCCCGATCTTCCACATGGAAGCCGGCAACAGATGCAAGGATGAGTGCCTTCCCGAAGAGACTAACCGCCGTATCGTAGATATCATCTCCGACGTTAATCTCGCATACAGCGAGCATGCGCGCCGTTATCTGGCTGACTGCGGACTCCCCAAGGAGAGAACTTACGTAACAGGTTCTCCTATGGCAGAAGTCCTCCGTATGAACCTGGACAAGATCAAGGCTTCAGACGTACACAGCAAGCTTGGTCTTGAGAAGGGAAGATACATTCTCCTCTCGGCTCACAGAGAAGAAAACATCGATACAGAGAAGAACTTTTTATCTCTCTTCACAGCTATTAATAAGATGGCAGAAAAGTACGATATGCCTATCCTCTATTCATGCCATCCCCGTTCAAGAAAGAGACTTGAGGCTTCCGGCTTCGAACTCGATAAGAGAGTCATTCAGCATGAGCCTTTGGGATTCCACGACTATAACTGCCTGCAGATGAATGCTTTTGCGGTTGTATCCGACAGCGGCACGCTTCCTGAAGAGAGCAGCTTCTTCACATCGATCGGCAATCCGTTCCCTGCGGTATGCATCAGGACTTCCACAGAGCGTCCTGAGGCGCTCGACAAGGGCTGCTTCATTCTCTCAGGCATCGACACGACCGGACTCCTCCAGGCAGTCGATACGGCCGTGGAAATGGTTAAGAACGGCGACAACGGAATCCCTGTTCCGGATTACACGGATGAGAATGTATCCGATAAGGTAGTCAAGATCATCCAGTCTTATGTAGGCGTAGTAAATAAGATGGTCTGGAGGAAGGATTCATGAAGATCCTCGTAACAGGCGCAAAGGGCATGGTCGGCACCGCTCTTGTCAATAACCTGAAGAACATCAAAGACGGCAAGAACAAGACAAGACCGGGCATACAGATCGATGAGATCTACGAATATGACATCGATTCCACGCCTGCAGATCTCGATAATTACTGCAGGGACTGTGACTTCGTATTTAATCTTGCCGGTGTAAACCGCCCGAAGGATCCCGAAGAATTCATGAAGGGCAATTTCGGTTTTGCAAGCGAGCTTTTGGACTGCCTTAAAGCGCATGGCAACAAGGCAACGATAATGCTGAGTTCTTCAATTCAGGCAACACTTTCCGGACGCTTTGGCGATTCCGAATACGGCCGCAGCAAGAAGGCCGGTGAGGATCTTTTCTTCTTCTACGGTGAAGAGACCGGCGCGAAGGTCGCAGTATACCGTTTCCCTAATCTCATGGGTCATTCAAGACCAAAGTACAATTCCGCGGTATCCACATTCTGCTGGGCCGTTGCAAATGATGAGGAATTCACGGTTAACGACCGTTCAACAGAACTTGAACTCCTTTATATCGACGACCTTGTAGAAGGCATGTTCGATCTTTTGGAAGGCAAGGAACAGCACTGCGAATTTGACGGTGTTGAGACCGTTGCAAAAGAAGACGGCAGATTCTGCTTTGTTCCCGTAACACACAAGGTTACTCTTGGCGAGATCGTTGATCTCTTAGAGCAGTTTAAGAACCAGCCTAAGACACTTATGATGCCCAAGATGCCTGACGGATCTTTTGCCAAGAAACTCTACAGCCTTTATCTTTCTTATCTTCCCGCAGACAAGTTCAAGTATGCTCTGAAGATGAATGTCGATGACAGGGGTTCATTTACCGAACTCGTTCATACAGAAGACTGCGGCCAGGTATCGATCAACATAAGCAAGCCCGGCATTACAAAGGGCCAGCACTGGCACAATTCCAAGTGGGAGCTCTTCATAGTCGTCAAGGGACATGCCCTTATTCAGGAGCGCAATATCAACACCGGTGAGACGGTTGAATTTGACGTGTCCGGAGATAAGATCGAAGCGGTCCACATGATACCCGGCTGGACGCATAACATCATCAATCTGTCTGATACCGAAGACCTCGTAACGGTCATGACCTGCAACGAGATCTTTAATCCTGACAGACCTGATACATTTTTCGAGAAGGTGTAAAGGGAAAAAGGGATTATATGGATGACAGGCAGATAAAAGTTCTCATGATGGTTCCGAATCTCCGCGTTTCAAGCGGCGTTACGAACTTCGTGATGAATTATTACCGGAATGTCGATCACAAGAAGGTCAAGATCGATATCGTTACGCTGTCATATGTCGAATCTCCGTATATCGATGAAGTAAAGGCGAACGGCTCGGAGGTGTTCTTCCTGGGACCTCTTCTTGAGCATCCTGTTAAGCATATCAGGCTCGCGAAAAAAGTGATCGCCGAACATGACTACGATATCATCCATGACAATATCATCTTAAAGTCCCTGCCGATAATGAAATATGCGAAGAAAAAGGTCCCCGTAAGGATCCTTCATTCTCACGCGATAAACTTAGGCGAGACAGGCATCAAGGAGAAGATCAACAGGCTCCTTCTGCCGCTTCTGTTAAAGAAAGCAACGCATTTTACGGCATGTTCTTCCGTAGCCGGCAAAGCAATGTTCGGCGATAAGGAATTTACCGTCATTCCGAACATCATAGACACTGATGTCTTAAAGTTTGACAGCGTTAAGCGTGATGAGATCCGCGCGAAGGAGAACGTTGCGAAGAAATATGTTGTCGGCACTGTCGGAAGAGTTGCAGAAGCCAAGAATCCGATCTTTGCATTAAACGTGATGGAAGAAGTCCTGAAGAGAAGATCTGACATTGAATACTGGTGGATCGGAAGCGGCCCTCTCGAAGGACAGCTCAAAAACTCCATAGAGGAAAAGGGGCTTTCTGACAGGGTGCGTATGCTCGGAAGCAGAGATGATCTTAATTATCTTTACCAGGGAATGGATACCTTCTTTCTGCCGAGCAAAGGCGAAGGCTTCGGCCTTGCATGCATAGAGGCTGAGGCATCAGGGCTTCCCTGTGTAGTCTCATCCAATTTTCCGTCCGAAGTAAACATAACGGGAGATGTAACTTTCCTTCCGCTCGAAGACAGTGTTGATTCCTGGGCTTCTGCGATAATCAATGCGATCGACAGGAAGACTGACCGCGAAGGCGCGAACAGGATATTAAGAGACAGCTCTTATTCAAAGGCAGGTTCAGGCAACATGCTGACAGATTATTATGAAAGCGTGCTGTCTTAAGGGGGAGAACAAATAAATGGCTTACAATATCGTTTTGATCGCCGGAAGTTACTATCCTAACTTTTCTGCGACAGGAAACTGCATATATCAGATCGCAAAGTGCTTTGTGGACAAAGGACATAATGTCTACATGCTCAGCGAGAGCCCCGACGGCAATGAGAGCTTCGTTGAGTACGAAGGACAGAAGATATACCGCGCGACCAGCAGGAGACTCAAGGATCTCCAGATGAGACGCGAACTGAATGAGCATTCTTTATACGGCAAGGGAAGGATCATCTTAAACAAGATCTACTGGGCATTGGTAAAGCTCTTTACGAGAAGCGGAATGGAAGAGGGCCTAGTGAAAGGCTTTTACAAAAGGCTTGAAGACCTTCGCGCAAGCGGACTTAAGATAGACTGCGTAGTTCCGTGCTGCATGCCTGTTGAAGGCGTAAAGGCCGGTTATCTGTTCTGCAGCAAATATAACATCCCGCTGTTCCCGCTCCTTTACGACAGATACAGTGATAACAGGGATTTCTTCCGCTTCACATGGACCCACAAGCTTAAGAGAAGATATGCGGAGAACTATGAGAAGAAGATGTTCGACTGTTCTTCGATGGTCTATTACATCGATAACTGGAAGCCTTATTTCGAGAAATATAAGAGAGACAACACTTTAAGAGTAGAGCATCCGCTGGTCGTAAAAAGACCTGCTGTCGAGCCTCTTGCATTAAGAGAACCCACGAAGATAAATGCGATCTACCAGGGTGAGATCAACCATCAGATGAGACCGCCGCAGGCAATGCTCACGGCTTTTTCGAAGATAGGGGCGACAGATCATGACGTAAGCCTTCATATCTTCGCAAGAGGCAACGGAGTTGAGGACGTCGAGAAGGCTCAGGCGGCAGATCCGAAGGCAATTAAATTCTATGGCAAAGTCGGCAAGACGGAAGCAGACAGATATTATGCTTCCGCAAATATCCAGATAATCCTCGCAAACAGAGACAAAGAGATCGTATCGAGCAAGATCTTCGAGAGTGTTGCATCAGGCTACCCGATAGTGTATTTCTATTTCTCCGAGGAGGAGCTGTCATACGGACTTCTTAAGAAATATCCGCTGGTTCTTTTCGTGCGCCAGGATAAGGTGGAGGAAGAGACTGAAAAGATCCGCGAATGGATGTATGCCAACTGTGATAAGCGTGTTGATTTCGATATCGTCAGCAAAGCATATGACGATGCTACGCCGGATATGGTCGTAGACACTTCGATAGATATCCTGAACAAGATCGGGAGGAACTGACAGGATGAGAGAAATAGATATTCCTGAAGCAAAAAAGATGATGCTCGACATACTGAAGACCGTTGCGAAATTCTGTGACGATAATAACCTTCGTTACTTTATCTTCTACGGTACATATCTCGGCGCGTTAAGGCATAAGGGCTATATCCCGTGGGATGATGACATCGACATAGCAATGCCGAGGCCCGACTATGAGAAGTTCCTCGAAATATTCAAGGCAGAAAACCTCTCTGTCTGGACATGGCGCAAGGACAACAAATATCTTCTTCCGTTCGCGAAGGTTTACGATACGAGGACTGAAGTTCACGAGAATGCAGACTTCGGTGAGACGTTCGGCGTTAACATCGACATATTTCCTTTGGACGGACTTCCTGCAAAGCAGAGCCAGATCAAGAGAAGAGTCGAATACATGCGCTTTTGCTGGGGCATGCAGGTAGCAGCTACTATCGTGGATTATTCGAAAAGATCGAAGAAGAAGAGAATGCAGTTAGGCCTCATGAAGGCTTTCTATAAAGTGTTCCCCGTACAGCACTATCTTACGGGAAGAACGGAAAAGCATGCGAAGAAATACGATTTCGACACATCGGAATATGTTGCATGCCTTGTATGGGGCGACGGAATGAAGGAAGTGTTCCACAGGGAGTCGCTCTTCCCGCCGAGAATGGTTCAGTTCGAGGATGCCGAATTCAAGGCGCCTGCGACCGATGAATGCTTAAGGGTACTGTTCGGCGATTACATGCAGCTCCCGCCTGAAGATCAGCGCCGCTGCCACGCGCCGAAGATCAACTGGAAAGAATGAACTTAAGGATTTGAGTTAAGGAAAAGCGCAAAAATGAAAATCTTAGAGATCAACACAGTCAATTTCGGAAGCACGGGTCACATCATGCTTCAGATTGCAGATCTTGCAAGATCGGAAGGACACGAAGCCGTCTGCTGTTTTTACGCGCGCAGGAATAAGCCTGCTGATGCCAATACCATCTACATCGGCAACAAGATAACTCATAATCTCCATAAGAAGTTCAGCAAATACACAGGCTACAACGGATGCCTGTCGATCATTTCAACATGGAACTTTCTGCGCAAGGTAAAGAAGTTCGGTCCGGATATCATCCATCTGCATAATCTCCACGACCGCTTCATAAATGTCCCGATGCTCTTTAAGTTCATCAAGAAGAACAACATAAAGGTCGTCTGGACGCTTCACGACTGCTGGTCATTCACGGGACAGTGCGTGCATTTTACTATCGCAGGATGCGACAAGTGGAAGATGGGGTGCCACGACTGCCCCCAGATACATGTCTATCCCGCATCGAATGTCGACCGCACAAAGAAGATGTGGGAATTGAAGAAGAAGTGGTTCACCGGCGTAAAAGACATGACCATCGTTACGCCGTCTTACTGGCTTTCTGATCTCGTTAAGAAATCCTATCTTAAGGATTATCCCGTTAAGGTGATCAACAACGGAATAGATCTTAGTGTTTTTAAGCCCACAGCAGGTGATTTCCGCGCGAAGAATCATCTGGACGGTAAATTCATCATATTAGGTGCTGCATCGATCTGGGAAGACCGCAAGGGCATAGACGTCTTCATTGAACTGGCAAAGCGGTTAGACGACAGGTTCAGGATCGTTCTTGTCGGAACAGATGACGAAGTCGACAAGATCCTGCCCGATAATATCATCTCGATCCACAGGACTTCCAACCAAAAGGAACTGGCAGAACTCTATACGGCGGCCGATCTTTTCTTTAATCCGTCGAGAGAAGAGAACTATCCGACAGTAAACATGGAAGCTATTGCCTGCGGAACGCCCGTAATGACGTTTAAGACAGGCGGCAGTCCTGAGATCCCTGATGATAGGACCGGCGTTGTTGTCGAAGACGATATCGATGCCGTAGAACAAAAGATAATAAGCATATGTGAGACCGGACCGTTTGATCCGTCGGCTTTTGAGCAAAGGGCGAAGTCATTCTCGGCGGATGATAAATTTGCCGAGTATTTAAAGTTGTTTGCCGCAAATGAGTAGAGCCGTTATGGTAAAATCTGGTTTCATAAATTACAGAGGCATAGGGAAATGACAAGTAAAGTAGCAAGGAACGCATCGTGGATCATAGGCTGTAAATTAGTGCAGTCCATTCTCGGATTCGTTCTTAATATGCTCACGGCAAGATTCTTAGGCAAATCGAGCTTCGGTTCTATTACATACGCGATGGCAGTGGTCTCATTTGTTGTTCCGCTGATGAGACTGGGATTCGGAAACATAATGGTACAGGAGATCGTCCAGCATCCCGAACGTGAAGGAAAAGCGATGGGAACAGGCGTTTTCCTCAATCTCGTATCGGCATTCGCCTGCATCGCGGGTGTTACCGCATTCGCATATGTAGCTAACCCCGGAGAGACAGAGACCGTTATCATCTGCGCTCTTTACGGCGTAAAGTTGATCTTCGAAGCAACGGACCTCATGTCATACTGGTATCAGGCAAAACTGATGGCCAAGTATTCATCGGTCATAAGCCTTATAGTCCATTTCGCGGTCCTGGGATACAAGATATATATCCTTGCATCATCCAAGAGCGTTTACTGGTTTGCAGTCACATCCGCGCTGGAGTATTTATTGTGCTCTGTCGGAATGTATATCATCTATCACATAAAGAAGACGCAAAAGCTTTCTGTCTCGCTTAAGCTGGGAAAGGAACTGATCAATAAAGGTAAGCATTACATCCTGTCTTCGATGATGGTAATGATCTTTGCAGAGACAGATAAGATCATGCTAAAGGGCCTAATCGACAGTTCGGCGACTGCTCTTTATTCGACGGCAACGATCCTTGCCGGTGCTACGGGATTCTTCTTTGCGGCGATCATCGATTCATTCAGACCGTGGATCTTCGAAGCTCAGAAGAATGATGAAGAACTGTTTAAAAAGCGCCTTAAGATGCTCTATTCGTTCATAATCTACCTCTCGCTTCTGCAGAGTATCGTAATGACTGTATTTGCAAAGCCGATCGTTCTCCTTACCTATGGAGAGCAGTATTACGAGTCGATCGGAGCCCTTCAGATAGTGGTCTGGTATACGACATTCTCTTACTTAGGCTCAGTACGCAATATCTGGATCCTTGCAAACGATAAGCAGAAATATCTCTGGTTGATCAATCTTTTCGGAGCAGGCGCAAATGTCGTCTTAAACGTAACTCTTATCCCTCTCATGGGAATCTACGGAGCAGCCATAGCTTCTCTGGTCACGCAGATCTTTACCAACGTTATCGTTGGCTACATCATCAAGCCCATCCGTCCCAATAATGCGATCATGATGAGCAGCCTTAATCCTAACTGCTGTCTTGAAGCGATAAGAAAGCTTCTCAAGAAGGAACCCAAGACCGGGAAGAAGTGACCGGAACTGCCGGATGTTGAAAGGTGTTTTAGCGCTATGGATGCCGTATTTGAATCAGAGAACATCATATATGTAAGACCGTCGTTTGATCTCGTGCCGGAATATCTTGAGATGGTCAATGACATCGAGAATGTTGCCAGGTTTATAGGCGACAGAAGAGAGCCGTTAAGCGAGAAAGACGAGATCGACTACATCAAGGATAAGATGGATAACGATGCGACGATGTTCTCGATGCTCGAGAAGGATACCCGTGAATTCATCGGTAATATCGAGTTCTTCAACCGCACCTTCGATGCAGCCGAATGGGGCATCGTGATCACGACTAAGATGCAGAATAAAGGTTACGGCAAAGAGGCGCTGATGAGGTCTGTCGAATACGGGTTTAATGAACTTGGACTTAACAGGATATTCCTAAGCGTATATGCGGATAATCCGCGCGCTGTTCATGTATACGAGAAGTGCGGGTTTAAGGAGTTCAAGCGTGACGATGTGGACATCTTCATGGAGATGGTAAAAGATGAGAGTGCTGCTGACTGATGACAAGTTAAGCCTTGAAGAGCTGATGCGGCATAAAGACATAGCTCTCATAAGTGACGATGTAAGTTCAAGAGAAGAACTTATAGAATCGCTCATGAAGTATCTGAAGCTTAACCGGAAGCAGAGAAGATATTCTGATTACTACTCCGTAAGGCTCTTCGGATGCAATGTATGCGATATGTTCATATCTCTCAGTTACAGGTTCAAGTTCGAACCTCCGGTTCCGGTGAACGAGACGTTCTTCATATCAGAACCTGACCTCTACTACAACAAGAAAGCTTTTGATGAGGGCAGCATCAATCTCTGCTTTGTCATCGGATATTCCGGTTCGGGAAAGTCCGTTCTTACGCGTGAATATGAAGGTTCAGGAATTGAGAAGATATCTCTTGATGACCTTGTCTGCGTTAAGGATCACTACACGATGGAAGACCTTAATATGATGAGTGAGATGCTCTATTCTTTCTTCGCAGGCCCGGGCGCGAAATACTATATCTCCAAGAAAGAACGTGACCTTTTTGCTGACAGGAGCGAAGTCTTCGTCGAGTTCATCAAGTACGCCAGAAAGTTTGCTTCTTCGCATAAGGAGACCAAGTTCATTCTTGAAGGAATCTGGACATATCTGTTCTTCGACGATCCTTCAAAGTTCGATAAATATGCTGTCTACATGAAGGGAACGTCACTTATCAAATCCAAGCTCAGAAGGATGAAGAGGGAGTCTTCCAACACTCCGGTCGAGTCCTGGGACCGTCTGATCGAGTTTGGCATCTATGCCGGTGATACGACATTCAAAGACAGCAACGTCGATAAGTGGAGACGTCATTTCGAGAAGAAAAAAGAGACGGTCATAAAGCAGGAAGACAATTACTTCACGCTGTTGAAGCAGAACATAATGGCCAGGATAAACAATATCAACGACTGCTTCGTTCATGGTGATGCTGAAGGAATCAGGGCTATCAGCAAGAAGGCCGCAGCCGACCGCAAGATGGATCTTACCGAGAAGGCAGTTGTCATCGAAGAGTGCAAAAGGGCACTTGCAGATCTTACCTGATCTTCTGTGAATAATTCAGGCAGCGGAATTTTATTGCTCCACACAGTTTTAGTTAATACGTCAGCACTCCGGTTAAGGATTTGTTGCTTCCTTAAGAGGCGGCAAAAGAGATCCATGGACAGAAATCCGTTTTTTTAAATAATTAACAGTTAATTTACTCTGTAATGATAAAAGAAAAATATAGAGTGTTAAAATATTTTTATGAAACAGAAGCGGAACATTTTGTCTGGTATTTCCAGGTCAGTTGCCGCAGCGGTATTGACCGTTGTTGTTCTTTTCTCGCTCATTCCGGCAGGCCTTAGAGCCGATGAACGTTTTGTTATCGATCCCACAGGCAAACACGAGGGCCTGGCGGCTTTTCTCTACGACAACAAGACCGGACTTCCGACTTCTGAAGCTAATGCCATTGCAACTACTTCCGACGGTTTTATATGGATCGGAAGCTACGGCGGTCTTATCAGATACGACGGCTCCACTTTCGAGAGATTCAGTTCAAAAACAGGTATCGCAAGTGTCGTAAGCCTCTTTGTCGACAGCAATGACAATCTCTGGATAGGCACAAACGATAACGGTGCCGCCGTGATCGACAGATTCGGAAGCATCAGGATGTACCATAAGCGCGACGGCATGCCTTCGGCTCTTGTAAAAACCTTTGCCGAAGATGAGTTCGGAAACATATATGCCGGGACATCTCAGGGTCTGGTCATCTTCGATAAGAACGGCGAATTCAGAGTGATCACCGATCCAAAGATAAAGGATCCTAATATCAGATGTCTTGAGACCGGCAGCAACGGAATTACTTATGCATTAACCATCGGAGGAGACATCTTTACTCTGAAGAACGGCCGAGTGCTTAAGTATTACAGTGGGAAGGATGACCTCGGAATCGAGAATATTCATGCGATCCTTGCTGATCCTGAAGAAACAGGCAGTCTCTATCTTGGCGACAGTGAATCCCGTATCTGGCACGGCAGCCTTACAGAAGGATTCCCCAAAGCCCACAGGGAAAGTGTAAAAGGGTTAGGCGGTATCAACTGTCTGAAGATGATCGACGGGGACCTTTGGGTATGTGCCGATAACGGTGTATATGTCTATGCAAAAAACAAGTCAGAAGGTAAAGTCCTTGAGAATATCCCGATGAATTCCAAGATCGAATATGTTACTGCTGACTATCAGGGCAATCTCTGGTTCGCGTCTTCAAAACAGGGCGTCATGAAGGTTGTTCCGAACCAGTTTACCGATATTTTCGATCTCTACGAACTTGAGGATGCCGTTGTAAATTCAACCTGCTATTACGAAGACATGCTCTTCATCGGCATGGATAACGGCTTTACCGTAATAGATAGGAACGGTCCTGTCGAAAGGGTCAGGATAAAGGACGCCAGGACAGCTTCAGGCAAGCACCTGGGAGACCTGAACCTTATTTCCATGCTTGAACAAGTAAGGATCAGATCGATAATCAAGGACAGTCAGAACAGGATATGGATATCCACATTTAATGATCTGGGTCTTGTCAGATATGACGGTAAGAATGTCGTTACATTTGGTGAAGCAGACGGCATGCCATCCACAAGGATCAGGGCGGTGACTGAATGCAGTGACGGTTCTTTCCTTGTCTCTTGTACCGGAGGACTTGCCATAATAAGAAATGACAAGGTCGAGAAGGTGTACGGTGCGGAATCAGGCATTAAGAATACCGAGATCCTGACTGCCGAAGAGGGCAGGAACGGAGACAGGCTGGCAGGTACCGACGGTGACGGTATCTATGTCATCGGCAGGTCAGGAATAAAGCACATAACAACTGAAGACGGCCTGATGTCAGACATCGTAATGAGGATCAAGAAGGCCAAAGATCAGGATGTCTACTGGATAGTTACCAGCAACTCGATAGCCTACATGACGACTGATTACAAGATCCATACGATCAATAATTTCCCGTTCTCAAACAACTTCGATCTGTATGAGAATTCCCAGGGCGAAGTCTGGATACTCAGCAGCAACGGGATCTATGTCGTGAAGGCAGAAGAACTGATAGAGAATGAAGCAATCGAGCCTGTTTTCTATGGTATTGATAACGGTATCCCAAGCATAGCAAATGCAAATTCATACAGCTGCGTAACAGATGACGGTGTGCTTTACATCGCAGGCACAACGGGCGTTACCAAGGTCAATATCGAGAAGCAGTTCGAGCGTGTCAACAGCATCAGGATGAGCGTTCCTTATGTCGATGCTGACGGTGTAAAGATATATCCGGAAAATGGCGTTATAACGGTTCCGAAGGGCACGAAAAAGATCACGGTATATCCTTACATCTGCTCATATACGCTGGGGAACCCCAAGGTCGATTATTACCTCGTGGGCTTTGATTCAAGCAAAAAGGCTACCACCAAGAACGATCTTAAACCTATCGACTACACGAACCTCAAGGGCGGATATTATACATTCAGGATGACTATATCCGACTCAATGGGTAAAGAGAGCAATGAGTACAGGATCGAGATAGTCAAGGAGAGAGGCTTCAGCGAGTATCTTTGGTTCTGGCTGATATTTATCCTGCTGTTCTATTTCCTGATAGTAACTTTTGTCCATTTCTATGTTAAGAAAAAGACCTCGGCTCTCATTAAGAAACAGGAAGAGAACAGGACCCTCATCAGAGAGATCGTTGAAGCGTTCGCGAAGATGATCGATATGAAGGACAAGTATACGAACGGCCACTCCAAGAGAGTTGCCGAGTATACGGCGCTTCTTGCGCGCGAACTCGGATATGACAACGAGACAGTCGAGAAGTACTACAACATCGCACTTCTCCATGATATCGGAAAGATCGGAATACCTTCCGAAGTCCTCAATAAACAGGGCAAGCTGACCGTAGATGAGTATCACAAGATCCAGTCACATACCACACTCGGATATAACGTGTTAAAGGATATCAGCATCATGCCTGAGCTTTCTGTCGGTGCGGAATCACACCATGAGAGACCTGACGGAAAAGGTTATCCTCAGGGCCTTACCGGCGATGAGATCCCGAGAGTCGCACAGATAATCGGAGTTGCTGATACTTTCGATGCCATGTATTCAAGCCGCCCGTACAGGAAGAGAATGAATTTCGAGAAGGTCGTATCTGTTATTGCCAATGCCAGAGGAACGCAGCTGGCAGAAGATGTTGTCGATGCATTCCTAAGAGTCGTTGAACGCGGCGGATTCAGAGCTCCCGATGATGATGGCGGCGGAGCGATGGAAGACATAGATAACATCCATAAGAAGCTTGATAAGGAAGCGCAAAAAGATAATAAGGATAATGAGGGGCAGTCATAAGACTGCCTCTTATTGTCTATTCAAAAACGGCATTATTGCTATGCCGAGAAAGTATGCCCTTGTATCTTCTTTTGCATTTATACTGAATTAAAGGAGGATACCATGGCTGCATTTGACAGGGTCTTAAGCGGCATCCCCGAGATGGATACCGCGCTTGATAATATCAGGCTTGGCGATAACGTCGTCTGGCGTGTGTCCGATCTGGCTCAGTTTAAACTGTTCATGGAGCCGTATGTTGAACAGGCCGTAAAAGATAAGCGCAATATAATCTATTTCAGATTTGCAAGTCACGAACCGCTCGTAGAAGACCGGCCTGAGGTCAAGACGGTAACGATCCCTTTATCCCACAGATTTGAGACATTTACGGTAGATATACATAATGTTATCGAGAAGGAAGGCTTTGATGCTTTCTACGTTTTCGACTGCCTGTCCGAACTTCAGACTGCGTGGGCAACTGATCTGATGATGGGCAATTTCTTCAAGGTAACATGCCCGTTTCTTTTTATTCTGGATACGGTTGCCTTTTTCCCGATAATAAGAGGCAAGCATTCAGTCGATGCCATAAATAAGATACTTAATACTACTCAGCTCTTTATCGATGTCTATTCTGACAGCAGGAATATCTATGTGCGTCCGGAGAAGGTCTGGAATAGAAATTCGGATACGATGTTCCTGCCTCATACGTACGAACTTGACACCGGTAAGTTCCGGCCGATCCTTGACGGTGTAAAGTCCAGCAGATTCTATCAGACGCTGGGTCAGGCACAGAGATCTTCAGAAGAGCAGTTCTCCGATTCCTGGGATAGATTCTTCAACCGCACGAAGATCCTTCACGAGAGTCAGTCTGACATTACCGAAGAGTGCTCAAGAATGTGCAACATCATGATGACCCGTGACGAGAAGATGCGTGAGATGGTAAAGAGAAATTTCACACCGGAGGATTATTTCGCTGTCCGTGATCATATGATAGGTACCGGCATGATCGGCGGTAAGGCTTGCGGCATGCTGCTGGCGAGATCCGTCATCAGAAATAAGGAGCCTGACATTGCAGACTGTCTGGAGCCACACGATTCCTTCTACGTAGGTTCTGACCTCTACTATACATATATCGTCGACAATGGTCTCTGGGATCTCAGGATCAGGCAGAGAACAGAAGAAGGTTTCTTTACACTTGCTGAAGAGTTTGCGAAAAAGATAATGGAAGGCGAGTTCTCACCGGTTATGCGTGAGCAGTTTGTACGCATAATAAAATACTATGGTCAGGATCCGTACATCATAAGGTCCAGCAGCATCCTTGAGGATGGCTTCGGCAACGCATTTGCGGGCAAATACGAGTCTGTTTTCTGTGTTAACAGGGGGACTCCCGAAGAGCGCCTGGAAGAATTCGAGAACGCTATAAAAACTGTATATGCGAGCTCAATGAGCCTTTCTGCGCTTGACTACAGAAAGAGAAGAGGTCTTGATAAACGCGACGAGCAGATGGCACTCCTGATCCAGCGTGTGTCGGGATCTTATTATGGTCCTTACTATATGCCTTGTGCAGCAGGCGTAGGCTATTCGTACAGTCCATACAGGATAATGAAAGATTCCAATCCGGCGGCAGGCATGTTGAGGCTGGTTATGGGTTTGGGAACATCTGCCGTAGACAGAA
Source organism: Oscillospiraceae bacterium (assembly GCA_902764825.1). Taxonomy (GTDB): domain Bacteria; phylum Bacillota; class Clostridia; order Saccharofermentanales; family Saccharofermentanaceae; genus Saccharofermentans. Next base: position 41,822 of record CACWXL010000003.1, read on the forward strand.
CAGAAGGTTCTTATCCGCGCATCGTAAATCTCGACATGCCGGAGAGATCCTCATATTCATCTTCTGCGGATAAACACAAGTTCTCACAGGGAAAGGCAGAGGTCATAAACATGACTTCCCATGTCTTGGAGAAACTCCCGTATGACAAGCTTGAAGCGGAAATCCCCGGATATCTTGAGAACGTTCTGCTGGAACATGACTACGATGCCGAATCAAGGCTTCGTGAAATGGGAAGACCCAGACAGATCAAGTTTATTTCATGCAAAGGTCTTGTCGCAAACAAGAAATTAATGGAGCAGATGAAGAGGATGCTTCGATGTATTCAGGATGAATACGATTATCCCGTTGATACGGAATTTACCATCAACATTTCAGATAACGGCGATTATTCGATCGACCTTTTGCAGTGCCGTCCGCTGCAGATACAGAAGACATCTTCAGGCACCGTTATTCCTGAAGACCTGCCGGAAGAAAAGATCCTTTTAGAGAGCAAAGGCTCTTCCATGGGTATGTCAAAGGCTGCCGGACTTGATGTTATCGTTTATGTCGATCCGGTCAAATATTTCAATATGCCTTATAAAGACAAGCCTGCAGTTGCAAGACTTATCGGTAAACTCAACTGGCATTTCAGGGATCTTGGCAAGCATATGATGCTCATTGTTCCGGGCCGTGTCGGGACAACTTCTCCCGAACTCGGCGTGCCGACATCATTTGCCGATATCAGTGCTTTTGAGATCATCTGCGAGACAGAAGAAACGCGTGCCGGTTATAATCCCGAACTCTCATACGGAAGCCATATCTTTCAGGATCTTGTTGAGGCTGAGATCCTATATACTGCGGTATTCAATAACGCCAAGACCATACACTTCCATCCCGGCAAGTTAGAAGATTCTCCTGATCTTATCGGAGAGTTTTCCGATGATGAGGAACTCTCTGACATAGTACATGTTTTCGATGTCTCGGGCAGAGAATGCAAGGTATATAATGACATCGCAAATGAACATCTGGTGATCACCTGCTGATGTAGACACTGTAAATATCAAATTGCCTGTTTCTCCACTTATGCTAAAATATCCGGTATAGCGCATTGGGAAGGGAAGATCAGCTATGAATAAGTGGGCATATTTTATTATCCAGTTTGTAGTGTCAACGATAATAACCTCTCTTGTCTGGTATCTGTTTGTCATTACAACTAATCATATGGTGGAAGGTGCAGTGGACTTTACTCCGCTCTACCTTTTTCTCGGAGGTATCCTCTTACACCTGATACTTACGGTTATCTATATCCTGTTCGGTTGGCGGAAAGTCGATGAGTGGAGATGGTGGTGCATACTTATCGCCGCAGGGATATGTATCATTACATTCTTTATCGGTATCTACGGCCAGGTAGCTATCCAGTATCTCATCTGGTATTACTGATCCGGTTTTGTTTTATGTGATCGAAAAGCCCTTCAGGCATTTAACCTGAAGGGCTTTTGTTAATAGGGCAGGAAAAACTCAGGGTTTATTTGAGCCTCTTGATAAGTCCGCAGAATTCTTCTCTGTACTTGTTGTTATTTGTGCCTGATTTAGCGAGTTCATAAGCAGAATCGTAGGTTGCAGTGCCTTTGTATTCGCTGTTTCTCAATACCAGTGATGTCTCGATGACGCCGCAGATGAAATTGAAGTCATCCTGATTGCTGATGCCGTTATCCTTGAGAGGATACTGGATAAGCTTGCTTGCGTCCTCTGCAGGTGCCTTGTATCTTACGGATACTGTGCAGATCTCACCGTTGCCTGCCTTGTCGGAAAGAACGGTATCCTGGTACTTTAAGCCGTCGTCGTTCTTAGCTTCAGGATCTCTCATCTTGAGCTCATAACATACTGTTACCTGTGCGCCTGCACCGATCTCGCCGCCGTCCTTCTTATCGTCGTTGAAATCTTTTGCTGCCATCTGTCTGTTCTCATATCCGATCTGTCTGTAGGAAGCTACTTCATAGGGATTGAACTCTACCTGGAACTTAACATCCTTTGCAACTGTTACTGTTGTCTGCATGAGCTTCTCGCAGAGCACTCTTTCAGCTTCATTGATCGAATCAATATAGAAATAGTTACCGTTGCCTGCGTCAGCCAGGGATTCCATATTTGCATCACTGTAGTTGCCGCGGCCGTAGCCTAATACGGTAAGGAATACACCTGTTTCCTTCTTCTCTTTGATAAGGTCTACGAGACCGCTCTGGCTTGTGATACCGAGGTTCATATCACCGTCGGAAGCGATGATGACCCTGTTGTTGCCGCCCTTGACGAAGTTCTTGGCAGCGCATTCGTATGCTGCCGTGATTCCGCCGGAACCGTTTGTTCCGCCGCTTGCACTGAGCTTATCCAAAACATTGCAGATCTTAATGTAATCATTGGATCCTTCCAGCAATGTTTCAGAACTTCCTGCATAAGTTACGATAGATACCTTGTCGTTGGGACCGAGCTCTCCTGCCAGGAGCTTGAAGCTTTTCTTTACCAGATCAAGCTCACCGCTCATTGAACCGGATGTGTCTACCAGAAATACGAAATTGTTCCCCTCGTTCGTAATATCGGTCTCGCTGTTTGCCTGCATCGTCATTACCAGGAGCTTATTATCCTTGTTCCACGGACAATCGCCTACTGAATACTGAACGCTGAAGACATCATCCTTGCTGTCAACTTTGTAATCGAAATAATTGACCATCTCTTCAGTCCTTATTGCCGATGCAATATTACTGAGATTATAGCCGTTGATGATCATGTCTCTGAGATTGCAGTAAGTGCCTGTATCAACATCGGCTGCAAAAGTCGAGAGAGGGTTCTGAAGGACATCGATAAAACTGTTCTCTTTTATCGTATTGTATTCTTCAGTGTTGAAATCCTGTCCTGCAGCAGTAGTTTCTTCCGGATACTCTCCTTCCCATTCGGTGGGTTCATTGTAGATATACCCGTCTGCTGTTTCACTGGCGGCGTAATTGTAGTTTGCTACCGTCGTGGACGCAGTATTATAATCGCCGCCCGCGGAGCATGCTGTTGCCGACAATACCATTGTTCCTGTCAGTATTGCTGCTAATGCCTTTCTGTTCATATTTTCATCCTCCTTTTGCAGTGCCTGATGGTATTTGTCATTCCATTGCATTGCGTTGTTACTCTGTATACAGATGTCTGTGGCAAAATGTTGCACCGGTCTTCAAACATTATTCCGTATGTTTTATGTAGGATCGGACAACGCTTCTGTAGAGAGGACCAGAAGGCTTATTACTTATGAAGACCATATGGGAAATAGTGTAGCTGAATCAGGTCTTGATGAAGAACTGCAACATTCTCTTATATTTATCTGTATTATAGATATCAGGAACAGATATCTTCAGGAAAGGTGGCAGGGTAATGGGCAGGAACTTTCCGGTAGCAAGAATTCTTATAACAGGCATAGAACTGTTCGGGCTGATAATGCTCAACTTAATAGGCATTTATGCTCTTAATAATGGTCCAAAGGCAAATTTTGACGACCGGTATACGATTATTGAGAAAGACTATGATGCTTTCCCTTCCTTTACGGGTGTTGTCAAAGAGATCGAAAGCTTTGATTTATTAACCATAATCGAAGATGCAGAGGATGGCACCCGGAACAATGAGCCAAAATATTTCGAAACTGATTCTGTCGAGATCGGTGTTGAGAGGATCGAGTCTGCAAATATCAGGGTTGCCGGGCGGTCAGGAGAACGCTGGTTCTATGCATCCAATTCAACTTATGTTTATGACAGCATCTGCGACGGCTGCGGAAACATCAAGATTACAAAGGGCCAGACGGTTACGTTTGTATATGATCCTAATGATACAAATACTTATACTCCTGTAATCGCAATTAAGGATGGCAGTTCTGACAGGGTAGGATCTGTTGTTTTGGCATACATTATTATCTTTTTGATTCCGTCTGTTGCAGTTCTGGTATTCAGCATATTGTTAATGAATGCTTTATCTAGGAGAAGAGAAGAGGGCGGCGGGTCCAAGAGATTGATAATAACTTCTATTGTGATGATCTCAGTTGCAGTTCTCTTCGGTGCAGGGTCATTTGGAATACACAGGTATAACGAACTTGCAGAACAGGCAGAACAGGCAAGGCTGGCGCCTCGCGTCAAAGTGCATGCACCGGTTATCTATCTTTACAGTGACAGCGATGAATATATCGACATAAAGCTTGAACTTAACGGAGAGCTTACTTCCACATATCCTTTGTACGGAAATGAAGGCTGGACAGTTAAGGCAAGCCGTGATGGTGTCCTTACAGACAGAAATGGTGATAATTACCGCTTCTTATTCTGGGAAGCTGATCTTGATATGGAATATGACTTGAGCAAAGGCTTCTGCGTCAGAGGCGCTGATACGGAAGAGTTCTTTGATGAAGTCCTTCCGCTACTCGGACTGAATGAGACGGAAGCTGCTGATTTTAAAGCGTTCTGGCTGCCGCTTATGGTTAAGAATCCTTATAACGTGATCACTTTCCAGACAAAGGCCTATACTGATTCGGCAAAGCTCGTCCTGAGCGTTGATCTCGATGTTGAGATCAGAGTAAATATGCTGTGGTATGCAACAGATGAGTTTGTCAATATAGAGCCTCAGGATTTATCCGGAATGAATCCGCCTTTGGACAAACGCCATGGTACTGTTGTATCTGAATGGGGCGGAGGGATGATCCCCAAGCCTTGATTATTAGGACAAATACTTAAGAGTTGCCCGTTATAATGCTTTTCCGCAGATGAAACTTATCAGGGAAAAGCATTATTCGTGTAAAATAGAATAGAACTTATTGCATGCGGATCATCCGGAAGTGGATATATATGAAGCGTGGACAGAAAGTGCTGTATAGAGAAGGATATTGCTGCATGCTGGACATGTATCACCGCGAAGGCATTATGGGCGATTACGATGAATTTGATGATGTTGAGGACCTGATCAGATTCATTGATACAGGCAAGAGATAAAAAAGGAATCAAGGGAGGTTCAGTTTATGGAACAGACAAAGAAATGTCCTTCATGCGGCGGTACCATGCTCTTCCAGCCTGGCTTCAACTATATGCGCTGCCAGTCCTGCGGACATAAGGAAATGATCCCTGAACTCGTATCAAAGATCCCGGTAAAGGAGATGGATTTTCTTACTGCACAGAATACGGCAAGCCACGACTGGGGCATGGAAGCAAAGGTAGTTACCTGCAAGCAGTGCGGCGCCGAGACGATCCAGAACAGGCTCCAGCTCTCAGGAATGTGCCCGTTCTGCGGTTCCACGACCGTAGAGACCGCGGATACTTCTCAGGACATCATGGCTCCTGACGGCATCATTCCATTTAAGATCACGGAAAAGCGCGCGCTTTATATTTTCAAAGACTGGATAAAGGACAGATTCTTAGCACCGGAACTTCTTGCGGAGAATGCGCAGCTTAATAAGTTCTACGGCATTTATGTTCCGCTTTTTTTCTTTGACGTTCTTACGGAGAACCGCTTTACAGGTCATTATTCCGAGAACGGCAGAACCCTTTTAAGGTGTGGCAAATTCCGTCATCAGGTCGACGATTTTCCTGTCGTCGCAAGTAAGCAGCTTGCGTCCGACAAGCTCCTTTTAAATGTCATTAAGGATTACAGGACTAAGGAAGCAAAGCCTTATACGCCGGATGCTCTGGCAGGATTCCCCTGCGAACATTATTCCATCGGATTAAGCGAAGCCTGGAACAGTGTCGGTCCTGACATGGATTTCTATCTTAGGAACCAGGCATGCAAGCAGAATGAAACAAGGTATCTTAAGGGACTCGATATGACGACTGAGTATTTCGACCTCAAGTATAAGTATCTTATCGTTCCTGTCTGGATCAATTCGTTCTTCTACGATAACAAACTCTACACCATCGTTATCAACGGTCAGACCGGCAAGATCGACGGTCAGTGGCCGAAGTCTTTCGGCACATTTGCAAAGAAGGCAGCGCTGTTCTTCTTAGAATCCTTCGGATTGAATTAATATGGATATTAATTTGGTTTCTTACGATGCGTCATATAAGCAGCGGGTTTTCGATTTTACCGGTAAGTGCTTTGATGAACTCGGAAAGAAGTTCGAACCCTGTGGCCGTCATTATTTCTATAACGATATCGAAAAATCATTCGAAGCGTTCTTTTGCATGACTGATGAAGAAAAAGTCATCGGAACTGTTGCATTAAAAAAGATCGACGCGTATACTGTTGAACTCAAAGCCTTATATCTTGATAAGGCATACAGGGGACAACATCTGGGAAGCCGCCTTATCAGGGCAGCAATTGACGAAGCTAAAGCACGCGGATTTAAGAGCATGGTTCTTGACTCAATGTCTCAGTACAAAGAGGCATTAAGGCTCTATGAAAAGTGCGGATTCAAGAACACGGAACGGTTCAACGACAACGCTTATGCCGATGTGTTTATGAGGTTAGAACTTTAAAAGTTAATAATAATCTGAAAGCCAAAGGGGGATAATATGGCACAACAGAACATCTACGACAACGACGCTTTTTTCGACAACTTCAGAAACTCAAGAAGTGATGAGATCAATTTCAACGAAGTGATCGAGACTCCGATCATCACAGCGATGCTTCCCGACATGAAGGATAAGAAAGTCCTTGATATCGGCTGCGGCATGGGCCAGCACGCGCTCCAGTATTCCAAGGCAGGCGCGGCATCAGTCCTGGGCACGGACATCTCTGAGAAGATGCTCGGATTTGCAAAGGAAAACAACTCGGCAGAGAACATCACTTATAAGCGCATGGCCTTTGAAGACATCGCACAGTTAGATGAGAAGTTCGACATCATCACGAGCTCTCTTGCATTCGATTATTCGGAGGACTTCGGCAAGCTCATGAAGGATATCTATGCGCTCGTCAACGACGGCGGATATCTTGTCTTCTCGATGTCCCATCCGATCTCGACAGCATACGACGGCGTATACGACAGATATACAAGGACCGAAGACAAGGTAAGGCTTTACGCAAACCTTCATAACTATGGCATCGAAGGCGTTCGTCATTTCAAGTGGGTCGTGGAAGATTATGAGGTTTATCACAGAAAGTTCTCCACGCTGATCAACTGCATCGCAGGCGCAGGCTTTATAATTGAAGAGTGTCAGGAATCGACAGTTCCTGATGAGATCTTAAAGAAGCATCCTGATAAGTTCGGCGGCGTCATCCATCAGCCTGACTTCATCTTCTTCAGGTGCAGGAAGAACGGAAAATAATCTTATGAAAGTAATAAAGGATATAAGGATCTACAGAAGCAGGATTGAAAATGTGCCCGGCAATTCCTTGCCGGAAAGTTTTTACAACCTTGAATTGTGCCGCATAGCAGAAAGGGTTGCATGGAAACTTCGCGAGAGTGGTTTTGTGATGGGAGATTACCATCATCTTTATATCAATCTGACCACCTGTAAAGTTGAGGGTAAGATTCGTCCTTCAGCAAGAGGCAGAGATCCATATTTCCCCTGGTACCGCTATTATGATGTTGAAGTCAGTCAGGAACTGTTTGACAGTTTGGAAACACATGGCTGCATAGAACAGGTAGTAGGTCTCCTTGAACAAGTTTTGAATGTATTTGCAACCAATGAATTTAACACGACCCGGATCCATGACTGCATAAATGAAGCAGTAACTAAAGGTGAAAAGATGACTGCTGTTTTCAAAGAAAAAACATCTTCCAAAAACAAAGCAATCGTCTATCTTCGTGTTTTGGATAACGGAAGATATTTCCCACTCTTAAGAGTGTATGATGTGAATGATAATGTTATCTTAGAACGCGACCTTCCGGAAACAAACTGTTTAGATCCTTATGGCGAAATACAGCTGAGTTCCAGAAAGGTCACGATCAAGCCAAGAAAGAATTGCTTTGCGGTTGACCATGAACCGATGACTTTTGAATTGGTGTGAAGCATTTAAGAACAGGGAATATAGGATACAGATGAGTACTATAAAGAGTTGAACATATGATTGAATATAATGATAAATCTATTGATACTGCTTTTTTAAACTCTATAGAGAATAACGATGCTGTTTTAAAGAACGTGAATGTTTCTCCTGAAAATATATCTATCGAAATAGAGACATGGAATAACCTGGCCTTTGAGATAATCTGCAGCGGAATCTGCGGGCTTAAGAGCAGTAATGGTATTGGGCAGGATATCGGCGACATAAAACTCACCCGAGAGTCTGATTTCTTCCTTGAAACAATAAAGAAGAATTATGGTGTTCCGGACGGCGTTCCTGCTTCAGTTAAGAGCTTGATAATTTGTGAAGCATGGGAAAATACACCGGTTCTTGAAGTGGTAGCTGAAAAGTATGAAGTCAATATAAAGAATGATTGAACTGATATGGGACATGAAGAGAATATGAGAAATACCACCAAGATCATTTTCGTGCGCCATGCTAAAGCTAAATACGGCGATGACGACAGAATAAGGCCTCTTACTAAAGCAGGCTTGAAGAGCAGGGAAGTCGTTGTTGAGACATTGAAAAATATACACATCGACCGCTTTTTAAGCAGCCCTTATAAGAGAAGCATCGATACCATTCAGACAGCGGCTGATTACTTCGGAATGAAGATAGAGACGGATGAACGTTTTCGAGAAAGAAAAGCCGGCACATGGGATGACGACTGGCTTGCGAAAAGGTGGGCTGATTTCTCGTGCGCTGAAGAAGGCGGTGAATGCCTTGCATCCGTACAGGCAAGAAACATAGAAGCGCTTAAGGAAGTGCTCGCGAAATATGCCGGAGAGACAGTGGTCATAGGCACTCACGGGACAGCACTTTCGACGATACTGAATTACTACGACAAGTCGTTCGGTCTGTCAGATTTTTTAAGGATCGTCGGGTGGATGCCGTATGTTGTCGAGCTGACTTTTGAAGGCGATAAACTCGTCGCAAAGAAAGACCTGGCGCATGTTGCGACCAAGGTGGAATGACTGATTTTCGAGCCTGCTTAGGCCGGTTCCTGATTGTTGAAAATCAAATGGCCTTGTGATATTTTCTGTTTTGGAATATGCGTTCATTAGCGCGAAGAAGGGACAGAAAAATGAGATTTGAAGACGGCAGGATTGACCAGTTTGTCAGTTCGGATAAGACGATTTCCGAACAGGAAAAGAAAAATCTTATCTGGGAGTACACCCAAAGATGCCGCGGCATGGCTACTGTGGCTTACAAGTATTTCAAGAATGAACTTAAAGGTGACGACAGTGAGGAGATCTTCACAGAAGATGAGCAGCGCGCTTTCATGACGCGCGCGCAGGATCTCGCACAGAACGGTTATCAGGATGCTGCAGGAAGCAAGGGCGGGAAAAAGCCTTCTTATGTTCCGTTAATAATAGTGATCGCAGCTTTTGCCGTTATAATCGGAGCCGCGGTATCAGGTAATGCTTTAGCGGCTTTTGGCGCATTTCTGCTGGTTTTCTCTGTTCTGGGCTTTTATTCGGCATTTTCCAAGAACAGCAGGGGCAGAACGTTTTATGGCGGCACTAATTCCGGTTCGTCAAAAGCGGCCGGATTATCAATGGGAATAATCGGTCTCGCAGGAGCCGTTCCGCTCTTTTTTGAAAAGCTGATTGGCGTCTCCGGTGCTTTTATGCTTATGGTGATTTGCCTTTTCGCTGCGGTGGGAATTGCAATGTTGGTTGGATTCTTTATGAGCCTGGGTCTTAAAGGCAGGAAGTACAAAGATGAGATAAGTGCAGAGTGTGTCGGTTACGCGAGGATCCTGGAAGACAGATCGAACAGTGGCAGACGCCGCGGCATTATTATCCGGACGTCTCCGATATTTGAATACACATATCAGGGCAAAGATTACAGGAGCATTTATGACCGCATGATCGACGGCCTTGATGCAGATCTTAACATGGGTCCTGTCTCTATAAGGATCGATCCTGACCATCCCGAGGATATATACCACAGTTTCAAACCGGTTCTGGTAAAAGGCCTTTTAGTTGGAATTATATGCATTGCTCTGACAGCCGTTTTGGCATTCTTTTTTATAACACGGCAACTTACAGCTCCCCGGGCACCTGAAGTAAATATGGGTCCCAAAACGATCTTCGCGATACTGTTCGGTTCGGATGATCAAAAAGAAAATGCATTGGAAGCCTTGGGTGAAGGTCTTAAGAAGTCCGTTGGAACGGATTCTGAGATCACAGATGAAATCGTCGCTCACATGGCTGAACAATACAGCGCAGTCGGAGAGTGGTATTACGAGCTCGCTAAGGTCGAGAGATACGATGAACAGGATGACAAGAAATACAATATCATTTTCGAGGATCCTGCTTTCCCTCAAATAGGTAAAAACGGAAAACCTGACGGCCTGGGCGATACATGGATAGTTTTCTATACGCTCTACGAGTATGAATCAAATGGAGAGAAGAAGATCGGCAAATCGCCTTTCTTCGACGCCAATCCTAAAGAATATACTTATACCGGAACACATAAAGCATACGAAGGTTAATCAAGTCACTTTTGAGACATCCACTTTTAATTCAGATTGCAAGAACAAGCAGAACGGGTAAATGAACATCCGGATGCTCACCGGAACTTCTCGGATAGCAAAGACCTTATATCGATACCCCGAGCTCTACGACCCTTACCAGTTCTTCGACCGAAAGATCGCACCCGTTAGTGATCCATTCCTTTACGATTCCGAAAAGTGCAGCATCGACGGCGACCATGCGGTAATGCTCCGTCCTGGTCCGGGCGGGGATCACGTTCTCCAGTATCCGGGCATTGGGGAACAAAAGATTAAATGACAGGTCGCCCTTGATAAGCAGCTCGATCTTATCCTTTTGCTGCTCTATTTGTGTGAAGAATTCAACAAACATATTGTGCACATCCTCATTTGACCTGACTTTGCCGACGATCTCGGAAAGCATATCTATCACCTGCTTTCCGATCTCTCTGATGACGTCATCCTTGGTCTCGTAGTTGCGGTAAAAGGCTGTCCTTGAGACTCCGGCACGTTTTGCAATCTCGGATATGCTTATGGAATCATAAGGTTTCTCGTTCATGAGATACATCATGGCCATGCATATGCACTCACGTGTTAAATGATTCGATTCCCAGTTATTGAGCCGTAAGACTTCACGTTTTGCGAGTTCGGTCTGCAAAACCGTTCCTTTTTGTTCAGGCTTTACACTCTTGGCCATTTCTGTAAACTCCGTTGATTGATGTATAGAAGAATAAACGTCATGGTGCTACACTTGTAACGTCAAAACAATTGTAACATCGCTATGTATCATATTCAAGGAGCTTCTTAGGGTGAGAAAGCGGATTCATTCAGAATATTCAGTTTACGACTATATGGCTTTGGTAATAGTCGTTTCCTTTCTCGGATTTTGTCTTGAGAATATCTGGATGCTCTTCAGATTCGGCGTGATAGACAACCGAAACATGAACTTTCCGTTCCTTATAGGATACGGCTTTGCGGTCTTGTTCATCTACATGGTCTTGGGTGTTCCGCAAAAAAACAACCTGGGCCCGTTCTTTATCGCATGCTTTTTCATCGTATCCGTAGGAGAGATCTTACTCGGTTACGCTGTTGAAAAGTTCTGCGGTATCTATTACTGGGACTATACTAATCTTCCGATGCATCTTACGAGATATACGAGCTTTTTCACGAGCATAGGATTCTCGGCGGTGATCACGGTCTTTTTCTACCGCTTTTTCACGCCGCTTATGAACTACTTCAAGCTTCATGAAAATAATAAAGTCCATGTGGTCTGCGTAGCGCTTTTTGCGGTCCTTATGATGGATCTCTTCTTCTCTTTCGGATATATGCATTCAAACCGGGCAACGAACTTAAGCTGGGTCTTACATTTTCCGGAAAAAGGTTCCGGTCTGGATCTTGAGATAATACCGAAGGTATAGCAGCGGGGCCGCATGATAGTTTCTTTTCTTTGGTATTTCATGATCTATTCTTTTCTCGGCTGGGTTACTGAAGTCGTATTTCACGCCGTGGTAAAAGGCAGGATAATCAACCGTGGATTTCTTAACGGTCCTTTATGCCCGGTCTACGGAGCGGGAATGTGTGCCGTGCTTTGGATAAACAGTGTGCTAAAGGCAGAGGATCCCTTGATCCTTTTCCTTGTCGGGATGGTCTTTGCAACCCTGATAGAACTGACCGCAGGCTTCATATTGGACAGGTTGTTTCATGCAAGATGGTGGGATTACAGCTCCATGCCATTGAACCTGCACGGCTATATCTGTGCTGCCTTTTCGATCCTGTGGGGACTTGCTGTGGTCGCAGCTGTCAAAGGCATACACCCGTGGATCAGGACAATTGTCGGACTAATACCCGATACTTTATCGATGATCCTTCTCGGTCTTCTTTGTATCTGTATCACAGTCGACACGGTCGTGACGGCGTTAACAATCATAGGCCTGAATAAGAAGCTCAAGGAACTCGACAGCATCAGCCGGGCCATGAGAACGATAAGCGACCGTATGACTGATATAATCGGGAATAACGCGATGAAGAACGCTCAAGACATTGGTGAGGCCAGGGTTCAGGTTGCACTCGGGAAGGCGGAACTACGAGACGACGCCGGCGAGATGCTGAAAAAGCTCGAAAAGAGATCCGAAGAGATACGTCTTTCCATTCTTGCGCACAAACATTCCGGAGCCGCCAGATTGCTTAATGCTTTCCCGACGATGATACATAAGGAGCATCAGGAGATAATATTAACCCTTAAGAACATGATATCCGGAAAATAAAACAAACGGGAGATGATGATAATGATATCGTGACGGAAGGCCTTGAGATACATTATCTAAGCCAGTCTTTCGAAGGGGAGAAGCTGGATATCGAACAGCTGAAAGAAGACGGGGATCTGTTCCGTATCAGAAGAGACGGCAGCGAGATCACTTCCTGCAGGCTTAGCTGGCATGACGCGGAAAAATCCTGATCCGGTGCCGACCTTTGCACATTTTAAAGGGATGCCCCAAAGTGAATTAAATCACTTTTGAGACATCCCCTTTTTCTATACCTATCCCTATTGTCCCCTTGTCCCTTACTTTCTATATTCCAAAATGTCACCCGGCTGACAGTCAAGCGCATCGCAGATCGCTTCAAGTGTAGAGAAACGGATCGCCGATATCTTGCCGTTCTTCATTTTCGAGAGATTGACATTCGACACGCCGACCTTCTCTGATAATTCGTTAAGCGAGATCTTACGGTCTGCCATAACTCTGTCTAATCTAAGTATTATCTGTCCCATATTTGTTCCTCCTTACAGTGTCTCGTCAGACTGCGTCTGCAATGTGATGCCGTAATCGAGGATGGCGTTGACAGCCCATGTGATGAGCGCACCTACTGCAGCATATCCTGCGCCGGCGGTAAAGAGGAAGAGCGCGCTTACTATTATCAGCGCGACTGTAACTTTCTTTTTGACCTTAGTGGTGAAGGGCGTCTCTTCCTTTTCGATAGTGCCGAAAATCGACTTGAGCAGGAAGAACAACACAGCTCCGGCTAATATTGATAAACTCATGACGCCCAAATAAGCGCTGTATGTCATGCTCATAGGGTGATCGTTCAATGCAGCCTGTACTGTAGGAATGTCAGAGTGGATGTTCGAGGGGACTGAACCGAGGTTGACCGAGAACATTGATGCGCTCCCGATCTCGTCTGTCGTCGAGACATATCCTGCAGCCACTGCCTCGCTGATCATGTCATCGAATTTTTTGCCCTGCGCGAAAACCCATACTCCGGTGATAAAGCAGGCAACAGCTGCGACCAGACAAACGATAAACATGACGCCCGATACCTTCTTGCCTACGCGGCAGCTCTTCTTGATCTTTGCAATCTTTACATTTTCTTCATTCATAATCCTATTCTCCTTGAATTGTTAATCTATCACCTTCGAAGATGGCTTTACTATACGCCGCGAATTAATCTTTGTCAACAAGAATTTAACGATTATCGTTAAAAATTATTCGACAGGCGTTGTGCTATGGAACGCGCGCAAATGCTTCTTCTTAAAGCCTTATATCTGTTAAAATATACCCATTGAATTTGGGGAGCATGCATGAAAACCGACCGCGTTCATTACATAGATAACCTTCGATGGATCACGATCTCATTGCTGATCCTTTATCACGCCTGCATGGCCTACAACACATGGGGCGAGAAGAACTATATCTTTTTCGATGACATAAAGCCTCTTGCATTTGTGGTCGTGCTCATCAGCCCCTGGTTCATGCCTCTGATGTTCCTTCTTGCCGGCATATCCGCATCCTACTCGCTCTCGAAAAGAAGCTTCGGTCAGTTCATCGGCGAGCGTTTCAAGCGCCTCGGCATCCCTTTGGTGACAGGCCTTATCATAAATACCCCTATCCTGAGTTACATCGCTGACATTACACATAACCATTACGAAGGCAATTTCATCCAGCATTATGTGATCTTCTATTCCAGGTTCACGGATCTGTCAGGCTACGACGGCGGCTTTGCGCTGGGCCACCTGTGGTTCCTGCTGGTGCTGCTGGTGATATCTCTTTTGTCCTGCCTGGTGATCAGAATGCTGCCGCGGAAGAAGACCGTGCTTATGTGGGCCGGCATCATCCTTGCCGTTGTATCTGTTGCAGCCTTTGACGTAAAGAGTCTGGGCAAGCCCCTGATAACTTATCTGTGCTGCTATCTTCTGGGATTCTATGTCTTCAGCAAACAGGACTTCGTCAAAAAACTCACCGGGTTTAAATGGGAACTGACTGCGGTCTTCGTGATCACGTCTATTGCAAACGCGGCGCTTTTTATCTTCAATATCGGCCCTGCGATCCTGCAAAACATCTGCAACTATTCAAGCTTTGTGAGCGGCATCCCCGCGCTGATCTGCATCGGGCATGATCATCTCAATAAGACGAATGCGCTTTTTTCGAAGTATGCAAAGGCTTCTTTTGATTTCTACATCATTCACTTCCCGGTGGTCGTGCTGAGCCAATATTTCTTAAGCCGCTCGGGCATGAACATTATTCTGAATTTCTTCCTGACACTGGTGATCGCGTATCCGGTGACGTACTTGATTTGTGTTCTGGTGTCGAAAGTAAAGAAGTATGTTACCGGATAAAGATTTATAGAACTGTTGATGTATATTATGCCTTCCACGGTCTGACCTTGCCGAGCCAGCCGTTTGCTTTCCAGTAATTATAGTCAGTGTATTCAGGATTCTTTTTGCCGAGGCCTGTCTGAAGCATGCGGACGGCCATGAACTTGGCTTTGACGATAAGATTTGTTCCGGCCTTTTTGCTGTAGTCGATCTTCGCGAACTTCTCAGCAGCCTTAGTGAGGACGGAACACATCTCAGCTCGTTTCTTCTCCGAAATCTTGTCCCAGTTGATCTCGCTCATGAGCTTAAATGTGTATGTCTTGATGTAGCTCACACCCCACCAGGAAAGGCTGTCCTTGATGTCTTTGACGGTGGATTTTCCGCCGCCACCGAGGCATTGGGTGATGATGACGGCACGCTTGCCGAACATCTCTTTGGCAGGGCGGTGCGGCATCCATCTGTAACCGAAGTGGTCGAGCAATGCCTTCATCGCGCCTGTCGTGTGGAATACATAAGCAGGGGAGGTAAAGACCAGGAGATCTGCTTCGAGCAGAGCCTTCTCAATAGGCCGGACCTTCGCGGCGTCCTTGCAGAGATCCTGCTTTGTCAAAAAGCACTGTGTGCATCCGATGCAGAATCCGGGACCGTCTTTGGGAAGATAGAATTCCGTTATCTCAGCCTTATCCCTTAAAGGCGCTAAGAAGCATTCTTTAAGGCGGTATGTGACGCCTTTTTTCTCTGTTGCGTTTATTACTGTTATCTTCATTTTATTCTCCCATATAGGCGGCAGATCATGCGGCCTTCCACGGCCTGGTCTTATCAAGCCAGCCCTGTTCCTGCCAGTAATTTCTTTCTGCTTCTCCTGCGCCCATGCCTTTTTGCTGCATCATGCGCATCATCGAAAAGATAAAGCGCGTCTTTACGCCTGCATGGACCTTTGAATTCTTGAGCTTTCCCGCGAGAGCGGCCATATCTTTATTGATCTTTTCTTTAAGCTCGGGCTTTATATGCTCCCAGTCCGTAGCTTGTATAGCTTTGCCGTAACTTTTTACGTATGGAACGCCCCAGTAAAGAAGTGTATTTGTGATATCTTTTATGGCTGATCCCGCGCCGGCGCCGGCGGCAGTCGAGATGACAACGGCCTTTTTTGAGAACATGGATGCGCGGGGTTTGTGCGACATCCAGTAGGTGAATGTGAGATCGATAAAAGCCTTCATCGGTGCGGATGCGCGCATGCAGTAAGTCGGTGTCGTGAAGATGAGAAGATCGGACTTTTCGACGGCATCCATTATGCGTTTTTTCTCTTCGAAAAATGGACAAAGAGATTCGTCCTTGATGCAGCTGCAGCAGCCTGTGCAGAAGTGATTCAGATCCCTTGGAAGGAAGAATTCGTGAACTTCATTCCCGCCGAGATTCCCGACAAGGAGCTTCCCGATGTTATATGTGCTTCCTTTGTGGTTTTGTCCGTTGATTACAGTAATTATCATCAGTTTTCTCTCCCGTAGATCCTGTCGAATTGTTTTATGTGGTCGTCGAGCAATTTCAATGCTTCGGGTTCCCTGTCAGGCTCCCTGTCGCAGATCGTGAGCAGGTAATAGATCGGGGCGTAGAAGTGGAGCGTCATTATCTGAACGTTGTCAGTCTTGAGTATGCCTGACGTTACCATGAATCCGAAAAGCATTCCCTGATAAGAGAGCGGATCGTCGACATAGATCCTGGAATAGATCTTGGCAAGATCCTCATCATGGAACTGCTCGAGAGTCAGCATCTTCCTGAACTTTTGGTTGTAGTCGTCGTGAAGGAAATAGAGAAAGAATTGGCGGCCGAGTTTTAACAGTTGTTCTTCGGGTAGTCCTTTATATATTTCCGCATCGGCGACGGCATCCGATCCGTTGATCTGCATTGCTTTTGCCTGCTCGGCAAAGCTCTCGTTCATCTTATCGATGATGGCATCAAAGATCGCCTTCTTGCTCTTGTAATGCTTATAGAGTGAGGGAGCCTTTATGCCGACCCTTTCAGCGATGTCGCCGACGAAGACATTGGCGTAACCCTTCTCGGAAAACAGCGTGAGCGCTTCATCAAGTATTCGTTGTTTTGTATCCATATAAAGTCCTCTCGAAAATGTTGGCTAATTCAAATTAGCCAGATTATAGCTAATTCGAATTAGCCTGTCAAGCGGCCGCAAAACAAGAATCTTTGATTATTTAAATAAAATGATATAATGCTGAATGGTAATTATTAAATCTCTTATCTAGGGGGAAATTATGAGTAAAGGTGTCTATTTCTTTTTCCAGCTGTTCTGGTCTATCTTTGCTGCTGCCGTCGTATGGTATTTCTATCCGGCAAACGGCGCTTTCGATTTCTCATTTAAGACAGATTTCAAGGCTGCAGGAATCTACTTTGTCGCAGGTGTGCTCGCTTATCTGATCTTTACGATCATTCATATCATCCTGGGCAGGGAGACTATCAAGAACTGGTCAAAGGCAATTGCAATAATTACGTTCATATTCGCAGTTATCATTTTTGTATTGGGCAAGTTCGTCTGCCAGTTTGGCGTGGAGATCCTGAATAATACTCTTCAGCTCGGATTATCAATAATCTGAATAAATAGACAGGTTAAATATCAGAGTTTATCCCTATCAAATCACTTCCGGGTTCTTGTATAATTAAAAATACAAGTTATTTTGATTTGTATATTTTTGATTTGAGAGGATCACGATTATGAATTCATTTTCCGAGAAGCTGATCGGCAACGTAAGCAAAGTCATCGTCGGTAAGGATAAGCAGATTGAACTTCTGCTCGTATCTCTCCTCGTAGGCGGTCACGTGCTGCTTGAAGATGTGCCGGGTACGGGAAAGACCAAGACGGCAAGAGCATTGGCGCAGTCTTTGGATCTTGATTTCAGACGTGTCCAGTTTACGATCGACCTTCTGCCGTCAGATCTCACCGGCATTAATTATTTCGACCGCCAGGCAAATGAATTCGTGTTCCGTAAGGGTCCTGTCTTTACTAATATCCTTCTGGCAGATGAGATCAACCGCGCGACTGCGAGAACCCAGTCGAGCCTTCTCGAGTGTATGGAGGAGAAGCAGGTTACGGTCGACGGCGATACAAGAAAGCTCGATCTTCCTTTCCTCGTAATTGCTACACAGAACCCTGTTGAGTCGCAGGGAACATTCCCTCTGCCGGAAGCGCAGCTTGACCGTTTTCTCATGATGCTCAAGATGGATTATCCTACGCATGAAGAGAGCATCTCGATCCTGAAGAGATTTGCAACAGAAGATCCGCTCAACGATCTTACTGCAGTAACGAACAGGGAAGAGATAATGGAGATGCAGGAGAAGGTTAAGACCATTTTCGTATCGGATCTTCTCTACGATTATGCGGCCAGGATCATTGAGGCTACAAGAGAGTCGGCTGATATTTCCGTCGGTGCAAGTCCCCGCGCTCTTCTCGCATTTGTTGCTGCAGCAAAGGCACTCGCATTTGTCAGAGGCAGGAAGAACTGCATCCCTGATGATTTCAAGGAGCTTGCGGTTCCGGTCCTTGCACACCGTCTTGTACTCCGTTCACAGAGATCTCTTGCTTCTGACGGCAAGCTCATGCTAAAGCGCGACAGTGCGGAAGCTATCCTGCAAAAGATCTTAAATACAGTTTCCTGCCCGACAGAGGACTTTACAAAGTAAGTCTTTTCGCACATGGAAATAATCGTACTGATCGTTGTTCTTGCAATCGTATTCATAGTAGAGAGCATCTACTATCGTTACCATGCGCTCGAAAAACTCGATCTTAAAGTACTGTTCTCCAAAGACGTTGCAAACTACGGCGAGGACATTGAACTCATTGAAGTAGCGATGAACAGAAAGAGGCTTCCTCTGCCGTTCATTATCCTTAAATTCGAATCGCCAAGAGGACTTGAATTTTATGACATGACAAATGTCTCGGCATCCGATCACATGTACCGCGAGGACATGCTCTCGATGAAGTCACTGTCAAAGCACACGCGCCGTATCAAGGTAAAGTGCGTAAAGCGCGGCTACTATACTTTCCCGAGAGTCGGTATCACCACATCAGATCTTTTCCTCACATCGCGTTATAACACTGATTTCAAGAACGATTCTGAACTTGTGGTACTGCCTGAACTCGCCGAGGGAGATTTTGTTGAGATGCTGACATCGGTTACACTGAGCGAGCTCCAGCGCAGAAGGACGCTTCTTACTGATCCTTTCACGCTTTCCGGCATACGTGAATATATCTCGACAGATCCGATGAACACGATCAACTGGAAGGCAAGTGCCAAGACCGGTGAACTGATGGTAAATCAGCGTGCTTCCACCAATGCGCCGAAGGTACATATTTTCCTGAACCTTGAATACTATAACCAGAAGCGGTCGGTATCGCTTCTCGAGAAGTCCATTAGTCTTGCATACTCATATCTCTGCAAGCTCTCCGAATGGGGCGTGCAGACTTCGCTGTATTCGAACGGCATCGATCCTGTTGCCGGCGTGCCCTTGTCAGCTGATGCGGCAGCAAGTTCATCAGAACTCGAGAGGAAAGCGATGATCCTCGGAAGGCTGGAGCTTAAGCAGCCTGCAGTGCCTTTTACAGAGGCCTTTGAGAATTTTCTGGAAATGACAGACCATGATGATTTCATAGTAGTGATCTCGCCTCAGTCCAATGCCGGGTTCTGTCTTCTTATGTCAGATGCAAAGAGACGCCGTCCCGCTCTTAACTGGATCATGCCGGCCTATAAGATAACGCCTGACGTTGAACTTGAGCCGGATATCGCTTCTTCGTATTTGAGATGGGAGGTGAAGGGCCATGATTGATGATCCCCGTTTCGTTGCTCCCAAAGATCCCGTTAAGCCGGATAAGGGACTGGTCGTCCGTGACAGTATTCTGCCTGAGTGCCTTTATTCTCTTTTGGTTGCGGTCACCATAATGTCATGCCTGATGATCATAAAGACTTATGTAGTCACTATCAATATCAGCATGTATTCGCAGTATGTAGTCCTGATATTGGCGCTCGGCCATGCCTTGATACGCAGAAGCGGGATAAAGAACAAATATATAAATCTTGCCGTTCAGTTAGCGTCTTCCGCGGTTTTCTATATCGCGGTCATCAATATAAAAATCTTCGGATTCGGTGCTGACAGAAGGACGAAGTTCTACCTCGCTGCATTTGTGATTGCATGCACGATCTTCTCTTTGGTATATTACTGCAGGCCGACTCATTCTGCGGCCGAGACGGAAGTGATCTTCTTCCCGGCGGCTGTTCATGTGGTCGGATGGCTCTTCTACCAGTTCACTCTGTTAGACGTTTATAACAACGATACCCATAGACGTTGGTTAGTTACTCATGAGCTTTCGACTGACAGGCTCATGTTTGCCAGATTCCTTGTGATCAATGCCGTGATAATCGCGATGCTGTTCCTTGTAATGCGGCAGCTGGCGGTCTTTGATAAGAAATATGACCACTCGATACGCAAGAAGTCACAATCGACCTTGATGCTCAAGAAACAGAATTACATCACTGTCGTATTCCTTCTGTTAATTGTCCTGCTTACTTTCGGAGTCATATTGATCTTCCCGTATTCATCTGTTTTCTCATTATTCTGGAAGATCAATGATGGCTTTTGGAAAGTCTTTGGATGGGTGATGGCCCTGCTTTCAAAGATCGATACGGGTGATATCGATTCTGATATTGTCGAGGAAACTGTAAACTACGGTATGGATGCTGAGGAGAATCCGATGGCCATGGCCATCCTGACTGTTGCATCCGTCGTCGGTGTCCTGATCATATTGCTGGTGATCATATTTGCTCTGATCCGCGGTCTTAAGAAAGCGCTTAAGTATGCGGAGGCAAATAATTCTGACGGTGATGATTCCGTAATAGATATAATCGAGAATATCGGCCCGCTTAAGAAGATGTTTTCCGGAAGAAACCGTGATTTCGGCACCGGATATGAACGCCGTATCAGGAAGCAGTTCTACGACAAGACCCGCAATGCAATGAAAAAGGGCCTTCCTGTCGGCGACTCTTCGACACCGGGCCAGATCGAAGCTGTCCTTAATGCATATGGCGACGAGGAGATCTCCGCCCTCAGGGAAGAATATGAGAATGTGCGTTACGGTCAGCACTAAGTGACACCTGTACGTAAAAATGGTATTCTTATTCCCGAAAAATCAATCCGGTTTGAGTTTTAGGAGTTTGTTATGTTATATGCTTTGGCCCTGATCCCTGTAGTAGGACTTCTGATCTTTATCTATTTCAATGACAAGAAGGAGAAAGAGCCGTTCGGTCTTCTCGTAGGTCTGTTCTTTGCGGGAATGGGCACGATAGTAACTGCGATAATCGCCGAACTTGTCGGAGGATTGATACTCGGAGCCGTATTCCCGGCTAATACAGTCATAGGCGGCGTACTGGATGCAATGCTGATCGTGGCGCCCGCTGAAGAACTCGGAAAATTCCTTGTATTGAGACTCATCACCTGGAAGAACAAGAACTTCAATTACAACTATGATGCGATCGTATATGCGGTCTTCGTATCACTGGGATTTGCAGCTTTTGAGAATATAACCTACGTCTTCGGCAGCGGCATCGGAACTGCGTTCCTGCGTATGTTTACGGCAGTTCCCGGACACGCCTGCTTTGCCGTATTTATGGGCTTCTTCTACAGCAAGGCAAAGTATGCGAGCCTCACCGGCAAGAAAGGTGCATGTGCAGGATTCACAGCTCTTGCAATGATCGTCCCGATCGTTATCCACGGTGTCTACGATGCGATATTGATGGGCGGCGGATCATCTGAAATACCCGTGCTTTCCGGCTTGAGCCTTGTTATCTGGATCGGATTTGTGATCGCTCTGTTTGTTGTCTCCTGCATCCTTATCGTAAAGACTTCGAGAAACGATTTCTGCATCGTAAGTCTGCCAACGCCTGATGCAGACGGAATGGTCCAGACTATATACAGACCGAGCATCATCGGCGGATGGACTTGCTCCTGCGGAAGTGTAAACCAGCTGAATTTTTGTCCTAAATGCGGAAAACAGCGTCCGATGTCAACGACCTGGTACTGCCCTGTGTGTGCGACACCTTCGGCTTTCAATTTCTGCGGCCGCTGCGGCTGTCCCAGACCTCTTTCTCCGTCTTGAAGCTCTTATTGCACTTGACCAATTGTCAATAGAGGTTGATAATTTGCGTATCAGAATTATTAAATTATTTTGATTTAAAAGAAGGCGCTTATCTTGGCAAATACGTTGGTCGGTTTTTTGGCGGAACATCAGGAAAATATCATGATGGTCTTAAGTGCAATGTGCGGCATGATTGCCGTCTTTGTTCTGCTGATGAGATCACTTCCTCAAAAGAGACGCATAGCCCTTCTGGCCGTAGAAGTCTGCGCGATGTTCATCATGATCGCAGACTGCCTTGCTTATCAATACAGGGGCAACCCCTCAGAGGTCGGTTACTGGGTCGTCAGGATAAGCAATTTCATAGTCTTTTTCCTGAATATCGGCATACTGTATGCATTTAATGCATATCTCGTAAACCTGTATGAAGATGCCAACAACGATAAAGGATTCAAGCGCCTTAAAGTAGTCAATTATCTTGGCGTTGCCGGCGTTGTAATACTTGTCATATCCCAGTTTACGGGATTTTACTATACTTTCGATGCCTCCAACACTTATCAGAGAGGCCCCGGATTTTTTGTCTGCTATCTGATCCCTACGGTAATGCTCCTTATCCAGATAACGGTAATCGTTCAGAGCTTTAAGAAGCTTAACCGTGCGATGAGCATCTCATTGCTGCTCTTCTCTATACTTCCGTTCGTTGCTTCGGCATTCCAGCTGGTCTTTTACGGCCTGTCGCTCATTAATACCACGATCGCTGCGATGGCAATGCTGTTGTATCTTTTCGCGCTCAAGGACATGAATGAGACATATGCCCATGCAAACGACTTAAGGATCGAACTGCTTACGGCAGAACAGCAGAGCATGAAGAGACTCTTTGAACAGACGGCAGAAGCCCTGGCAAGCGCAATCGATGCCAAGGATACGTATACACACGGTCACTCCGCGAGGGTGGCAAGTTATTCCAAGATGATCGCCAGGATGTCAGGCAAGAACGAGAAGGAATGTGAAGAGATATATTATGCGGCGCTGCTCCACGATATAGGTAAAATAGGTGTCTCGGACGAGATCATTAATAAAGAGGGTAAGCTTACGCCGGAAGAGTATGAGGCTATCAAGCAGCATACCGTCATCGGAAAGCAGATCTTGTCAAGTATCGTGGAGTTCCCGCATTTAAGTATCGGTGCCAATAACCATCACGAGCGTTTTGACGGAAGAGGATATCCGGATAAGCTCAAGGGCGAAGATATCCCTGAGATCGCAAGGATAATCGCAGTCGCTGATGCCTATGATGCCATGACGTCGAAAAGAAGCTACAGGGATCCTCTCCCGCAGGCTACCGTCAGACAGATCCTCATCGAGGAAATGGGCGCACAGTTCGATCCGCAGTTTGCCGCACAGATGATCCACATCATCGACGAGGACCAGGAATACGAGATGCGCGAGAAAGAGGACGTCAAGGAATTCTCCGGCAACGATGAATTCCACTTTGATTCTTTGAATGCATTCCATACTGAAGGCATCCTGATATTCCCCAGTACAAAGATGAACATTCATATCCGCATAGCCCCTCTGGATGGCCATGACGAAGCTGAGTGCAGACCGGAAATGGTATTATTCGATTCTCTTGACGGAAGGGTTCATGAGACCGGAAAACTGCGTGAGGAACTGCTTTACAGCAGATATGCTTCGATTCATCTTGACGGCACCTACAGTCTGGATGATGCAAGGGATATCAGAACAACAGTCAGTTCATCAGGCACTGCGGACCACGTCTGCGGTGAATATGACATCGAAGCATGCAGAGTAAAAGATCACCTTCAGGTAAAGATAACCGGCAACGACAGAACGGTCGAATACATCATTGCCCTTACGGACAGCACAAGGTTCAGTTACATAAGCTTTACAGGTGAGAATTACCGTCTGGAGGTTACATCGATCAAGCGCTTTGAAGAACCCGTGCCTTCCGATTATATTCCGAGGATCGCAAAGCTGGTCTCTTACATAGATTGTGAAGCAGGCAACGTTCCTAATATCCAGGTGGATAACTACCGCACAGATTCAACGGACGGAGTTCTTCTCAAGGATTCAATGGAGATCGATTTCCATACGATGAGCCTTCCTACGGCAAGACTCATATGGCATTGCCCGTTTATATGTATTTTCGCTTCTTCAAACGGAAAAGTAACCGATGAAGACTACCGTGAGTTTGCGCTGATCAGGCTTGACGGTGAGGTATGGGATGCGGCATCTTACGGTGAGAACGAGATCCTTATCAGCAAGAATTCTGATTTCGACGGCTGGGAAAAGTGGAAGCAGCAGAATAAACAGGGTATGGACTGTCATGTCTCGATGAAGCGTGACGGCAAGACGATAACTACGGTAACAGAGAACGGCGGCATCTTCCTTAAGTGCACGACGAAGATAAAGACCGACGATGAAGATATCTATGTCTCGCTTACCGGTGACCAGATCGCTCTTACCAAGATCTATATCAAATGACCGCTTCTTAAAATCCTTGACCTTATCTTAACTTGATGATATTTTATTGAGCGCGCGAAAGATATGCGCCGACAGTTCGTTTGTGCCATCCTGTCGGAAAACAAAACCAGGACAATCATTTGGATCAGTTTTAGATTGCATTGCATAAATGCATTTTTGATTGAATGTGACTCCTGTTTTGGAGTCATTTTTTATTTGGAGAAGAATTATGAGTGAATCTAAAACAGTATCAAGATTATTCATGTGCATTGGCATCGTATTTGTATCATGCCTTTTGCTCTCAAACCTCATCGCAGGAAAGATGTGGGCAGTTACAGAGAACATCACGCTTCCTGCCGCAGTTATCCTTTTCCCTCTGACATACATCATCGGCGATGTATTCACGGAAGTATACGGATTTAAGAAGGCAAGGACCATCATCTGGCTCGGATTCGGATGCAGCTTTTTTGCAGTGCTCATCTACCTTGTTACGATAGCTCTTCCTCATCCCGGTTACTGGGAGAACCAGGGCGCTTATGAGATCGTTATGGGAACGACTCCGAGAGTCGCAGCTGCGTCTTTTGCAGGTTACCTCTTCGGCGAGTTCTCCAATTCGATCCTGCTGTCAAAGCTTAAGGTTGCAACAAAGGGCAAGAACCTCTGGCTCAGGACGATCCTCTCGACAGTTGTCGGAGAAGGCCTTGATTCCGTTATCTTCATCACGATCTCTTTCTGGGGAACGATGGAGAATTCAGTTGTACTCAAGATGATCTTATTCCAGTATCTTTTCAAGGTTGCATATGAGGTTATCTTTACACCGGTAACATATGCAGTCGTAAAGCGGATAAAGAAGAAGGAAGGGATCGACGTTTACGACGACGGCATCAAATACAATATCGTAAAGGGGTGATACCATGCGTGAGAAAGAAGGACTTACAAAGCTCGGCAGTGCAGGCACTAAATACAGTCAGGATTACGATCCGTCTGTTCTTGAGACGTTCGAGAACAAGCACCCTGACAACGATTATTTCGTAAAGTTCAATTGTCCTGAATTTACAAGTCTTTGTCCCATCACCGGACAGCCTGATTTTGCGACGATCACGATCTCCTACGTTCCTTCCGTAAGAATGGTCGAGAGCAAGTCATTAAAGCTCTATCTGTTCTCTTTCCGCAACCACGGTGACTTCCATGAAGACTGCGTAAACATAATCATGAAAGACCTGATAAAACTCATGGATCCTAAGTATATTGAAGTATGGGGCAAGTTCACTCCGCGCGGAGGCATTTCCATCGATCCGTACTGCAATTACGGCAAGCCCGGAACGAAGTGGGAAAAGGTGGCAGAGGACAGGCTCTTCAACCACGATATGTATCCTGAGAAAGTGGATAACAGATAACTAATTATTTGACCGTAATATCGTTAAAACTTATAATTATTTTATCTCTGTTAATATGAGATTGGATAAGGAATAAGTGGAGGAAGATATTATGAGTAAGTTTTGTCCTCAATGCGGTACGATGGGCGCAGATACAGCGAATTTCTGCAAGAAATGCGGACTGGATTTCCGCACTTTGAGTGTGAGAGCATTTAAACCGGCAACAAAACCCCAGGTCACACGTCCGACGACGCCTGCACCGGTTGCAGCAAAGCCTGCGCCCGCACCCGGACCTGCGCCGGCACCCGGCCCCGGACGCGTCAGTTCAGGATTTCCTTCGGGTTTTGCAAGAACACAGCCGGCTCCTGCTCCGGCACCGGCAGCACCCGGACCGGCACCAGCGCCTGCGCCTGTTGCTTTTAAACCGGCACCTGCACCGGCACCCGGTCCTGCGCGCGTCAGTTCAGGATTCCCGTCCGGTTTTGCAAGAACGCAGACAGCTCCTTCAGCAGCCCCGGCACAAGTTGTATCAAGACCGTCACCTGCACCTGCTGCTAAGCCTGCACCGGTTGCCGCTAATCCGGCTCCTGCCGCAGCACAGCCCAAACCGGTTGCAGCTCCTGTAACACCGGCATCTGCTCCTGCCGCAGCACAGCCCACGCCTGTTGCAGCTCCGCCAGCGCCTGCACCGGCACCTGCTCCGGCGCCCGCACCCGCACCTGCACCAGTAGTGCCTGTTGCTCCCGTTTCTTTCCCGCAGCCTGCACCGGCTGCTCCTTGGGTTCCGAATAGGGGAGTCGTAAATCCCAATTCCACGGCGGGTTATGATCAGTTCAATCCGACATTCCACTGCAGATGTGAGTACTGCTATTATGAATTTGATTACCACACCAATGACATAGGTCACAGACAATGGTATCCGCTCGGGTTTGTATATTGCCCGTACTGCCAGAAGCCGTTAAGACACAAGATCGAATATGAGGTGCTGACCAATATTCAGCCGCAGGCTCCTCAAACATAAAATTATAACGTTATAACTGAACGGACTGCTGCCATAAAGGGACAGTCCGTTTGTTTTGAATGAGATAACGATAGTAATTCAGATTTTTCTTCAGGCTTACCCTGAAGTTTACCCTGAACGGTTTTCGAGAAACGATAAAAATTCAGGCTGTAATTCCGGCTTGCCCTGAAAAACGGACTGAAGTCCTAAGCCGCCTGAATTGGAAATAATTATACTTATGTGATAATTTTGTATAACCATGGCAATAGATAAGAGCAAGACAGATCTCATAAAAGCGAAGTATGAAGAGCTGACCGGAACATTGAGTGATCCGGCCGTTGCTTCGCGTCCCGAGGAATATACTAAATATTCCAAGGAGCTTGCCGCTCTTAATCCGCAGGTCGAAGCCATACGCAGCTATGAGACGTGCGAAAAGGAGATCGAAGGGATATTGGCGCTCCTTGAGAGCGGTGATCTTTCGGGCGACGATGAGATGAGGAGCCTTGCCAATGCCGAGCTTTCCGATGCAAAGGGCAGGCTCGCAGATCTCGAGAAAGAACTCATGATCTACTTAACTCCGGGTGACCCGAGGGATAACAGATCGGTCATCCTGGAGATCAGAGCCGGTGCGGGCGGAGAGGAATCCGCGCTCTTTGCCGGTGATCTTTTCAAGATGTATAAAGGGTATGCAGCGCTTAAGGGCTTTGACGTCATCGTCGTTGATGAGAGCCCGACAGAACTTGGCGGATATAAGGAAATAGTCGCTGAGATCGACGGCCCCAGAGTATATTCCAGACTGAAGTTCGAGAGCGGAGTTCACAGAGTCCAGAGAGTTCCGGTAACGGAATCGGGCGGAAGGATACACACGTCCACGGCAACGGTTGCAGTGCTCCCGAAGGCTGAGCCTACCGATGTCGAGATCAATCCGAACGACCTCAAGATCGACAGATTCAGGGCGTCGGGTGCAGGCGGACAGCATATCAACAAGACTTCATCCGCGATAAGGATCACGCACCTTCCGACCGGAATGGTAGTTACCTGCCAGGATGAGAGATCCCAGATCCAGAACAAGGAAAAGGCGATGGAAGTCCTGCAGTCGCGTTTGTGGGCTATTGCCCGTCAGGCGGATGTCGATAAGAATAACGATGAGAGAAAATCACAGGTCGGAACAGGCGACAGATCCGAGAGGATCCGCACTTATAATTATCACCAGGGCAGGGTTACCGATCACAGGATCGGATTGACACTTTATAAATTGGATGCGATACTTGCCGGCGATCTTGACGAGATAGTTGACGCTTTGACGCTGGCTCAGGCAGCCGAGAACGCAGGCTCAAGTGAAGAGTGATCAGAGGCATATATGGAACGCATAAAGAAATACGATAAGACATTACTTATTGATTCATCTGACAGCAAGGGCATAAAGGACTGTGCCGTGCATTTGGTAAACGGTGAAGTCATAGGCTTTCCCACAGAGACCGTGTACGGTTTGGGGTGTGATGCAAGAAACGGTGAAGCGGTAAAGAAGGTTTTCGAAGCCAAGGGACGCCCTGCTGACAATCCGCTCATCTGCCATATAGGCGATAAGGATCAGATAAAGGATATCGTGTCCGAGATAACACCTCTTGCCCAAAAGCTCATAGATGCTTTTATGCCGGGCCCTATAACGGTTGTAATGAAAAAGGCAGCCTGCATCTCCGATGCGACCACTGCAGGTCTTGATACGGTCGGTGTCAGGATGCCTTCCAATCCGGTAGCAAACAAGTTCCTTAAGGCGTGCGGTGTTCCTGTCGCAGCGCCTTCGGCAAACCTTTCCGGCAGACCTTCTCCTACGGGAGCAAGATCTGTATTAGAAGACATGGACGGGTATATCTATGCGGTGATCGACGGAGGAGATTCGGAATTCGGCCTTGAATCGACTGTCGTTGACTGCACGGGTACGACACCTGTCATCTTAAGACCCGGAGCCGTTACAAAAGCGGATATCGATTCGGTCCTCAAAGAAGGAGAAGCAGTTATGTCAGGTTCATTAGCTGATAAAGAGACGCCCAAAGCGCCCGGAATGAAGTACCGCCACTATGCGCCCTATGCACAGGTCGAGATAATGAAGATGCCTGAAGGAACGAAGATAGAAGGCGACGATGCCATCGGTTCCGACGGCAAGATCGGCAAGACGGATTTTTCCGTAGAGGATCTGAAAAAGCTTTCTGATGACGAAGCAAAGGAACTGGTAAATATCGTATCGCCGTTCATCTTAAGATCACGCGAGATCTTATCTTCCAATCCTTTTGCCAGGATCGGCCTTTACTGCGGCAGCGAGATAAAGGCGATGTATGAGAAGATGAACGACAAGATATTGTCTGCCCATACTGAATTCTGCGTTTACGGAAAGACTGTTGATGTGTCATGCGCATCACACGGGCTTTTCGAGGGCTTGAGATATCTGGATGTACAGGAAGTTGATGTTATCCTTGCACAGGGCTTTGACGGCGAAGGATTATCCGTTGCTTATATGAACAGGCTCTCGAAAGCTGCAGGCAAGAAGGAAGAGCTCACTCCCGGAATGCCTGCTCCCGCAAGACCTGCCAGAACGCCTCTTCCGCTCGATGCTTTTAAGGATACGTATACGGCATCGGTGCTCTTCGTTGACGACAACAACACTTCGCTGTCCTGCTGTCTTGAATCTTTTATGAGACGGATGCTTGAAAAGAATGAGCCCTACATCTCCAACAGGGAAAGTGATACAGGCGTTGAGATCTACTGCGAGTCGGCAGGCCTTACCGCAATGGACGGCATGAATCCTGACAGCCGGATGGATAAGGCAGTTAAGGAGATCTCCGGCTTTGGTATCAATTCAATTGAATCCAGAAGGGCAAATCCCGCCATTTACGACTGCAACGACCTAATACTGACCGTCAGGGACGAACAGGCTTTCTCCATAATCAAGGCGTTCCCCGAGATAAAGGACAAGGTGTTCTCATTATCGACGTTCGCTGCGGCAAACGGTCTTGTCATGAAGGATTCGTCAGGAAAAGTAATGTCCATTTCCGTTCCTGACCCCACGGGTGAGAACTACGAGACATATCTTCACACCGCGAAGGCTCTTAACGCCTGGCTCGAGATCCTGTTCCCGTACATCATAAAAGAACTCGGTGCAGCAAGGATCTGATCTGTTTTTGGGACAGAAAAAAATGAGACTGGTCTCAATCTGCTCTGAAACAGTCTCAATCTGCTCTCAAAGGGTAGAATTTTGAATTTTTGGTTGTTATGATTTCCTCAGTAAGAATTTTAGGCAGGATGCGAACAAAGACAGCGGCTTTTGGCTTAGTAAATGCTTGACTTTGGTTGTATTGCTGTGTTATTCTTCTCGATGCCGCTTATATACGGGCGGTATCCTTGTACGGCGTGAGGGCCGTACCGTAAAGTCCAGAAGGAGGTGAATAACATGGCAAACCAATATCGTTTGATCACAATCCTTTCCACTGCTAAGGGTGAAGAGGGTATTGCTTCTCTTACTGACACAATTAAGGCTAAGATCGAATCAGGTGCTACGATTGACACATTTGATGCAATCGGAACACGTGAGCTCGCTTACGAGATTGATGGTCAGAAGAACGGCTACTATGTTCAGACAGTATTTACTGCCGATAGCGTTTTCCCTAAGGAACTTGAGCGTGTTCTCAAGATCACTGATGGTGTAATCCGTTATCTCATTGTTCGTGTCGGTGAGTAATCACTTCAGACAGGAAGGTAACAGTAAATGAACAAAGTAGAATTAGTCGGAAGACTTACCAAGGACCCGGAAGTAAAGCTTACATCCAACCAGACCCAGTTTTGCAACTTCACTATCGCTGTTGACAGACGTTTCAAGGATGCCAACGGTCAGAGACAGGCAGATTTCATCAACTGTGTTGCATGGCGTCAGACAGCCGTCTTTATCCAGAAGTATTTCCGTAAAGGTAACCGCATCGGTTTGGTAGGAAGCATTCAGACCAGAAGCTACGACGATCAGAATGGACAGAAGAAGTTCATCACTGAGGTAGTTGTCGACGAGGCAGAGTTCGTAGAATCTTCAGGTGCTGCATCCGGTGATGCTTATCGTCAGGAGCCCGTTGCTCCTACACAGTCCTTCAGCGCACCTGCTCCTATGGCAGATTCAGTAGCCGCAAGTGCTCCTACTGCACCCAACATGCAGATCGACGCACCTATGGGCGGTTTCGATGAAGGTCAGTCCGGTGAGCTTCCATTTGAGATTTAAAAAAGGAGAAGACTCAAAATGGCAGAGAACAGAGCACCCAGAGCCGGTGGTAGAGATTTTGCCGGCGGTATGAGGCAGAGAAGAACACGCAGGAAGGTTTGCAACTTCTGCGCTAATAAGGTTGAATCAATCGACTTTATGGATGATGTCACACTCAAGAAGTACATTTCCGAGAACGGAAAGATCCTTCCCAAGAGAATGACAGGCACATGCGCAATCCATCAGCGTGAGCTTACAACAGCTATCAAGCGTGCACGTCAGGTTGCTATCTTGCCCTACACGGTTCAGTAATCCGTTTTTGGGACAATAGCTGTCCTTAGTTAACACAAATCAGGTTAGCTAAGTTATAATTTAAAAAATGTATAACAATCGGGCCCTCCCGGAGCATATAATATGTTCTTAGGAGATAGCCCGATTGTTTTGTAAATCTAATATCCGGGTTATCGGCGGAGGTTGTTTTTATGAAGGTAATACTGCTTTCTGATGTCAAGAATGTCGGCAAAGCCAATGAGGTCGTTAATGTCAGCGACGGTTATGCAAGGAATTTCCTCTTTAAGAAGGGCCTTGCCAAGGAAGTTAACTCAGCAAATCTTAATGAAGTTAAGCTTCAGACCGGTGCTAAGGCCGAGCATGAGCGCAGGGCACTGATCGCAGCACAGGAGGCCAAGAAGGTCCTTGACGGCAAGGTATTCAAGGTCGTTGCCAGAGGCGGAGCTGACGGCAGGCTTTACGGCGCTGTTACCGCACAGGATATCTCCGACAGCCTCAAGAAGGAAGGATTTGATATCGACAAGAAGAAGGTCGTTATCTCCAACCCCATCAAGAACACCGGAATGTTCAAGACAAGAGTCAAGCTTCACCCCCAGGTATCGGCTGATATCAATGTTGAAGTAGTAACAGGTGCCTGAGAGGATTTGAGCTTTTTATGGCTGATGAGATGGACTATCTGAATAATCTGATCGATCAGGGCAATGACAGCAACTCTGAAGTTGATGTCGAGATGGGTCTTTTGGCGCTCTGCATGCGCAAGGACACTGCTATCCTGAAGACGGTTGAGAACAAGATCGATGAGAGTGACTTTACCGATGTGCGCAACCGCACGATCTACGGGGTCATTATCGACATGTTCCTTGATAATGCCCAGATAGACCGTATCACAGTCTTTTCAGAACTTGAGAGAAGGGGACTGGCTGATAAAGCCGGCGGCCAGAGATATGTTTACCGCGTAGGTGATACAACCGCCGTGCAGTCCGCACTTCTCAGTTATATCGATGCGATCAGGGAGAGGAGTGACCGTTCCAAGCTCCTCAAGACTGTCGAAGATGTCAGGAAGAAGGCATTGGACGGCAGCATGCGCGCAACCGAGACGGCAGATTATGCCATCAGCAAGATCTCGGAGTTAAGAGGTGCCGGAGAGAGCAAGGGCTTCGAAGGCATGGCAGATATCCTTAAGCTTACGATGAGTGAGATCACGTCCGAATTAAGAGATGACAACTCAGGCAAGATCAAGCTCGGTTTCCCTAAGCTCGATTCCATGCTCGGAGGCTTAAGACCGGGCTCCCTTAATATCCTTGCCGCACGACCCAGTATGGGTAAGTCGGCTCTTGCGATCAATATGGCCCAGAATGTAGCTGCGAACCAGAAGCCTGTTGCGATCTTCTCGCTCGAGATGAGTAAGTCTGAGATAGCTACGAGACTTATGTCTTCATTCATGAGCAAGCCTGTAAGCGAGATCATCTATTCCCGCAAGATGAGCGACAGTGACCGCAAGCAGATCGACAGGGCACTCGGATATCTGACTGAATATCCGATCTATATCGATGACAACTCCGATACCAACCCCGTCACCATGAAGTCTAAGCTCACCCAGCTTTTCGCAGATCCCAAGAAGGCTCCGAAGCTCGTAGTCATCGACTATCTGCAGCTCATGACGATGCCGGGAGGCGGCGGAAAATCACGTAATGAAGAAGTTACCGCCATTTCCAGATCTTTGAAGATACTGGCAAAGGATTTCAATATTCCGATCATTGCTCTTTCGCAGCTCTCCAGAGGCGCTGCACAGAGAGATGACCACACACCGCAGCTCTCAGACTTGAGAGACTCAGGTGCCATCGAGCAGGATGCCGATACAGTTATGTTCATCGACAGACCTGACTATTACAAGAAGAAGGAAGAAGAAGGCTCGGCTTCCGAAGACGGCTCGGAGAAGGTCGATTTCAAGGATAATTCCGAAGTTAAGCCTGCGTTTATATATCTTTCCAAGAACCGTCACGGCAAGACCGGCAGGGATTCCGTGTTCTGGATCCCAAAGAAGACGATGTTCAAGGAATATAACGAGAAAGATCCTGACGAAGATTCCGGCAGTCCTTATACCAGAACGGTTGACGGCGACGCCGCTTCCCAGAACTATAATTTCGAGAGCGTTACAGAGGATGAGGGTCCGATCCCGGAGCCCCCTATGCCCGGTAATGAGGATATCCCGCCTGAGAACGATGATTTCTTCGCACAGGCAAATGACAGTTTTCCGGACGGTTTTTAAAGCTTGAAAAAGGAAGAGACAGCAGAGATCTTAGACAAGGTCCTTGAGTTTTCGCAAAGTAAAGGACTGTTTGACTGTGGCATTATCGTTGTCGGTCTGTCCGGAGGTCCTGATTCTGTCGCGTTGCTCCATATCCTTAAGGGTCTTAGGAACTGCTTTGATATCGATTGTGATATCTATGCCCTCCACTGCAATCACCATTTAAGACCGGGTGTTTGCGACGAGGAAGCAGAGCTCGTAAGAGATCTTTGCCGTGAGAATCATGTTGAGCTCAAGGTCCTGGATTTTGACTGCAGGGAATTTGCAAAGCTGAACCGTATTTCCGAAGAGACAGCCGGCAGGATCTTAAGATATGAGGCTTTTGAGCAGTATGCCCAGGCTCTCGAAAAGGCGACGGGAAAGTCAGTCCGTATCGCCATTGCCCACCATAAAGACGATATCTCAGAGACAATGATGATGAATCTCTTCAGAGGTTCGGGCCTTGAAGGCCTTGTAAATCCGAAGCCTTTGGCAGGCAGGATAATAAGACCCCTCCTGTGTCTTAAGAAGAGCGAGCTTACAGATTATCTTGACACTCTGGGCGTGGGATATGCGGTCGATCAGACGAACCTTACGACAGAAGGTACGCGCAATACATGGCGCAATGATATCTTACCGAAGATCGCTGAAGTCTACGGCGATCCTGCGGTTCCCCTTACGAGGACATATAAGCTCCTGGAGAGCGACCTTGATTTTATAAGTAATGCCGTATCTGAGGCATATGGCGCCTGCCGCAGTCTTATCATGGGATATCCTGTCCTTACGGTATCCGGTACAAGGGGCCTTCACAGAGCAGTCAAGTCCAGGGTTATCAGGAATCTGTGGCTTGAGACATTCGGAGACCTAACAGATTTTGAAGAGAGCAACCTTAACGACTGCTTCGGACTTATGGAAGGCGATATGGGAGGCGAGATGCTCCTGGATATGCCTTTCGGGCGCAAGGCATACAGATTTGGGGACATTTTCGCGTTCAGAACAGCGGATAAGATCAGGGATCTGGCATGCAAAATAGCGGAAGATATGGGCTTTATGACAGCAACCGGTCCTGTCGAGATAGGGATCGGGGCTGAAAGTTGTGACGGAAATGCGACTAAAATCCCCAATTCTGCCTATATATTAAAAACAAGAATAATTGAGAACGCCCGCGAAGTGGAGTATAATAATCATTCGTGGTTTTGCCCTATTGAGGCGCTGGCCGGAGGGAAGATCACGCTCGGTAATATCGGGGGGACAGGCAGTGCCCTTCGGATGAAGAAAGCAGGTTCTAAAGGCAGCAAAGAGCTCAACCGCCTTATGACTGACCTTAAGATCCCGGAGTCTGCCAGAGCGCAGATACTCTTCGTGAAGAAGGACGGCGATATCCTGTGGTTGCCGGGATTCGGGCACGGCTTAGGTTTTACGAATGCCGTGAGCTTTGAAAGATACACCGCATCAGGACAGGGCGGGGACAGATCCGGAGCCTTTGTCATGATAACGGTAGAAAGGCAGTAAAGTACTATGGCTATCAATACTGATCAGGTGTTAGTTTCTCATAGTGAGATCGAGCAGATGCTTGAGCGTTTGAGCAGCGAGATCAACCGCGACTACGGTGATGAACCCCTTGTGGTCGTCGGAATCCTTACCGGAGCATTCATCTTTACTGCTGACCTTGTAAGAAGACTTGAGATGCCTGTAATAGTTGATTTTATGCAGGTCTCATCTTATGTCGGAGAGTTCTCCACCGGAGAGCTCAAGATCAAGAAAGACATGTCTTACGACATCAAGGACATGAATGTCCTTATCGTTGAAGACATCGTCGATACGGGAAGGACTCTTGCACTCCTTAAGGAGCTGCTCCTTAAGAGACAGCCCAAGTCACTTAAGATCTGTACGGCTTTTGACAAGCCCAGCAGAAGAGTTATCGACCTTGTGCCTGATTATAACGGAATCACGGTTCCGGATGAATTTATCGTCGGATATGGTCTTGACCTTGACGGCAGATATAGAGATTTCGATGACATTAGGATCGTAAGAAAGGAATAAGAGAAAGTGTCAGATAAGAACGAAAAGAATAGCAAGCCGATAGGCGGAGGATTATTCTTCTATGTCATTATGATAGTTGTGCTCATTGCATTCTCAACTATCGTATTCGGCGGCAATTACGGACAGAAAGAAAAGAAGACCCTGTCAGACGTCATGGCGATCATTGACGATAAGGACAATGATGTAAGCTTAGTCGAGATCAAGGGAACAACGGTTGTCGTAACCTACAAAGATGCCCAGAACATCAATCAGCAGGTTACACAGGACGTTCCTTATGAGTTTGTTGACGATCTCGTCTTAAAGCTCGACAAAGCCAAGGCACAGGGAAAGATCGAGAATTACAACTACACAGAACCTTTTGACTGGTCCCTGATCGTCAATGTGGTCCTGTTCGCGGTATCCCTGATCGTTGTGGTCGTTCTCTTCATGAGCATTACAAGACAGAGCAGGGACGGCAACAGCGTTTTCAGCTTCGGTAATAACCGTGCGAGGATATCAGACCCCAACAAGGATAAGGTCAAATTCTCTGATGTTGCAGGTTCCGTCGAAGAGAAGGAAGAGCTCCAGGAGATCGTTGACTTCCTGAAGAACCCTAAGAAGTATCAGCAGCTCGGAGCTAAGATCCCTAAGGGCGTTCTCCTTTACGGTGCACCGGGTACAGGTAAGACTTTGCTTGCAAGAGCCGTAGCCGGTGAGGCAGGCGTTAAGTTCTTCTATATTTCAGGTTCCGACTTCGTCGAAATGCTCGTCGGTGTCGGTGCTTCGCGTGTAAGATCACTCTTTGCCGACGCCAAGAAGGAAGCTCCTTCCGTAGTATTCATCGACGAGATCGATGCTGTCGGCCGTAAGAGAGGCGCAGGCCTTGGCGGCGGACAGGATGAGCGTGAGCAGACATTGAACCAGATCTTAGTTGAGATGGACGGCTTCGATGTTAACTCCAACGTAATCGTTATGGCAGCTACAAACCGTGTAGACGTTCTCGACCCCGCACTTCTCCGTCCGGGACGTTTCGACAGACGTATCATGGTCAATATGCCTGACGCTGATGAGCGTGAAGCTATCCTTAAGATCCATGCAAGAAAGAAGCCCCTCGCAAAGGACGTCGATCTCCACGAGGTTGCTCTTTCAACAGTAGGTTTTACGGGTGCCGATCTTGAGAACCTTCTTAACGAAGCAGCTCTCATGACAGCACGTCACAATAAGAAAGAGATCACGATGCAGGAGATCACTGATGCTACATTCAGAGTTCAGATGGGTCCCCAGAAGAATTCAAAGAAGCTCAGCGATAAGGTTAAGCGCCTTACTGCTTATCACGAAGCAGGCCACGCAGTCGTACTCCGTGCAACATCCGAATTCGAGAAGGTTGACCGTGTTACGATCATTCCTGCAGGCAGAGCAGGCGGTTTTACTGCTTATAAGCCGATCGAGGATACTGATTTCTATACAGAGAAGATGCTCCTTGATACCATCAAGATGTCTTTGGGCGGACGTGCCGCAGAAGAGGTCTTCCTTGGTGAAGTATCCACAGGCGCTTCCTCTGACCTCCAGCAGTGCAACAACATTGCCAAGAATATGATCAAGCGTTACGGTCTTTCCAAGAAGTTCCGCAACATGGTATTCGGCGATGAGAATGAGGAAGTATTCCTCGGCTACTCGATGGGTCAGGTACAGAGCTATTCCGATCAGACAGCTGCTGAGATCGATGAAGAGATCAAGAGCATCATCGATACATGCTATGCGGAAACAAAGAGGATCCTCATCGAGAAGAAGGCTGTCGTCGAAGGCCTTGCTACAAGACTTATCGACAAGCTTACAGTTGACGGTCCCGATTTCGAGAAGATCTATCTGGCTAACGGTGACTTGAGTGCTGTCTATCCTCAGGATTATTCAGGAATAGATCTTTCTTCTTCAATAGGAGCAGATATTCCCGCTGCAGCACCTGTTGAAGAACCGGTAATTGAGCCTGTTTCTTCTGAACCGGACCACACAGTTGAGAAGCCTCATGCTACGGCTATCGATCCTGACGATTCCAATGATCCCGGTCCTTCAGACTGATCTGTTCAACAAACTAATAAAACAGGGTATCTCAGATTTTTCCGGGATACCTTTTTTGTTTCTGCTATCATATTAAAGGGATTGCAGTGCATTGTTCTTTAGTCAAGACAATGATTTAGTAATTACAAAAAGCATAGGGATATTAAATGGAATTCATAGATGCAATTAAACAAGGCAGTCTTACGGATATTCGTAAATGTAAAAAGGCTGACCTGCATAATCACTTTGTGCTCGGTGGGAGCAGGCGCTATTTGAAAGAACATTCCGGAAGGGATATTCAGCCGATCATAAAGCCGCTTCATTCTATGGATGAAATGCATGCATGGAATGCCGCGAACATAGGTGACTGTTTTAACTCGGCTGAAGGCCGCAGAATGCTTATTAAGGCGGCTTTTGCTCAGGCAAGGGAAGACGGAGTAAGTATCCTGGAGATCGGTGAGGATGTCTGGGGACTTAATGAATTTTTTGGCGGCGACATAGAAGAACTTGTGGGTGCTTTCGAAAAGGCACACAGTGAGATTGCACCTGAAATAGAACTGAGGCTGCAGATAGGAATGTCCCGGCATTGTGAAATAGCATATCTGGAAGAATGCCTGTCCCATTTCTGGGGATGCAAGGCTTTTTATTCAATTGATCTGTATGGAGATGAACTTGCGCAGCCGATAGAAAACTTCAAGTCCATCTACAGGCGTGCAAAAGCAGAGGGGCTCAGGCTAAAGGCACATGTCGGTGAGTGGGGAACTGCAGAGGATGTACGCTTTGCCGTAGAATGCCTGGAGCTTGATGAGGTTCAGCATGGCATAGCAGCTGCAGAAGATCCTTCTGTGATCAGATTCCTTGCAGATAATCACATCAGGCTGAACATTACTCCTTCCAGTAATTTTCTTCTTGGCAGAGTAGCGGAGTTGAAAGCTCATCCGATCGCAAAGCTTTACAGGAACGGTGTTGATGTAACTATCGGCTCTGATGATGTGCTGATCTTTGATTCTGATGTTTCCAAGGAATATCTGCGGCTTTATCAATGCGGCTGCCTGAATGCGGAAGAACTTGATGATATACGTATTAACGGACTGAGAACAATTTAAAGACCAAGTTTCTGAGCAAGAAATGAACCCCGGAAGTTTTTATCCGACTTCCGGGGTTCAATTGTGATCATACTGTTTTCGAATTGTCTTACTTCGAATTGATATTCTCGAATGTAAGCTTGAACTTCTCATTGTGATCGATCGCCCAGTCGACTGCCCATTCGGATTCGAAAAGAACTACCGGTTCGTCGTCTCTGTCGAGAACGAGGAGTGATGTTGACGTGAGAGTCATCTCCTTGGGATCGAATCCTTCGACATCGGATTTTGCCCAGCGTGCAAGACGGTAGGGAAGTGCTGTTCTTACGATATCAACGTTATATTCGGACTTAAGTCTGTACTCAAGAACGTCGAACTGGAGGATACCGACAACGCCCATGACGTATGTCTCGGTACCGATGTTCGGCTGCTTGTAGAGCTGGACGGCGCCTTCCTGTGAGAGCTGCTCGATGCCTTTTAAGAACTGCTTGCGCTTCATTGAATCCTTAGGCTCAACGCGTGCGAAGTTCTCCGGAGCGAATACCGGGATAGGATCAAATTCGAATTTCCTGTTAGTGGATATGATAGTATCGCCAATCCTGAAGTTGCCGGGATCGAAGATGCCGATGATGTCGCCTGCGTATGCCTCTTCGGTTATCGCTCTGTCCTGGGCCATGAACTGCTGGGGCTGGGCGAGAGTGATCTTCTTGCCTGTGCGCATGAGATTGACTGTCATGTTCTTCTCATACTGGCCGGAGCAGATACGGATAAATGCCATACGGTCTCTGTGTGAAGGGTCCATGTTTGCCTGGATCTTGAATACGAAGCCGGAGAACATTGTATCTTCAGGCTCGACAGTGCCGTCAGTCGTATGGTGGGGAGCAGGTCCGGGGCTCATCTTGAGAAAGTGCTGTAAGAAGGGCTCCACGCCGAAGTTGGTGATAGCCGAACCGAAGAATACGGGTGTTAATTCACCCTTTAAGACCTTGTCCATGTCGAGCTCGTCGCCTGCCATGTCCAAAAGTTCAATGTCATTTCGAAGTGTCTCGAGGTGGCCAGTCATGAGCATCTCATCAAGCTTCGGATCGTCGATGCCGGAGACGCTCTGTGTAACCATGGACGCACCGTGGTCATTGTTCTCGCGGTCGAAGAGAAGGACATTGCGGGAGGATCTCTCGTAAACGCCTTCGAAATCGCCGTCTGTGCCGATAGGCCAGTTGATGGGGACGGATCTTATTCCCAATACCTTTTCGAGCTCGTCCATGAGGTCGAAAGGATTCTTGGCAGCACGGTCCATCTTATTGATGAATGTGAAGATCGGGATGCCTCTTCTGCGGCAAACCTGGAAAAGCTTTATCGTCTGTGTCTCGACACCCTTCGCACCGTCAAGGACCATTACCGCAGAGTCAGCTGCGCAGAGGGTCCTGTACGTGTCCTCCGAGAAGTCCTGGTGGCCTGGGGTGTCAAGAATATTGATGTGGCAGCCGTCGTATTCGAACTGCATTACTGATGAGGTTACTGAGATACCACGCTTCTTCTCGATCTCCATCCAGTCTGAAGTGGCGTGGCGTGCAGCCTTACGCGCTTTGACAGAGCCTGCCTGATGGATGGCTCCTCCGTAAAGGAGAAGTTTCTCTGTAATTGTGGTCTTACCTGCGTCCGGGTGCGAGATGATCGCAAAGGTCCGGCGTCTTTTAATTTCGTCAACTGAATTCATTTTGACCTCAAGAAATGTATAATAGCCTAATAGAGACAAGTAATTATATATAAGAAAGAAGGGAATTACAAATAATGAGACGTGGCGGTGGCGTTCTAATGCATATCAGCTCACTTCCCGGTCCTTTTGGTACGGGCGTGATCGGACAGGAGGCAATAGACTTCGCGAAGCAGTTGGCTTCCCAGGGCATGAAGTACTGGCAGGTTCTGCCGTTTTCCTACCCCGGCATGGGCAATTCTCCTTATCAGAGTTTCTCGGCTTTTGCCGGCAACTGGCTCTTTATCGACCCCAGAAGGCTCGAAAAGCGCGGCCTTCTGACACCTGCAGAAGTTCAGCAGGCAGAATACACCCAGAATAAGTGGAGAATAGATTACGATTTCTTAAGGACCAACAGGGATGAACTCTTAAGAAAGGCCTTTGAGCGTGCTGATAATGATCTTCTTGCCAAGGCTGACAAATTCATTAAGGACAACAAGTGGGTCCAGGATGTCGCAGCTTACCAGACCGTTAAGGATGCCGACTTCGGCAAGCCTTGGTGGGAATGGTCTGATGTAAACTTGAGGAACTACGAGAAGTCCGCCGTTGCAGGACTTAAGAATAACCCCAACTACAGATATCACGGCTTTGTTCAGTACCTTTTCTTCGACGAATGGGCACAGGTCAAGAAGGAGATCAACGCTCTCGGAATCTCCATAATCGGCGATATCCCGTTCTATGTATCGGGAGATTCGGCTGACGTATGGGCGAGCAGGGATCTTTTCAAGATGGCAACGGCATCAGGAGTCAACAAGGTCTTAAAAGACTACGAGAAGGCTCTGGACAAGTATAAGAAGGCTGTCGAGAAAGGCGAGACCACGACTAAGGACGGCGAACCTTTGAAGGAACCCAGGAAGCCGAAGCCGGAAGCTCTTGTTTTCGAGAGCGTCGCAGGAGTCCCGCCGGATTATTTCTGCGCTGACGGCCAGCTCTGGGGCAATCCTATCTACGACTGGAAGAAGATGAAGGCTGACCACTATGCATGGTGGATGAGCAGGCTTGAGGACAACTTTAAGCTCTTCGACTATTTGAGGATCGACCACTTCCGCGCATTCTCTTCTTACTGCGAGATCGAGGCAAATGCCGAGACAGCAAGAGACGGCAAGTGGATCCCGGGTCCGGGCCTTGATTTTTTCGAGGAATACGACAAAAAGTTTAAGGACAGGTCAAGACTCATCGCCGAGGATCTTGGCGAAGTAACACCTGATCTTGCAGAGTTCATGGGCAAGGTTGGAATTCCCGGAATGAGAGTCATGGAATTCGCATTCTATCCGGGCGACAACAGTTCGTTCCTGCCGCATAACTTCGATAATAACTGCGTTGCTTACACCGGAACGCACGACAATAACACTCTTTTGGGCTGGCTTTGGGACAGCCCGGAGGAAGTGCGCAAGTGCTGCCTTGAGTACTGCGGCTTCACAGGCGATAACTGGGGCGACGGCGGCAGCCGCAGCGGTTCATGCAGGGCGATAATCAAGACTCTCTGGATGAGCCATGCTGACGTAGCGATAATCCCTGTCCAGGATATGTTGGGATACGGCGGAGATACCAGAATGAATATCCCCGGAACCCCTACGGGCAACTGGATGGTAAGGTTTACGAAGGAAGACTTTGATTCCATTGATAACGAGTGGTACAGGAATCTTAACAGGATCTATTTCAGATAAGGAGATTCGTATGAAGTATATTCTTTGCATCGATCAGGGAACCACATCCACAAAGGCATTTCTCTTAGATGAGGAAGGTAATCTGTCAAAGGGCACGCACGTACCCTTCAAGCAGTACTATCCGCAGCCCGGGTGGGTAAGCCACGATGCAGAGGAGATATATGTTTCAGTCCTTAAGGCGATCGCCATGATCCTCAAAGAGCACCCTGAAGCAAAGGGTAATATCGCCTGCATGGGCATTACCAACCAGCGTGAGACAACAGTTGCTTTCTCACATACCGGCAAGCCTTTGGATCAGGCCATCGTATGGCAGTGCAGAAGGACTTCCGATATCTGCAGACGCCCTGTGATAAGGGATCAGGGCAGAAGGATCACTGAGATCACGGGCCTTAAGATCGACCCTTATTTTTCTGCTACGAAGATGCTCTGGTTCATGGAGAACATCAGGAGCTTAAGAGAGCGCTGCGCTACGGGCGAAGCACATCTTTCCACAATCGACGGATTCCTTGTTTACAGGCTTACTGACGGCGCTTCCTACGCATCGGATTATTCGAACTGCTCGAGGACCATGCTTTTCGATATCGCGAAAAAGGAATACGACCAGGAACTCTTAGAGCTCTTCGGCATACCTCAGAGAGCCCTTGCAAAGCCTTTGGAATCCTGCGCTGATTACGGAGAGGTCGACATTAAGGCAGACTACCTTCAGAGCAATGGTTTTGACAGTGATGAGATCGAAGATCTCCTTTCGATAAACGGCGTTCATATCACGGGTGTCTTAGGCGACCAGCCGGCGGCACTTCTCGGCCAGAACGCAATAAATAAAGGCGATTCCAAGACCACATACGGTACGGGAAGCTTCACTCTGATGAACCTCGGAACGGAGCCCGTTTTCTCCAAGAACGGACTTCTTACATCCTGCGCCTGGTCCATCAAGGGCGTCACAAATTATGCTCTTGAAGGAAGTATCTTCCAGGCAGGTTCTGTTATCAGCTGGCTTAAGGACGAACTTCAGTTTATTAATAACCCGGCCGAGTGCGACGATATCTGCAATTCGATCGAAGATGCCGGCGGAGTCTATCTTGTTCCTGCATTTACGGGATTGGGAGCTCCTTACTGGAAGCCTGATGCGAGAGGCATCTTAACAGGTCTTACAAGAGGCACCGGAAGAGCGCAGATCGTAAGGGCGGGCGTTGAATCAATCGCATATCAGGTAACGGAACTCGTAAACCTCATGACCGACGATACAGGCATAAAGGCAGGGCAGATGAAGGTCGACGGCGGCGTCTGCGCAAGCTCGTTCCTGATGCAGCTCCAGTCTGACCTCCTGGGCGTTAAGATCACGAGAGCTTTAAGCGATGAGATGACCGCGATGGGCGCGGGACTTGCAGCCGGAATCGAAGAGGGTATATTTGAATCCATCGAAGCTACAAGCAAGTTCTATCAGGCGGGCGCATCCTATGAACCGAAGATGTCCGCATATGAAGTATCCGAGAAGATGGAGGGTTACCGTTCTGCCGTAAGAGCAACGCTTCTTTCAGGCAACGACTGATCTAATGGTTCAGGTATATATAGTTTTTTTCAAGATATTCGTGTTCCTGGCTTTGGGCTTTGTCCTAAACAAGACCAAGGTCATTGACGGTCAGGCAGAGAAGGCATTATCGAAGATCCTGCTTACGGCTGTCCTGCCGTTCATGATCTTAAATTCAAGCCAGCATACTTATTCGACCGAAGCCGTAAACGGCATGGTCACATGCGCCGCCTTCGGCATCGGTTATTATGCCCTGACGCTCATAGTCATGAGGCTCTCGCTTAAGAAGGCCAAGATGACTGAAGACGAGCGCAGGATAATGGTTACCTGCACTGCCTTTGCCAACACGGGATTTGTAGGCTTCCCTCTGATGGAAGCTTTATTCGGAAATTACGGACTGCTTCTTGCGGCAGTATATAATCTCTGCTACAACCTGTTCTTCTATACTTACGCAGTCTATCTTTTCTCGAGAAAGCCGAAGTTCAGGCTCCTTGAGATCTTCAAGAACCCCGTGTCAGTTGCGTCCATCCTTGCCATTGTTCTCTTCGTTATTCCGTGGAGGATGCCTTCGTTCTTGAGCGAGACTTTTAAGCTCATCGGCGACATGACCGTGCCGATGTCCATGATGGTAATGGGATCGATGCTTGCGGGCGTTAAGATAAAGAAACTCGTTACGGATAAGAAGGCATATATCGTATCGGCGTTAAGACTGATCGTGCTTCCGGCAGTTGTTATGGGCGTGATAATAGCTTTTTCGTTGTTTTTGCCGATGGAATCTGACACCAAGAGCGTTATCGT
Source organism: Oscillospiraceae bacterium (assembly GCA_902764825.1). Taxonomy (GTDB): domain Bacteria; phylum Bacillota; class Clostridia; order Saccharofermentanales; family Saccharofermentanaceae; genus Saccharofermentans. Next base: position 86,599 of record CACWXL010000003.1, read on the forward strand.
CCTGATGTGCGCTTTGCCATGCGGCTCAATGAATGTAATATATTCCGAGAATCACGATGTCGCACCGCATTTTTGTGCACGCACGGTATCTTTGTCGATGATATTCATGCTCGTGACCCTCATGTTCTGGGCGTGGGCAGTTAAGGCAGTATTCTGATATAAGAGGTATGGGAAATGAGTGAGAATTCAGGAAAGATCGAGAGGATCGAGAACGAGAGATTAGTTGAACTCTTGGGATCGATAAGACAGGACAGTTCCGAAGAGAACATGATCGCCGTGCTCAAAGAGGCAGCAGTATCGAAATTCCTGGTCCCCGTTGACGGCAGTGAAGGCAGCTACAGCTTCCATGCGGTAAGCGATTCCAAGGGACTTAAATATATGGTCGTATATTGCGATTCAGACAGTTTTGAAGTTGCTTTCGAAAATAAGAAGGAACCGCAAAACGGTGTTATCGCAGGCTTTGCGGACCTTATCGATGTCGTAATGGCACCGAAGATGGGCCTTTCCGGTTTTGTCATCAATCCCGGTTCGGAGGAAGTCCTTTTCGGTAAGGACATGCTCAAGATGATCGCGGCCCAGATGGGGATCGGAGGAGACGGAACTGCCAAGGTCGGAGAACCGGACAAGTATCCGCCGGAACTTAGGAAAGCCCTTACAGGATATCTTCAGATCGAGCCCACGGTATCCCGTATCTGGGTAAGACTCATGAAAGAGAACGGCACTGACCGCCTTATCTGGCTTATCGTCTGTGATGCCGAAGGAGAGGGCGAACCATTGAAATATACTCTCGAGAACTTAAGAAAGTATTGTCTTCCTTATCTCGACAACATGGATGCGATGGTCGTATCAAGCAATGAAGACTTCGCTAAGCAGGTAATAGAAGGCGTAAAGCCTTTTGCCGCAAGGAATGACGGTTGATCATGTACAAAAGCAAGACGGGAATCCTGATTCTGACCATCTTAGCGGCAATGTTCTTTCTGTTTGTCGCCATTCTTTTCGGGTCCAGTTCTAAAAGACAGGACGTGATCGACAGGAAAGCCGCTCTGGAAGAGAAGCTTTCCACCATTGCCCAGATGGATATTACGATCTACTGGATCGGCGAGTTTCCGACTGAGCTTGAAACTCTGGCTCCTGTTACGCAGGTAATCCCGTCTGAGAGCGCTTCATCGGAGAATCTTCCTGTTAAGTCAACAGCGATCCATATTACAGAGCGCGATGCGTACGGAAATATAATAAATGAAGAGATCCCCAGAAATTATTCCCGTTACATGATTATCATTATCTGCAGCAAGCCCGTGTTCTCAAATTCCGGCAAGGAAGCGCTCGTTGATTCTATTGCAAAAAACGGAGTCCCCGTGATCGCCATAGGCAACGATGCGGCAGATTTTCTGGACGGGCTGCTCATGCACAGAAGGTTCAAGGAAGGACCCGGCAGTTCTTTGTATTATTGTCTTGGAAAAGGATATAAGGAAAACCCGATCCCGGAGGAAAAAGTCGTTGCCGGAGGTATCGATCTGGCCGAAGCCATGCCTGACATAATAGACTTGGGAAACGCTGATTACGTACCCCAATAATGTGCAAACAGAACCATTTTTTAGTTTGACACCTTTTTGTAATAATTATAATATATGAGGGTGTTTATATCCTTCCAGGAGGTGGTTCATATCCGCGCGTTAGAACAAAGGATCCTTACCGAAGGCCGGGTGCTTCCGGGGGAAGTCCTCAAAGTAGGAAGTTTCCTGAACCAGCAGATCGACACTAAGCTCCTTAAGGAAATGGGTGACGAGGTCGCCAGACTTTTTTCACAGAGTAATGTAACAAAGGTTCTGACCATTGAGTCTTCGGGCATTGCGCTCGCATATGCCGCTGCAGTCTCTTTGGGCGTTCCAATGGTCTTTGCCAAGAAGCATAAGAGCAGCAATCTGGCAGGCAGCATCCTCACATCCAAGGTTTTCTCTTATACCCACCAGCAGACATACGACATCATGGTATCGGCAGATTACATCAACTCCGGTGACAATATCCTCATCGTTGATGACTTCCTTGCCATGGGCAATGCGCTTAACGGCTTGATCGATATCGTCGGTCAGGCAGGCGCTTCTCTTGCAGGCTGCGCCATAGCGATCGAGAAGGGCTTCCAGGGCGGCGGCGATGCTTTGAGGGCAAAGGGCATAAGGGTCGAGTCACTGGCCATAATCGAAAAGATGACCGATGACTCATTGGAGTTCAGGCCTTAAATAAAGCCCGGACACTATTATCTTGATATGCATTTATTTGGCATATAACAATTAAGAACGGGAGGCAGTTTATGAAAAAACTCATTTCGATGTTGGTAACTGCTGCACTTGCAGTTACTTCAGTCTTCGCACTTGCCGGCTGTAATTCAGCTAACGGCGGCAATGGCAGTAACGGCGGAGACAAGGCATCAAACTTCAAGGTTGGTGCTATCTACATTAACAGCCAGAATGACACATCAGGTTACACCTATGCGCACCATCATGGTATTACCGAAGGTATGAAGAAGATCGGTCTTGATCCTGCCAAGGATCTTTACATCGTAGACAACGTACCTGAGGATGACGAGAAGGTTAAGCAGGCAATCGACCAGCTTGCAGGTAACGGATGCAACATCATCTTCGGTATCTCTTTCGGTTACATCAATGCTTTCGAAGCAAAGGCCAAGGAATATCCGGATATCATCTTCTCTCACGCAACAGGTTATCTTTCAAACGATAAGAACTTCAACAACTATTTCGGAAGGATCTATCAGGCACGTTACCTCGCAGGTATCGCAGCAGGATACAAGTCTCTCGAATTGAAGAACAACAACATCGGTTATGTATCTGCATGGGGTACAGAATATGCTGAGACATGTTCCGGTATCAACGCATTTGCTATGGGATGCATGGCAGTTAACCCTGATGCAAAGGTAAACGTTTATGAGATCTCCACATGGGGTGACCAGCAGCTCGAGAGACAGGCGGCCGAGACATTGATCGACACATACGGATGCTGCGTTATCGCTCAGCACTGCGACTCCGCTCAGCCTCAGATCGTTGCTAACGAGAAGGGCGTATTCGGATGCGGATACAACTCAGACATGTCTGCTGAGGCTCCCAAGGCTCACCTTACAGCACCTGTATGGAACTGGGATGTTTACTATGCAACAGCTATGAAGGCTGCTATGGAAGATCCGGCAAACTTCATGACAAAGGTCGGCAACTACTATGAAGGCCTTAAGGCAGGCTTCGTTGACGTATCACCTCTTACAGCTAACTGCACAGCTGAGACAAAGGAAGCTATCGATCTTGCTAAGGATCTCATGACTTCCGGCGAGTGGGATGTATTCTCCGGCGTTAAACTCTCATTCTCAGGCGCTGCAGGTTCTGTCGGCGTTGCAAAGACAGATGCAGCTCTTAAGACAAATGAGGGTGCAGAGATCGTTGCTGCAGGCGGCAAGTCTGTTGAAGACGGAGTAATCCAGGGCACAATGAACTACTACGTTGAAGGCGTTACTCAGGTTAACTGATAACTGAAATATTTAGATCTGAAGAGGTGTTTTATGGAATATGCCATAGAGCTAAAGGGAATAACTAAAAGCTTCGGCCCTGTGGCGGCCAATAAAAACATCAATCTGTCTCTTGCCAAGGGCGAGATACTTGCTTTGCTTGGCGAGAACGGATCAGGAAAGACTACACTTATGAACATACTGTCGGGCATCTATATGCCCGACAGCGGTTCTATTTTTATCGACGGAAAAAAGGTGTCCATTAACTCACCTGAAGATTCCGGCAAACTGGGAATAGGAATGGTTCACCAGCACTTTAAGCTGGTCGAGCGTTTTACGGCGCTCGAAAATATCCGTATCGGAATGAGGGATGCGGGACGGTTCATGCACGGCGCAGACGTCCGTAAAAAGATAGAAGATACAGCCGCAAAGTTCGGCTTTGAAATAGATCTGGACAAGGTTGTCTCCAATATGGCTGTCTCGGAAAAGCAGACACTGGAGATCCTTAAGGTCCTCTGCTATGGCGCGAAGATAATCATCCTCGATGAGCCTACGGCAGTCCTTACGGTTCAGGAGATAGACCGTCTTTTCGATGTCCTCAGAAAGATGAGGGAAGAAGGACATTCGATAATAATCATTACTCACAAACTAAACGAAGTAATGGCGATATCCGACAGAGTCGCAGTATTAAGACACGGCGAATACATCGATACTGTCGTTACGAAGGAAACAAATGAGAAAGCACTTACTGAGCTTATGGTGGGACGCAAGATCGAGCTTAATATCGACCGTCCCGTCATGGAAAAGACGCATCCTCTCCTTGAGATAAGAGACCTGACGATCAAGAATGACGAGGGCGCTGTCGCTATTGACCACATCAATTTCTACATAAGAGGCGGAGAGATGCTCGGTGTTGCGGGCATCGCGGGTTCCGGCCAGAAGGAGCTCTGCGAAGCGATCGCGGGACTTCGTAAGATCGAAGAAGGACAGATGATCCATGAAGGCGAGAGCATCGTCGGAATGTCTCCTAAGAAGATCTTGGAGCACGGGATCTCAATGAGCTTTATCCCTGAGGACCGTCTGGGCATGGGCCTTGCGCCTTCGCTTTCGATAACGGACAACATGATCCTCAAAAATTACAACGAATCGAAGGGCATCTTTGTTGACCGCAAGACGGCAAGGGAAGAGGCACAGAAGGTCATAGACAGACTTGAAGTCGTTACCCCCTCCACAGAGACTCCGGTAAGAAGGCTCTCGGGCGGCAATGTTCAGAAAGTGCTTCTCGGACGCGAGATAAAATCAGGCCCTAACGTACTTATCACCGCATATCCCGTAAGAGGTCTTGATATCAATTCTTCTTACACGATATACAACATCTTGAACGAACAGAAGAAAAAGGGCGTCGGCATCTTATTTGTCGGCGAGGACCTGGATGTCATGCTCGCTCTGTGCGATAAGATCATGGTCATCTGCCACGGCAGACTTCAGGGTGTCGTTAACAGCAATCACACGACCAAAGAGGAGTTAGGTCTTATGATGACAGGAACGATCAATATCGTAAACAAGGACGGCAAGACCGACGGTATTGCAAAGGATTCAGCTTTTACGGATGAGGAGGGCAAAGCCTAATGAGAAGATATCATCTGGTAAGAAGAGCTGATTCCAGGATCGGCAGAACGATAGCCTTCTATGCGGTAGGAATACTCGTTTCGCTCCTTATCGGTGCGGTGATCCTTTTCGCGCTCGGCATAAATCCGCTTGATTACTACGGAAAGATGTTCACGATAGGACTTGTCGGCAACAGATACGGATATAAGAGCATCGAAGGTTTCCTTAAGATCTTTGTACCACTCCTTATCACGTCTCTTGCGCTGAGCCTCTCATTCAAGATGCGCTTCTGGAATATCGGAGGCGAGGGTGAATTCCTCATCGGTGCGATCACCGCTTCGGTCATCGCATTCAACAGCGAGGGAATGCCTAATTTCGTAACGGTGCTCCTCATGTGCCTCGCGGCAATGATATCGAGCGGAATAATCGGTATCGCGATAGCTGCCCTGAAGGTCAGGTTCAATACAAATGAGACTCTCATGACGCTCATGATCAACTACATCATGCTCTACGTCATAAGATATATCGGTGAGACAAAAGCTGACTGGAACTTCTTCTTAAGGGAGGATTCGGAGAGGCCTAAGTTCGGCACATTCCCTGACTCTGCAGTCATGACGGGCATCCCGATCGGACAGTTCAAGCTCCTCTGGTCCGTGATCATCGCAGTCGCTCTTACCGTGATCGTTTATATTTATCTCAAATACACAAAGCAGGGTTATGAGATCTCTGTTGTCGGTGACAGCAGCGCTACGGCAAAATATGCCGGAATGAGCGTCGGGAAGATCGTTTTAAGAACGATGTTCATCTCCTCTGCAATGATCGGTCTTGCGGCAGCGCTTACTGTATCTGCTTCAGGTACGATCTCCGATACGGTTACAAATAACGTAGGATGGACGGGAATCATCGTTGCCTGGCTTTCAAAGCTCAGCGTTCCCGCGGTATTCATCACATCGATCCTCATATCCGTCCTGCAGTACGGCTGTCAGGCAGCGGCAACACAGTATCCTGCGATCGACATCAACTATGCTGACCTTCTGCAGGGACTGATCCTTTTCTCTGTACTTGTCGCAGACTTTGCAGCAAACTTTAAGATCGTAAAGAAGGAGGAAGCAAAGAATGCTTGAAGTACTCACGTTGTTCCTCTTTAACATAATCGTTTACAACATCCCGCTCCTTTACGGCACGACCGGCGAGATCATGATAGAGAAGTCCGGCTCTCTCAACTTAGGCGTAGAGGGTACGATGGCCATAGGCGCTGTTGCAGGTTACCTGGCAGGTGTCAAAGCTGACAATCTCTTTGTCGCTGTTCTCGTAAGCTTCATCGCATCAGGTCTTGTAGGACTTCTGTTCTCGTTCCTGACTGTTACTTTGCAGGCTAACCAGAACGTTACGGGACTTACGATCACCACGTTCGGCGTTGCATTCTATTACTTCATCGGCAACGCTCTTGCAAACAGTGACGGCGGCTGGCCGAGAATGAACGGCACAAAGCTTGCAGAACAGGCTCAGGCTTTAAATATCCCGTTCTTATCGAAGATCCCTTTCTTTGGCGAAGCCATTTTCTCACACGGCATCCTTGTTTATCTCGGCGTCATCATCGCGGTTCTCATGTGGCTCTATTTCAATAAGACCGTACCGGGCTTAAAGCTCAGAGCAATAGGTGAGAACCCTGCCGCAGCAGACTCTCTCGGTGTCAACGTCACGTTCTACAAGTATGCGCACATCATCGCAGGTTCAGGCATCATGGGAATCGGCGGACTTTACATGGGACTTAACATGGGCGGTACTTTCGAAGGATCCAACTGCTGGATCAACGGTTACGGATGGATCTCTATAGCGCTCGTTATTTTCGCGAACTGGAGCCCTGCAAAAGCATTGCTCGGAACACTCGTATTCGGATTCTTCAACACTCTCCGCGTACAGAATGCCGCTCTCGCTTATGCATTCCCCGGTGCACTTGGCTGGCTAACCAAGATCCCGTCACACTTCTTCTCGGCACTGCCGTTCATCATAACGCTCATCGTCCTCATCGCAAGCTCGCTCTCTTCAAAGAAAAAGAGCGGCGAACCCCAGGCGATCGGACGCAACTACTACCGTGAAGACAGATAAGGAGAAATATGTATAACACAAGAAAGATAACAGACACTCTGACATGGGTCGGTGCGATCGACAGGAAAGTTTCCAAGTTCGAGAATATCTATAAGCTTAATTCCGGAATGAATTACAATTCGTATTTTCTGGATTGCGGAGCAACCGTATTGATCGATACGGTCGAGAAAGATTTCGGCGATCTCTTCATAGAGAATATCGATCACTGCCTCTCGGGCCGCACTCTCGACTACGTGATAATCCATCATATGGAGCCTGACCATTCGGCAACGCTTGCGCTTGTTTTGGATAAGTATTCCGAAGCAAAGATCATCGTAAATGCGAAGACCCTCCAGTTCATATCGCAGTTCTTCCCGGGCAGGGATTATTCTGCAAGAGCGGTCGTCGTAAAGGACGGCGATGAGACCGATCTCGGAACACACAAGTTCAAGTTCGTCTTTGCTCCTATGGTTCACTGGCCTGAGGTAATGATGAGCTTCGATGAGACTGACGGAATACTCTTCTCCGCCGATGCATTCGGAAGCTACGGTGCGATCAACGGTTCGATCTTTGCAGATGACAAGGATTTTGATTCCGAGCTTAAGGCTGAGGCACGACGTTATTACACGAACATCGTCGGCAAATACGGAATGCAGACTGTTGCAGCGATCAACAAGGTATCAGGTCTTGATATAAAGATGATATGCCCTCTGCATTCATACGTATGGCGCGAAAACATCGGCAGTATAATCGGATGCTACAAGACATGGGGCACTTACACTCCTGAGGAAAAGGGCGTATTCATCCTCGCGGGTTCCATCTACGGACATACCGCAAATGCAGCAGAAGTGCTCATGACAGAGCTTGATAACAGAGGCATCAAGTCATGTATCCTCGATGCTTCCGCAGCCGATATATCCGACATCATTGCCATGGCATTTAAGTACAGCCACATAGTTATCGCATCGCCGACATATAATAATGGTATCTATCCGCCTGTAGAGCATGCGGTCAGGGAACTTGCCTCCCACGGGTTGACGGGAAGAAGCTTCTCTGTTATAGAAAATGGTACATGGGCTCCTGCGAGCGCCAAGGGAATAACGGCTGTCATCGAAGGTCTTAAGAACTGCAGAATGACAGGCCAGACGGTAACATTAAAGTCGTCAGGAAGCGATGCTTCGGTACAGGCTCTTTCAGAACTTGCCGAAGCCATCAGGGAAGATATGGATAACAATTAATGGATTAAGTGAGGTAGAAAATGCATTGTCCGAATTGTGGAAAAGAACTTAAGGATCTTCAGAAGTTTTGCGGCGGATGCGGAAGCGATGTCTCATCTTTATGGCAGCAGGCAGCTCCCGTAGCTGCAGCGCCCTCAGCACCTGCCCCTGTTGAAGCAGCACCGGCACCTGCTGTACCAGCACCTGCTCCGGCTCCTGTGTCTGCAGCACCAGCACCTGCTCCGGCACCCGCACCTGCACCCGCGCCGGCTCCCGTACAGACGGAGTCCGCATTCGGTCCTATCGGAACACCTATGCCTGAGACACCTGCTCCCGCAGCACAGAGTGCCGGCGGCAATGAGCCTCCGAAGAAGAAAAAGAGCAAGGTTGGACTTATCATTGGTCTTTCAGCTGCAGGTGTTGTTCTTCTTGTCGGTATCATCGTAGGTATAGTTTTCGCTGTCAGAAGCGCAATACCTGAACCTACACATACAAAGAAGACTACAGAAACAGAGACGGAAGTTACTGATGTCGTAAATGATATGCCCAAGAGGACGATCATGGTCTATGCGATCGGTACTGACCTTGAATCCAAGGGCGCAAACCTTTCCGCCGATGTAAAGGAAATGCTCGCGGCAACACCCAGCAAGGACGTTAATATCGTTCTTCAGACAGGCGGCTGCAAGGACTTCCAGAATTCATATATGAAGGACGGTTCATGCCAGAGATTCGTTATCAAGAACGGCAATATCAATGAGCTTGCCGACCTTGGCGATGTCAGCATGGTAGAGCAGCAGTCTTTGCAGGATTTCATCAAGTTCGCGAAAGAGAACTATCCTGCCGAGAATTATATCCTCGTTATGTGGGATCACGGCGGCGGAGTTCCGTTGGGATTCGGCCAGGACGAGCTTCATGACGGCAAGCTCACCGAGATCGAGATCGCAGAAGCCATAAGAGGCGCTGATATCCAGTATGAGTCGATCATCTTCAACGCATGCCTTATGGGCTCTTTGGAAGTTGCAAAGGCACTTGATCCTTATACAGAGTACATCGTTGCTGCCGAGAGCCCTACATGGGGAAGCGCATATTATGATGTAGGCATCAACTACACGAACTTCCTTAATTTCATCTGCAAGGATGATTTCACCGGTTCTGCCAAAGATTACAGTGAGTTCATTGTAAGAGATTACATGAAGAATATCGAAGCAACGCAGAATGCCACAGGTTACTACGGCATCGATACATGTATGTCTGCTATCGATACTGACAACATAAATGAAGTTCTTGAAGCTTATGAGAAGTTCATCGCTGTATTGGACAAGAGAGTATCCGAAGGCAACGGTTATGCCGAATATGTTCAGCTCAGAGAACAGTGCGGTTCTTTCGAATCCACTGACTCTGTTGACCTTACGACACTTGCAAGCAAGTACATCAACTGCGGAGACAAGGACATCGAAGGTGCTGCCAGCAAGCTGATCAATGAGGTCGGCAACTGCGTATTTACCGAGAGCAACAACTCTTATACATATGCTCACGGCATGACGACATATTCACCTTATCTCTATCCCCAGTATTACGATGAGGCGAGAGTTACTTTCAAGACATTGGGTTATCACGATTCAACCATCGTCTTCTACGATAAGTTTGTAAGTAAGGAACTTTATATCCTTAACATGACTGACTCTGCAGGCGACTGGTATATCAAGCCGGCAGATGCAGGCAACATCAAGTCAGGCAACGTCTATGACATTTCCAACAACGTCGTAAGCATGGGCGGATACGAAGCTATTCAGCTCAATGATGAGGACTGGAAGATCATACGTGAAGTCAAGGTTACGCTTGCTTATATCTTCCCTAATGATAAGAGCAAGATCTATTACCTCGGATCTGATTATCAGTATGATGTTGACGAGAACAATTACATCATTCTCGAGAACCCGACAAAGTGGGTATATTTCGATGATTTCGGATTCGTCACATGCGAGTGCCTCAAGTATGAGGAAGCTGATGACGGTTCATGGAAGAAATATCTCGGTGCCGAAGCCTTGATCAACGGCAAGACAGCTTATGTTGTAATCGCATCAAGCTCTGAAAAGCCGAACGGCGAGATCATCGGATATTACTTTGCCGACATTCTCGAAAACAAGTACGATCAGAATCAGGGTTGTCAGTTTACTGATTCAGACAAGATCGTTTTCGTCCGTGAATACTATGATACGGCAACAAAGACAATGAATTACGAGGAGCTCGGAAAGGGCAAGTCCGTAACTTATTCTCAGGCCGTAAGCAGCTACAAGTATTCCAATGTCGATTACAGCGACGTAAAAGGCTATGTCGGATTTGATATCTATGACGTTTACAACAACGATTACAGAGTCCAGTTAAGAGAGGGCAAGCCTGCATCCGAGATCGATGTAAAGAGAGGCAAGAACAGCCAGTACGATAAGGGTACGACTGACGCATCCACTATGGTCGGAATGGTCGTTACATACGATTCCGAGTCCATCCTGAACGGTGCATCATGTGACTTTGTATCTTCCAACAACAAGATCAAGGAAGATTCCGTTTACTACAAGGATACAAAGAACATCTCTTTGAAGTTCGTCTTAAAGGCAGACTCTGATCAGGAATTATCATTTGTTTATTACTACAGCGAAGATAATATGTTCTCACAAAAAGAACTTTCAGGCGCTGTAACGAGCGGCAAGGCAAAAGTCAGGAAAGAAGGCGACCAATATGTCATCTCTTTCGATTATGACGGAGAGATCAAGAGCGGATATTACATCATCAAGATCACTAACAGTAACGGAAAGACCCAGGCTATTACTGCATGCCGTGTAGAAAGCTAAAAGCCTTAGAAAAGTCTTAAGCGAGGTATTACGAGATGAAGATGACCGGAGCACAGATACTTGTCGAGACCTTGATAGAACAAGGTGTTGATACCGTGTTCGGTTTTCCGGGCGGAATGGTCGTAGATATCTATGACAAGCTCTACGATAAACAGGATAAGATAAAGCACATCCTGACCGCTCACGAGGAAGGCGCCGTACACAGTGCTGACGGCTATGCGAGAGCTACCGGAAAGACAGGTGTCGTTATCGCGACATCAGGTCCCGGTGCGACAAATCTCGTTACCGGCATTGCCACGGCTTACCTCGATTCGATCCCGCTCGTTGCGATAACGGGAAACGTAAGAAATTCCATGATCGGAAGAGACTCGTTCCAGGAGATCGATATCACCGGCATCACTCTCCCCATCACGAAGCACAATTTCTTCGTGCACAAGGTATCCAAGCTCGCAGATGTGGTCAGGAAAGCCTTTGAACTTGCTCAGTCGGGAAGACCCGGTCCTGTCCTCATCGATATCCCCAAGGATGTTCAGGAAGCGGTTTTCGAGTACAAGAGAGAGCCTGTAATAAAGCCTGAACCGATCCAGTGCTGCGATGCTGCAGATATCGAAAAGGCAGTAAAGCTCATCAAGGAATCCAAGAGGCCTTATATCTATTTCGGAGGCGGTGCAGTTAGAACATCGATCGGTGAAGACATCGTTAAGCTCGCAGATAAGCTCGACGCGGTTATCGGATGTTCCATGATGGGCTTATCCGAGATCCCTTCCGATTCACCGAGATTCTTAGGCATGCAGGGAATGCACGGAAGATATGCTTCTTCTGTTGCTCTTGCTAAGGCAGATCTCATAATCGCACTGGGCGTCAGATTCTCTGACAGGGCAACCGGAAAGACAGAGAAGTTCTCGCTCTCGGCAACAAAGATCCACGTTGATTGTGACCGTGCCGAGATCGGAAAGAACGTTCCTGTCGATCTCGGTATCTGCTGTGATATCAAAGACTTCACGGAGCGTCTTATAAAAGCAGTTCCGCAGCGCAAGAACACAGAGTGGATAAAGAAGGTCGAGCAGCTTAAGCAGCGTGAGGCAGACGCATATGAGGGACTTCCTTTCCTGCCCAGAGATGCGATCAATATAATCTCGGACAACATTGCGCCGGATACAAGACTCGTAACCGATGTCGGCCAGCATCAGTGCTGGGCAGCACAGTTCTTTAAGTTCAAGAACAAGCGCACCTGGATCACATCAGGCGGCTTGGGAACGATGGGATTCGGTCTGGGAGCCGCTATCGGAAGCTCTATTGCGACTGATACAAGAAGTGTTCTTATAACCGGCGACGGGAGCTTCGGCATGTGCCTTAACGAGCTTGCTACTGCAGTAACATACAATATCCCTGTTACTGTCGTTATCTTCAACAACCACGCTCTCGGCATGGTAAGACAGTGGCAGAAGATATTTTTCGACGGCAGGTATTCGAATACGACATTAGACCGCAAGACTGACTTCGTAAAGCTTGCACAGGCCTTTGGCGCAAAGGGCTTCAAGGCTTCAGACAAGAAGTCTTTCGAAGAGGCATTTAAGAAAGCATATAAGATAAAAGGTCCTGCCATCATAGATCTTACGATAAAGACAGACAGCCTTGTCCTTCCGATGTTAAAGCCGGGCGGAACATTCAATAACCTCATCTTAAGAAGGGAGGATATCAGCGATGCTGAAGAATAAGATAATCATTGCGATCTACGTTGATAACCAGTATGGTGTCCTCTCGCGTGTTACCGCGATGTTTACGAGAAGAGGCTACAACATCGATTCCCTTACGGTAGGTGAGACGGAATCACCCGAGTATTCACGGATCACGATCACACTGACAGCGGAGAAGAACGAGAAAGACCAGGTGGTCTCGCAGCTTCGTAAACTCTATAACGTTAAGAAGGTGATCGTTCTCTCGCCGGATGACTGTATCAAGCGCGAGCTCCTTCTCATCAAGGTAAGGAATACCGAACAGCAGCACGCCGATATCGTTGAAGCGACGAATATCTTCAGAACGAAGATAATAGATTTTACCGACGAAGCCATCAGTATCGAAGCTACGGGCGACAGCCAGAAGATCGATGCCTTTATTGAATACATGAAGAAATTCGAGATCATCGAAATGTGCCGTACCGGTCTTGTCGCGCTCGACAGGGGCGGCACGAATATCTGGTCTGAGCACGAAGACTGATATTCATCAAATTAATACAAATTTAATCAAAATTACTCCCCACTTCGTTTATAATAAAATCAAAGGTCAAAGCCTTTTGAAACTTTCAACGGAAGGGAGTGATTTTATGAAGATCACTACACAGGGTAACGGAATTCGCATCGGTACGAGACTTGAGGAAAAGATCGCTTCTAAGATGTCGAAGTTCGACAAGTACTTCGGTGATGAAGGAACACTCAATGTCCGCATCAGACCTGAAGGATCCGATATGGTAGTCGAGATCACAATGAAGTTCGACGGCAGGATCTTAAGAGCTGAAGCAGTTGATGAGGATATCCTGACAGCAGTTGACAGAACAGTTGATAAGCTCGAATCTCAGATCAGAAGACAAAAGACCAAATTCCTTAAGAGAAAGAAGGACTTCCCGGGAATCGTTAATTATCTCGAGGATGACGGTGGTGCTGATTTCGACTTCGTTGACGAGAAGGACGAGAAGATCACAAAGCGCAAGCAGTTCGCTTTAAGACCCATGACATCCGAGGATGCTATCCTCCAGCTTGAGATGTTGGGACATGACTTCTTCGTATACCTCGACAGCGACACAAATTCTGTCTGCGTTGTTTATAAGAGATATGACGGCGGCTACGGCCTCCTTGAACCTGAATATTGATCTGTTACAACTGATATAACGGAGGCCGCCTTCAAGGCGGCCTCTTTTTTGCCTATTATTTGACGAGAATTTTATACATGTTTATGCCTAAAATGCTTTCATAGGATATTCGACGGTTCATTCTTGAGTTATGGGGATGATTTAAGCAGTACACATTCCGTCAATAAGGGAAAAATAAACGATTTGACGGGACAGGATATGCTTTTCAAGATGGATCTGAAGTGCGATTATTAATCGACAACATTTAAGGGGAAAGTAAATGGAATACAAGTTTTTGGGATATGAGACAGCCGGAGATGTAAAGCCTTTGGCAGACTGCGGATATAAGCTCGATTCTCTCCTGGATCTTTATGATGTCTTATCTGACGGCGTATGGCGTGAATCTACATGCGCACCGAGAATGCAGAGCAAATGGAATGAGGAGAATAAGACACTGGGACAGTGCTCGATCACGGCTTTTCTGGTTCAGGATATCTTCGGCGGTGAAGTATACGGAATTAAGAGACCCGACGGAAGTTTTCATTGCTATAACGTGATCGGAGGCAAACAGTATGACCTGACGATCGAGCAGTTCGGCGATGAGAGGGATGATTTAGTTTACGACAACAAGCATCCTCAGTTAAGGGCAGTCCACTTCAAGAAGGAAGAGAAATATAACAGATACCTGCTCCTTAAGAGCCTTTTAAAGGGTGTCCGCGGAGCATAAGATCTTATCTGTAACAAAAATGTTTTACTAAGTTTTCCCCCAAGTGTTAAACTGATTCGAGGAGTATCAGGTCAGAAAAGGAGCAATGTATGGGAAAACAGTTACTGTCTGTTTTTATTATGGCGGTCATTACGGCTGCCTTAAGCTTTACGGCTTCTTTTTGCGACGTAAGATCGGGCGCCAACAGGGGATGGGTCTATACCGGTGATGCCGTATATTACTACGATGACTTCGGCGAGGAGTACTCCGGATTTAAGGTAATGCCCGATGACGGAACAACAAGGTATTTCGACGAAGAGACCCACATAATGGTTACGGGCGAGACAGAGATCTCCGGCAACAGATATCTTTTTGACGCTGACGGCGTAATGCTCACCGGCTTCAGGGAAACAGGCGGTGTCACAAGGTACTACAGCCCTGAGACGGGAATAATGAAGCTCGGCTGGTTCAATGATAAGACCGACCTCTACTATTTTGATGAGACCACGGGCGAGATGGCTACAAGTTGGAAAGAGATCGAAGGAAAGAAATTCTATTTCGAGCCTGAGACCGGAAAGGCAGCAAAAGGACTGATCAAACTGGAAGAAGGAACCTATTATGCCGATCCCGATACTGCAATAATAGTTTCAGGACTTAAGGTCATTGAAGGCAAGCAGTATTTCTTCGATGAGGACACGGGCCTCATGAAGACCGGCTGGATCGACTATCAGGACGAGAGATATTACTTTAACGAGGATACTGGTGAAGGCCTTGACGGGATCGTCGAAAAGGAAGACGGCCAGTACGGATTCATCGGCGGCCTGATGCTCAGGAACAAGAGAGCCATGGCCAATAACCATCTCTATTATTTCGGAGAAGACGGCAAAGTGATCCGTGACGTTGACGGAAGCAAACCGATGGTTGCCCTGACTTACGATGACGGTCCGTCCATCTATACAAACACGATCATTGATGTTTTCGAACAGTACGGCGGCAAGGCAACATTCTTTATCGTCGGTGATAGAGTCTCATGGAATGAGGACCCGGCAAAGCGCGAAGGTGAACTCAATTATGAACTCGGCAACCATACATACGGACACAATACGCTTACAAAGCTTAACGAGGAACAGATAAAAGAGAAGCTTCAGAAAACAGATGATGAGCTTCTCAGGGTGACCGGAAGAAAGACCACCTGCTTAAGACCTCCGGGAGGAAGCTGTAATGATACAGTCAAGAAAGCGGTCGATTGTCCGATCATTCTTTGGAGTATCGATACAGAAGACTGGAAGAGCAGAAATGCCAACAAGATATGCAACCGTGTTATCGGCAAGGTAAAAGACGGTGATATCGTTCTCATGCACGACCTCTATGAGTCTACGGCAGAAGCTACGAAGAAGATCGTTCCAGCGCTTGTTAAGGCCGGATTCCAGCTTGTAACCGTTGAGGAAATGGGCTTGCTGAAGCAGGGCGGTCTTGAGAAGGGCGTTGTTTACTACTCGATCGAAAAGAGATAAGGTTCGCATATATGGATAACATAACTGACTATGTGCGCTGGTACGGCTCTCTGGATTTTGAGGACAGACCCTTTACAAGAGTCGATAATATCGTACTCAGCCAGTTATCCTATCTTGATCTGAAAGACATTCCGGAGCTTTATGCCGGCGGCGGTCATATGACGCTGAAGGATGCCGTGAATTTCCTTACGGGCGAGGGCATCTCGATCAGGAAAATGGCACCTGATGACAGCATAAGGTTTACTAATCTCGTCAAAGCGGCAGCCGCTTCCAAAAGATTCGGTGATCTCTATGTATCTTCATTTGTTGACGTGTTCGATGAGGAAGATTCCATTCAGTTTGCGGCAATGACATTCTCGCCTGAACCTGACGGCGGATGGGCATTTATCGGCTTTAGGGGAACCGACAGTACGATTGCCGGCTGGAAGGAAGACTTCATGATGAGCTTCATGCTCACATCCTCCCAGAAGATGGCTGCAGACTATGTGAGAAAGAGTCTTGATACCTTTGATACGGTCATGACCGGCGGGCATTCCAAGGGCGGAAATCTGGCGATCTATTCGGCAGCGGTCCTTCCTGACGAATTGTTCGACAGGGTAGAGCACATCTACACAAATGACGGTCCGGGATTCTGTCCTGAAGTGCTGAAAGAAGACCTTATAAAGAGAGCAAATTCCAAGACGACAAGGATCATTCCGCAGTTTTCTGTTGTAGGCAATGTCTTTGCGCCTAAGGTCGATGACAGCTATGTCATCAAGAGCGATAAGCAGGGCGGTGACCAGCACGAGCTTTGTTCGTGGCTCATCGACCACGGCGATCTTATGCTCGCACCTGACGGCATGGATCCTCTGGCTATAAAGATCAACAGCGGATTCGATAAGTGGATATATTCCGTTGATATCGACGAGAGAAAACGGTTTATCAATGCGTTATTTGACGCGATGAGCGATGACGGAACCCTTACGGTGGAACAGTTCTCTGCGCAGGGGACAAAAGCCTGGGAGAGAGTCTTAAGCGTCGTATTGGGTGATGACGAAGGCTTCAGGATCGCTGCTGCATCACTGCCTGACCAGCTGCTTTTGGACGGGGCAGGCAAGAAGGTCGCAAAATCAAACCTTGTAAGGCAATTCCGTAAATCCGATCTTGCGAAAGGCCTGGCGATGATACTCGCGGGACTTGTCATATTCCTTATCCCTGAATCATTCCTCTTTGTGGTCGTATCTATCCTTTTGTGCGCAGCAACGCTGATATCGATCATCCTCTGCGTAAAGAAGATGAAGAAGGATAACTGGAACTTACAGCCGCATCTTGTTGATGCGACGGTGGCATCCGCGCTCCTTGCGACGACCGTCATCACATTTGTAAAAGAGGGTGCGTTCTTTGTAATGGCAAGCGGTATATTCGCGGCACTTCTTTTTGCATGCGCATATAACTGTTTTGCAAGAGCGAAAAAGACCCACAACAGACCGTTTGTCGTAATGCTGATAATCATGAGCGCGATATGGGCAGTAAGCGGGATATATATTCTTTTCGCGCCCGAGAACACATTAAGCGTATACATGATAATCGTCGGTATCCTTGCAATCATCGACGGACTTATCAGAGTTGCGAAGGCATACCGTATAAGACACCGCTGGTACGTGAAGTAAACAGCCGAGGAGCCTCAAGATGCTTATACGGCGGTGCTTATAAGTACCGCTTGTGCTATAATTAATGTATTAAAAACAAGGAGGGGACTTTCACATGGCAGACGATTTAGAGAAGAAGATGGAACCCGAGATCAGCGAGGCAGCTGACAAGGCAGAAGAGATCATTAAGGAAGAAGTCTCCGCTGTCGAAGAGAAGGCAGCCGAGGCAGTGAAGGAAACCGCAGAAGCAACAGCAGAAACCGCTGCAGCTGCAGCAACTGCAGTAACAGCCGCCGCAACCAAGGAAGCCGAAGCAGCAGCCAAGGCAGCTAAGAAGGCAGAAGAGCAGGCAGCAAAGGAAGCTGCAAAGAAGCAGGCTCAGGCTGAGAAGGAAGCCGAGAAGACAAGGATCGCCAATGAGAAGGCTGAGGCCAAGCTCGAGAAGAAGAGACAGAAGAAGGCCGCTGAACAGGCTCTGGTCGATGCATGCCCTCCACAGTACAGACCCGTCTCCACGTCAAAGTATTTCTGGCTCGCATTTTTAAGCTGTTTCCCGTTCATCGGTTTTATCGCTACATTGATCCTCTCAATTGCAGGACGCAATAGAAATGTTAAGAACTTCGAGAGAGCGATCCTCGCTTATTACATCATTGCGATCGTTCTCGTTCTCATCGCTCTGATCGTTATCGGTATCTTCCTTCCTTCGGCAGTAAGAGAGAATGTCATCGAAGCCATCAGGACAATGCTCAGTTCCGTAAGCTTCAGCTGAGTATAAAACAACTTGTGATCAAGGCCCCTGCGGTTATCGCGGGGGCTTTTTGTTGCCTTCTTTTTATCCTGATGTCTTATGTCTGTAACATTGTTATTTTACAATCGAGGTAACTAAGTTATGAAAGAGGGTAATTGGCAATTATGGACGACAAACTTATCTCAAAAAAGGACCTGCTCACAAAGGAAGGAATCTCATACGGCACACTCTACCGCTGGAAGCGTCAGGGCCTGATTCCCGAGAGCTGGTTTATTCATAAGGCTACAGAGATCGGCCAGGCTACTTTCTTCCCTGAGGAAAAGATCACGGCAAGGATCGCGCGCATCAAGGATCTTAAGAGCGAGCTTTCCGTAGAACAGATGCAGGAGCTCTTCTCGGCAAACGTTGAGAGCTTCAAGATCCCCATGCAGGATTTCAAGGACCTTGAGATCGTCGGAAGAATGTCCATTACCGCTTTCACATCCATCTTCCCGATGAAGGATCTTCTGGATTTCAATGATGTCTTCGGAATGTATGTAGTAGACCACTTGATGAAGCTCTCCGGAATCTATCTTGAGGATGCAAAGCAGGTATTAAGACTTCTTTGCAAGTATCTCTCCGCTGAGGCTTCCAAAGAGTACCAGCTCATCCTCCTCCGCAAGATGGGAGTTCCGATGACAGTACTCGTAAGAGGCGAAGACGAGATCCTCCTTGAGGACAACGCGGAAGTAATCGCATGCGCTAACCTTGGCGAATTCGAAGAAGCGCTGAAGGACCAGCTCATTGCCTGATAAGAAATAACCATGGCTGCAAAAGAGGAACAGTTCATCGAAGCATTGGGCGCTCTTGCTGAAGGCGTCAGATATAAGATATTGTCTCTTATCGCTTCGAAAGGCGAGATGACAGCAAAAGATATCCTCGCTGAATTCGATTTCACGCAGCCGACATTATCACACCACATGGCCTGCCTTGTTGAGGCCGGACTTGTGAATGTTGAGCGGAAAGGAAGATTTGCTTACTATTCGGTCAACAAAGAAACAATAGATCTTATTTCTTCCGGACTCACCGCTCTTAAGACCGGCTCGAAAAAATCCTCCAAGGTAAAAGCCGCTGAAACAGAAGATGTCGAGAAGATCAAAAAGAGCAAGAAAAAGAAGAAAAAAGATAAAAGCAAGAAGAAGAAAAAAGATTAACCAAGAGGGCCGTCTCATTTATGAGGCGGCCTGATTTTTAAGCCGAATTGTTTTTTAGTTTGCAACAAATTTCCTGATGAAGTTGTATTAATGATATAGGGCAGATTTTTGTTTTCACGAAAGCGAGGGCGTCATATGAAAAGGTTTTTGGCGGTAATCCTGTTATTTGCCGTGGCATTATCTTTTTGCGGATGCAGTAAAACAAGTGTAAAGATGCTCGTGAAAGAATACAGAAGCGGATTTGGAATATCAGGCGAGGACTTTTCCGGATACAGGGAATATGAGGTAAAGAATATAAAAGAAGGCGATGTCATCGTTGGAGGATTCTTTGGATCTGAATTTAAGATCGCAGATAATGAAAGAGAAGCGGAAAACGTGTGGGTCATGAAGATCGGCGAGATCAGCGGTGAAGGAGTAGTGGTAACCACCAGGCAAGGAACTCTGACGAGAACCTACGGAATACCTATGTCGCTCGAATCTTTCGGTCATATGGATGACGGACCGAATTACGATTACATGATAATATTCCGTTAACGAAAAAAGAGGTTGCCATTGTGGCAACCTCTCTTAAATACAATTCAAATTACAGTTACTTACTGTTCTGTGCCTTGAGGAGATCCTTGATCTCTGTGAGGAGCTTAACTTCATCAGAAGGCTCGGGTGCAGGTGCAGGTTCTTCTTCCTTAGCGCCCTTCTTTTTCTTTGCGAGCTTGCTGACGCCACCCTTAAGAGTGTTGATAGCCTTGAGCATGAAGAAGAGGATCAACGCCATGATAAGGAAGTTGATGATAGCTGTGATGAATGCACCGTAGTTGAGTGAAAGAGCTGCGATCTGCTCAGGGTCGAGACCTGTATAGTCTACCCACGGAAGTCTGATCGCGCCTGCGATCTCAGCGCCGCCGACAGAAGCGATCAAAGGATTTACGAAACTGTCTGTGAAAGACGTAACGATGTCCTTGAACGCAGCACCGATGATGACACCGATTGCCATGTCAACTACATTACCCTTGAGTGCGAATTCCTTGAATTCTGATATTAAACCCATATGTTTCTCCCTCCTGATGTGGATGTTTATTAAAAACCCCGGACCTGATTACAGGCCCGGGAATTTTACCGGATATTAAATTGTATCAAGCAAACTTTCTTGCTTCTTCGGGAAGGCTTTCAACATCGCCGCTGTAAAGGATAGTAGCAACAACGGGTGTGTCCTTCAGGAAAGCATCAAGCTTCAAAAGGAAAGCGCCGAGGCCTTCGGGATCGTAGTTATTAGCTACTTTGCAGATTGCGTCAACATAGATATGTGTAAGATCGTAATCTTTGGAGCAGATGCCGCAGATGAATGCGAGAACCTGATCAAAACCTTCGATGGGGTATTCCTTCATATTTACAAGACGAACAGTGGGCTTAAGAAGCTGGTCTAATCTGTTTCCTCTCTCAAGGCATACGACGTTGCTGTCAGTAGCTGCAACTGCGTTAATGTCATCGACGAGCTTAGCTGTCTTGCCCGTGCCCTTAGGTCCTGCAATAAGTTTAATCATAGAATGTCTCCTTTGGGGATCATATTTCCATGTGTATCTGGATAGACTTATTTTACTGTATTTGGCGCGCGAAATGAATATAAAAGTGTAAAAAAATGAGGACATTTTTCGGTTTGCACTATTCTTTTAAATATGATAGAATAACCCAGTTCATAAAAGAGTTTTTATCGAACGGACAGCCGGATGGCGTGTCCGTTTTTTGTTGTAGAAGGAGAAAAAACTTGGCTAAGAGATCGAAAATCGCACAGGAAGCATTTGAGATTGCCGAACCTGTCGTAACCGGACTGGGATTTGACCTGGTCGACTGTTCATACGTCAAAGAGGCCAGAGGCATGGTGCTTACGCTCTATATCGATAAGCGCGGCGGTATCGGCATCGACGACTGTGAGACTGTAAGCCGTGCGGTAGATCCGATCATAGATGAATCATCTTCGATCGATCCCGATTTCTTCGAAGTCTCTTCACCCGGTCTTACAAGACCCCTGGAGACCGAGAAGGATTACATTAGATATGCCGGCGAGAAGGTTGACGTATCACTTTATCAGCCCCGCGACGGCAAGAAGAGCTTTACTGCAGCAATCAAGGGTGCAGAAGAAGGCAAGGCAACATTCGTATTTGATAACGGCGAAGAGCTGGAACTCGCATTCGAGGACATAGCGAAGGCCGTTCGTCATATAGATTTTTAAACAAGATTATTAATGTTAGGAGGAAATAAAAATGCCCAGAAAGAAGAATGAAGAGGAACCCAAGGATACAATAGTAAGTCTTGTTAAGCTCCTCGCTGAAGAAAGAGACATCGACGAAGAGGAAGTTTTCCAGGCGATCGAGAGCGGTCTTGTTGCAGCATACAGACGTGAGTTTGGCGGCAACAAGCAGGATATCAAGTCCGTAAGTGCTGAGATCGACAGAGAGACAGGCGAGATCTATGTTTATAAGCTCGCTGAGGTCGTTGATGATGTAATTGACGAGGCAAACGAGATTTCCATTGAAGATGCAAAAGAGCTTGGCTATGAGGATGTTGAAGTCGGAGACGAGATCGAGATCGGTATCGACGTTGAAGACTTGGGCCGCCTTGCTGCAAGCGCTGCAAAGAATGCTATCAACCAGAAGTTAAGAGATGCAGAGAGCCTTAAGATCGAGAAGGAATTCTCCGGCAAGATCGGTGAGATCACATCCGGTACCATCGTTCGTAAGGATGCAAGAAACGTATACGTAAATATCGGCCGTGCTGAAGCTATCGTTAAGCACGACGGACAGATCAGAAATAACAGAAACGAGCATTACGATCAGGACAGGATCATGAAGTTCCTCGTAATGGGCGTTGAGGAAGCTAACGGCAGACCTTCCGTTGTTCTTTCAAGAACAGATGCAAGACTCGTAACCAAGCTTTTCGAGCTTGAGGTGCCTGAGATCAAGGCAGGCGACGTCATCATCAGATCCGTTGCAAGAGAAGCAGGTTCCAGAACAAAGGTTGCTGTTTATTCCAAAGATCCCGATATCGATGCAAAGGGTTCATGCGTTGGTCAGAGAGGACAGAGAGTTCAGCAGATCATGAATGAGCTCGCTGAAGAGAAGATCGACATCGTTGACTGGAAGGAAGATCCTGCTCTCTTCATCAGTGAAGCTCTGCAGCCTGCAAAGGTTTCCAGAGTTGATACTGAGATCACGACAAATGAGAACGGCGAAGTTGAGAGATATGCGAAGGTAATCGTACCTGACCAGCAGTTCTCTCTTGCGATCGGTAAGAGCGGTCAGAATGTACGTCTTGCTGCAAGACTTACAGGTTTTAAGATCGACATCAAGAAGGAATCCGATGAGAGCGTAGAAGCATCCAAGGCACTTATCGATGACTTTACGGTCGTTGATGACGAAGCAGGAAAGAACGAGTAAGAAGCAGAGCGATTTGAAGTTATGAAGAAAAAGCCGCAAAGAAGTTGTGTATCCTGCAGAACAGTAAGAGACAAGAATGATCTCTTGCGTGTTGTGGTAACACCTGAAGGTGACGTTGTATATGACCCGACCGGCAAGCTTGCCGGAAGAGGCGCATATCTCTGCCGCAACGAGGCGTGCATAACTGCTGAATTAAAGAAGGCAGCAAAGCTTTCAAAGGGACTTAAGAAGCCTTTGACGGAAGAAGAGATCAAGGAGCTTGCAAAATCCCTGCTGGAAAGCATAAAAGGAGAGTAATGACAGATAAGGAAAGAGCATACGGAATGATCGGGCTTGCGGCAAGAGCAGGCAAGGCGGTATCGGGAAGTGATTCCGTGATCGGAGCGATCCGTTCGGGCAATGTAAAACTCCTGATAATCACCAGAGACATTTCGGAAAATTCTTTAGATAAGATCCTTCGGAATATAACCGGTGCGGATGAGATTCCCTGTTACAGTTTCGGAAGATCAGACGACCTGGGAGATGCCCTTGGCAAACCCGCCAGAACAGTTGCGGCTATTACAGATAAAAGCTTTGCGGATGGTATATCCGCCATACTCGAGAAGATCAACGAGGAGGAAGATACTTGATGAGTGAAGATAACGATAATAAGAAGAAAGATTTAACAGTCGGAGGCGTTTCCGGCAGTAAGAAGATGAGACTCGGAAGAGTCCATAAAAAGAAGACGGAAGATGCACCCGAAGCAGCAGCTCCGGCAGTTGAAGCAAAGGTTGAAGCACCGGCACCCGCACCTGCTCCCGCAGAAGAGGTAAAGCCTGCTAAGAAGCCCGCTGCAAAGAAGCCTGCTGAAGAGAAGGCTGAGGAGAAGCCGGCTGAAGAAAAGAAGCCTGCCAAGAAGACTGCCGCAAAGACTGAGAAGTCCGAGAAGACAGAAAAGGCTGAGCCTTCCGCAAAGAAGCCAGCTGCAAAGAAGTCTTCTGAGAAGAAGGAGACCGAAGCTAAGGCTGAGGAAGCTCCTGCAGAAGAAAAGAAGCCTTCAAAGAAGGCAGCTCCCAAGGCACCCAAGGCTGAGGAGAAGCCCGAGAAGAAGGCTGAAGAGCCTGCAGCAAAGGCTCCCGAGACTAAGGAAGTCAAGGAAGAGAAGAAGCCTGAAGCTAAGCCTGAGGTAAAGCCGGAGGTCAAGCCTGAGCCCGTTAAGGAAGAGAAGAAGCCTGAAGCAGCACCGGTACCTCCTAAGCCGAGGCTCTCTTCAGCAGTTATTTCGCTTCCTGACGTACCTGCAAGAGGCGAGACGATCAGAAGCTCTACTGTAATTACATATTCCGGCAGGGACAAGAAGAGCCCGATGAGATCAGGCGGCCAGGGCGGCTACAATAACAACAGAGGAGGCGGCTTCCAGAAGCAGGGCGGCGGTTTCCAGAAACCCGCAGGCGGCGGATTCGATAAGGACAAGGACGATGACAATCAGCGTCCTCAGTTCAAGAGAGCACCCAAGCCGAGAGCAGAAGCTCCCATCGAAGATGCAAAGAAGAGCAGATCTTCTTATGCAGAGAAGAGTGCTTTCGAGAAGAAGCATAACAATAACGAAAGAAGAGACGGAGAGAAGAACTCCAACATCGACAAGAGAAAGCAGTCACGTTCATCTCAGTTCACGGGACGTGTTAACAGTGACGGCGATTACGATGATTATTCATTCAAGAAGAAGAAAAAGAAGCAGGAGTCCCAGCAGAATGTTGTTGAGCAGGTAATCACCGAGATCAAGATCCCTGCATTCATCACCGTCAAAGAGTTTGCTGAAGGTATCGGCAAGAAGAGCTCTGATATCATCATGGCTCTCATGAAGCTCGGTGTTATGGCTACGATCAACCAGGAACTCGATTTCGATACGGCATGCCTCGTTGCAGACAGCTTCGGAATCAACGCAGAGCTCCTTGAGGAGAAGACGGAAGAGGATATCCTCTTTGTTGATGAGGACAATCCGGAGAACCTCGAGACAAGACCTCCGGTAGTCGTTGTCATGGGTCACGTTGACCACGGTAAGACATCACTCCTCGATAAGATCAGATCTTCCAACGTTACTGAAGGCGAAGCCGGCGGTATCACACAGAAGATCGGTGCTTACACGGTAAGACTCAAGGGCCGTCAGATCACGTTCCTCGATACTCCGGGTCACGAAGCATTCACGACGATGAGAGCAAGAGGTGCTCAGTTCACGGATATCGCTATCCTCGTTGTAGCTGCAGACGACGGTGTAATGCCTCAGACGATCGAAGCTATCAACCACGCCAAGGCTGCCAACACGGAGATCATCGTTGCGATCAACAAGATCGATAAGCCGGGCGCAAATCCTGAGAGAGTTAAGCAGGAACTTACACAGTACGGTCTCGTATGTGAAGAGTGGGGCGGCCAGACGATCATGGTACCTATCTCCGCAAAGCAGGGCACAGGTATTGACGACCTTCTCGAAAACGTATTGCTCACGGCAGACATCATGGAACTCAAGGCCGATCCGAAGGGTCAGGCTAAGGGTGCCGTTATCGAAGCTAAGCTCGATAAGAACAGAGGTCCCGTTGCATCAGTACTTATCCAGCGCGGTACTTTGAGACAGGGCGATACTGTTGTCTGCGGACCTATCCTCGGCAACGTAAGAGCAATGTACGATGATAAGGGCGCTCCGATCAAGAAGGCAGGTCCTTCAATCCCTGTCGAGATCTTAGGCCTTCCTGAGGTTCCTCAGGCAGGCGAGATCCTTTTCGCCGTATCAGACGATAAGACAGCAAGACAGCTCGTTGAAAAGCGTAAGATCAAGCAGAGAGAAGAGCAGCTCCACAGATCATCCAAGATGAGCCTTGATACGCTCGCAGCCCAGATGGCAGCAGGCGATGTCAAGGATCTCAATATCATCATCAAGGCTGACGTCCAGGGTTCTGTCGAAGCCGTTCAGCAGTCCCTTGAGAAGCTTACGAATGAAGAAGTCAAGATCAACGTTATCCATGGTGCAGTCGGTGCTATCAACGAATCCGATATCGTACTTGCTGACGTATCCAACGCTATCATCATCGGCTTCAACGTAAGACCTTCGCAGATGATCATAGACAAGGCAAAAGAGACAGGCGTAGATATCAGACTTTACAGCGTCATCTATAACGCGATAGAAGATGTCGAGAACGCCATGAAGGGTATGCTCGCACCCAAGATCGAAGAAGTCGTCTGGGGTCATGCCGAAGTCAGACAGCTCTTCAAGGTCAGCGGTATCGGTACTATCGGAGGCTGCTATGTTACGGACGGTAAGATCCAGAGATCTTCCAATGTCAGAGTCATCAGAGACGACGTTGTCGTTTATACCGGTGTACTCGGTTCCCTGCAGCACGAGAAGGATTCCGTTAAGGAAGTAGTATCCGGACATGAGTGCGGTCTTACAGTCGAGAAATATAACGACATTAAGATCGGCGACGTGATCGAAGCATTCGGCAACGTCGAAGTTAAGAGGGACTGATATGAAAAACAGAAGACCTGAGATAGTTGGAGACGAGATCCAGAAGATCGTCTCCACGATTATCTCGACAAAGTTAAAGGATCCCAGAGTTCCTTTGCTGACATCTGTTACGTCCGTTAAGATGAGCAGGGATCTGTCGCATGCCACTGTGTTTATCTCAGTCTACGGTGACGAGAAGACACAGAAGGAAGCGATGGAAGCCATAGAGCATGCTAAAGGCTTTATCCGTTATGAGACGGTTCAGGAGATCAACTTAAGAGTTGCTCCCGAATTCAGCTTCAAGCTCGATAACACGCTTAACGACGCACTCAGGATGGAAGCTCTGATTGATAAGACGATCAAGGAAGATGAAGCAAGACGTCTTGCCAGAGAAGAAAGAGAAGGCAAGCGTGACGACAGTCAGGCAGAAGAGTGATCTCCTGCCTTTACGGCTGTTTAGAACGGAGTTTTTATGAGAGAACGCTATAAGGAAGGCAGCAGAAGAACTGCCATGAACATCTTAAGCGTTATAGAGAAGCTCAAGGCCGGCAATGAGGCCGTCCTTGTCTTCCCGCATAGAAGCGTTGACGGTGACTGTGTTGGTTCCAGCACCGGCATCGTCAGTATTTTCAGGTCTTTGGGAGTAGATGCATATGTAGCTATTCCTGAAGCTTTACCTGAGAATATGGAATTTTTAGGCATCAGCGAATATCTCTTCCGTCCCGACGGTGATACTGATGAAGCAAGAGAATTTGCTGCGAATGGAACCATACACGGTAAGAAGATCGGTTTGGTTGTCGCAACTGATATCTCGGACAGTTCGAGAATGGGTATTAGCGGTGCTATCTACGATTCGGTAGATACTAAGCTCGTCATCGATCACCACGCTTCCGTAACGACCAGATCAGACAATATGTGGATCGATCCTGACTGTTCATCTGCGAGCGAGATGGTCTACTATGTTGCTCTTCAGATAGCCGACATAAAAGGCATGGATATTAAGGAAGTCCTTGCCCCCAATGCAGCAAAGGCCGTTCTTGCAGGAATCGTTACCGATACAGGAAGATTCACTTTCACGAATACACATCCCGAGACACTTGAGACAGCAGGCGCGCTCATGGATCTCGGCGGCAATATCTCGCAGGTCTGCTACAACCTTTTCGACCGCAAGTCAAAGCCCAAGTTCTGCCTTTCCGCTAAGGCGAGATCTGAGGTAAGGTTCTTCTGCGACGACAAGTTTGCATTGACTGTAGTTCCTTACTCCCAGTTTGTTGAATGCGGTGCAGGACCTGACGGCGTTGATGATGTGGTATCCGCAATGCGTGATATCGACGGCGTCGAACTCGCGATCGTTTTAAGAGAACTTGAGAACGGCGAGATCAGAGGAAATGTCAGATCTCAGGAATACTTCGACTGCAGTGCATTTGCAGCAGGCTTTGGCGGCGGCGGACAT
This sequence comes from Oscillospiraceae bacterium, assembly GCA_902764825.1. GTDB lineage: Bacteria > Bacillota > Clostridia > Saccharofermentanales > Saccharofermentanaceae > Saccharofermentans. The sequence continues at coordinate 114,859 of CACWXL010000003.1, forward strand.
TTAAGAGCCGCAGGCTTTAACGCATCCGGCGACATCAATGAACTCGCGGAAGAAGTAATTAAGAGGGTTCAGGCTACCTTATGATTCAAGACGGATTCATCCTTGTAGATAAGCCCGAAGGATGGACATCCTTTAAGACAGACCGCTTTGTCGGCAGAATTCTGGGCACACGTAAAGTAGGGCACTTAGGAACGTTAGATCCGTTCGCAACGGGTCTTCTTCCGGTGTTCGCCGGCAAGGGCTTAAAGTTCTTAAGATTCTGCGAAGGCTTTGACAAGGGCTATTCATGCAGATGCGTTTTCGGTGCGGCAACAGATACCATGGATAAGACGGGCGAGATAATATCCGAGGATTATCCTTCAGCTGATGTTCTGGAAGAGCTCGAAAAGACTGACTACGCTCTGATCCGCAGTGCGGCCTTGAAAGTAAAGGAAACAAAAGAGCAGCTTCCTCCCGCGTATTCCGCCAAGAAGATCGACGGCGTAAAGGCTTATGAACTCGCGAGAAAAGGCGAGATGCCTGACTTAAAGCCCTCTCCCGTCACTATCTATTCGCTTGATATCACGGACATCATGAAGCGTGATAAAGGCTTGGCAATAGACTTTGACTGCATGTGTTCGAAAGGAACATATATCAGGACGATATGCTCTGACTTAGGAGATATCACGGGCTTCGGCGCATATGCGGAATCCTTGAGAAGAACTGTCAACGGACAGTTTAACGTTAAGGATGCATATACACCGGATGAACTTGAGAAGATGGCTGAAGCAGGTGATTTCTCATTCGTAAGGGATGCATCTGAGACAATAAGCTTCCTGCCTGAAATAAAGCTTGATCCGAAGCAGACAAAGGATATCAAATTCGGCAGAAAGATCGCTTTCCCGATTGATGTGAAGCCTGAAGGCGGGGAACGCATCTACTACAGGGCAACAAACGAAGACAAGCTGATCGCAGTCGTCTTCCCGCAAGAAGAGAACGGTGATCTTGTGATGAGGATCGAGAGGCTCTACGCACATGATTAAAGTCTGCAATACCTACAGCCTTAACGATCTGCCTTTGGGAACAAAGGGAAGAGTGATCGCCCTCGGAATGTTCGACGGCCTCCACTTAGGTCACATGGACATAATCAGAAAAGCTGTTTCAGTAGCTGAGAGGGACGGACTTACTTCAACCGTCCAGACGTTTAAGAATCTTTTCAAGCAGGACAGCAAGACTCTTTATACTGCAGAAGAAAGATTGAACCTTGTAAGCCAGACCGGCGCGGATGAACTTCTGGTACTGGATTTCGACGGAGTGAAGGACATGGAACCTGAGGATTATCTGAAGAACGTGATCCTTTACCGCTGTGTAGCAGATACTCTCATCATGGGCGAGGATTACAGATTCGGCAAGGATGCCAGGGGCGATGTTGCCATGATAAAGGAGTTTGCAAAAGCAAACGACATCAGAGTGATAGTCGTTAAGGACCACCTGCTCGAAGGCACAGACAGAAAGATCTCAACGACCTGGTTAAGGGACGCACTTGCCGAAGGCGATGCCGATCTGGCAAGAGAGCTTTGCGGCGGAAGGAACTATATCTATTCGGGAAGATGCGTTCAGGGAAAACAGATGGGCAGGGAAATGGGCTTTCCTACGGCAAACATCATCGTACCTGAAGATAAATACGTTGTCAGAAGAGGCGTTTACGTATCCCGTGTCCGTCTGGGACAGCGGATCCTTTACGGTGTAACCAATATCGGCAGGCGGCCGACACTGGAAGATGCGGTAAATGACGTAGTGGAGACTTATATTTTCGACTTCGACGAAGATATCTACGGAGCTAAGCTTGAAGTCGAGCTCATGCACTTTTTAAGACCCGAATCGAAGATGACGTCGAAAGAAGAACTCATAGATGCCGTAAACCTTAATAAGGCACAGGCGTTGGAGTATATCAAAAACCTCAATTCAGCCGTGAATTGATACCATAAAAAGCCATATTATCTATTTTGTGGTAATATATCAGGGATTTACTGACCCCTAGAGGGGCTCCGGAGGATAAGGAAACATGATGAATTTAGTAGAAGTTAAATTTCCGGGTCTTGGAATCGACCTGAATGTTAACCCTGTTGCTTTTACCATTGGCAGTATCGAAGTTTACTGGTACGGCATTCTGATCGCACTGGCTTTGGTGCTGGCTGTAGTACTTGCGGTTAAGCAGGCTAAGAGTCTGAATTTTCCGGAAGGTCTTGTTTACGATACGATCCTCATGATAATCCCCTGTGCCATTATCGGTGCCAGATTGTATTTTGTCGCTTGCAATCTTGATTTCTATACCAAGAATCCGCTTGAGATATTCAACTTAAGGAATGGCGGACTTGCAATCTACGGTGGCGTTATCCTTGTATTTATCGGCGGTCTTGTTATGTGCCGAATCAGGAAGATACCTTTCAGGGAACTTGCAGACTACTGTGTTGTATATCTCCCTTTGGGTCAGGCTATCGGCAGATGGGGCAACTTCTTCAACCAGGAGTGCTTCGGTACGAATACGACTCTTCCCTGGGGTATGACAAGCTCCACGGTAGAAGCTTATCTTAAGTCCAGCTGTCCTACTCTCGTAGCGACAATGCCGGTTCATCCGACATTCCTTTATGAGTCTTTGGCTGACCTTGCGATCTTCTTCATCCTTATGTACATAAGAAAGCATTCCAAGATTCCTTTCGAGACATCCTGCGCTTATTTCGCACTTTACGGAACAGCAAGATTCTTCATCGAAGGAATGAGAACGGATTCTCTTTATATCGGAAACACGGGCATCAGAACTTCACAGCTCCTGTCACTTATTCTGATCATTGCTGCGCTCCTTTACATTGCATACGCAAGAGCAAATAAGCTTCAGAAGAGGGGCTTTCCCAAGAAGCTCTATGTCGAATTGACTGAGGAAAAGAAGGGCTGATGAGCAAAGTAGGTTCCGGCGTTGTAAGACTTCGCGGGAAAGACGGTCTTAAGGCCGTCGACTATTATCTTGTCGTTCCGGTTCTTACCATGACGATAATAGGCCTTTATGTTCTTCAGAGAGTTTTGTCCAAAGGCTATGCCGCATATCCCGGAAACTACTACAGACAGATAGTCGCTACCGTAGGCGGCGTTATAGCTGCACTCATAATCAGTTTGCTCGATGAACACCTGCTTAAGGTTGTAGGACGGATAATCTATGCGGCTGCATTGTTCCTGCTGATACTTGTTCCCATCGACGGTTATTCACTTGCCGGCGTCTGGGGCGCCGACTCATGGCTGAAGCTCCCTGTCATCGGTAACTTCCAGCCTTCAGAGCTTGCGAAGATCGGTCTTGTCATGCTCGCGGCAGATATTTTCGAACAGATGCATAACAAAGAAGTAACCATGCTCAAGGGCTTCGGTAAGATGGCGGCCGTTTATGCACCGCCGATGCTCCTGATCCTCGCGCAGCCTGACTTCGGTACCGCGATGGTTATCGTATTTACGTTTATCTGCATGCTGTTTGCGTGGGGAGTAAGATACAGATACTTCCTTCTCGCATTCTCATCCTTTGTCGTTATCGTTGTCCCTTTGGTATGGTCCTTCTATCTGAAGCCTTACCAGAAGGAGAGGATCTTATCCCTCCTGTTCCAGGGCTCGTCACCGCAGTCTGAGTATAATCTCCAGCAGTCTCAGCTCGCGATAGCATCAGGCGGTCTTTCCGGCAACCACACAGGCATTTTAACGCCGGTTCCGGTTAAGGAATCTGACTTTATTTTCGCCGCCATCTCAGAGCACATGGGATTTATCGGAACGACGACGGTTATAATCCTGGCGTTCTTCTTCCTTTGCCGATGCCTTTATGTAGCTGCGAAGGTCAAGTCAAAATCCTGCTCTTATATGATGACCGGATTTACAGGATATTTCGCATTCCACTTCATCGAGAACATGGGCATGGCAGTAGGTCTTCTCCCGATCACGGGAATCCCGCTTCCTTTCATGAGCTTGGGAGGCACGGCGATGCTCATTAACTTTATGGCATTCGGAGTAATGCTGAACATTTCGATCAACCGAAATATGTAGTGTCGGAGGCATCTTGTGAAGGGTAAATGGAGACAGAATCTTCATATCGAACCTCCTGAAGGATGGATGAACGACCCTAACGGATTGTGCTTTTTTGACGGCCTTTATCACGTCTATTTCCAGTATTCACCCGGCACTCCCAATGGCGAAAGCGTACGCCGCTGGGGTCACTATGTGAGTACGGACCTTCTCTCATGGAAATACAAGGGCATCGTTCTTGATGCCGACATTCCCGAAGACCGTGACGGCGTGTTCTCAGGCTGCGCTCTGCCTTCCAAAGATCACATTGATTTCTTCTATACAGGCAACGTCATGGAAGAAGGCGATCACGATTATGTGCTCGAAGGGCGCGGTGCAAATGTCATCCATGTCTCGTCTCCTGACGGTTTTTCGATGTCCGCGAAAAAGGTCCTTCTCCGGAATTCCGATTATCCTGATTTCTGTTCCTGTCACGTGAGAGATCCCAAGGTGTGGATCGAAGACGGCATTTACAAGATTGTATTAGGCGCACGTACAAAAGACGATAAGGGATGCGTGCTTTTGTATGAAGGCAGCAGCATCGGTTCACTTGAATATAAGAAGTGTTTATCAGCGCCCGATATGGGATTTATGTGGGAATGCCCTGACATGTTCGATATCGGTGGAAAGCGTTTCCTCGCATTCTGTCCGCAGGGAATTCCTCAGGGAGAATATAAATATCAGAATCTGTTCCAGAGCGGATATTTTACCGTCGACGGTGATGAGCTTTCTGATTTTGAAGAGTTCGATTACGGCTTCGATTTCTACGCACCGCAGACATTTGTTGCTCCGGACGGAAGAAGACTTCTTATCGGATGGATGGGAATCGGTGACGGTTCATATACAAATCCGACAACAGAACTTGGCTGGCAGCATTGTCTTACATTGCCGCGCGAACTGACTGTATCAGAAGACGGCAATATCCTGCAAAATCCCATTCGCGAACTTGATTCTCTGAAGAAGAAAACAAAGCCTGTCGAAGGCGAGGCTTGGGAAGGATTGCCTTTCGAAGTCAATGCATCTGAATTTGCAGATAACGTAGCAGTAAGCGTGTCCGGTGCAGAGATCACATGGGATAAAGAAAGCGGAGTTTTAAGTCTGCATTTTACAAACGGCGAAGGCTTTGGCAGGAGTGAGAGGAAGATCAGGTTATCTTCGCTTGAATCGCTGCGTATCATTGCTGATGTATCTTCGCTGGAAATATATATCAACGGCGGCCGCTATGTAATGGGTACAAGATTCTATCCGGAGCACCGCCAGGTAAAGGTCGCAGTTAACGGAGCTTGCGCTTCTGTCAGCACATTAAGACTTAACGACACGCTCGTTGCGATTGGTGAAGCTCTTATAGATTTCATTCCCGACAGGAAGGCTTGTGAATTCTACGAAGTAGGTTCATTCTCTCCTGCGACAGGCGGAGCACCCGCAAATGTCTGCGGAGCCTTTTCGAAGCTCGGCGGCAAATCACGTATGATCACCCAGCTTGGCCGTGATCCTTTCGGTGACGTCATTACAAGGACTTTGAACGAAGCAGGTGTCGATACTTCCTGTATCTCATATACGTCTGAAGCAAATACTGCGCTCGCATTCGTAAGCCAAACGGCTGACGGCAAGAGCACATATTCTTTCTACAGGAATCCTTCCGCGGACATGCTTTTCGATCCTTCAGCCATCACGGCAGAGATGTTCGATGATTGCTATGCGCTCCATTTCTGCAGCGTTTCTTTGGGCGACTTCCCGATGAAGGACGCTCACCGCGCTGCGATCACAATTGCGAGAAGACAGGGCGCGATCGTCAGCTTCGATCCTAATCTCCGCTTCATGCTCTGGGACGACAAAGATGCGTTAAAGCGTGTCATCTGGGAATTCATCCCTGACTGCGACATCGTAAAGATCTCTGATGAAGAACTGGAGTTCATTACAGGATGTTCTGATATCGGTGAGGCGCTTCCGCTTTTGTTCGTCGGAAGTGTAAAGCTTGTTATCCTGACCAAAGGAAAGGACGGCGCTGACTGCTACAGCAGCTTGGGCTGTGTGTCTTCTGCAAGCACTAAGGTTACGGCTGTTGATACCACCGGCGCAGGCGACGGCTTCATCGGTTCATTCCTGTGGAAGTTAAGATCTCTTGGTATCGGCAAGGAAAATCTCGGTGAGTGTCCTCTGGCGGTCATTAAAGAGTGCCTGGACTTTGCCAACCGCTTCTGTGCGGTAAGCGTCCAGAGAAAAGGCGCGATACCTTCGTATCCTGATTTGAAGGAAATGAATAATTAATCCCTGTTGTCATATTCGCCTCCCAAAGTTGTCTATAATAAGTGAAGGAGGCAATCAGCATGACTGATGAAGGTATCGTAAATCTATATTGGGACCGCAATGAAGCTGCCATAACTGAGACGGATCTGAAGTATGGCAGGTACTGCTTCTCGATCTCATATAATATTCTCTCCAACAAAGAGGATTCTGATGAGTGTGTTAATGACACTTATAATGCTGCCTGGAATTCAATGCCTCCGCAAAGGCCTGTTATCCTGTCGGCATTCTTGGGGAAGATAGTAAGGAATATCTCGCTTAACAGATATAAGGAAATCACTGCTCAAAAGCGCGGCGGCAATCAGATGGAACTTATACTTGATGAGCTCGGCGAGATAGCTTCAGATATGCCCGGTCCTGATGACAGAGTAATACAGACGCAGCTGGTAAAGGCGATCAACGAATTCCTTACAGGACTGCCGGCTGAAAAGAGGATCATGTTCGTACGCCGTTACTGGTATGCGGATGATATAGGAGCGATCGCGAAAAGAATGGGGATGAGCGCGAATAATGTGTCAGTGGAGATCCGCCGCGTCAGGCTTAAGCTCCGCGGCTATCTTATCGAAAGGGGGTTCGATGTATGAGAAAAGAAGACTTTTTCAGAACGCTCGAAAATATAGACGATAACTATATCAGCGAGGCGGAAAACTACAAGACCCCTAAGATCAGCAGCAAGTTAATGACGTATATAGGGATTGCGGCTTCGCTCCTTATGGTTGCCGGAGTCATTGGCCTGGCCCTGTATATGAATAACAACAGCGCCGTGATCGAAATGTCTGATGTGGAAACGCAGCTGGTTCCTACCAATGTGGGGATCGATCCGACAGGGGTTGTCTCAACATCTAATGAAACGTTTAAAGATCCGACTGATAAGATGAGCATGATCCACGCTGTGGGAACAGATATACCTGAGGATACTGTTGTCGTATATTTAAGACTTTCAAGCTCTGCTTATCTTAACGGTGAGATGGGCTGGTACGCGCCCGAGAATCAGGACGAGTGGAAGAAAGCAATAGATGATGCAGTAAGCCGTGCTCAAGATAAAGAAGGAGCTCTTCCTGCTGCTGATGCGGTGCCTATCAGCGTAAGCTGGTTCCATAAGGGCTATTGGGAGAATAACGGCAGTTCTGATTATTGGGAACTGGCAAAAGACGGATCGCTTTGGGGCTATCGTGAGCCTAATGATGTGCCGTTTTCCAAGCACTATATTGCTCCTGAGGATGCTAAAGAACTTGCTGCGCTGCTGAGGCAGGTTTATGACTTCTTCGGGATCAACCCGATAGGTCCTGAGGAGATTACTGATATCACATCTGCGGAATTAACCGTAAAGGGCAAGACTTATACATTAGATGATAAGACAAAGCTTGAGTATCTTGAAAAGACTTTGAGAAACGCTAAGCCGAACGGTGCTTCAGGCTGTCCGTGGGCAACTCTTAAGATGACAAGGAAAGACGGGACCGTTATCACTATCTCGCTTGCCTGCGACGGCTGCGCCGTGTGGAATTCTGACGGAATGCATTATAAATATGGCAATTCGGATACAACTGAAAGTGTATATGCTTTGTTCGGGATCGACCTGTCAAAGCTTCATATGAGTAATTAAGAAAGGAGCTGATGTTATGAGACGTTTAATATCGATTATTTCTATTCTTCTGACCGCATGTCTCATGCTCTGTTCCTGCGGCAAGGTTAACGGCTATAACAAAAAGTATCTCGTCCCCGTAAATGATAATGCCGGCAATGACAGCATTCTTGCATATGTTGTCGATTATAACGGGGGCAAGGATATTACCGTAAAGATAAAGAATAATACTGATAAAGTGTTCGCTTACGGCGAGTACTATACGATCCAGGTGTTTATCGAAGGTGTCTGGTATTACGTGCCTTATACTGCCGAGAATGTAGTCCATGATCTTGCGCACGAACTGCAGCCGGGGCAGGCTTACACACAGACATACAGTCTTTATCCTTATGGCGGCAAGCTTAATCCCGGTCATTACAGGATCGCGTGCTGTGATATCGGTGACGGCAGCAACATCTATTACGCGGAATTCGATGTCATGGCGGATATGAGCCTTAAGTGGGAGATCGTTGAGCCGACTGTCGCGGGATAATAAGCAATATATTTAATTATAAAAAGACGGGTTCAGGCCCGTCTTTTTTGTTTTCGGAGGTCTCGAAAATGTAATGTGGCAGGCCTTTGGGAAATTTAAGGCAATTTCGTTTTGAAATGCCCATAAAAGGCTTGGTTTTTCAGAGATAAAACCCCGTAAAACGCCTGCCGTTGAGGGATTGTGCATGAACGGGAAAGGGGTAGAAAAAATATTTAACAAATTTCCAAAAAATTACAAAAACCCCCTTGCGTTAAAAAAAGATTACGAATAGAATACAGATGTGTGGTGATTTGGGGAGATAATTCCCATTCTGGTGGAGGAAAGTGGCTCAAATTGAAGCTGCGGCCCCCACTTTAGCACAAAATCAAGTAAAAACGAAAGACTCAGAATGAGAGACATTAAGAAAGTAGACGCTAAGGGGAGATTTTTTATCCCTGCAAAGCAAAAGGAATTGCTTGGCGAAGAGGTTGTAGTAACAAACAGCCTCGATGTCGGCTATTTGTGCGTTTACTCGAAGGATCATTTTGAGAACGTGGTTAAGACACAGCTCGCAAAGCTCAATACCATGGACGCCAACGCCCGTAAGATCAAGAGAGCGATCATCGGTGAGGCTTGTGAAGTAAGCGTCGATTCCCAGGGCAGGATCTCTGTTAACAGTGAGCTTTGGGACAGGATCGGTGCAAAGCCCGGAGATGAGATCTGTGTATTTAACGACGACGGTAAGCTGGACATCTGCACTAAGAGTTTCTATGACAATGAGGATCATGACCTCAGCAGCATAGAAGGATTGGAGACGAAGTATTATGTTGAAGGTCTCTGATTTTGATCACATTCCTGTTCTTCTTTACCAGACGGTTGATGCGCTTAACGTCAGACCGGGCGGTATCTACGTCGACTGTACTGCAGGCGGCGGTTCACACAGCGCCGAGATCGCAAGAAGAATGAAGGGACAGGGGATCCTTGTATCGATCGATAAGGACGGAGCAGCTCTTGCCGCATGCATGGAGCGCAAGGATGCTTTTGCAGGTATCGACTGGATGCCCGTTAAATCTGACTATAAAGATATAGATGACATTATAAGAAGCCTTAAGATCGGCAAGGTCGACGGCATCATGGCAGACTTGGGTGTTTCTTCATATCAGCTTGATACAGCAGAAAGAGGCTTCTCTTATATGAAGAACGGCCCTCTGGATATGAGAATGGACCCTGATGAATGGCTTACGGCAGCAGAGGTCGTAAACAGGTATTCAAGAGATGAATTAGAGAGGATCTTCAGGGAATACGGCGAAGAACATCATGCGGGAAGAATCGCTGACGGTATCGTCGAGAGAAGAAGAACAAAGCCTTTCACAAGGACCACGGAACTTGCGCAGGCTATAAAGGATTATATGCCGGGTCACGGCAGAGGTGAGGACCAGCATCCTGCAAAGAGATGCTTCCAGGCAATAAGGATCGAAGTCAATCACGAGCTTGACGGTCTGGAGTCACTTTTGAACGACGGAATCAGAAAGCTCAAACCGGGCGGAAGATTTGCGGTCATCTCCTTCCATTCTTTGGAGGACCGCATCGTAAAAGAAGCGTTCAGAAGGGCAGAGAATCCCTGCACGTGTCCTCGTGACTTCCCCGTCTGCGTTTGCGGAAAGAAGTCGCTCGGTACGGTGATAACGAAGAAACCGATCGAACCGACGGATGAGGAAGTTGAGATCAATCCGAGATCCAGAAGCTCGAAGCTCAGAGTGTTTGAGAGGAACGATAACGAGCAATACAACTAAGAATTAAGTAAAGGTAAGAATCAGTAATGGCAGTCAAGACAGCATCGAAAAGAAAAATTAAAAGCTTCGATGTAGGCACACAGGATAAGGTGCTTGACGAAGTGCTGTCTGCCGGAAAGTCGAACTTCAAGTATACCGAAGGACAGATTCTTCCTTATGATCCGGCCATTATCGAAGACGAACCTCTTATCATCGAAGAACCATACAGGGAACAGAATTCTTTGGGCGTAGCTTCTTATGAAGACGTTCAGGAGAGGTCTGTCCAGTATGCGAAAGAACACGAAGATCCGCAGACGAGATTAGAGAATAAGAAGAAGAGCAGAAGACTTACCAGGAGAAAGCTTTTCGAGACCATCATATCGATAATCCTTGTAATAGCTATCGGTGTTTTTGTCATGCTGCTCCTCTATCCGCAGACGGAGATATCCGAACTTGCAAGAGACAATTCAAATCTTAAAGACCAGATAAATACCGCAAAAAGAGAGATAGTAAACGCAGAAGAGAACGCGAACGGTGTAGCCGACATGGATGTCATCCGTGCACGTGCCATAGCACTCGGAATGCAGGATCCTAACATGAATCAGGTCATCAGCCTCCCGATCCCTAATACGGATTCATTGAAGACAAGGATCAACTATAACTCTGATGGAATAAATGAGGAAGCGTTCAAGGATTCCAAGGACGCATTGGCTGATTACTATGCCGCGCATCCGGATAAGTAATGGCAGCAATCCCGTCGGAAGTGTTTCCGGGATAAAGAGGGAGCAGATAAAAGAGCCTGCAGAAGGCTCTCCGGAAAACGGACAGGAGAATCAGGCAAAATCCAAACCGGTCAACCGCAGCATTTATGCCAAGGCGTGGATAGGCGTTGTGGCCGTTGTCGTCGTCTTATATACCGTCTATCTGCTCTTCAACCTTTACCGCACGACTGTTACCGATTACGACAAGTATGCAAGAGCTGCCGCTGATGAACAGTGGACGCTCGTAACATACAGTGCGAGCAGAGGTGTCATCTACGATGCGAACATGGTTCCTCTTGCATCCAATACATACGACTACACGCTTATCTGCTCACCTAAGATGGTCACTTCGACCCTTATGGACAGACAGCAGATCATGGACGGCGTCGTAAACATCCTGGGCGTCAATTACGAGAAACTCGATAAGATGATCCCGGTAGATCCGACGGATAAGACCGATAAGCGTAATGATGTTGCAGGATGCGATGTCATTAAGAATATCTCCGCAGAGAAGAAGGACGAGTTCTCGAAATGGGCGAAAGACAATAAGGTCAAGGGTTTTGCCTTTGTTGCCGTTCCCCAGAGATACTATAACTACGGAAGCCTTGCTTCACAGGTCGTAGGATATGCGAAGAACGACGGTGTAAGCCTTAACGGTCTTTACGGACTCGAAGCTTATTACAACACGGTCCTCTCCGGTGATGACGGCTACAGATATTCTGAGACAGATGAGATCACGGGTGGTGTTCTGCCTTATTCCGATGCAACTTCCATAGCCGTTTCCGACGGAAACAGTATCGTTACCAATATCGATATAAGTATCCAGAGAATCGCTGAAGAAGCAGCGAAGGAAGCCTATGACAAATTCGACCCGATCGACGGTGTCTGCGCGATCGTAATGAATCCTTATACGGGTGCCGTTTATGCGATGGTATCGATCCCCAATTACGACCTTAACGATCCTTATGCAAGACCTTACGGTGTCGGTGAAGAAGCGTGGAATTACATGGATTCCGAGACCAGGGTCCAATATGTAATGGCAAATGCATGGCGCAACCGCTGCGTTTCCGATACATACGAGCCGGGTTCAACATTCAAGGCTCTTACTACTTGTATGGCCTTTGAGGAAAACCTTGCAAGGGAAGATCAGACCTTCGACGATGCTCCGTTAAAACTTTCCGAACAGCATACGATCTCCTGCTGGATGCAGAAGACTGCAGGCTTCAACCATGGTCAGGAAACTCTTGTCAAAGCATTCGAGAACTCCTGCAACCCTGTCTTTGCCCAGCTGGCACAGAAGATCGGAATAACCAAGTATTATACATACGTCCGCATGCTCGGTTTCTACGATGTAACCGGCATCGATCTTCCTGCCGAAGGTAAGGGCATCTTCCATAAGAATCCGTCAAAAGTCGACATGTCCGTTTTGTCTTACGGCGAATCTTCGACGGTTACGCCTATCCAGCTCCTCACATCCTACTGCGCCATCGTTAACGGCGGCGACCTTCTTGTTCCGCATATCGTAAAATACATTACGGATCCTGAAGGAAATATCGTGGATGAGATCGAGCCTGAAGTAGTCCGCACGGTGTTCTCCGAAGATACCTGCAGAAGAGTAAGGAAACTGATGGAAGGCGTTGTATCCGACGGTACGGGTTCAGCAGGTAAAGTTGCAGGTTATGCCGTCGCAGGTAAGACATCAACATCCACGATCGACGTCGGTGAACTTAAGGGACTGCACGTGCTCTCATTCTCTTGCTATGCACCTGCATACGACCCTAAGATAGCGGTCCTCGTAGTAATTAATAAACCGAGAGATAAGAGCGTAGGTTCATCGTCGGCGGCATCGACAGCTGCAAAGATCGTTGAAGGCACGCTCTCCTATATGGGTGTCGAGAGAAAATTCACCGAAGAAGAATACAGCGAGATGCTCAAGGAATGGTACGTTCAGAAGGTCGACGGACTGCCGGCGTCACAGGCTGCATCGAAGATCTCCGTTAACGGTCTTTCAACGCTCTACGGCACGCTCGACATGAATTCCGAGACCATCGTTGCCAGAACATATCCGGACTTTTACAACACGCTTTATAAGACAGGTGTCGTTGTCCTCTATCCTGAGAATGTTTCAAAGGAGGAGATGCTCACGACGAGAGTTCCGAATATGGCAGGAATGTCTGCGATCGAGTGCATCGAGGCGTGCCTTAAGATGAATCTCAACTGCAAGATCGACAAGGACAGCGACATAAAGGGAGTCTGCGTAAGCCAGAGCGTTGCTTCGGGTCAGACGGTCTATGCTGGCGATATCATCCGCGTTAAGCTGTCCAGAAATGCCAATGTGGATTATAACCAGCAGAACGATGCGACCAAATCATCATCTGTCGTTGATACACAGGGTGAAGACGGCAGAACAGACGTAAACACGAATAAGAAAAGAGAGAACTAGTGCTCTCACGCACAAACATGGGAGGCACCTTTACATGAATTTCATTGTTTTTGCCACATAAGAGATGGAACTTTTTGTTTTAATATATTTGTCGGTGGAAAACCGCCATATACAGACAGCGGCAGAGGAAGAATAAATGAAACTCCTGGAAGTTCTTAACAACATAGATTTTGAGACAGTAGCGGGTGATCTCAACAAGGAGATCACATCTGTTGAGTATGACTCCAGAAAAGTAGCGATCGGTTCACTTTTCGTATGCGTAAAGGGCTTTACCGTAGACGGCCATTCATATGCTTCAATGGCGGCGGAGAAAGGCGCTTCGGCTATCGTTGTCGATAAGAACAGAACGTGCCTTACAACCGATGAATTAGATGTACTTGCCAAAGAGAATTTCCTCTGCGTCATTGAGATAGATGATACGCATAAGCACCTTGCCGATCTTTGCGCGAATTTCTATGAGCATCCGGAGAAGAAACTTGCGGTTTACGGCATTACCGGAACCAAGGGCAAGACCACTACCGCATTCATGTTGAGAGCGATACTCGAGCAGAGCGGAAGAGACACGGGTCTTGTCGGAACAGTCTGCAACATCATTGCAGGACACAAGACGCATGCTGCGCATACTACGCCTGAAGCAAGAGAACTCTATGACATGATGGATGTCCTCACTAGGAACGGTTCTTCAAGTCTTGTAATGGAAGTCTCCTCACAGGCTCTAAAGCTCGACAGGGTAAGAGGCATCAGATACCGTACGGCTGCATTTACCAATCTTTACGAAGACCACATCGCTCCCAATGAGCATCCCGATATGGAAGACTACCTGTCATGCAAGCTCAGGATCTTCGATAACTGTGAGACGGGCATCTTGAATCTTGACTGCAGCGCTTCAGATAAAGTCATTGAATACTGCAAGGGAAAGACAGAGCTCATTACATATTCGGTAGAAGGCGAAGCTGATTTTACAGCAAGGAACTTAAGACCCGAGAGAAGAGGACATGTAACGGGAACTGTTTTCGAGCTTGACTGCAAATACTATAAATGCGATATCTTCGTAGCTCTTCCGGGCAAGTTCAACGTATATAACGCACTCTGCGCAATAGCTTCGGCTGTGACGGAAGGCATCGATATCGAAGTCATCAAGCAGGCGCTCGAAAATATCAGCGTTCCGGGAAGAATGCAGCCTGTGGAGAACAACTTCGGAGTCAACATCCTCGTTGACTATGCGCATAATGCCGCTGCATTGGAGAGCGTTTTAAATACTCTCAAGGAATATACGGAAGGCAGGATAATCACTGTCTTCGGATGCGGCGGAAACCGCTCGAGAACAAGACGTTTTGAGATGGGCGAAGTGTCCGGCAATCTTTCGGATTATACGGTGATCACATCTGACAATCCGCGCAATGAAGAGCCTGACAGCATAATCGCCGACATCGTTACGGGAATCTCCAAGACATCGGGCAGATATGAGATCGAGCCTGACAGAAGCAAGGCTATAAAGCTTTCAATTAACATGGCGGAAAAGGGCGATACTGTCCTCATCGCCGGCAAGGGACACGAAGACTACCAGATCTTTGCGGATAAAACGATACATTTCGATGATTGCGAGCATGCCAGAAATGCTGTGATCGAGCGGGCAGGAAATTCATGATGTTTACGCTTGAAGAAGTAAAGAAAGCAGTTGGCGGCAGACTCGTCTCTAAAACGGATGAGAATGTTTTCGCGACTTCGATAGAAGTAACCGGAGTATCGACCGATACAAGGACGATAAAGGAAGGCGAACTATTTATCGCCTTGAAGGGCGAGAATTTCGACGGAAACGACTACCTTGCAAAGGCAGCGGAACTGGGTGCCTCCGCACTTATTACCAATGATGAGAAGAGAGTTCCCGAAGGCGCAAATGCTATCATCGTGGAAGATACCGTAAAGGCTTTGGGCCTTCTTGCAAATCATTACAGATTCAAGCTGGGCTGCAAAGTGATCGCGGTAACGGGTTCTGTCGGCAAGACTTCAACAAGGACTATGATCGCCGAAGTCTTAAAGACCGGGCTTAAGGTCCATTCATCCGAGAAGAACAACAATAACGAGATAGGAATGGCTCAGACGATCCTCTCCGCACCCGAAGATTCCGATGTCATCGTAGTCGAGATGGGTATGAGAGGCGAAGGCCAGATCTCGTATCTTACGAAGATCGCAAGACCCGACATAGCGATCATAACGAACATCGGCTATTCGCATATCGGGATATTGGAGAGCAAAGATGCGATCATGAACGCGAAAATGGAGATCTGCGAAGGCCTTACAGACGGCGGCATCATCGCCATCAACAGCGACGACAGAAAGCTCTTTGACCACTGCGTTAAAGTGCTCACGATAAATAATTTCATTGCAGGCATCCAGGTAAGTTCAGATGATGATCTTCCTTGTCCATTGATCGTTTCCGCTACTGACGTAAAAGAGACTGACGAAGGAATGTCTTTCGGCGCGAAGCTTAAGAGGATGGGCGTTGATTCCGAATTCAAGATCCCTCTTAATGTCGGAATGTACGGAGAGCCCGCCATAAGAAATGCCCTCTTTGCTATCTTCTGTGCCTACATGATGGGCATTACCGGTACGCCTGAGAGCAGGCAGAAGATCGCTGATGTCATAAGAAACAAGAGCGCTGTTGACGGAAGAGGCGCTATCACCGAGACAAAGAGATATTTCATAATGAACGATGCATATAATGCGTCTCCGGAATCGATGGCAAATTCCTTCCTGAACTTTTCCAGGAAGGCAAAAGGTCACCGTAAGGTATTAGCTCTGGGAGGAATGCTGGAGCTCGGCAAATTCGCTCCCGGCCTTCACGAGCTGACGGGTAAGGACTGTGCTTCATATGACTTCGACAGGGTCTTTGTGACAGGCGATAATGCCGATGAATTCATCAAAGGCGCCCACATGGTTAATATGAAGCTCGAAATAGTAAAATGTAAAGATACCGAAGACGTGCAAAGACGACTTGAAGACTACGTCAGAGACGATGACGCGATACTTTTCAAGGCCTCGCACAGCTTTGGATTTGAGAAGGTCGCAAAATATTTTATCGAGAAGGGAAATGCCTGACGGATGGCAGAGAAAAAGGTGAAGTCGATCATACCTGATGTACCGCTGTACGGAACTCCCGGCAATGCGGCAGGTTCGGGTGCGTCCAAGCCTCAGGCTCCCGCCAAAAAGAATCCTTCGAAGGCTCACGCACCTGTCAGAAAACAGGCTCCCGCAAAGCCTTTTGCAGATCCCAAGACAGGCAAGATAACGGATATCGAGAGTCTTATCGAACCTCCGCCGAAGCCCGAGAAAGAAGGCATCAATGCTGCCACGATCGAGCAGGCTGTAAAGTCATCCAATATCCCGATGATCCTTATGATCTTTGCCCTGATCGTATTCGGACTTGTCATCCTCTACTCGGTATCGGGTCCTGATGCTTACGGCCAATTTAAGGATTCTTCTTGGTTCTTAACGAGACAGATAAGATTCACTGTTGCCGGACTGATCGTAATGTTCATCATTTCGTTTATTCCGATCGACTTCTTCAGACAGAAATGGGTCGCTTTCGGCGCTTATGTATTGAGCCTCGGTCTCGCCCTTGCCACGATCGCACTCGGCGTAGGACGTGAGCATGGTGCTGCACGCTGGATCAATATCGGTCCTATCCAGCTCCAGAGTTCGGAGATCATCAAAGTCGCCCTTATCGTTGCCTTTGCCGGATACCGTTCGGTAATCGCGTATCTGAGGAAAGAGGGCAGGATAAGGGAACCCAAGACCAAGACGGGAAAGATCATTGCGCATACTATGATCGAATTCATCATTCCAATCGGATTGTGCATCCTTGTCGACGTCGTCATTCTCCTGCAGCCCCACCTGTCATGCTTCATTATCGTTGCTGCGGTCATCTTCATGTGCGCTCTTGTATCTGAGATACCTGCAAGATCATGGCTCTACGGTATTATCGTTCTGCTTGCCGTCGCGATCGTCGGCGGCGCGATCGCATTTGCGGTAGTACCTGCTGCAAAGCGTGAAAGATTCATGAAGAACTACGCTCACGTTTTCAAGCGAATCGCGATCTTTACCGCTGACGAAGAAGAACTCGACAATGAGGACGAGGGACTTACAAGAGACGATACGCGTCAGGTTGACAACGCGCACAATGCCTTAGGTTCAGGCGGAATGTGGGGCGTCGGTCTCGGCAATTCCAGATCAAAATACAACTACGTTTCAGAGGCCCAGAACGACTACATCTTCTCGATCTATATCGAGGAGACGGGCTTTGTCGGAGGAGTCATCCTGATGATGATGTACCTTGTGATATTCTTTATGTGCCTTGCCGTGTGCTGGCGGGCCAAAGACGTGTTCTCCAGGACTATAGCGACCGGGTGTACGGCCTTGATATTCGTCGAAGTCCTGATGAATATCTCGGTTGAGCTGCAGGTCATTCCTGCTACGGGTGTTACGCTGCCGTTTGTAAGTTACGGCGGTACGGCACAGGTAACGCTCCTTATCGCATACGGCCTCATTCTCTCAGTATCAAGAAGCGGAACCGTAAGACCTGAGAAAAAGAGCCTCAAGTCTCCGGTAAAGCTGTTCAAGCGGGGAGCGTGAGACAGATGGAAAGACGCTACATCATTACCGGCGGCGGAACGTCGGGCCATATAAATCCTGCGCTTGCCATAGCGGATCTTCTTAAGGAAGATGCTGCCGCAACCGGTGATACATGCAAGATCATCTTCACGGGCCGCAAAGAAGGACTTGAAGGAGAACTTGTTCCCAAGGCAGGCTATGAATTCCGTAATGTCGAATCGCTTCCGATGCCGTACAAGCCTTCGCCCAAGGTGTTCAAGACGATGAGTGCGAACAGGCGCGGAAAGAAGCAGTGTCTTACTCTGATAAACGAATTTAAGCCTGACTGTGTTATCAGTACCGGCGGATATGTAAGTGCGCCGCTTCTCATGGCTGCGAAAAAAGCCCGCATTCCCGTAATGATCCACGAGGCTAATGCATTCCCCGGAAGAGCCAATAAGCTCTTTGCCAAAGATGCTCTCGTCATGACGGGTTTCCCCGGTCAGGAAGATATCTTCAGGAAGGCAAAGAAAGTCGTTCATACAGGCAATCCGGTAAGGAGCAATTTCTTCGGAAGGACAAAAGAAGGATCCAGGAAAGAACTGGGAATAGCTCAGGATGAGAAGCTCGTATTTACGATGGGCGGATCTCTGGGCTCAGCAACGCTTACGAATTTTATTTTCGAGACCGCCAAAAAGCCCGAATTCAGGGATGTGCATTTCGTGATCTCCGTCGGCAAGCATAATTCCGTTGAGATCACTCAGGAAGTTAAGGATCTTCCCAATCTTGAGATCAGAAATTATATCGACAGACCTGATCTTTACATGTCTGCCGCTGACTGCTCGATCCTCAGGGCAGGCGCCGTTACTTGCGCCGAAATAACCGCCACGGGTGCGTGCGCCATCATGGTGCCTTATCCTCACGCTGCGCACGATCATCAGACATATAACGCCAGATCCCTTGCGGATAAGGGCGCGGGCATCGTGGTAAGTGACGATGATGTTAAGGCAGGAAAGCTCGAAAGCATCCTCTCCGGCCTCCTGAACGACCCTGACAGGCAGGCTGCGATAAGAAAGGCCGGCTTGGATCTTGCGATCAAAGACACCGGTGAAAGAATAACTGAAGCAATCAAGGCGGCGCTTGGGAATAATCCGTAAACTGATAAAATAGCATTATGGATGATAACGAGTTAGACAGATTATTCGGTGAGGTATCTGAGTCCGGGTCAAAGCCGGAGAATGAACCTTCAAAAGACAAGGAAAAGGAGTCTTCTGATAAGGAGGCCGGTGATTCCGAGCGTGCCGAAGAGGTCTTGAGAAAAAACGGTTTCATCATAAGCAAGTATGAAGAGTCTTCCGGAGATGACGAAGACGGAACTGATGAAGATCCGTCTGACGATGAAGAGACGGAAGGCTCAGAGGATGCTGAAGAGGGCGCAGATTCCGAAGAAAATGACGAAGAAGGCGATGATTCCGGGGAGGAAGATGCTTCGGAAGAAGAGTCTGATGAAGAAGGTTCTGAAGGATCTGATGAGGAATCTGAAGATGAGTCCGAAGAAGAGTCCGGCAAGGATCATGCAAAAGATAAATCCGCGAAGAAGGCAAGAAAGAAGCCTGCCCGCCGGTTAAATAAAAAGGGTATAACGATCATATGCCTGTTTGTCCTTATCATCGGCCTTGTGGCGCTGATCTGGTTCCTTCCCGCATTCAGAGTAAGAAATGTCCACGTCGAGGGCAATGTTTCCCAGACTGACCAGGAAATATTAAGACAGCTCAAACTTGAATATAATGCACACCTCATGGGCGGTGTAAGCGGCAATATCCTTGATGTCATAAGGCTTGATTACGGCAAGACCGAAGAGCGCATCAAGAGGGAGAATCCTTATATCGAAGATATCAGAGTATCCGTAAAACTTCCTTCAACGGTCGACGTTACCGTCAAGGAGCGAAGCAAGATATGCTATGTCAGGACCCCTGACGGCTATGCTGCCCTTGATAAGGACGGCATCGTGTTAGAGCTGTCTTCACATGATACGGGCAAACGGGTAAGACCTGTTATCTGCGGCCTCAACGTAAAGTATGCGGAGCTCGGAAAGCCCGTCACGATAGGCAATTCGAACGATTACAAGAAAGCGATAATAGTCTTGGGAGCGATCCTTGCAGCCGATAATGCCAGCATTGGCGACAGCTATTCTATGTTCGAGAACACCCTGGAAGTAAGGATGCTGCCCAGCGGCTACATCTTCCTTACGGTCTATTCACCTTCGGGAAAGCTCATTCAGATCAAGTTGAACAGCCTCGAAAAGATAAGCGACAAAATGGCATGGCTCCTTTATGCTTTTAATTCGGAGGCTTTAGACAAGAATAAGACCAAAGGGTTCCTTGATATGACCGGTGATGACCCGACTTTAAGGGAATACTAATAAAGTTGCTTGCTTTCCGCCATTTAATGATATTATAAATGTGAAGTTTTCTTTACAATCACACAGTATTTACTATTGTTTGTATTGATTGAAACTTGTGTTTGGGTTAAAATTTTCAATGGTTAATAATATTTATTTAATCAAGAAATCTTTTAATTTATTTTTGGCACAATAAAGAGTACGGAGGAACAAAAGGATGTCTGACAGCAAGCACAGCTATTCAATGGACGAATCTAATGTTGCAAGCATTAAGGTAATCGGCGTAGGCGGCGGCGGAAGCAATGCCGTAAACCGCATGGTCGAGAGTGGTGTCCAGGGCGTCACGTTCATCGCTATCAATACAGATAATCAGGCACTTGCCCGCAATAAGGCAGAGATCAAGATCCAGATCGGTGAGAAGGTTACCAGAGGCTTAGGCTGCGGTGCTGATCCCAGCGTTGGTGAGAAGGCAGCAGAGGAATCCAGAGACGAGATCGCTGAAGCTATCGCTAACACAGACATGCTCTTTATCACAGCCGGCATGGGCGGCGGTACAGGAACAGGTGCTGCTCCCGTAGTTGCTCAGATCGCAAGAGATCTCGGAATCCTTACAGTTGCTGTTGTTACAAGTCCTTTCACATTTGAAGGCGCTAAGAGAGCTGCTAACGCTGAGCGCGGTATCCGTGAGCTCCAGAAGTCCGTTGACTCTCTCATCATCGTTTCCAACGATAAGCTCTTAGACGTTGTCGATGACAATACAAGCTTCGAAGAAGCATTCAACATGGCAGACCAGGTATTGAAGTTTGGTGTAGCCGGTATTTCCGACCTCGTTGCTATCCCCGGACTCATCAACCTCGACCTCGCAGACGTTACACGTGTCATGAAGGACGCAGGCGTTTGCCACATGGGTATCGGCCGTGCTTCCGGTGAGGACAGAGCTTCCGTTGCTATCAAGCAGGCTATCAATTCACCTCTCCTCGATACAACTATCGACGGCGCTACAGGTGTTATCCTTAACTTCACAGGCGGCAGAGGAATGCGTCTTTCAGAGATCGACGCTGCTTCTTCCATCGTTCGTCAGGCAGCAGCTCCTGAGGCAGAGATCATCGTCGGTGCAGTCGTTGACGATTCACTTGAAGATGAGCTCATGATCACAGTCATCGCTTCAGGCTTTGACGGAACAGTCAATGCTTCTGCAGGTCACAGAGCAAGCACATCAGTTCTCTCCAGAGAGAATCCTACATTGATTTCAGCAAGACAGCCTGTTGCTCCTCAGCCGAGAACAGACTAACCTCAGCCCGGCTTCAGATTCGGCGATGAGTCCGTAGCACCCGCACCTGCTCCTCAGGCAGTTCAGCAGGTTCCTATGCAGCAGGCTCCCGTTCAGCAGATGCCCGTACAGTCCATGCCTCAGCAGGCAGCTCCCGCACCCGCTCCGATCCCGACACAGCAGCCGGTACAGATGGGTGGCAGACCTCAGGCTAACGTAGCACCTGCAGCTGATGAGAAGGCTCAGAAGTCAGCTAAGCCGTGGTTCATGTTCGGTAAGGACGGACAGTAAATTAAAGGAGTTCTTCAGTGATCTGTCCGAAATGCGGCGCGAATGACGACAAGGTCCTGGATTCAAGACCGACAGATGACGGCTTTGCTGTCAGAAGAAGACGGGTATGTCTTGTCTGCGGCGCAAGGTTCTCGACGATCGAGAAGATAGAAGGCTTAAAGCCGATGGTCGTCAAGAAGGACGGAACCAAGCAGCTTTACGATCCTGATAAGATCCTGAGAAGTCTTGACGTTGCCTGCCAGAAGCGCGGAGTATCTCAACAGGTCAAGGAGAATATCGTTTCCGATATCACGCATCTCGTAGAAGAGAGATTTAATAAAGAGATAACCTCGTCTGAGATAGGCGAGTTTATCATGTCGAAGCTGATGGACATAGACCGCGTATCTTATGTCCGCTTCGCATCGGTATATAAGAACTTCACGGATCTGGATTCTTATACGGCCGAGATCAATAATTTTGACGTGGGAAGCATTGCTTCTGACGAAGGGTAAGGGCTTGTAACATTGTTACAAACAGGGAAAACCTAAGAAAGTTGTAGACCAGGGGTGATCTTATGGCAGCTAACAAGGTTTTGCTCGTAGACGACGATCCGGGCATCATTGAAGTACTTAAGCTTTACTTTGAGAAAGAGGGTTATCAGGTATCCACATGCATGCAGGGTGATAAAGCAATAGCTGCTTTCAACGCCTTTGCACCTGATATCGTTATCCTGGATCTTATGCTTCCGGGAATGGACGGCAACGACATCTGCCGCGAGATCAGAAAGACATCCGAATGTCCGATCATCATGCTCACAGCAAGAACCGATACTCTTGATAAGATCGTCGGTCTTGAATTGGGTGCTGATGACTATATCCCGAAGCCGTTCGAACCTAAAGAAGTACTTGCCAGAGTCAAGGCAGTATTAAGACGTACAGATAAGCGCGACGCAGCTCCCGCAGCTGCCGAGAAGAGTGAAGGATCTTCCGACATCATTACCTATCCCGGTTTTTCCGTCGATAAGATCCGTTATGTTGTAAGTGTGGACGGCAAAGAGATCTACATGCCGCCCAAGGAGCTTGAGCTCTTATTCTTCCTTGCATCCAATCCGAACAGGGTATTCACCAGAGAACAGCTCTTGGAGAACGTTTGGGGATACGATTTCTACGGAGAATCCCGTACAGTCGATGTCCACATCAAGCGTATCAGAGAGAAGATCGAGAATCCCGACAGAGAACAAAACTGGAGTATTAAGACCGTTTGGAGCAAGGGTTATAAATTCGAGACGAGGTAAGTAATCAATGACGCCGAGAGCTGACGGTAAGCGGGTATCGGCGGGATTTGCCGTTTTTCTCATATCCTTCCTTGTATTGACGACTTTGATTGTATTTGCAGTCTTGTTGTTCCTTTCATATGAGAATATGTATAACAGCCTCGTTATTGAAGTATCCGCAGGTACCGACGGCGCATGCAGGGACTTAGCTTCCGATATTACTTCGATCACGTCGCTTCAGGATGAAGCATTCAGATATACACTTAATGACGACGGTTCGGATAATTTCAAGAATTCGAGGATTATCGACAAGTTCGTCAATTCCCAGACATACCGTTCCAGCGGCTCTGTCTATATAACGGATAAGGACGGCAGGGTCTATTGCCGCAACAACTTCGTTTTCGACGCCTTGGATAACATAGAGACGTCAGATGACGGTCCTTTGAAGATCACAAGGGAAGACGTATTGGAGATGCTTAAGACCGCTGAGACCGAGGGCCAGGCCAGGATCTCTCCGTCCAGTACCGGCAGAGTCGTTTCCATAAGCTGCATCAAGGTCACCGGTACCGGGTATTTTGTAATCGTAAGCAACAGTGAAGGAACTGAGCAGACCAGGGCAGATTATGTCAGGATCATCCTCATTCCTGCAGTGGTTGCGATGATAATAGCGATAGT
This sequence comes from Oscillospiraceae bacterium, assembly GCA_902764825.1. GTDB lineage: Bacteria > Bacillota > Clostridia > Saccharofermentanales > Saccharofermentanaceae > Saccharofermentans. The sequence continues at coordinate 138,785 of CACWXL010000003.1, forward strand.
CCTTTATGCGGTATTCGTATACTTAAGCCTCATGCCGATAAAGGACATCTCGCATGCGATCTCAAGAGTTGCCGAAGGTGATTATTCCGTAAGAGTCAATCCGAAGTATTCGGATCCTGATGACTATGCGACTTTATCGATATCTTCGGAATTCTCGGAAATGGGAAGTACGGTCAATAAGATGATCGAATCGCTCGAAAACCAGGAGCACGACAGAGAGATGTTCATCTCATCTATCGCCCATGACATAAGAACTCCTCTTACATCTATAAACGGCTTTGTCACCGCCATGTTAGACGGTACGATCCCGGAAGATAAGCAGGATCATTATCTTGATCTCATCAAGCAGCAGACTGACAGGATAAGAACACTCGTAACCCAGATGACTGAAGCGTCTTCGCTGTCACACCCTGATCCTGACATGATGGAAGAGTTCAATATCAACGACATGATCAATGACATCGTCGATAACCTGGAAGCGCAGCTTACGGACAAACAGATAAGAGTAATAAAGTCATTGGATCCCGGCCCCGGCATCATGGCATATGGCGAAGCGCAGCAGCTTTGCAGAGTAATAATCAACATCATCACTAACGCGATCAAGTTCACGCCCCAGAACGGCGAGATCAAGATATCCACGGAGACCAATCCTAAAGCAAGGAAGATATTCATCTCCGTAGAAGACTCCGGCGCGGGTGTCGAAGAATCAAAGAGACAGAGGATCTTCGAGAGTTTCTATCAGGCAGATTCCTCACGTAAATCCGAAGGCTTCGGCTTAGGTCTTTACATTTGTAAGCAGATCCTTGCAGGTCACGGGCAGACTATCATCTGTGATGAAGGACGTGAATTGGGCGGCGCGAGATTTGTATTCTCATTCCCTTATCCGCCTGAAGAGCAGGAGCAGTGATCTTGGCCGGCAATAATTCGAAAAACAAAGCTCTCGCTAATAAGATATTTGATGCGCTGTCAAGGGAATTTCCCGACAGCACCTGTTCTCTTGAATACGATTGTCCACAAAACCTGGCCATAAGAGGCATATTGTCCGCACAATGCACCGACAAAAGGGTTAATATTACTGCAGCAGATCTTTTCGCAAAGTATCCGGACATGGAGTCGATCGCAAGAGAAGATCCTGAGGCTATCGCAGCCATCATCAAGCCCTGCGGCCTTACTGCATCCAAGACGAAGTCGGTAATGGCTTTTGCGGAGAAGATGACCGGAGAATGGGGAGGCGTTATTCCCAACGATGTTGACCTTCTGATGGAGGTTCCGGGCATCGGAAGGAAGATCGCAAACCTCATCGTGGGAGAGGTCTACAAAACGCCTGCAGTAGTTGTTGATACGCACTGCAAGCGCGTAATGAAGAGAATAGGAATAACAGAGAGCACAGACCCTGCAAAGGTCGAGAAGGACATAATGAAGGCATTTCCTGAAGATCAGTGGATCGCTATAGGACATCTGTCCGTCGATCTCGGAAGAAAGTACTGCACTGCACAGTCACCGAAGTGTGGTGATTGTCCGTGTGCTTCTTTCTGCAAAAGGAGGATATAAGACATGGCAGCAATCCATCTGTCTAATCCCGTAACCGATCTTTACGGTGTCGGTCCTTCTGCCGAAGAGAAGCTTGCAAAGCTAGATATCTATACGATCTACGACCTTATAGCTTTTATTCCGTGGCGTTACGACGACTGGTCGAAGGTAGGCTCGATCGGTTCATTCGATATGGCCGACCGCTTTGATGACAACACCGGTTATGACCTGTCATTCAGAGGAACCATAACCACCAATCCTTCGGTCAATATAACGAGCAGGAAGAAGCCTTTGAGTTTCTTCGTAAGTGACGGAACGGGAAGGATAAAGCTCACATTCTTTAACTCACAATATCTGGCCGGTAAATTCTCTTTAGGTGACGACTGTTTTGTACACGGTTCGGTCACTCTGTTTAACGGCCAGATGCAGATGGTAAATCCTTATATCGAGAAGGCTGAGAAGATCTCTGATGATGCGCTCGTAAGGCCTGTATATCACTTAACGGCGGGACTTACATCCAACAATATCTCCAAGTGGGTCTCCACGGCATTAAAGCTCTGCGGCGATGAGCTCTTATCCTGCATTCCGGCAAGTATAGCTGAGCAAAAGGGCTTCGTATCACCCAAGGAAGCATATATGATGGCGCACTTCCCGGCTTCACTTGAGGATGCCGGAAGAGCCAGGGAACAGTTAGCTTACGAGGAATTGATCCTTCTTGGTATCGGTATGAAGCTCTACAGCTCAGGTCACGGCATAAAGGAAGTTGCAGAGCAGGTAATACCGTCAGATCCAAATGCAATAAGCCGTGATCTTGCAGCAAAATGGAATCAGATAAAGAGCAATCTCGGTTTCGCCCTGACAGGCGACCAGACGGCTGCATTCAGAGACGTCCAGACAGACCTCATGTCCACGACTCCGATGAACAGGCTTATCCAGGGTGACGTAGGTTCAGGCAAGACTATGGTTGCAGCCTTGTCCATGCTTATTACCGCATTGATGGGCAAGCAGGCAGTGCTCCTTGCACCTACTTCAGTCCTTGCTTCGCAGCACTATAAGACATTATCCGGTCTTATGAAGGACAGCGGCATGGAGCCGGTGCTTTTGCTCGGTAAGACAAAGGCTTCGGAGAAGGCTGAGATAAAGGATAAGATTGCAAGCGGTGAAGCAAGGGTGATCATAGGAACACATGCGCTTCTTACAGATGATATAAGATTCAAGGATCTTGCGCTCGTAATAGCAGACGAGCAGCACCGCTTCGGCGTAAAGCAGAGGGAGAAGCTCCTTTTCAAGGATGAGGGAAAAGACGGAACCGTAAAGAGTGTCCATAACCTCGTAATGACTGCCACACCGATCCCGAGGACCCTTGCGATGGTCATCTACGGCGACATGGCGACATCCGTTATCAGGGAGAAGCCCAAGGGACGTCAGGAGATAACGACATGGTTCGTTAATTCCAAAAAGAGCAAGGCGATAGAAGAGATGATGAGCGTGAAGCTCGCTGCAGGCGAGCAGGTTTATATCGTCTGCGCCAAGATCGATAAGGATGAGACTGAAGCAGGTTCAGACTATCTTGTAGGAGAGCCTGTCGGAGGAGATGAGAGCGTAACCAGCGTTTTCGACATGAAGAAACAGGTCGATTCGATGAGCAATCTCTCACAGTATAAGAGCGCTGTCCTCTACGGCTCAATGAAGGAGAAGGACAAGCTCGAGACGATGGAACGATTCATCGCAGGAGATATCAAGATCCTTATATCCACCACGGTCATAGAGGTTGGCGTTGATAATCCGAATGCCAATGTCATGATAATCATGGATGCGGACAGGTTCGGTCTGTCGACTCTTCACCAGTTAAGAGGCCGTATCGGCAGAGGCGACAAGAAGTCCTTCTGCCTTTTGGTGTCCGAATCAAGATCAGAACTTGCGCTCTCGAGAATGAAGATGATGTGCGAATCATCGGACGGTTTCGAGCTCGCCGAGAAGGACCTGGAATTAAGAGGACCGGGTGATTTCTACGGCACAAGACAGCACGGTATCCCTACACTTCGCGCCGCAAACCTTTATACTGATATGAAGATAGCGACAGAGGCAACGGAAGCCGTGAATAAGATAATCGAAGCAGGCGGGCAAGAAGCTGAGCGGTTGAACGAAGCCATTAAGAAGATGTTCGAATTAAGATTTGCCAGGAAGATGGAGCAGTTATAATGCCTAGAGTAGTAACGGGAAGATTCAGGGGCGCTGTTTTGCAGGCGCCGGAGGGAGATAAGACAAGGCCTACGACCGACAAGGTCAAGGAGGCCCTGTTCTCGATAATACAGGCATATGTTCCGGATTCAGAGTTCCTGGATCTTTTCGCCGGTTCCGGACAGATAGGCATCGAAGCCCTAAGCCGCGGCGCAAAGCGAGTAACGCTCGTTGAGAGGAGCGGTCAGGCGGCTTCGGTCATCGGAAAGAACATCGCCAAGATAAGGATGGACGGATCTGACGAATTAAGGTTCTACAAGAAGAGCGTTGCCCAGGCATTGGAGGCGTTAGGGCAGGAAGGCGAGAAATTTGATATTATATTCATGGACCCTCCCTATAAGGACGTGCCTTTGAGGCTTGATGAGGCAACGAAGCTTATAAGCGGCTTCGGCATGTTGAATGAAGACGGGATGCTGATCGTTGAACACGACAAAGACTGTGAGATTCCTGAGGAACTTAACGGTTTGAAGAATGTTCGTTCTTGTAGTTACGGGCTTACAGTGTTAACATTTTTTAAGGATATTAATATTGGAGGATAATGGTTTTGAAGGTAATGCTCTTTCCCGGGACATTCGATCCTTTTACAAGAGGACATAGAGACATTGCTAGAAGAGCGAGCAAGCTCTGTGATAAACTTGTTATTGCAGTCATGGAGAATGCTGCAAAGAAACCGATATTTACTCCTGAAGAACGTGTTGAGCTCATCAAGCTGTCGCTCAAGAACGATAACCTGGACAATGTCGAAGTCATGGCTTGGGGCGGCCTTCTGGTCGACCTTTACCAGCAGCTCGGATGCTGCGCTTCAGTAAGAGGCATCAGATCAGAGTCTGACTTCAGATATGAATCAGAGCACGCATTGGCCAACCGCCTGTTATACTCAGGCTACGACGCCGTGCTCCTGCCCTGCAGAGACGACCTGTCTCTCATCAGTTCTTCGATGGTAAAGGAAGTAGGCTCATATGGCGGAGACCTCTCTAAGATGGTTCCTGCCGAGATCTTGGATTTAGTTAAGGAAAAACTTTTGAAAGGAAGGAATTAATAATGGAGAACAGCAATTTCAATCAGGGCGGACAGCGCTATGACGCTATCAAGCACATCGACTATCTTATCGACATGGTCAAGGATGCTTCGAGCGTTCCTTTCTCCGATAAGTGCTCTATCGAGAGAACAGAGACGATCAATTCACTCCAGATCCTTAAGAACAATCTTCCTGCTTCAGTTGCACAGTCCAACGATATCGTTGCAAGAGCTCAGGATATAATCAGCACAGCAAGAGAGAAGAACAAGAAGATCATCGACGACGCTAACCGCATGTATGCCATGAAGGTCAATGATCACGAGATCACAAGAGGCGCACGTGAGGAAGCTGCTCAGATCATCGCTAACGCTGAGGCTCAGGCAGAAGAACTCAGGAAAAATGCTCACATCTATGTTAAGTCATTGCTCGAGAACGTTAACGAGACATTGACAGATAACATCGCAAAGATCCAGACAAACCTTACTGAGATCAACTCAACTCTTGACGAGACAGAGTAATATCCAAAGCTTTAACAACAGAATTACATGGGATATCTCGAAATGAGATATCCCTTTTTATTTGCCGTATCATTGCGGTACATATATCATCCAAAAGATTTATAATATCGTTAGAAATAAAACGAACAGGATAATAGGAGGTGACAGCCATGATATTGGGAATCGAGATTGAGAACTTCGATGTTTTCGATAAGGACAGAGCAGGAATACTGTTAGACGATTATCTTTCCGATAAGGAAAACGGAACATCTCACGATGCTTTCAGAGGCCTTAATGCCCTGATCGGCCGCAACAATACGGGCAAGACATCTTTCATGGGCTGCATGGCTTTCTTAAGGGACACCATTATCCAGGGATGCGCCGTGGCTTCCATAAGCTACGGAAGGCCGGGCTTTGCCAACATGACACCTGATATTTCCAAGCCTTCGGTCTTCAGGATCTTCTTCAAGCTTGAGGATAAGATCTCCGGCAAGCCGAAGTTCATCCAATATGAACTGGCCATTGTCACCAGCAGGTTCAAGAGCCCTATCATAGACAGCGAGAAGGTAATAATCCTGGCTGATGTCGACGGCACCAAAAAGCCGCTCACGATACTGGATATAGAGCAGGGCAAAGGCACGATCGTAAATCTTGAGGACGGTACATCCGGGAATGCGATAGGTGTTGAAGATGAGCACCTTACCGCATTGAGCCTTTATGGCAAGATCACCGGATACAGGGATTATGTTCTGCTCTACAAAGAGATCTATAACTGGTTCTTCTGCAGCTTCTCTTCAGAGGAACACAGCACATATTATTACGACGGCGGTGCGCCGGGCGGACATAAGCATCTTAACAGCACAGGTTCAAATGTCGGCAACGTGCTTGAATATATCCGTATGGAGAGTGAGGAAGAATATGAGCGCATCGTAAATGAGATCGAGGAGAAGATCCCTACGATGAAGAAAAAGAAGAACCTTCCTCTTGCGCTTAAAGAGAGCCCCAATAAGCTCTTCTTATATCTGCTCCTCCTCCGCGATTCAAGGCCGCGCTCGACTATCTTTATCGAGACTCCCGATAAGGACCTCTACCACGATATGGTCGATGTATTAAGCGACGAGATGCGTGATTACACTATGAAGAACCACTATTGCCAGATCGTGTTCTCGACTCACAATCCGTACATAATAGAGACTCTGTCACCTAAGGAGATATGGGTCTTCGAGCGTACTTTCGAGAAGGAATCCGGCGATGTACAGATACGCTGCGCAGGCGCAGATCCGCTGGTAATGGAATTGTTCCATCAGGGTGTTGGCATGGGTTCCATCTGGTATGGCGGACACCTTGACAGCAAGAATGAAGACGACTGATATAAGGCTGATTTATGTTGATAGAGATACTTTCAGAAGATAAATCCGGAGCAGTCGTTGTAGAACGTCTGGTTAAAAGGATAATCGATAACGAAGGGGTGGACGCCGAAGTAAATGTTCATCCTCACAGAGGCTGCGGAAGCCTGCCTAAGGACATGACCGCCAAGCCGCCGAAGTTCGCAAATTCCCTGCTCGATCTCCTCCCGTCAGAACTGCGTGCTTATAACAAAGTATATGGTGGCAAGGATCTGATCCTTATAATCGCCATCGACTCCGACGACAAGGATCCTCAGGCCTTAAGACAGGAGATATATGCGGTTGCTTCGAAATTCGCTCCTGATATAAGAAGTGTTGTCGGTATTAGCACGGAAGAGATAGAAGCCTGGATGCTGGGCGATAAGAATGCGATCTGCGATGCTTATCCTGACTGCAATACAGAGATCCTCGATTCTTATGAGCAGGATTCCGTCTGCGGCACGTGGGAGATCTTATGCAGGGCGATAAGCGAGAATGCCGAGGACCTCATCGAGATCGGATATCCTGCTATCGGCCACTACAAGGCTTTGTGGGCTGACAACATCTCGAAATACATGCTCCCGCAAAAGAACGTGTCACCGAGCTTTAACACGTTTAAGATGGCACTTATTACAGCTCTTAAGAATCCTGTTCCGATATACCGCAGGCGTGAGTTCTGATGGCAAGGCATATCTACGTTCACAATCCTTTCTGCGCACGCAAATGTCCTTACTGTGATTTCTATTCGGTCACCGATCTTTCGCGCGAAGAGGCGTTCTATAAGGCTGCTTTAAAAGAGGTTGAACTCATAGCTTCGGTCATTGATGAGAACGCCGGAACAAATCCTCTTACAGATATCGATAACGTGGATACGGTGTATTTCGGGGGCGGCACACCTACTGTTCCTGACAGCAGGTTTATAACTGCTTTATTGAAGGCAATAAGAGAAGCCTTTAACATTGCTCCTGACGCAGAGATAACCATTGAAGCTAATCCGTCTTCAGTGACACCGGAAAAGCTCGCAGAGTACCTTCAGGCGGGTTTTAACCGCATATCTTTAGGCGTGCAGTCTTTGGACGATGAAGTTCTTAAGACTTTGGGAAGACTTCACGATTCCAAGGGCGCTGTTGATGCGCTCGAAAAGATCTCCGGTGCGGGTTTTACGAACATCTCGGCAGACCTTATAACAGGCGTTCCGGGCGAGACTTTGGATGGGATAAAAAGAGACATAGAGACTTTTCGCGCACATGGCGTAAAGCATATAAGCACATACTCTCTGATGCTCGAAGAAGGCACGCCTTTTTACGACAGATATAACAAAACGATAGAAGATTTTATCTCACCTGAATTAGAGCGCGAGATGTACCACGGGACGCGTGAGTTCTTAAATGAATCAGGCTATGAGACATATGAGATCTCGAACAGCTGCATGCCCGGTTACAGAAGCACACATAATTCGTCTTACTGGAACTCGTGTGAATACTTTGCAATAGGCGCGGGAGCACACGGATATCTGGGCGATATGAGATATGGCCACAGAGACGATGTGAGAGCTTACATAGAAGAAATGAATACGATTACGTCTGATATGTACAAAGCGTTTCTGGAGGGCAATAAGAGCGGCCTGAAGTCACTTTTTGCCGAAGAGATGCTTGGCAGGGAAGATAAGATGCGCGAGGTGGCATTCTTAAGGCTCAGGACGACAGACGGGATCCTTCTGGATGAGTTCAGAAAAGTGTTTGGCGAAGAGTTCGAAAATGTTTTCGCTGATGCGGTAAACAGCAATATCGCCAAGGGTTTATTGGAGCGCAAAGAAAGAACGCTCCGGTTAACACGGAGCGGTCTTGATCTTGCTAATGTTGTAATCGAAGATTTCCTTTAAAGATTTGCCTTTGCAGCGGCTTCCTGCGCTTCTCTGTACTTGGCTTCGTCAGCCTTTCTGATAGCGGTACGCATGATCTTGCCGCTTGTGGTCTTAGGGAGCTCATCAACGAACTCGATAACTCTCGGATACTTGTAAGGAGCTGTAGCGTTCTTTACGTGATTCTGGAGTTCCTTTACGAGCTCGGGTGATGCCTTCTCCTTGTAAGCCTTTGTGAGGACGATAGTTGCCTTAACTACCTGGCCTCTCATAGGATCAGGAACAGCTGTTACAGCGCACTCGAGGACTGCATCGTGTGTCATGAGTGCACTCTCAACTTCGAAAGGTCCGATACGGTAACCGGAGCACTTGATAACGTCGTCATTTCTTCCTACGAACCAGATATAACCCTCAGGATCTCTCCATGCTGTATCGCCTGTGCTGTAGTCAGCGCCGGGCCACTGTTCAGCCATTGCTTCAGGGTTCTTATAGTACTCACGGAAGAGTCCGATAGGCTTTGCAGATGCGTTCTTGATAACGATGTTGCCTACGATACCGTCTTCTACCGGTACACCGTTGTCGTCAAGAAGCTGGATGTCGTAGATAGGCGTAGGCATGCCTGTGGAACCAGGCTTTACATCGATCCAGGGGAAGTTTGCGAAAAGAACGCTTCCTTCTGTCTGGCCGAATCCTTCACGGATCTCAAGGCCTGTGTATTTCTGCCACTTGTAGAATACTTCAGGATTCAAAGGCTCGCCTGCCATTGAGCAGTGCTTGATGGAAGAGAAGTCATATTTAGTAAGATCTTCCTGAATGAGATATCTGTAGATCGTGGAAGGTCCGCAGAAAGAATTGAGCTTGAGTTTTTCCATGATCTCGAGCATTCTTGCTGCCTTGAACTTCTGTGTATCGTAAGTAACGTTGACTGCGCCGCAGATCCACTGTCCGTAGATCTTGCCCCATGCAAATTTAGCCCAGCCTGAGTCAGCCTGTGTTAAGTGCCTGCAGCCGTCGTAAACCTGTTGCCAGTACTTGGCTGTTACGATGTGGCCAAGAGGGAGGGTGTAGTCGTGCAGGATCATCTTAGGCTCACCTGTCGTGCCGGATGAGAAGTAGATCAGCATCGGATCGTATGCATGTGTAGCCTCGTCACCTGTGGGGCGCTCGAAAACAGGAGATGCATTATCGATATCATCTGTCAGAGATCTCCAGCCTTCAGGTGCCTCTCCGATAACGCTGCAGTACTGAACAGTCTTGCAGTCAGGACGTGCTTTATTAACGTGCTCGATGATCTGCGGGTCGTCAGCACATACGATCATCTTAACGTCTGCAGCATTGCAGCGGTATACGATGTCGTGATAAAGGAGCTGGAACGTAGCAGGGATTACCAGTGCGCCGAGCTTATGAAGACCTACCATCGTGAACCAAACTTCAGGACGCTGGCGGAGCATCATGAGGACTCTGTCACCCTTCTTGATTCCAAGATCCTTGAACATGTTTGCAACGCGGTTGCTCTTCTCGCTGATATCCTTAAATGTGAAATGCTTTTCGTTGCCGTCGTCATCACACCAGATAAGAGCTTCCTGATCAGGAACCTCCTTGGCATATACGTCAACAACATCAAAACCGAAGTTGAAATCCTCCGGAACATTTATCTTGAAATTCTGTTTAAAATCCTCGTAACTGTCAAAATCAATTCTGTTTACAAATCTGTTTAATAAATCCATGGGTATTCATTCCTTTTCTACTTCTATTATTTTTGCCTTGGGGTAGAACTGCTAAATCACTCGTTGATAATAGTGAGGAACTTAGCAGTCTCCGTCACGGCGCGCTGTCCGTGAGGCTTCTCAGGATTGAAGTAAATGGAATCTCCTGCCTCTAAAGTAAATTCTCTGTCGCCTACGACTACCTTGATCGCGCCTTCGATGACATAGTTGAACTCCTGGCCGCCGTGGCGGACGAGCTCAGCTGTCTCGGACTTGGACAGGGTAACGATCATAGGATCCATCTGTCTGTTCTTGTAGTTGAAAGCAAGTGCGCTGAAGGAATAGCCGGGATAACGCTCGACCTTGATTCCGTTGCCGCCTCTAACCACTGTATAGTCATCCATTCTCGGAACGTCGCCTGTCATAAGGACAGTCGGATCGACCTTGAAAACGCTTGCCACCTTGTAAAGAAGGCTGATCGGGATCTCCTTCTCGCCGTTCTCATATGCTAAATACTCTTCCGTGCTCACGCCGATCTGCTGTGCCACTTCTTCGGCTGTTAAGTCAAGGATGTCTCTAAGCTCTCTGATCCTGTCGGATATCTGCTTAATGTATTCGTTCATATTGGCCTCCAGATGATAATTAATCAGCGATTGATTATTGTACAACATTATTTTCGCGCGTGCGAGTTATATTATATTACGCTACTCTAAACCTGTTTGTGAATAAACGAATTGTCCATCTTATATCGCCGCCGAGCGCCTGTTTTTAGTCGGTTTGGGGCTAAAAGCACGGTTTTTGGCTTCAAAACAGCGAGAAATCCCTTTGCGTCAGCAGCCCTGAAGCGATGCGGACGGACAGCTTTCATTCAAAAAGTTAGTGTTGACTAACGCAGCCTTCCATTGTTAGTATCATCACCATTGAGGGAGTAGCAGACGCTATAGAGGCGTTGTCTAAGTCAACATACTGGTTATTACCTGGCTTATTCTTCCGTGTGAGACTCAAGGCGATTATAGTGGCCTTGGGTTGTTTTTTTGCCCGGGCAGAAAGGAAGTTTAATGTTACAACTCATTATCAACAGTGTGCTTCTGGGTGCCGGTCTTGCTATGGACGCTTTCTCGATCTCTATAGCCAACGGCATTGTTGAGCCCGGCATGAGAAAGCGCAGGATGCTCCTTATAGCCGGAGTCTATGCTGTGTTCCAGTTCATGATGCCGATGTTAGGCTGGCTCCTGGTAACTACGCTTGAAGAGATCTTCACAAAATTCAGTATCCTTATCCCGTGGATAGCATTGGTATTGCTCATTTTTATCGGCGGCAAGATGATCGTCGAGGCGATCCTCGAAAAGAAGAACGGTAAGAAATCCGATGAAGAACAGATAACTAAACTTACCTTTAAGACATTGATAATTCAGGGCATAGCGACTTCTATCGATGCGCTGTCAGTAGGTTTTACCATTGCGGATTATTCTTTTAAGAGAGCATTTGCCGCATCTTTGATAATCGGCGTTGTCACACTTGTGATATGCTTAATAGGGTTGATCTTCGGCAGGAAGATCGGTGAGAAGATATCGGGGACCGCCACTATTATCGGCGGTATCATCCTGATAGTTATCGGAATCGAGATATTTGTAAAGGGCGTATTCGGCCTGTAAGGAGGAAGCTATGGCAAAGGTTGCAGTATTTATCGCAGACGGCAGTGAAGAGGTTGAGGCTATTACGCCGGTTGACCTTTTAAGAAGAGCAAAAGCAGAAGTAGATATTGTATCCATAATGCCTTCGCTTGAGATCGAAGCTTCAAGAGGCTTAAAGATCAAGGCAGATAAGCTCATCGGCGATATCGATTTTGACGATTATGACTTCCTCATCCTTCCGGGCGGCGTAAAAGGCACAAATAACTTAAATGCTTGCGAGCTCCTTAAGGAAAATGTCGTAAAGTTCAATGAACAGGGCAAGGGAATCGGCGCTATCTGTGCCGCACCTATCGTATTTGCAGGCCAGGGTATCCTTAACGGCAAGGATGCAACGAGCAATCCCGGAGTATGGGATGAGCTCCGTAAGAACGGCGCCAATGTCATTGAAGACTCCAAAGTCATAGTAAACGGCAACGTCATAACGAGCCAGGCGATGGGTACTTCAGTTGATTTCGGCCTTGCGGTCGTAGCCTATCTCTTCGGTGAGGAAGCCAGGGAAGAATTAAGGAAAAACATAAGATTTGGTGCACTGTAACATTGTTACACTGCGCTTTTAGTTGAATATTCAGAGCGAATCATTTACAATAAGGCGCGTTTGGAGACGTATCGAAGTGGTCATAACGGGGCGCACTCGAAATGCGTTTGTCGGGCAACCGGCACGAGAGTTCGAATCTCTCCGTCTCCGCCAGAAACACATAAACCCGTAAACGGTATTGTTTACGGGTTATTTTTTGTGAATTAAAGCAATTTGAATATCAGAATTCCTTTTTCATCATGATCCTGACACTGCAAAGATAGGAGATAAAGGCAACCAGCAGACCAAAGGCGGTGATAGCGACAACAACTGCAACGGGAGGGAAACTGTTCAGAGCCGGCTCTATCTTTGCCGGGAGGTCTGATTCGTCGAGCAGTTTTTTACCCATGAAGATCAGGCCTGCGATGAAACCGAATATGATATACGTAGCGATCCTGCTTCTTTCTGCACCGAGCTTCAATTGAAGAGGGATCATAACTGCAGGCAAAATAAAAAGAACCGGTATGAGCACTAAACTTATGGGAATGTCTTCCAATAAGGCTGAAGCATTCTGGCGGATTATGTATGCAGCGCAGGTAAGTATTGCTCCGACAAGCCATGCAACCAAAGCTGAAAGAAGGCAAAACAGGTATTTCTCTCTTACATATGTTTTGCGGGTAAGCGGCATTGTCATCATAAAATCATATCCGTTATCCATTTCATCATAGATTATTGTTCCGACAGCCAGCATCAGCGCGATCATTGTGACATATCCTATTATGAAAGGCCCCTCCATACTCGTTCCCATGATCAAGGCAATGACCAATATGATCAAAAGGGCAAATTTACGTGTAAGCGCAATCCTTAGATCCTTTACTAAAAGACCAAGCATGTTATTTTCCTCCAGTCATCATTAAAATCAGATCGTCTATCTTGCCGTTCTCGATGACGATATCCGGATAGTTATCAACATAGAACTGCTTCTCATTCGTGAAGCACACATACCCGAAGTTTTCTTTTTTGGTGCTGAGAATATAGCTTTTATCAAGCTTCTCATAATCATCTTCGTTTACCTTCAGGATGGCATAATCGCTCAAGACGGTATCGGTGTCTTCATGAAGGACGATCTTGCCTTCATGTATAAGATAGATGTCATCGCACAGGCTCTCGATGTCTGAAGAGATGTGTGAGGTAAGAAGAATAGAGCAATCCTCATTATCAGAAAGATACTGACGGAGCATATCGAGGATCTCGTTGCGTGCTTCTACATCAAGACCGGCTGTGGGTTCATCCATGATCAGCAGTTTTGACTTGTGGCTGAGGGCGACCAGTACGCGGAGTTTTGCGTGCATGCCCGTAGAATAATCCTTTAGTTTTTTATCAATGGCGAGCCCTTGCGCAGCACAATTCTTTCTGAAAAAATCCTCATCAAACGTCGGATACATTTTCCTTAATATGCATATAACGTCCTTTAGATCAAAAAAACGGTTAAATCCTGAATCTGACAACGCAACACCTATCCCGGCTTTATCTGCACTGCTTAAGCCGGATGTCTCTTTGCCATTTGTGGTTACATGTCCTTCGTCAGGCCTTATAAGACCAAGTATTGCTTTGATTATCGTGGTCTTACCGGCTCCGTTCTTTCCGATAATGCCTGTAACAGTACCATTAGGTATTTCCATAGAGACATTAAGGCGGAAGCCGCCGTAATTCTTTACAAGGTTATCAATTATGACCATCATTATTCCTCCAATAAGATCCTCACGATCTCCATGATCTCGTCTTTGGTCAAACCTATCGAGCCGGCCTTCTGAACGGCAGCTGCGAAGTCATCTTCGACAGTCTTTTTCCTGGCCTCCAGGGCAAGCTGCTTGTCAGTCGCAGCAACGTAAGTGCCTTTCCCGTGTACAGTAACGACAAAGCCTTCTTCTTCTAACTTGTCATAAGCTTTTTTTACTGTAAGAGCGCTTATCCGCAGTTCAGAAGACAGTGATCTTACAGACGGAAGGATCTCGTTCTCTGCAAGACTGCCGCTTATGATCTCGTTTTTGATCTGATCCATAAGCTGCTCGTAAATAGGTACTATTGAGGAGTTGTTTAAAATAATGCGCATATTGTCAACCTCCGCAAACAGTGTATAACAGTGTATAACTGTTGTCAACTGTTATATGCTGTTTGCAGATGGCGAAAATCAGACTTTCAAAAAAGTTTTCGACTTATTAGAATAAACATGACAAACAGTTGTCGTGTTTACTCTGTTAGTATCGGATCGGAGCGGAAAACATATGAAGATAGACAGGCTTATCGGAATATTGTCAGTATTACTGCAGGAAGAAAAGGTAACGGCGCCGGAACTTGCTGAGAGATTTGAAGTATCAAGGAGGACTATCAACCGTGACATAGATGAGCTGTTATTTGCAGGCATCCCGATAAGAACTTCTCAGGGTGTGGGCGGCGGAATAAGCATTGCGGAAGGCTATAAAGTCGACAGGACTATTCTTACTTCGAAAGATATGCAAATGATACTTGCAGGCCTTAGAAGTCTCGACAGCGTAAGCGGAAGCAGTTATTACGGTCAGCTGATGGAAAAGATTCAGGCAGGATCATCTGAACTCATAACAGGAAGAGATTCGATCCTGATCGACCTTTCATCCTGGTATAAGGATACTCTTGCTCCGAAGATCTCGACTATTCAGGACGCGATCGAAAACAGGCACCTGCTCGAGTTTTACTATTACGCTCCGTCAGGGGAGAGCAAACGCACGATAGAACCTTATTACATAGTTTTCAAATGGACGAGCTGGTATGTATACGGGTGGTGCAGAAAACGCAAGGATTACAGGCTGTTTAAACTTAACCGAATGGATAAGGTCAAGGAGACAGATAAAGATTTTCCCTGCAGGAATGCACCGGTACCGGATCTCAGTTCTGAATTGAAATTTCCGCGGAACATAATCCTTAAGGCACTATTTGCTCCGGATATGAAGTGGAGACTTGTCGAGGAATTCGGCCCCGGCTGCTATGAAGAACAGGATGACGGCAGGCTTCTTCTGATAAGAGACTACGCCGATATGGATAATCTTACGATGTGGATGCTCACCTTCGGCGATAAGGCGGAAGTTCTTGAGCCGGAAGAACTCCGCAACAATTTAAAAACAATGGCAGGATCAATGATAAAGATGTATGGAGGATACGAAAATGGCAGAGATCGAAAGATACGACATAAGTGAAGAATGGGCACATTCAGGCATCATTAAGGCAGGTGACTTTTGTTTTTTAAGTTACTGTGTAGGTAATATCGGCGGAACCATCGAAGAACAGATCAACGGCGCTTTCGACCATATGGAGGAAAGGCTTGCGATGGTAGGTCTTACACTTGAATCGGTAGTACAGATGGATTGCCTGTTCAGGGATGTATGGAACATTCCTGTTATGGAGAAGATCATCAAGGAAAGATTCAACGGAAAGTATCCTGTGAGAAAATCCATCCAGACTGAGTTCGCGCATGTGGGCGGTAAGGACGGCCTTATGTTCCAGGCAGATGCAGTCGCATACTGCGGTAAATAAGCTCCGGAGGCAGCAGAAAAATGAAATACGAGTGGATCGATGAGTATCTTTTGGGAAAGCCCGGCGTAACGAGGGATCTCCAGCCGGAATGGAACTGGATACGATACCAGATCGGTGGAAAGATGTTCGCCGCAATATGCAGGGATGACGATAACAAACCTGTATATATCACGCTGAAGCTCGA
Source organism: Oscillospiraceae bacterium (assembly GCA_902764825.1). Taxonomy (GTDB): domain Bacteria; phylum Bacillota; class Clostridia; order Saccharofermentanales; family Saccharofermentanaceae; genus Saccharofermentans. The sequence continues at coordinate 154,982 of CACWXL010000003.1, forward strand.
ACCTCTTGAAGGCGAATTCTGGCGCAAACAGTATGAGGACATAATACCCGGTTACTATATGAACAAGACACACTGGAACTCGGTAAAAGCTGATGGCATAGTTCCTGATGAAGTCTTGAAGGACCTTCTGAATAAGGCTTATGGAATAGTGCTGGGGAGCTTCAGCCAGAAAAAGCAAAAGGAGATAATGGGGGCTGAGTGATCTTATAAACTGCTGCGGATCTGACTGCAGCGTATGCTACGGTTACGGCTTTATGATAAAATGACATAAATTATTTTGACAGCAGGGTTTGTTATGGCGTTTCCGGAATTGGTTTGTGAGGACATAATACTCATATGATGTTCAATTCTTTCTCGTTTATTTGCTTTTTTATAGCGATCCTTATGCCATATTTTCTGATCAAGCCCAAGATGCGCAGAGTGTGGCTGCTTGTTGTCAGTATTCTTTTCTACAGCTTCTGGAATCCGTTATATGTATTCCTGCTCCTGTATTGTATCTTGGTCACCTATGTGGCAGGCAGACTGATCGGACGGTTTCAGGATGTTTCCTCAAAGAAGAAATTGTTCCTATCACTTGGAATAGTTCTGGATCTCTTCGTGCTGATCTTCTTCAAATATCAGAACATGATGATAGAATTGCTGGATTCTGTGCTGGGGCATTTTGATTTCAGCATTAATTACCGGTTTGAACTTATGCTCCCGATCGGAATATCCTTTTACACCTTCCAGACAATAGGATATCTGATCGATGTTTACAGGGGGAAGGTCAAAGCTTCCAAGAATATAATCGAATACTCGCTCTTTGTCTCATTTTTCCCGCAGTTAGTAGCCGGCCCTATTGAACGGTCTGAGAATCTTATCAGGCAGATAAAAGACATTGACAAGATAGAGATACGCAATACCGCGAGGATCAGACAGGGCCTTTATACAATGCTTTGGGGATTCTTCATGAAGGTAGTCATAGCCGACAGAGCCGCGCTTATTGCGGATGCCGTTTTTAAAGATTATAAGATCCTGGGAAGCGTTGAGCTCCTGATCGGAATAATCTGCTTCTCCTTGCAGATATATTGTGACTTTGGCGGCTATTCTGCCATAGCGACCGGCGCAGCGAAGATAATGGGAATAGATCTGATGGAGAATTTCAACACGCCGTATTTTGCCGGCAGCATAAAAGAGTTCTGGAGCAGATGGCATATTTCACTTACCACCTGGTTTAGGGACTATCTTTATATTCCGTTGGGCGGTAATCGAAAAGGCAAGCTTATCAAATACCGCAACCTCTTGATCATTTTCCTGGTCAGCGGCCTCTGGCATGGTGCAGAATGGAGTTTTGTCGTATGGGGCGGCCTGCATGGACTCTACATGATCATTGGAGACGTAACTTCTTCTGTCAGAGAGCGCCTGACAAAAAGGCTTAAGATCAACACTTCATGCTTCAGCTGGAAATTGCTTCAGGCTCTTATCGTGTTTATGCTGACGTCATTTGCCTGGATATTCTTCCGCGCCGGAAACATTAAGGAGGCCGTGGAATACATCAGCAGGCTGTTTACGGTTTCCGATCCCTGGATATTGTTTGACGGCGGTATCTACAGCTTCGGAATACCGGTGATCGAATACAATCTGCTTGCGGGATCTGTTTTGGTTTTGACGATTGTTGATCTGCTTTACCGTAAGACAGGGAAAAAGCTCGATGCTTTGCTTCAGGATCAGAATATGTGGTTCCGGTGGGCTGTAGTTCTTTTCCTTCTTTGCAGCTGCATATTTTTCAATTGCTCTGCCAATGAAGTCGGCGTACACCAATTCATTTATTTCCAGTTTTAAGCGGGCGGTGGCATCATGAGGGAACGTAAAACATATGTTAAAGTGATAAGCTTCATCCTTATCCTGACATTTATTCTTATTTCCGCCGATCACATCCTTAAGGTTAAATACGTGGATGGCATTTACAGCATGCAGCGCTTTTATGAGCTTGAAGATAACTCGGTAGATGTGCTGTTTTTAGGAAGCAGCCATGCTTTTGAGACATATAATACGTCTGTTTTGTGGGACGAATACGGTATAGCATCTTTTGTCCTGGGCGGTTCTGTCCAGCCTGTCTGGAATACATATTTCTTCATGAAGGAGGCTTTAAAGACCCAGACTCCTGACCTGATCGTTCTGGATGCTTATTGCTGTACTTTTCCTGTTCAGTATGGGTTAAACGATTATTCAAGACAGATAAAGAATTGCTACGGGATGAAGCCTTCGCTGAACAAATTGAAAGCCATGTGTGTCACAACCACACACAGCAATGCGACCTTCTCTAATAATCTGAAATTCTTTTTCCCGATCAGCAATTATTCATCCAGATATAATGAACTGGCTATGGAGGATTTTGTTGATATTAAGCAGATCCGGAAGTATGAGAACTGGATGGGTTTTGCCACCAATTATGAAAGCGAGGAAAAGGATACTCCCTGCCTCCCCCATGAAGGTCCTGAAGCTCCCATGCCGGAAGAAGTAGAGGAGTATTACAGAAAGATACTTAAGCTTGCAGAAGAAAAGCAGATCCCGATACTTGTCGTCGTATCACCTTACCCTGATATAACTGAAGAGGACGCTGCTATCTTCCGGTATGCAGAAAGAATTACCGGGGAGTACAATGGCGCGGCCTTCTGGAATCCTGCGCTGGATCCTTCCTCGATCGGACTGGATTACAGTATTCATGCCGCTCCCGGCCTGCATCTGAATGAGAAAGGAAATAAGATATACACCGAATGTTTCGGGAGTTTTATCAAAACGAACTATTCTATCCATGACCGCCGGGGTGACCCGGGTTATCAGAGCTGGGAAGATTGCTCGACTTACTTAAAGAGACTGGATTCTATCGATCGCATGAGAAAACAGCATGATTTCGAAAGCATTTGTGATCAGATCAAAGACGAACGGTTCTGTGCTTTTATCCTGGTCGGGAAAAACTGCACCAATGCCTCTGAACTCATGCGGCCGCTCGGGGAGACTGAATACGAGCCGTTCAGCGTTTATTGCTTTAATGACGGGAAAAATAAAGCATGGTATCTGAATACCGATGTTATTACTTATCAGCAGATCTATCTGCTCTTCCACGATGACCTGACATATTCAGACAGGAGCCGTCTTTCAGAAGAATACGCTGCCGAAGCCAAATCTATCAAAGTCGTCATTTATGACACGATTACCGATGATGTTTGCGATGTGTTTACGATCGACGGCTCAAATCCCGGTTTTGCAGACCGGTAATATCAGTTAAGGAGCCTGTGCCTCAGGAGCATATGGCATAAGGCTTTTATGACCCTCAAGAAGGTTTTTATTAAAATATAATAATTATTTAATATTTAGGGTATAATAGTGTCAAAACTGTCAAACTGTTCTGCGTAGTCATCAAACCGGGCTACCGGTCAGAGTGGCGGGTGAAGGAAGGACACTTGCAGATGAGTAAAAAGGAGTTATCAATATCATACTCTGTTCTCAGGCGGTGGGCTCTTGTATTCATTTCCTTGCCAATGCTCTGTTTTTTTATCGGATGGCTCAGATGGTATTGGGCTGTCCCGGCCTGTCTTGCATTAGTTGTTTGTATTATCGCTTCGGATGAGAACGGCAGACTATACAAAGTGTTATTCAAGAAAAAGGCTCATGATAAGGCAGGCACTTCTTCTGAATTGTCTTTTGACGGGAAGAAGCTGGTTATTTCCAGAAACATTTTAATAGCCGTTGTGATCGCTTCTTTTGCATATGTGTTCTTCTGCGGAGTAGGAAGACTATGGTCCCAGAGCGACGACTTTCTTTGGAGAAATGCCATATTCAGGGATCTCGTAGTACGTAAGTGGCCTGTCTTCTATGATGCATATGATGGAGCTCTTTCATATTACATAGGCACCTGGCTGCCTGCGGCAATCATCGGAAAATGCGTATTCTTGTTGGGAGCAGGTACCGAAGCATCGTTTATGGTCGCTAATATAGCGGTGCTGATCTATTGTACGGCCGGAATGAGCATACTGTTTTTGCTTTTGTTCATGCATTTCAATGTCTCAAGCCCTAAGAAGGCTGCGCTGGTTATAATCGGCCTGGTATTCTTTTCCGGAATGGATTTTGTCGGAAATGAGTTTAAGATCGACAGCTGGCATATCGAATGGTGGGCACTTACTTTCCAATATTCATCTTTGACCACATGCATGTGCTGGGTCTTCAATCAAACGATTATCCCATGGGTATGTACGGCACTTCTGCTTCATGAGAAGACAGTATCCAATTATGTTCTGATCGGAATGGCATGTTTATTCTGCGGTCCGTTCCCGTTCATCGGTTTCTTTATCTTCTGCGTGGCACTCGGATTAAAACGTCTGGTGGAGACGATTAAGGCTAAGGAGGGAGTGAAATTTGCAAAAGAAGTCTTCTCCATTCCTAATATCTGCTCGATACTGTTTATCTTCCCTATAGTTGGAGCTTATCTGACTGCTAACACCATGATGAGTAATTATGAGTCAGAAGAAGCAGTATTCCTGCCACCTACATGGTGCTTTGAGAATTATGTATTGTACATTCTGTTTATGCTGTTTGAATTCGGCATATTTGCGATACTGATCGCTAAAGCGTTCAAGAAGAATTATCTGTTCTATGTCATGCTCGCCGAGCTTATTGTATTCCCGCTGTTTAATGTAGGCATTAATTCGGATCTTACGATGAGAGGTTCGATCCCCGCGATCTTTATGTTGTTTGTATTCTGCTATCAGTATCTCCTAACGAATAAAGCGGTGACACCCAGACATCCAAAAGCTAAGGAGCACAAGGAAAGTTTTGAGAGCCTGATCTCAAGGATAAATCTGTTGTACATTATCCTTGCCTTCTGCCTGATGATCGGTGCCGTAACTCCGGGCGTTGAACTGGCAAGAGGTTTTGCCAGGGTGTATTACAGAGGCTTTAATGACCGGTCTACTGATCTGGTTGTAACCCTTGACAGGGATTATAATCCGGTGCCTTATGAGGAAAAGGATGCATGGCCGCCAACGAATTTCGTTGCATTGAATTACGATGACACGCTGTTCTTTAAATATTTTGCAAGAAAGAAAGGATAAACGCATGAAGGTAGTAATCTTAGCAGGTGGTAAAGGGACCCGTATTACCGAGGAAAGCCAGTTCAGGCCCAAGCCTATGATCGAGATCGGCGGCAAGCCTATCCTTTGGCACATTATGAAAGAGTACTCGCATTATGGTTTTAACGATTTCGTTATCTGTGCCGGTTACAAACAGCACATGATAAAGCAGTGGTTCGCAGATTACTTTCTCCGCTGCAGCGATGTTACCTTCGATTATTCAGAAGGAAAGAATGTTATGCAGATTCATGATACTGCCATTGAGCCCTGGAAGATCACTGTATGTGACACCGGATACGACACAATGACGGGTGGCCGTGTTAAGAGAATCCAGAAATATATCGGCAATGAGCCTTTCATGCTGACATACGGTGACGGTGTCTGCGATGTCGATATTCAAAAGCTTGTTGAATTCCATAAAAACCATGGAAAGATCGCCACATTAACTGCTGTTGTTATTGACCAGCAGAAAGGTGTTCTCGATATCGCTGAGAATAATTCAGTACGTTCATTCCGTGAGAAGAGTCTTTCTGACGGTGCCATGATCAATGCAGGCTACATGGTCCTTCAGCCTGAGATATTCGATTATATCGAAGGTGATGACACTATCTTCGAAAAGGATCCTCTTACGAAGCTTGCAGAGGAAGGACAACTGATGTCCTATACCCACAGAGGTTTCTGGCAGTGCATGGATAATGCAAGAGAGAAGGATATTCTTGAGAAGATGTGGGAGACCGGCACTGCTCTTTGGAAGAGCTGGGAAAACTAATCGAATACTATAAAAGAAGGTAAGAATATGAGTAATTGGAACAACGAAGCAGAAGCAAGAGAAGAGATCCTGAAACTGGTTGAACAGTACTATCACGATTTCAAGGAACAAAAGAAGGAATTCGTTCCGGGTGACCGCATTAACTACGCTTCACGTGTATACGACAGTGAAGAGATGACCAACCTTGTCGATTCCGCGCTGGAATTCTGGCTTACGAGCGGAAGATATACCGAGCAGTTCGAAAAAGAGTTTGCAAAGTATCTGGGCATCCGTTTTGTAAGTCTTGTTAACTCCGGTTCTTCTGCAAATCTGCTTGCATTCATGACGCTTACTTCACCTCTCTTGAAGGAGCGACAGGTCCTTCCCGGTGATGAGATGATCACTGTAGCTGCTGGTTTCCCTACAACGGTTACACCTGCCATCCAGTATGGCGTTGTCCCGGTATTCGTTGACGTTACGATCCCTCAGTACAATATCGATGTTACCAGGCTGGAGGATGCGCTTTCCGATAAGACCAAGGTGGTCATGATAGCACATACATTGGGAAATCCTTTCGATCTTAAAGCGGTCAAGGAATTCTGTGACAAACACAATCTCTGGCTTATCGAAGATAACTGTGATGCATTGGGCAGTGAATATGTTCTTGACGGCAAGAAATATCTTACGGGTACCGTAGGCGATATCGGAACATCTTCATTCTATCCTCCTCATCACATGACGATGGGAGAAGGCGGTGCGGTATATACAAACGATCCGCTTCTCAACAAGATCGCCAGATCTTTCAGGGATTGGGGAAGAGACTGTTCCTGCCCTTCCGGTAAGGATAATCTTTGCGGACACCGCTTTGACGGACAGTTCGGCGAGCTTCCGAAAGGCTACGATCACAAGTATGTATATTCTCATTTCGGATATAACCTCAAAGCTACAGATATGCAGGCAGCTGTAGGCTGCGCTCAGATAAAAAAGTTCCCTTCTTTTGTTGAAAGAAGAAAGCACAATTTCAAGAGGTTCTATGAAGCCCTTAAGGGCACTGAGGGAATAATCCTTCCCGAGCCTTGTGAGAATTCAGATCCTTCCTGGTTCGGATTCCTTATCACATGTAAGGAAGGAATCGACCGTAAAAAGGTCGTACCGTTCATCGAATCAAAGGGAGTACAGACAAGAATGCTCTTTGCGGGCAACCTTACAAAGCATCCCTGCTTCAACCAGATGCGCGAAGGAAAGAAAGGTTACCGCATTGTCGGTGAGCTTAAGAATACCGATTACATCATGGAGAATTCTTTCTGGGTTGGTGTATATCCCGGAATGACTGATGCAATGATCGATTATATGGCTGAGACGATAAAGAAAGCGGTAAGTCTATGAAGATTAAATTATCGGATTATGTAGCTCAATATTTGGTCGAAAGGAACATCAAAACCAATTTTACTGTTCCCGGCGGCGGAGCGATGCATTTGAATGTTTCTTTTGGAAACAATGAAGGCATGAAGAATGTCTTCGTTCAGCATGAGCAGGCTGCCGCCATAGCCGCAGAGGCTTATTACCGTAAGAATAACGAGCTGCCTTTGGTTTGTTGTACTACAGGTCCGGGAGGAACTAATACTCTTACCGGTGTTTTGGGTGCATGGCTGGACAGCATTCCGATGCTTGTTATTTCCGGTCAGGTCAAATATTCAATGACAGTAAGAAGCACCTATATGCCTTTCAGGATATATGGCGATCAGGAGTACGACATTACTAAGACTGTAGCAAGCATGACAAAGTATAGTGTCATGGTTACAGAACCTTTGACGATTAAGTACCATTTGGACAAAGCGCTGTATCTGAGCATGAACGGAAGGAAGGGACCTGTTTGGCTGGATATCCCTCAGAATGTTCAGAGTGCGATTGTTGATACTGAAGAATTACTTGAGTTCGACGAGAATGAAATGATCAATTATTCCAAGAATAATATTTCTGATAAGACCATTTCATTGATAATCGAAAAACTCAAAGAAGCTCAGAGACCGGTTGTTTATTCAGGCGTTGAGATAAGAACGAACGGATGTTATGAGTTATTCCGAAAAGTAATCGAAAAACTGAATGTTCCTGTTGTTACCAGCTTTGATGGTATAGATATCCTTGAAGATGATCATCCGTTATATGTCGGAAGAGCCGGTGATGTAGGAAACCGATATGGAAACTGGGCTGTTCAGAACAGTGATTTCCTATTGGTCCTTGGCAACAGATTAGGAGTAAGGCAGGTCGGTTATACGCCTGAAACCTGGGCTAGAGCTGCTTTTGTTGTAATGGTCTACAATGATTCTGTTGAGATTTCTGAGAGCAGAGCGCATATCGAACTTCCTGTTAAATGTGATCTGAAAGTATTCCTTAACAAACTGCTGGATACAGACGAAGACATTACATATAAGAACAGTGAATGGATAACTGTTTGCAACAAGTGGAAAAATGATTATCCGGTTGTTGATAAGAACAGACATTATAAGCCGGGTCTGATCAATCCGTATCGTTTTATGGATGAATTAAGCGATGAGCTTAAGCCTGACACGTGCATAGTATCTGCTAATGGAACAGCGTGTGTAGTTGGTGCCAATGCTCTGAAATTGAAACCGGGACAGAGGTTTATTATCAACAGCGGTTGTGCCAGCATGGGATATGACCTGCCTGCATCGATCGGCGTTTCATTTGCAAGTGGAAAAGGTGAAGTGATCTGTCTGGCTGGTGACGGAAGCATACAGATGAATCTGCAGGAATTACAGACAATAGTTTTCCATAAATTGCCTGTTAAGATCATAGTAATCAACAACTCAGGTTATCATTCCATGAGACTTACTCAGAACAACCTGTTCCCTGAGTTTAAGAAAGTCGGTATAGGTCCTGAATCCAACGACTTAAGTTTCCCGGATATGAAGAAAATCGCTGAGGCTTATGGCATCCCGTACTACAGCTCTAATGACAATGATTCCTTTAATCCTGTATTAAAGGAATTCTTGGGAGAAAGTTTCTTTGCCATGATGGAAATCTTCGTTGATGTAAATCAGCCTTTCGAACCCAAACCGTCAGCACAGAGATTAGCGGATGGAACACTAGTCTCTCCTCCGATGGAAGACATGGCTCCTTTCTTGAATCGCGAAGAGTTGGAAAAGATAATGATCATTCCTCTTGTGAGATAACGAGGTGCAAAATGAACGACTATACAAATAAGACAGTTTTCATAACCGGCGCATCCCGTGGTATTGGTCTAGAAATCAAGACGTATTTTGAGACCAGAGGTGCGAAAGTGATCGCTCCTTCAAGATCTGAGTTGGATTTATCTGATCTAGCTTCTGTGGATGAATATCTGAATTCTGCAAAACCTGATTTCGATGTATGTATTCATTGTGCCGGAATAAATACTTTGTCAGGAATAGAAGATGTTACGGATGAGATCATGCTTGAAGCGTTTAACGTCAATCTTCTTTCGGCAGTAAAGATTATTAAATCCAATGCAGCAAGGATGAAAGAGAAACAATTTGGCAGAGTAGTTTTTATCAGCTCACTATATTCGGCTGTGTCAAGGGAAAACCGCATTGCTTACAGTACGACCAAGACAGCGCTTTTGGGATTAACAAGAACGCTGGCACTTGAATTGGCTCCGTACAACATCTTAGTCAATTGCGTGGCTCCCGGTTATGTCATGACCGATATGACAAGGAAAAACCTGTCTGAAGAAGAGATAAGAAAAATAGAAAGTAATATTCCTACGGGGAGATTCCAGGAAACAACTGAAATCGCTGATGCAGTCGGTTTTTTGTGCTCTGATCTGAACAAGAGCATAACCGGGCAAAGCCTTTATGTTGATGGTGGATTTCTTTGCAGGTAAAGGAGAGGATGCAACATGGAAAACATAATTTACATCAAATCGAGCTTGTATGATTACGAAGTCGAATTCACATCGGATTTTCAGAAAAAGATGAATTCGATGGAAGAGAAATTCGTATATGTCATAGACAAAAACGTCTATGAGTTATACAAGGATAAATTCAGTGATATTGATCTGAGTCTGGTATTTTTTATGGATGCCGTTGAAAGCAAGAAAAACATGGATACCGTTCTGGATATCATGAAGTTCTGGCAGAGTATTAAGCTGAAGAAAAACTGGAAGGTTTGCTGCTTTGGCGGCGGCATCACACAAGATGTAACTACTATTGCAGCTAATCTGTACTTAAGAAATATTGAGTGGTACTTTTTCCCGACAACGTTATTGTCAATGTGTGACTCCTGCATTGGCGGAAAGTGCGGCATCAATTTTAATGGCTTTAAGAATCAGATCGGTGTTTTCTATCCCCCTAAGAAGATCATTATCGATCCTTGTTTCCTGGGAACTCTGTCACACGATGATTATCTGAATGGTTGGGGTGAATTGTTAAAGTTCTCATTGACCAGGTACAAGGATTTCTATAGCGATCTGAAAAATGAATCGTCATACATTCCTTGTGACAATATAGTCGAATACATCTATCGCGGCCTTTATGTTAAGAAAGAGATAATTGAAGAAGATGAATTTGAGCATGATCTGAGAAGAGTATTGAATTATGGTCATACTTTCGGTCATGCTCTGGAAAGTTATACCCACAATCTGATCCCGCATGGTAAAGGCGTAATCTGGGGTATTGATGTAGTCAATTACATTGCCTATAAGGAAGGTCTGATCAGCAAAGAATACTATTTGGACATTAAGAAGCTGATCAAGGATTCCTTTATTCAGAGTGAGATCCAGATAGATGATCCTAAGGCATTGTTCAGTATTATTAAGACTGACAAAAAGGTTAAGGACAGTACTATTTACCTGGCTTTGTTGAATTCAGAGAGCAATCTGATCGTTTATCCCAAGGCCATCGATGACGGTTTTGAGTCTTTGTTTGAAGATTACTTAAAGGAGACACATGAATACTATCTCAATTGATTGTGGTGCCAGCTTTATAAAAGGCGCATTGTTTTCTGAAGGAAAGATCGCGGATAGAAAGGATTTTTCTACCCCTTCAGAAAGCAGTGTTAATGATGTTTTCTATACAGACAAAGTGGAAAACATCATTAAAGGTGTCAAAGCAGTAATTGATCATTTCTTGAATGATGAGAAAGAAATCAATATCTGCATATCAAATGAGATGCATGGTTTTATCCTGGCATATGAAGATGGTACTCCGTATACCGGATATGTCTCATGGCAAAAAGAGTTTGGCAGTATAAAGATTGATGATCTGAGTTCGGTGGATATATTGTCCGGAGAAGAGTTTGGCACGGCTATAACCAATACCGGAATGAATTTGCGTGCCGGATTACCTTCGAGTAATCTCCTGTATCTTTTGCGTTCAGGAAAACTCAGCGGCAAGAAGCTGTATTTTTACACGCTGGGTGATTACATCATTAAACGGATATTTGGCGAAGAGTGTGTTTGTTCTGAGTCGAATGCGGCTGCTACCGGACTTTATGATCTGGTTGAAAAGAATTGGAATGAAAAGCTTACCGGCTTGTATAATGATTGCATTGTTTTCCCGACTGTCGGTAACAGGGTTTTGGCTGCAGTTGTTGATGGCGTTAAGTATAATATTTTCCCTGCAATCGGAGATTATCAGGCAGCATTGTTAGGCGCAGGCATTGAGAACCCGACAGATATTTCATTTAATCTTGGTACTGGTGCACAGGTAAGTATTATTTCTGACTCTCCGTCTTTTTCGAAAGATTATCAGATATTACCGTTTTTTGGCGGTTCATATCTGAAGAGAATACCGCATTTGCCATCGGGAAGAGCCTTGAATGTGTATTTCCGTTTCATTAAGGATACGCTTCGTTCTTTCAATGTTGAAGTTGAAGACGCGGCGGTCTGGGATGTGTTTAATAATTCTGTTGAGCAGGCATTGCCAAATGAGATGCAGTGCAGCATGAGCTTTTTTGAGAATCCGGTAGAGAACAGGACTAAAGGTAAGATAGATAATATTGGTGAGTATGATCTGTCCTTCCCTAATCTGATAAAGCTTGTCTATGATCAAGTCGCAGATAATTTCATTTGGGCAGCAGATAATATAGTTAACCCTGATACTGTTGAGAGAATCATTTTCTCAGGCGGAATAGCACGGAGGATTTCTTACATCAGGGAAAAGATTATCGGACATTATGTTCCGGGTATTGAAGTTTTAGAGAATTCAGATGAGACACTTTTAGGCTTGTACAAGTATTCAATAATTGAATTGGAGCAGTGAACTATGGGCGAGATTAAAATGTTAGATTGTACGCTGAGAGATGGTGCTTACATCGTAGATTCGATGTTTGGTGATTCTGCAATTACAGGCATAATAAAGCGGCTGCAGAGTGCAAAGATCGATATCATTGAATGTGGCTGGTTGAAGGATAAGGAACATAAATCCGGAAGCACATTTTTCCATGATGCTCCAGATCTTCATCCTTACCTGTCTTCAAAGAAATCCAGTTGTGAATATGTTGTCATGATCGACTGGGATCGTTATGATCTGAACAATTTATCTCAATATGACGGATCTTCGTTTGATTCGATCCGCGTAGTCTTTCCTCGCAATAAGTTTATAGAGGGTATAGCTGTAGGCAAAGAAGTCATTAAGAAGGGATACGGATTGTGTCTTCAGGCGGCTAATACTCTGGGGTATACAGATGAGGAATTGTATGAATTGGCAGCTGTTACAAATGAGTCCGGCGCCAAGTCTTTGTCTGTTGTTGATACTTTTGGTGCAATGTATGAAGATGATCTGGAGCGCATAGTTGCCATTTTGGACAGCCGTTTAAATGATGATATTGCCTTGGGATTTCACTCGCACAACAATCAGCAATTGGCATTTTCAAATGCGATCAAGTTCTTAAACCTTTTGAAGGATAAAAAGAGAGGCGTAATTGTTGATTCGTCTCTTTGCGGAATGGGCAGGGGAGCAGGCAATGCCACTACCGAATTAATGGCTAACTATATCAATAATAAGCTCAATGGTAAGTATGACATCGATTCTGTAATGGATGCGATAGATATTTACATGAAACACTTTGAGGCGAGTTATAAGTGGGGTTATTCCACCGAATACTGCATAGCCGGCATGTATTGTTGTCATGTTAATAACATTGCGTATTTAACCAACAACCATCGAACATCTGCCAAGGATATGAGAAGCATAATCGATTCGCTTTCTCCTTCTGACAGATTGAAGTATGACTATGATCTGCTTGAGAGCAAGTTCATTGAGAATCAGAGCCGCAAGGTTGATGACAGTGAAACTTGTGCATATTTATCACAGCTGTTAAACGGTAAAAAGCTGGTGTTGGTTGCTCCTGGAAAATCTTCTCTGATGGAAGTAGATAGAATAAAGGCCTTTATTGATTCTGACAGGAGCAATACTGTTGTGATCGCTGTTAACGCTCTCCTGGACGAATATAAGAGCATCTATGATTATTTGTTCTTAACTAACTATGCGCGTTATTCCTATGCGAAGGAAACAAAGACGGATATGTTCAAGAGCGTAGATAAGATCCTGCTTTCGAGCGTTAAGAATAAACCGGACGATTCTGAGTATGTTGTTAACTATGAGAAAGCAATCAAGAGAGGCTGGAAACACTTTGACAATGCAGTTATCTGCTGTCTGAGACTGCTATCTAAGCTTGATGTGAAAGAAATATACATAGCAGGTTTTGATGGCTTCAAGAGTTCGTATAACGAGAGTTATGCTGACAAGTTCCTGCCTACTATTAATCCTGGAATGGAGTGGAATGAACTCAATGAAGAAATTAAAGATATGTTTAATGACATCAAGAATAAACACAAAGAGATAAAGATAGAATTCTTAACAGACAGCTATTATTCAAAGTGATCGAGGGTAAGTGTATGAAGAAAATCAGCGTAATGATCCCATGCTACAACGAGACGGAAAACGTTATTCCGATCAGTGAAGCAGTAGTTGATGTTCTTGAAAACCAGCTCAGCGAATATGATTATGAACTGGTCTTTATTGACAACGCATCAACTGACGGAACGAGAGATAAGCTGCGTCAGATTTGTGCGGCAAATAAGAAGATCAAGGCTATCTTCAACGTCACTAACTTCGGTCAGTTCAATTCGCCTTTCCACGGTATGTGCCAGTGCACCGGCGACTGCGTCATCACAATGTGCTGTGACTTCCAGGATCCCGTAGAGATGATCCCCGTTTTTGTTAAGAAGTGGGAAGAGGGTCACAGGATCGTAAGTGCTGTTAAATCAACGAGCAAAGAGAATCCTTTTATCCGTTTCTTAAGAACCGTTTATTACAGAATGATCCGCAAAATGTCCACTGTAAAGATGATCGAGCATTTTACTGGTTTCGGCCTTTACGATAAAACATTCATCTCGCTCCTCAGAGAACTTGATGATCCGATCCCGTTCGTAAGAGGAATCGTTGCTGAGTACGGCGCAGGATTCAACATGATCCAGGTCGAGTATGAGCAGCCGAAGAGAAGAGCAGGAAAGACACACAACAACTTCTACACGCTCTACGATGCAGCTATGTTGTCGATCACTTCCTATACCAAGATCGCGTTGAGACTTGCGACATTCTTCGGTTTATTCTGTTCGTTTGTCAGCATCATAATCGCGTTGGTATATCTTGTAATGAAACTCGTTGACTGGTACGGATTTGAAGCAGGTTCTGCGCCTGTCGTCATCGGTGTATTCCTCCTTGGCGGTTTGCAGATCTTCTTCATCGGTCTTGTCGGCGAATACATCCTTAACATCAACACGCGTGTAATTCACCGTCCTCTCGTAGTTGAAGAAGAACGTATCAATTTTGAGGAAGAAAAGAAATGAGAGTTGTAATCACAGGCCCCACGGGCGCGATCGGACATGCATTGATTGAGCAGTGCATAAAGAACGGAGACGAAGTCCTGGCTATATGCAGGAAGGGTTCTTCGCGCATCAAAACGCTCCCTCAGGACAGCAAAGTTTCAGTGCTTGAGCTGAGCCTTTGTGATTACGAAGAATACATAAAAGAAGCTGTATCACCTGATGTTTCTTACGATGTTTTCTATCACTTCGCATGGGAATCAACGACTGGTGCTTCCAGAAACGATACTGACAGCCAGAGTCTTAATATCAGATATGCTTTATCTGCCGTGAAGCTTGCCGGTTTCTTCGGATGTAAAACCTTTATCGGTGCCGGTTCGCAGGCTGAATATGGCAGGGTCGAGGGTTCTCTTAAGCCTGATACTCCTGCATTTCCTGAGAACGGATACGGCATCGCTAAGCTTTGTGCTGGACAGCTTACGAGAATTCTCTGCGGACAGCTTGGAATAAAGCATATCTGGACACGCATTTTGAGCGTATATGGCCCTTTTGACGGTGAGAAGACCATGGTTATCTCATCACTTAGAAAAATGATCAAAGGTGAAGAATCGCTGTTTACCAAGGGAGAACAGGAGTGGGATTATCTTTTCTCTGAAGACGCAGCAAAGGCCATGTATCTGATTGCTCAAAAAGGCATAGGCAATAAGATCTATGTTATCGGCAGCGGCAAGACAAGAAAACTTATGGACTACATCAATGTTATGGATCTGAAGGTGAATCCTGCCGTCCATCCTGTACTTGGTGCAATCCCGTATTCTGATAAGCAGGTCATGTATCTTTGTGCAGATATATCAGAATTAACGGAAGATACTGGTTTTGTACCGGCTGTAGATTTCGAAGAAGGCATTGAGAAAACAGTTCAATATGTATTGGCAACACCGATTTCTTAAGTGTACTGAACACGGTTGTTAAAGCATGGCAAAACAATAAAAAATATTTAATTGTGGTATAATTATTTAATTATTAAGAGGGGCTATTATTATGAAAATACTTATTACTGGCGGATGTGGTTTTTTAGGCAGCAATTTGGCTGCTTATGGAATTAAGAACGGTCATAGTGTGACGGTCATAGACAATTTATCGCGATTCGGTTCCAGCAGCAACCTCGAATGGCTTAATTCATTAGGTGAATTCTCATTTATTCACGGCGATACAAGAAACAAGGAAGATGTTGAAAGAGTTATTGCTTCTGAACAATTTGATGCGATTTTTCAGTTAGCCGGTCAAGTTGCTATGACAACATCTATTGAGTATCCGTACAAAGACTTTCAGACAAACGTAATGGGTACGATCCACGTGTTGGAAGGTGTTAGAAAATATTCGCCTAAGACTACAGTGATTTTTTCTTCTACAAATAAGGTTTATGGTGATCTCGAGCAGTATCATTATATTGAAGGTGAAAAGCGATATATATGTGAAGAGTATCCTAATGGTTTTGATGAGCGTGTTCCTTTGGATTTTCATTCTCCGTATGGCTGTTCCAAGGGTGCTGCTGACCAGTATATGCTTGATTATCATAGGATATTTGGCTTAAAGACAATTGTGTTCAGACATTCTTCTATGTACGGCGGAAGACAGTTTTCGACATACGACCAGGGATGGATTGGATGGTTTTGCAAGAAGGCGCTTGAATTGAAATCCGATAGCAATACGGAACCATTTACCATATCAGGTAACGGCAAGCAAGTAAGAGATGTATTATTTGCTGATGATATGGTTTCGCTCTATTATTCTGCAGCAGCTAATTCTGAAATAATGAGTGGCAAGGCATATAATATCGGTGGTGGAATAGCTCAGTCGTTATCGCTACTTGAATTATTCGATATTCTTAATGCTAAATTGGGAATACAGATGAAATATACGAATTTAGCGCCGAGAATTAGTGACCAGAAAGTGTTTGTAGCTGATATTTCCAAGGTTAAAAACGATATCGGCTGGGAGCCGAAAGTAAGTGCTGATGAAGGAATCAGCCGTATGTTGGATTGGGAAGAAAACTCTTCATGCTGAGTGTATGTATTCCATGTTATAAAGAAGCCGAGAATTTGGAAGTCTTACTTCCGAGATTAAAGCAATGTCTTAACGAAGCAGATATTGAGGCAGAGATTATCCTGATGGATACCAGGGAACCTATGGATAATACTTGCGACGTCTGTTCTAGATTTTCCTCTTCTGCAGAAATAGTTACAGTCAGATATATGCAGAGAGAGGGTGGAAACAACTATGGAGATGCCATAAGGACTATCTTTTCTAAGGCTCAAGGCAATATGATAATAATCATGGATGCAGACGGATCTCACGCTCCAGAAGATTGCGTTAAGCTTTATAAAACGATGCAGAATGGTAATTATGATATTGTTATTGGGTCGAGATACATCAAGGGTGGAAAAACTGACAACCCGTTCATTTTGGTGTTTATGTCATATGTTTTGAATATTTCATATAGACTGTTCTTCAGGCTCAATGTATCTGATGTTTCGGATAGTTTCAGAATATATAAATCCGAAATAGTAAAAGGATTGAATCTTCAGTGTGAAAACTTCGATGTAGTTGAAGAAATATTGATCAAGGCTAATCTTAACAAGAGCCTCAATATCAAAGAGATACCTATTGTTTTTAATAAGAGAATGTATGGAGAATCCAAGAGAGATTTATTCCGTTTTATTCTCTCTTACATTGGCACGATAAAGAAATTAAAAAAGATTCAGAGAGCTGCAAAAAAATGAAGATTATCGTATTAGGCAGTACCGGGTACCTGGGCGGAAACATTGTCAAACGATTGGTCTCAGACGGCCATGATGTTTATTGTGTAGTAAGACAAACTTCGGATCTGAGTCGGATCTGCCATTTGCCTGTTAAATTCATAATAAGCAGTAATGAGCAAATAGAACTGGTACTGAAAACCAATAAGATAGATTGGATCATAAACGGAGTCTGTACATATAATCAGAATGACAGTTTGTATGAAGACATGTTTCAGTCTAATTTGATATTTCCGTTAAGCATATTGAATCTTGCGATGAAATATAACGTTGCAAATTTTGCTACGATCGGTACCGGTTTACCTGATGATTTTAATGTGTATAGTTTCACTAAATCAAAACTGTCCGAGATGGGCAAGTTTTTCAGCCAAAGGTCTGAGATAAATTTTTACGATCTCAAGTTGGAAATGTTTTATGGCGGAGATTTTGAGCCTAATTCAAGGTTTATTAAAAGTACAATTCAGAAACTGAAAAACAACGAAAGAGTTCTTCTGACATCCGGAAAACAGAAACGAGACTTAATTCGTGTGGAAGATGTTTTGGACATTATTTCCAATATAGTCTTATCAAAAGTAAATGTGACCGGTTGTTATAAGCTTTTACCTGTTGGAACAGGTGAAAACCATTCGATTAGAGAAATAGTTGAATTCTTAAAAGACCAGTGTAATTCCGAATCTGAATTGGTGTTTGGTGCATATGAGGATAGAGAAGGCGGAGAGCCCGATACATTAGCTAATATGTCATGGCTTTCAGACAGCGGCATGCATCTTAAATATGAGTATTTCGAAGGTTTAAAAAAGGCTGTTGATGATTACTAAGACGAATGAATCATGCGGATTATCAAAACATTTAACTGTGAGACAGATAGTGTTATTTGTTATATCGTGTCTATTTGTCTTTTTTGTTTACATTTTTGCGTTGTTAAATAATAACATCACATACGATTCGACATATGAGTATTTTTTAATCCGGCATCCGTTTAACGAAATGTGGACTCTTATTCCTGAGGATTATAGTCCGCCTCTTTATTCGGTGATCCTTAAGTTGTTTGCAGAATTGTTTGGGTACTCTTTGCCGGTTTTGCGCTTATTCTCCTATTTTTCTTTTGTCGGAATGCTTTACTTGGCAGTGTTTCCCGTTAAGAGGCTTTTCGGAGAGAAAGTATCTGTTTTTTGCACGCTGCTATATGCAACTTCAACCGTAAATTATGTGTATACAGTTGATATAAGACCGGCTACCTTTGCTTACTTTTTCTCGACGGCTGTTGTTATCTATTCGTTGTTGACAAAGGTGGAAGATAAACCGCGGAACTATGTGATTCTTTGTTTGTTTTCAGTTCTTGCTGTTTATACCCATTACGTGTCATTGGTTTTTGCTTTCAGCATATACCTGATTTGCATTGTTGATTGTCTTATCAAGAAGCATTATAAGCAAATCATTAGATATTTGTTGTGTGGAGCAGTAATAGCAATATCTTATGCGCCCTGGTTGATAGTGCTAATCAGGCAGACTAAAAATGTACATAGTCATTTTTGGGCTGATGAATTGAATTCAAATATCATTATTGGTTTGATCAATGTATTCGTGAAACCTTTCAGCTCATTTGATTGGGGATATTGTATTGCCGGCAACCTGTTAATAATTACTTTCGCAATAGCAGTAATTCTATTTGTTTTAAAAAAGAATACAAATATAGAACGCAGCAAAATAATCTTTCTGCTATCGGAGATTTTTATCTCTCTGCTGATCTTTCAGATCGTAGTAGATAGTTTCAAAATTCCTGCACCAAGATATTATTACATTTTCTCCGGTACTGCTCTGTTAGTAGCAGCTGTGCTGATTACTGAGTTGATTAGAAAGAGAATAGTGATTATTTCACTAAGCGCAGCTTGTCTGATAAATTGCTCTTTGAATTGCATACATATGTACAAGCTTCGCGATGATAATGTGTATCAGTTAATGGTTTCTGATTATACTGCGAATGCTAATGAAGAGGATTTGGTGTTTTTACATTACCAAGAGTTTTCGATGGGAATCTTCTCGTATTATTTTCCAAATGCTAAGCATTATATCTCTGATGAAACGGCTACTGTTATTCGCGAGTTTTCGGTTTTCCCGACGAATATCACCAACGTAGGTGACAGTAATAATATTTGGAAGTATACAGATGATTTTTATTATGCATATCCATATTTCCATGATGCTGACTACCCATTAACCGGTGAATACAGGTTTTATGAATGTCCGTACGCGTTTGAATGTGAGTATGATGCCGATTTCTTAATTTATCATTTGTCAAAATGAACTTAGTAATTAAATATAATCGTTTCTAAGAAACGGGGCTTTCCTTACTGATTGTGTTCTTGTATTTAAAGTGTGTAAATATTGTAGTAACAGCTTGCATTATTGAGTATAAGAGAATAATCAACAAACCATTATGAAAGTTTATAAGGGAAAAACCAATCACACCACCTAATTCGCACAGGCAAAAACAACTTCCTATAATTACAAGTATATCTAATTGCTTTTTGTTTGGTTCGTTAAGAAATGCGATTGTTGCAGGAATGAGATAGACAATACAGTAGGTCCCGGAATGAGAAGGTAAAATGATCGTTGTCAGGCACAAGTAAAGCAGTCGTTCACAATTCCGGTCAGACAGGAAGGTTGCTACTAGTAGAAAAGCGCATATTATGACGGTCACAATCGTACAAACAGTGCTTAACAAATCCATGTTAATTGTGGATAGGTCAGAAGCGTAGTGTAGAATATATCCTTTTATTGTGCATCCGGCTTCGTTCTTATATGTTTCTAACTGAATCGAGAGATTGCGTAAAAACAACGGAATGTTATTAAATCCGCCTTTGAAGAACAGGAAGGGCAGGAAAAAGAATAGTATTCCGTAAATAATGGTGCGAATTGCCTCTTTCCATCTTTTTTCCAATAACAGTAAAACACCTAACAAAGCAGGCGTGAGTTTGAGCGCCGCCGCTAATGCCAGAGAAACGAACGATAATTCCCTTAATACTTTATTATTTGCTTTGTAAAAACATATGTAGAAAAGGACGAAAACCAGGACCGCCAAAATGGAGTTACCTCTTTCCAAAGAGAAAATAATGGGGAATGATAAGACAATAGCTATTGAAGTAAACGCTTTGACAAAATTTGAACCGTTTTTATATGTCCTGATACACTCGTACAATAGTATTACAGTTATGACGGTAAGTAAGATATACATCATAGCTATCTTGGTATCTGCATGCATACTGGTATAGTTTCTTATGTTATAGTAGTGTTGCTTATTAAATATGCTTCTTGACAAGAAATATGTAACCACATATTGAAGCGGAGGATATGCTTTTTCGCCAAGTCCATATACCAGAGTGTGATTATATGGATCTCTTTCGGCAGAATAACCTATAACATTTGTAAAATCGGCAATAAAATCCTCGCCGTCCCAAAGTAAAGACCATTGCAAAGCGCTTTTTCCGACAATCAAAAGATCAAGTACAGTAAAGAGTGCATAAGATAAAACGCATATGATAAAGAAATATTCATATGCTTTCTTTTTGTCGTTTTTTAGTAGGAGAGTAAGACGTTCCTTCATTTGCGCAAAACACCATTTATCACAATTATTTTATGTTATTATAATATAACAGTTAGCTATGCGCTATGAAAGGAAAGCGTTTTTGAGTTAATTAGTGTTTATATGCTTATTAATTCAAAGTTTCAAGATTCACATAACATTTCTGATTTAAAAACTAATGGATACAAATTATGATTAATGATTTTTACCACGGAAAAAGAGTTCTTATTACCGGCCATACAGGCTTTAAAGGCACCTGGATGTGTGAAGTGCTGGTAAACCTTGGTGCGAATGTCTATGGTTATGCATTAAATCCGCCGACAGAGCCAAGTTTATTTGAAATAAGCAATATGGCAAGCAGGATCCATTCTTATGAAGGTGATGTAAGAAATCTGGATCATTTGAAGAAGGTATTCTCGGAAGTTCAGCCGGATATCGTTATTCATATGGCTGCTCAGCCCCTCGTACGTGAATCTTACAAGAATCCTGTGTATACCTATGATGTAAACGTGATGGGGACTGTTAATGTTCTTGAATGTGTCCGCATTACTGAGTCGGTAAAGTCTTTTGTAAACGTTACAACAGATAAGGTATACCGTAATTTCGAGTGGGAGAGAGGATACAAAGAGGATGATATCCTTAATGGTTTTGATCCTTACTCCAATTCCAAATCCTGTTCTGAACTGGTAACAAGCTGCTATAAGAATTCTTTCTTCGGCGGAGAGACAGGAGTCATGAAGGACGGCAGAAAAGTAGCTATATCAACTTGCCGTGCAGGAAATGTTTTGGGCGGAGGAGATTTTGCTACTGACAGGATCATTCCTGACTGCATCCGCGCCGTTCAGAAGGGCGAGCAGATAATAGTAAGAAATCCTTACTCGACACGTCCATATCAGCACGTATTAGAACCGGTCGTAGGTTATCTTACAGTTGCAGCTGAGCAGTACAACGATATATCCAAAGCCGACAGCTATAACATTGGCCCTGATGATGGTGATTGTGTTACGACCGGAATGCTTGTTGACCTCTTCTGCAGTAAGTGGAACGAGATTGCAAAATCGAACGGACTTCAGGAAGCGTCATGGGTTAATAAGTCTGATGGCGGTCCGCATGAAGCAGGCTTCCTTAAGCTTGACAGTTCAAAGATACATGCCGAACTTAATATTCATAACCGATGGCATATCGATACCGAGATGGATAAGATCATCGAATGGACAGTTGAATATCTTAAGGACGGCAATACTCTAAATGTCATGGATAAACAGATCCGTCAGTATCTGGAGTGGAAACCGCAGTGAAGAAGTTCATCGAAAAGATATTAGGGATACTTCATATTAAGCTTTCAGATGCCAAGATAGAGTGGCTTGCGCAGTTCGTAAAATTCGGACTTGTAGGCGTGACAAATACTCTCGTCAGTTATGGAATCTATATCTTGGTTGTTTTCCTGTTGGCTCCGTACAACATCTCTTTCGATTACATTATTGGAAGTGTATTGGGCTTTATCTTAAGCGTCCTATGGTCATTTTATTGGAATAATAAACTTGTATTCACTGATGGTTCAGGGAAGCGAAATATACTTAAAAGCCTTTTGAAGACATATCTGTCTTATGCGGCAACAGGTATTGTTTTACACAATATTCTCCTGTATATATTTGTAGATGTTATCGGAATATCTAAGGTTATAGCGCCCTTTATAAGTTTGATTATTTCGGTTCCATTGAATTTTGTCATGAATAAATATTGGGCATTTCGAAAAGAGAAGAAGAAGCCGGAACAAATCAAAGATGAGAATAATACTGAGAGTTTAGAATGAAGATCAAGACCAAAACCCTATCCTATGACGAAGTAATGAAGCTCCCATCCTGGGAGCACAAGAAGCCGAAGAAGCCTTCAAAGCTCCTTGCTTTTATAGCGCGCACAGGCCTTAAGGGTGAGCTTAAGAAGGTCGGATTTACCTGCACGAAAGTTGACATGGAAAGAGCCGGCGACGGTCCCTGGATGATACTGATGAACCATTGCAGCTTTACGGATCTTGCCATAGCCTTTGAAGTGCTCAAGGGAAGGCCTTTCAGCATTGTCTGCACATCTGATGCGCTTGTCGGCAAAGAGGGTCTGATGAGATCTTTGGGATGCATCCCGACAAGAAAGTTTGTATCCGATATGTCTCTTATCACTGACATGGATTATGCTCTTAGCGTCAACAAGGCGAGCGTCCTTATGTATCCGGAGGCCGGCTATTCATTGGACGGCACCGGCACAAAGATCCCCAGAAGAATGGGCGTGCTCCTTAAGAAACTCAAATACCCGGTCGTCATGATCACGACTTACGGTGCGTTTACAAGAGATCCTCTTTATAACAATCTCCAGAAAAGAGACGTTAAGGTAACCTGTGAGATGAAGTGCCTCTTCACACCTGAAGAACTCGCAAATACGAAGGTAAGGCAGATTGACGAAGTCCTTGATGAAGCGTTCACTTTCGATTACTTCAAGTGGCAGCAGGATAACAAGATCGAGATAGATGAGCCTTTCAGGGCAGATGGTCTTAACAGGATCCTTTATAAGTGTCCGCACTGCATGACCGAAGGTGAGACAGAAGGCTCCGGCATCACATTAAAGTGCAAAAAGTGCGGAGCCACATATGAGCTTGATACATTGGGCAGGCTTAAAGGCATCAATGTCGAACCGAAGTTTACTCATGTACCTGATTGGTTCGCATGGGAGCGCGAGCAGTTTAAGGAAGAACTGGAAAATGGAACTTATAAGCTCGATGTTCCCTGCGACATAGCGATACTTAAAGATTCCAAGGCGCTGTATATGGTTGGAACCGGAACGCTCCACCACGATGCAAACGGTTTTGTGCTTGACGGCTGTGACGGCAAGCTCCATTACGAGCAGTCACCTAATGCTTCATACAGCGTCAACTCCGATTATTACTGGTACGAGATAGGCGATATCGTATCTATCGGAACCAACGACTGTCTGTATTTCTGTTTCCCTAAGGAAGGCGATATCGTTGCAAAGACAAGGATCGCAGCAGAAGAACTTTATAAGCTTTCCAAAGGAAAAGGATCTTCGGAGAAGGACTGACAGATGATCAACTGGATAATGAAGAAGTCCGGAGAGATAGCACTTAAGACCGATGTCGGCAAGCTGGATCTTGCGCGCCTTCCCAAAGAAGTAACTGAGATAAAAGACGTCAGCTATATCGACGATAATGATCCTGCTCATAAGATGGATATCTATCTGCGTAAGGACGGCTCGAAAAAGCCTATCCTCATCGATATCCACGGCGGCGGTTTTATTTCCGAAGACAAGGCTATGAACAGGCTCTTTGGAAATTACATGGCAAAGCTGGGGTTTGTTGTTTTCGAACTTAACGTCAGACTGGCATATCCCGAGTGGACAGTTTTCGATCAGATCGAAGATATCGATAAAGACGTCAGATTTGCGTTAGAACACGCAGGAGAGTATGAAGGAGATACGGACATGATTTATATCGCCGGACACTCATCAGGCGGCGTTCTGGCGTTTACAGAGTGTATGCTAAGCGAATCTGCTGAGATGAGAGCCGATTTCGGCCTTCAGGAGCGCAGTTACAGATACAAAGGTCTTATTACCGATTGCGGACTTATGCATTTCTATAAGAGCAGCATAGCTTATTGGGGAATGCGTAAGATGATCTTCCCCAAGGGGTATAAGCAGGATAAAAGATATAAGTATCTGACAGCAGAGAACAACGAGTACATAAAAAGACTCCCTAAGGCAGCTCTTCTTACGAATTCAAAGGATGTCCTGAAGAAGATGACGTATTACTTTGACCGCGTGCTCAAGGAAAAAGAGGTTGAACACAGGCTTTTCGAATACGGCAAAGACGGACATACCGGCATAATATTCAAGCCTTATACTGAAGAGAATATGTCTGTTTTAATGAAGGTCAAAGATTATCTTCTGAACGGCTAGTATCTTCCGGATCCTCAGATCCTTTTACTTTGGCCTTTATCTTCTTAAAATGATATTTGAAGTATCCTCCATACTCTTTTTTGAGCGCTCTTGCACAGAAATAGATCCACACAATGGAACAAGGTGAGATCGCGATCATCACGATAAGACCATATAGATCGGTTTCACCTGAGATGTATTGAGATATTGCAACAGCAGGTAGTATTATCATGAGCGCGACGCCAAGCAATATGCAAACAATCTGGATTAACATCTGTCCATAAAATTCAAACTTCTCGGAACGCCTTTCATTCAGAGAGCAGTATGTAAGGAATCCGAAGACGATTATCCAGCCTGCCCAGATCCAGAACATCAAGCCGAAATCACCGGTGTAGATCTGGTATCCGATAAAGAATAAACCAATCAAAACACAGAAGATGAATATTCCGGTTATGAAATTGAGCTGAAAGCGGGTGGCATGTTTTTGATAACCCTTCCAGTATTTCGGCTTATCAGCGAGCTTTGTGCCGTGAAGATTCTTCTTAAGAAGCTGATAGAATGCATCGCAAGCGGCCTCTTCATTCCCGAATACCTGCGGGTTTGTTTTCTGTCCGTGTTCGCCGTAAAACATTTCCCATGTGCCGTCCTTACGACGGATTAGATTAAAACATTCATCGTAGGCGCCACGCTCACCTATGTTGATGTTCCTTTTGTCGAGTCCCCATGTCTCGATCTCGGCTTCGAGTTGTTTAATATTCATGATTCCCATTCTCCCTGATGGTCTTATGTTATCACAGATGTTATTCCGTTTGCACTCAGCAACAGACGCTAAAATATTGTGGATTGACCTGTGTTAAAATGACCATAGAATAATCGTTGCTGAGAGGAAAAAAGATGGTAATCCTTATAACCGGAGCTTCCCATACCGGAAAGACTGTCCTGGCGCAGAAACTTTTAGAGAAACATCATTATCCGTACATATCGATCGACCATCTTAAGATGGGCCTTATCAGAAGCGGCAATACGGACCTTACACCTGAAGACGATGACAAGCTTACGGATTATCTTTGGCCTGTTGCCAGAGAGATGATAAAGACAGCGATAGAGAACTGCCAGAATCTGATCATCGAAGGCTGCTATATTCCTTTCAACTGGAGGAAGGATCTTGATGAAGAGTATCTCAAGAATATCAGGTTTATCTGTCTTGCGCTGACGGAAGAATACATCGATTCAAATTTCGAGGTCATAAAAGATCACGCCTCAGATGTTGAGAAGAGATTGGATGATACATATTTATCTCTCGAATGGATAAAGGCAGAGAATCTGAAATATATCAATGGTTTTGAATCTGCAGGTGAGAATGTCATCCTGATAGATAAGGACTATTCTTCCGCAATCGATAAGTTGTCCCATTAACGGGGCGGCACTTGTGTTAGTATTATCCAATCAAGTTGGGAACAGAAGGGATATATACGACAGGAGGAGCAAGATGGATAACAGGATAATCGATTTTCTTATCAGGGCAAAGAAGGCAACTTATGCAGGCAAGGGCGCGGAGACTGAATCCTCCAGACCCGGATCCCATGATCTTATATACCGTGAAGATGACCTGATGTATTACGATACCTACTTAGGCGGCAATAAGTTTGCCGGAGAGGAAGCATTGTGGATATCGGATAAGCCTTATTGGAGCATGAATTACGTTGGAAGAGTTACGGGCGATAACTTCAGCGGAGATTTCCTGAAGGAGGCTTTGCTGAATGTCCCTGCCGATAAGCCTTTCAGAGGACCTGATTCATACACGAACGGTGATTATACATTTAAGTGCGATGTCACAGGCACTTTCGAATGGTTTCAGGGTTATGAGACCATCAGTTTCAAGGGTAATGTTATCTATGAGTGCCATTTCCATGGCGGAATCATAGAATAAGGGTATAATGTTCGGAATTACTTGATCAGGGGAGACCGGAATGCTTAAGAACCTTAGAAAACTCATAAGCTACTATAAGCCTTACATAGGAACATTCCTTCTGGATATGTTCTTTGCTGTTGTGGCTTCTGCGATAGCCCTGGCAGTACCGCTCATAGTCCGTTATATAACTTCTGATGTGGTCTACATGCAGGAAGGCGCGAAGGAGAGGATCATAAGTCTCGGTATCCTTCTGGTGGTGCTGGTTATCGTGCAGTTCCTGTCCAATTTCTATATCACGAACATCGGACATGTCATGGGCGCGAAGATGGAATACAACATGCGCGCTGAGATCTTCGAACACTATCAGAAGCTGTCGTTCTCGTTCTTTGACGACCAGAAGGTCGGACAGCTCATGAGCAGGATCACTAATGATCTTTTTGATATTACCGAGCTTCTCCATCACGGACCGGAGAATATAGTCATATCGCTCATTAAGATAGTCGGTGCGTTCATCATCCTGATGGGAATAAGTAAGCACCTTACCGCGGCTGCATTCATAATGCTTCCTTTTATGTTCATATTCGTTTTCTTCCTTAACAAGAGGATGAGAAGGGCGTTTAAGGAGAACAGGAAGAAGGTCGCCGAGATCAATTCCAGAGCTGAAGACAACTTGTCCGGCATCAGAGTCGTTAAGTCGTTTGCAAATGAAGATATTGAGATAGGGAAGTTCAAGGAAGGCAACGACGCTTTCCTGAAGACCAAGAAGAACAGCTATCTTTATCTTGGCCTGTTCCAGTCCGGCATGACCGCATTTATCCTTCTGGTCAATATCGCCGTCATCATTACGGGTGCGATACTTATCTCTGAAGGTCTGGTTGAGATCCCTGATTTTATCGCATTCCTGCTTTACATAAATACGTTCACTGAACCCATCAGAGTAATAGTGGATTTTACTGAGCAGTTCCAGAACGGTTATACGGGTTTTGAGAGATTTACCGAGATCCTTAATATCGAACCTGACATCAAGGACAAGGAAGGTGCTGTCGAGATGACCGATGTCAAAGGCGACATCCTTTTTGAAGATGTATCGTTCAAATACAAGGACGGTGCGCACAGAGTCCTTCGTCACATCAATCTTGATATCGAAGCAGGTTCTTATGTCGCATTGGTCGGATCTTCAGGCGGCGGCAAGACAACTTTGTGCAGCCTCATTCCGAGATTTTACGATGTAACGAACGGATCCATTAAGATCGACGGCACGGACATCCGTGACATCAAGCTCAAGAGCCTCAGGGATCACATTGGTATCGTGCAGCAGGATGTATATCTTTTCGCAGGCACGGTAATCGAGAATATCAGCTATGGAAGACCCGGCGCAACCAGAGAAGAGATAATCGAAGCGGCCAAGCTTGCGAATGCGCACGACTTCATCATGGAACTCCCGAATGGTTACGATACCGATATCGGACAGCGCGGCATCAAACTCTCCGGCGGCCAGAAGCAAAGGCTCTCTATTGCGAGAGTGTTCCTGAAGAACCCTCCTATCCTTATCTTCGATGAAGCAACAAGTGCTTTGGATAACGAGAGCGAGAATATCGTAAAGGAATCTTTGGAGAAGCTCGCGAAAAACAGGACTACCATCGTAATCGCACACCGCTTGTCTACAGTAAGAAATGCAGAGCGCATTCTTGTTCTTACCGAGAACGGAATTGAAGAGAGCGGCACCCATGATGAACTCATGGCTAAGAACGGAATCTATGCAGGACTTTATAAGTGGAACGCGTGAGGTATAAGTATGGATAACTTTGCAGACGAGAGAGACTATAAGCTGTTAGATCAGGATAAGTATACATTCTCGGTAATGTCGAGGATCATCAGAGGCAACCTGAAACTCTGTCTTACTGATCATGAAAGCCTCATTATCTGCTTTAGCGGACAGCCTTATCCGGTATGGATATGGACTCCTGACGATGCATCAGAAGCAGATATGGAGCACGCTTATCAGATTGCCAAAGAAAATTCATTTATGGACGGCGGGCACCATTTCAATATCAAGTATGAGCTTGCCGAATTCTTCATTAAGAGAGCTGTAGAAGACGGTCTGGATCTTAAGATCACGACGAACCTTTTCGCATACGATTGTCCTGATCCTATAGCTCCGGCATCTGTCATTGACGGCGAGCTGCATCAGTGTACGGACGAGGATGTGGACGTACTGGTCGAGTTTTTCGATATGTTCCATACTGAGCTCAATATCGATCAGGAGAGCAGGGACCAGTACAGACTCTATGTTGAAGACGGCATAAAGACAGGGTCTTTGTATACATGGAAAAACGGTGACGGCAAGATCGTTGCAAGCTGCAACTGGCATCCTGTTCAGGAGATGGCTTCAATCGGTCTTGTATATACGCTCAAGGAATTCAGAAGGAAGCACTATGCTGAGCATCTTGTTTATGAGGTAACTAAGATAGTTCAGGATTCCGGGTATCTTCCTATGCTTTATACGGATGCTGATTATGTGGCTTCGAATAAGTGCTATGAGAAGATAGGCTATATCCTCCGCGGAAAGCTTTGCACGATAGGGTGAATTTATGAGTTTTAAGTATTGTTTATTTGATCTTGACGGAACACTTACGGATCCTGCAATCGGAATTACCAATTCCGTTATGCATGCGCTCGAGAAGTATGATATCCACGTAGCGGACAGGTCTGAACTCTATCCGTTTATCGGGCCCCCTCTGGATTATTCATTCAAAACATTCTACGGCTTTTCTGATGAACAGGCTGTTCAAGCGATCAAGTATTACAGAGAATATTTCAGTGTCACAGGCCTTTTTGAGAACAAGGTATATGACGGCATTCCTGAGATGCTGAAGGCATTGAAGGATAAGGGAGTCACGATCGCTCTGGCAACATCAAAGCCTTATGAGTTTTCCGTAAGAATACTTGAGCATTTCGATCTTATGAAATACTTTGATCATGTCGGAGCCGCTACCATGGACGGCCGCATAAGTAAGAAAGCTGATGTCATCTCCAATCTTTTAAATGAGATGGGCGCACCCGGCAAGGACGAGATCATGATGGTAGGTGACCGTTATCACGATATCGAAGGCGCGAAAGCAAACAGCCTTAAGAGCGCCGGTGTTTTATGGGGATACGGCTCAAAAGAAGAATTGCAAAACGCCGGTGCGGAGTATATACTTTCCGAACCTTCGGAGATACCGGAGTTGTTTTAAGTTAAGGGGGATAATATGAAAAACTTACAACTGATCAATGATGACTATCTCGGATATGTCAACAGACTTCGCCATGCCTGCAGGGGTATTGTCGTAAATGACGGTAAAGTGCTCCTTAGTTATGAGTCCAAAAACGACAAGTACATGATACCCGGAGGCGGCGTAGAAGGAGATGAGTCTTATGCGGAGTGCTGCGAAAGAGAACTCCTTGAAGAGACAGGGATCAAGGTACGGGCAACAGAAGAATATCTGGAGATCGAAGAGCTTTTCTTAGACTGGAAACACATCAATCATTACTTCGTCTGCGAATACATCGAGGACACAGGTAAACAGGATCTCACTGAATGTGAAAAGGCAGCGGGATATAAGGCTGTATGGATGCCGGTTGAAGAAGCTTTAAAGATGTTCTCGGAATATGAGAGATTCCATCAGACGGCAATTGAAGATTATGGCCTGTACAAACGCGAGTACACAGCGCTTAAAGAATATGAATACTGATAACAGATTCTTTGATGGAACACAAACTGTAATAGGACACGGCGCGCAGGCTGATGTCTACAGTTATCACGGCTACGCATACAAAGTGTACAGGCCTACTTATAATCCTGAATGGATTAAGTTTGAGAAAGCGCAGCAGTCTGTGGTAAATGCGACCGGACTTTGCAATGTCAGATACTACGATACTGAAGATCTTTACACTGTTAAGATGGATCTTATCGATGGCGAGACGCTTGAGAAAAAGATGCGTGAAGGCTTTGCTGGCGGCTTTGATATTCTTGCCGCTATGTTCCGTAAAGTGCACAGTGCGGAACTTGACGGTGTAAAGATACCCGGACTTATCGATACTGCAGGCTTCGGTGTAAGTGATGAAAACAGGCAAAAGATACTTCCTGTAATCGTGAGATTATCTGAGAAAATGGACAGCTGTATCTGCCATCTTGATCTGCACTTTTTGAATATCATGATGCCCTTTGACGGATCAGAGCCTGTGATCATTGACTGGATAAATGCGAGGATAGCTCCTGCGGTTTTCGATTATGCACGCACATATGTCATCTTACGAGAATGTGCACCTGAAGTCCTCGGCATGTACGAGGCTGCTGTTGCAGCAGATATGAGATCACTCGGCATTACAGATGAGGATTTTGCAGATGCCGTAATGGTAAGTCAGGTTATCCGCGACAGGGAAAAGAAAGACTGATAAAAATGCATTTCGTTGAGGCAAAGGGAATAATCCATACCAAGAACGGATTAAGCGGTATGAACATCTACCGCGGATGTACGCACGGCTGCATCTATTGTGACGGCCGGAGTCTTTGCTATCAGTTCACTCATAAGTTTGAAGACGTGGAAGTAAAGAAAAATGCACCCGAACTCCTGGAGCAGGCTCTTAAGACAAAGCGGACAAAGTGTATGATCGGTACGGGTTATATGTCTGATTCATATAACCATTACGAACCCGAACTCCGTCTTACAAGAAGGTGTCTTGAGATAATACTTAAATATGGTTTTGGTCTTGCTATCCAGACTAAGTCTGACAGGATACTTGAAGATATAGATCTTCTCGATGCGATAAATAAGAGATCAAAATGCGTAGTGCAGACTACACTGACAACATATGACGATGAGCTCTGCAGCAAGATCGAACCTAATGTCTGCAATACCAAAAGACGCATCGAAGTCCTCGAAGAGATGCAGAAGAGGGGGATCCCTACGGTTGTCTGGCTTACGCCGATCCTTCCGTTCATCAATGATACTGAAGAAAATATCACTGCCATTGTCAATGAATGTGCGCGCGTGGGCGTAAAAGGAATAATATGTCCTGACATGGGAGTGACCTTAAGGGAGGGCGACAGGGAGTATTTCTATGCTGCCCTTGATAAGCATTTCCCGGGTCTTAAGGAAAAATATATCCATACATTCGGTAACGCCTATAATGTGCCCAGTCCGGATGCCAAAAGACTGATGCAGATCTTCAGAAGAATGTGCAGAGAAAACGGGATCATCTGTGATATGGATGAGTGCTTCAGATTCATGAATGATCTGCCTGATAAGCAGATTAGTATTTTTGATCTGTAAAACTGCCAAAATCTCTGTGATTTGACGAAAAGAATCAGGATTTATGTTGCTTTTTCTTATGTTATAATTTGCGATAATCGCAGAAATCCGACTGTTGTTATACCTTTTTTACTTAAGTTATTGTAGGTGTCTTTTCGAGTTTGTAATAGGGGGTTAACGCACAATGGTCCTGAATTTTTACGTTGTCATTTGTGTGCTTTCTTTGGCTTGCTGTATGCTTTTCTTCTGGAACAGGCGCAGCTATTATCCTGTGCTCTATGCGCTGGTCTATCTTCTGGCGTTACTGTCTCACGTGTGTTACGTTCTTCTGGCGTTATCCAAGGATGTAAGGGAAGCTTTGATCATTAACAAGGGTCTCTATGTCGGCGGATGCTTTTTCCCTTTAGTCGGAATGATGATCGTATTATCTGTCTGTCAGATAAAGATACCGAGATTTCTCAACTTTATCCTGATCCTAATTGCTTCCGGTGTTTATTGTCTCGCGTTCACGGCAGGATACAGCCCCATATTCTATAAGAGCGTTAAGCTCGAGCAGCGGTACGGCATCTCGATCCTTGTCAAGGAATACGGCCCTCTTCATATTCTCTTTTATGTGATGATCGGCCTTTTCCTGATTGCGACATTGGTGGTTCTTGCATACGGCTGGTTTAAGAAGCCCAACATCTCAAAAAGAGATTTAGTTATTGCAGCATTCATGCAGATCTTCTCGATCTTCTGTTACTTCATCGGCCGTATGGTCATGAAGGAGATAGAGTGGATGGCCTTGGCTGACCTGGTCGATGAGATCGGTTTCCTTCTTATCATGAACCATATAGGTCTTTACAGGGTCGATGATCTTGTCTTAAGTTCCATACAGAACGAGGGCAAGACCGGTTATGTCGCTCTTGATTTCAACAAGAAATATCTGAGTTCTTCTGATGTTGCGAAGCGTTTCCTTCCCGAGCTCGCGAAAACGCCGGCCGACCATGTGATCACTGATGATACTCTCCGTGAAACTTTCGATAAGTGGATAGAGCAGTATGCGACGGAAAAGATGTCCATAGACCATCCGTTCCACAAGGATAAGTTCATCTACCTGGTTCACGTCGGAGATCTTTACGACGGCAATCAGAAGAGAGGATTCCTTTTGGAGATCACTGATGATACCGAACATCTTGAGCGCGTCGAGGACATAGAGCGCTATAACATGACTCTCAACAGGGAGCTCATGGCTAAGGCCAAGAAGATCAAGGAACTCGAATCCCAAAAAGGTTCTTCGGAATCGAATTAAGATCTCCCGTTGACAATCTAACAGTCGTTAGATAAAATCTCTCTAACAATCGTTAGAGAGGTCTTGCTATGAGCACCAGAGATAAGATAATGGATGTCGCTCTCAATATGTTCTCGGAAAGAGGCTATGAGGCCGTATCGATCAGGGATATATGCGGCGAAGTAGGCATCAAGGAAAGCACGCTTTACTATCATTTCAAGAATAAGAAAGATATTCTGGATTCACTTATTGAGAAGTTTAGATCTCATATAGACGGGCTTCTTGCGCATGTCGATGAGATCACGGATAAGCCTGCTCAAAAGAAGGGGAAGAATGTTGACCCCAGTGTTCAAATAGTGGATTCATACATGATCGACAGCTATCTTTTCGATCCCTTCTGCAACCTCATGCTAAGGCTCATGATGATAGAGCAGTTCCATAACGAAGAATTAAGAGAACTTTATGAGAAGACTCTGTTTACCGATCCTTATGAAATCCAGATGAATATATATAAGAGACTTGCATCAGCAGGCATGATGCCTGAGGAAGATGTCGAATGGGTCGTTAAGGAATCGCATTCCTACATGACGATGCTCACCTTCAAATACCTTCTTAACGGTGACCTTACAGATAAGCGCAAGAAGGCTTATTGCAAGGAAGTACACGAATACATGACAAGAAGGTTTAAGGCATGAAGAAGATCGCGATGTTTACCATGGGCACCAGAGGTGATGTCCAGCCGTATATCTATCTTTCGAAAGGCCTTATGAAGGCAGGCTACGATGTCACTCTTGGCACGCATCCATGCTGGAGAGGACTGGTCGAGAGCTTCGGCGTTCATTTCGAGCCCGTCGGACCTGACATTGATATCGAAGAAGAGACGAGCATTATCCGCGGCAGATCAAAGAATGCTGTGATGAACATCCTTAAGACGATGAACTTCATAATGAAGATCATTGAAGGCTCATCCAAAGAGGTGTATGAGATATGCAAAGGCAAGGATCTTATTATCGTCACCCACAGCCAGATGGGCGCCGTGGAGGCGGGCGTTCTTGGCATTCCGAAGGTAAATGTAACGCTCCAGACCGAGATGATCGGTGAGAAACTCAGAAAGCAGAAATTCACGGAAAAGCTTATCGGCGGCTTCATCTCAAAGCAGGCAGCAAAGCCCACAAACAAGATTCGCAAGATTTATGGCTTAAAGCCGGTTAAGTCTGCAGATGAAGAGATGTCTGATAAGCTCAATCTCATTCCGATAAGTAAGTTCGTGATCGACAGGAATCCTTACTGGGAAGCAAAGAACGTCATTTGCGGATACTGGTACGATGAGAACGAGGAATATACTCCGGATGAGAAGCTCAAGTCATTTATGGAAAGCGGTGAGAAGCCGATAGTCCTTGCATTAGGTGCGATGTCATTTGAGACCGCTGCTGATAAGGCCAAACTCGATATGTTCGTAAATGCTTTTAAGAAAACAGGGCAGAGGGCGGTCATTCAAGGCTTTAGGAAAACGCTCGAAAACTATGAACTCCCAAATACCATGATCGCCGTCGGAAGCATCCCGCACAGCTGGCTTTTCCGTCATGCAAAATGCGTCATCCATCACTGTGGTTTTGGCACCACTGCGGCATCCATGATTTACGGTGTTCCGTCTATTCCGGTGCCGCATGTTCTTGACCAGCTTGGCTTTGCGATGCAGTTAGAGAAGAAGGATGTTGCAACAAAGCATATCAAGGCAAAGGACCTTTCCGAACAGACCATCATTGCTGCGATTGAAGAACTTAACAGCACATATGCCGTTAAGAAGAGAAATGCTGAAGCAATCTCTTCTAAGATTGCTTCAGAAAACGGTGTCAATGAGGCCGTCAGACTGATATCATCTGTCATAGAAGAAAAATAGGAAAGCATAAAAATGAGAATAATATTCATACGCCATGGCGAGCCGGATTACGAGAATGACACTCTGACAGAGACAGGCTTTAAGCAGGCACAGCTGGTTGCTCAAAGACTTAAGGATGAAAACATAGAGGAGATATGGTCTTCCACTCACGGAAGAGCCCTTAATTCGGCAAAGCCAACTGCTGAATTGTTGGGACTGCCCGTTAAGGCTGTTGACTTCATGCGTGAAGTCACGTGGGGAAGCAAGACCGGAGAAAAGCTTTTTGCCGGCGGACATCCATGGGATATTGCCGATGAGATGGCTAGACTCGGAATGGATCTTAATAGCCCTGACTGGCGTACAAATGCTTTTTTCAAAGATAATAAAGTCGTCGATTGTGCTGAAACTGTTGAAAATGGCATCGATGAGTGGCTTGAAGAACATGGCTACAAGAGAAACGGTCTTTACTACGAACACCTGATCGAAGAAGAATACCACCGCACTGTCGCGTTTTTCTGCCACGGCGGTTCTTCGAGTGCGGCGATCGCACACATCATGAATCTTCCGTTCCCGTATGTCTGTGCATTACTGCACATGGAATTTACAGGCATTACGATCCTCAGAATGGACAGAAAAAAGGGGTCCTGCACTTTGCCCTGCATGGAGCTTGCCAATGACGGAAGACATATAAAAGAAGGCAGCTATCATCGATTGCTGAATAAGTGACAGATAGCAGAATTTTGCGGTAAACATAATAGAGTTTGTCCCCTGTTGAAGACAGTTCCCGCATGCTACTCTTTAATTGGTAAGCGAAGGTCTTTCAAGTGGCATGGGGTAACTGAAGATGAACAAAAAGATTATGTGTTGTCTGCTGACCGCAGCTTTTGTGTTAGGTGTTTCCGGGTGCTCATCTCAAACAGAAGAAAGCAGTGAAGTTTCAACTGAGATAATTGAAACTACAACAACTGCTGCCGTTACGACGACAACTGAGACTACGGAAGAGACCACTGTGGAGACTGAACCGGAATATACCGGCAATAATCCTTATGGGGATCTGAAGATAGGCTATGCGGAAGGTGACGTGGCTCTTTGTGTGAGGCATGATCTGAAGCTCCCGGCAAAAATGGGTTCAACTGACATAACCTGGAAAAGCAGTGACGAGAGTGTCGTAAAGCCGGACGGGACAGTAATAAGACCTGCTGAACGCTCATGCCTTGTAACTCTCACAGCAACATTAACTGTTGACGGTGAAGAGATGGAGAAGGATTTCGAAGTCAGAGTTATTAAAACCGCTAATGACCATCTCACTCCAGATGACATTTATATCAATGATGAACCCGATCAGATATATTTTTACAATGACATCATTGAAGACTGTAAGATCTATGTGAATAAGAAAGGCTATGTGACCAGGGTCATCGGATCCATCATAGACTTTAAGGTCGATTCTCCTGAAGACGCACTGCTCGCCATACACGGAATTCATAAGCTCATAGGATGCGAAAATGTTTTCGAAGAATTGAAGATCGATCACATCATCAAGGATGATACATGCTACTATTTTGTCTTTAACCAGGTCCATAATTCCGTCCCTGTCAATGGCATTATGCTGACTCTAACAACTGACCTGGAAGGAAACACAAACGGCTTTATAAACTATTATGTTCCGATCGATATTTCTACCGATCCGGCTGTCGATAAGGATGCTGCTATTGCTGCTATCGGCGATTATGAAAAGATCTTCAGTGAAGAGTTAATGATCGACATAGATGGAGAAAAAGCAACGCTTATCTGGAAGATCGAATATTCCAAAGCAGGCGAGGCAATTACATATAGTGCTAAAGTCGATGCACAGACCGGGAAGCTCATATGGAGTGGACAGAATGTGATAGTAGACTGATCACGCTGTCAGCGATTTAAGGATATCTATATATTCCAGCGTCATGTGCGATGGCCTGATGGACATCGGAAGTATATAGCCGATCTCCATGTAATCGTCCACCTTAAGAGGCTTGGCAATGATATTGGGGCCGTTTAATTCTTCGTTGATCACGCCGCTGCAGATCGTATATCCGTTAAGACCTATGAGCATATTAAATAGTGTGGCACGGTCAAGGACTACAAGCTCCTTGTCGCAGTCAACGGTGCTTAAGATCTCCTCTGAGAAATAGAATGAGTTATGGCTGCCCTGTTCGTAAGAGAGCCTGGGATAAGGCTTTAGATCTTCTAAAGTCAGGTATTTCTTCTTCGCCAGAGGGGAGTTCTTTCCTATGAAGACGTGAGGCTTGGCTTTGAATAAGGGCGTAAAGGATAAGTTGTTATCTTTAAGCGTCTTCCTTATGACTTCTTC
The DNA here is from genome assembly GCA_902764825.1 of Oscillospiraceae bacterium. GTDB lineage: Bacteria > Bacillota > Clostridia > Saccharofermentanales > Saccharofermentanaceae > Saccharofermentans. The sequence continues at coordinate 192,711 of CACWXL010000003.1, forward strand.
ATTGAACTTATTTAAGTAAAGGATCCCTATCTCAGATCTTAAGTGTGCAACATCGTCAATGATGTTGAATGTCTGTGTCTCTCTCATATGGAATTCGTATTTGTCAGCCCCGCTCCTTTTAAGGAGTTCCACGAATGCCTCAACTGCGAATGAATAGTGCTGTGAAGATACGAAGAACTTGAGCTTGCCGTAACCTTTGCCCGCATAGCGTTCTTCAATGAGTTCAGTCTGGTCTAATACCTGACGGGCATAACCTAAGAATTCCTCGCCTTCTGAAGTAAGCTTTATGCCTTTGTTGGAACGCATGAAGATCGTGATGTTGTATTCGTTCTCTAATTCGTGGATCGCAGAAGTGAGGCTTGGCTGTGCGATAAAGAGCTTCTTTGCTGCATTTGTGATATTGCCTTCTTCTGCAACGGTTACTATGTATTGGAGCTGTTTAAGTGTCATGGACCGTCCTCCTCGAAAATAGATTTCGTATTGAGTTTAACACTAACAATAGATTTTATCTATGGATAATCGGCAATTATATGTATTTTACCTATTGAATTGGTGGGCATATACTCGCAATCAATAAATCAGCCGCGAATATGGAGGACATACACATGAACACATCAGTAATCGGTTATCCGAGAATCGGTAAAGACAGAGAATTAAAGTTTGCTTCAGAGAAGTTCTTTAATGGCGAACTTGATGAAGCGGGACTTCAGAACGTTGCAAAGACTATCAGAAAAGAAGATCTTCTTAAGCAGAAGGAAGCAGGAATAACATATATCTCCAGCAATGACTTTTCTTTCTACGACAATGTTCTTGATACTGCATTTCTTTTCAATGTCATTCCTCAGAGATATAAGGATTTAGGCCTTTCTGAGCTTGAGACATACTTCGCTCTCGCAAGAGGATATCAGGGAGACAAGGGCAATGTTAAGGCTCTTGCAATGAAGAAGTGGTTTAATACAAATTACCACTATCTTGTTCCTGAGATTGACGACGACACAAAGATAGCACTTACAGGTTCTAAGCCCCTCGATGAATTCGTAGAGGCTAAGGAACTGGGCGTTGATACGAAGGTAGCACTGGTAGGTCCGTTCACTTTTCTGAAGCTCGCCAAGTTCACGGGCTCGAAAAAGATATCAGACGTTTATGCAGTCCTTACTGCCGAATACGTCAAGCTCGTATCACTTCTTGCATCAGTCGGTGCGAAGACAATAGAATTCGACGAGCCTTATCTCGTAAGGGATCTTGGCAGTGAAGACATCGATCTTTTCAAGGAGATATATTCGCTTATCCTTGCAAACAAGAGCGGTGCAAAGATCCTGCTCCAGACTTATTTCGGTGATATTAGAGATATCTATAACGAAGTAGTAGCTCTAGATTTTGATCTTATCGGTCTTGATTTTGTTGAAGGAAGAAAGACTTTAGAACTCGTTAAGACTAACGGTTTCCCTGCTGACAAGATCCTTGTAGCAGGCCTTGTAAACGGTAAGAACATCTGGAGAAATGACTACAAGAAGACACTTTCCATTCTTAATGAGATCGGTGTTGCAAACGTAGTTCTCGGTACATCCTGCTCACTTCTCCACGTTCCTTATACACTCGCAAACGAGACCAAGCTCTCTGAAGACTACAAGAAGCATTTCGCATTCGCAGAAGAAAAGCTCAAGGAGCTTAATGAGATAGCTTCAATCTTTGGCACAGACTTCGAAAACAGCGATATTTACAAGAAGAACCAGAGTCTCTTCGAAGGAAGGATCGACAGCGAGGATAAGGCTGTTCAGGCTAAGGTTGCTGCGATCACAGACGCAGACTATGTAAGGCTCCCTGTTTTCGAAGAGCGCGAGAAGATCCAGAAGCAGATCCTTAACCTGCCTTTGTTCCCGACGACAACGATCGGTTCTTTCCCTCAGACATCCGACGTCAGAAAGAACAGACAGGAATTCAAGAAGGGCTTAAAGAGCAGGGAAGAGTACGTAGAGTTTAACAAGCAGAAGATCGCTGAGTGCATAAAGCTCCAGGAAGAGATCGGTCTTGATGTTCTGGTCCACGGCGAGTTCGAGAGAAACGACATGGTCGAATATTTCGGCGAGAACTTAAACGGCTATGTATTCACGGAGAAGGCATGGGTACAGTCTTACGGCACACGTAATGTCAAGCCGCCGATCATCTGGGGTGACGTATCAAGAAAGGCACCCATCACGGTAGAGTGGTCCAAGTTTGCAAAATCATGCACAAACAAGCCTGTAAAGGGCATGCTCACAGGTCCCGTTACGATCCTTAACTGGTCATTCCCGAGAGAAGATATCTCCATCAAGGAGAGCATTCTCCAGATCGCTCTTGCTATAAGAGATGAGGTTCTTGATCTTGAAGCAAACGGCATCAATATAATCCAGATCGACGAAGCAGCTCTCCGTGAGAAGCTCCCTTTGAGAAAGTCTGACTGGAACAGCGAATATCTTGATTTTGCTATCCCTGCATTCAGACTTGTTCACAGCAAGGTAAAGCCTGAGACTCAGATCCATACACATATGTGCTACAGCGAGTTCACGGACATCATTCCTGCTATCGACGCAATGGATGCTGACGTCATTACTTTTGAGGCATCAAGATCAGATCTCCAGATCCTTGATTCACTGAAGGAGAATAACTTTAAGACAGAAGTCGGCCCGGGCGTATACGACATCCACAGCCCCCGCGTTCCTTCAGTTGAAGAGATCGTAAATGCACTCACAAAGATGAGGGCAAAGATCGAAGATTCCAAGCTCTGGGTCAACCCCGACTGTGGACTTAAGACAAGAGGCAATGAGGAGACAGTTAAGAGCCTTAAGAACCTCGTTGCGGCTGCAAAGCAGATAAGAGGATAAATCATGAAAGTATCACAGGTTTACAAGAAGAAAAGAAGTCTCTCTTTTGAGATCTTCCCGCCAAAGAAGGATGCCGAGCTTGACAATATCGATGAGACTCTCGAAGTGCTGGCTGAGCTCGACCCTGACTTCATCAGCGTTACCTTCGGTGCCGGCGGATCTTCCAACTGCAACCGTACTATAGAGCTTGCAAAGAAGATCAAGTACGATTACAAGATCGAACCTGTGGTACATCTTACATGCCTGCATTATGACAGGAATGAGATCGACGAGTTTGCCAGAGTCTTAAAAGGCGAAGGTATCGAGAATATACTTGCCCTAAGGGGAGACCCGAACCCTAATATTCCGGCCAAGAATGATTTCAGGCACTCGTCCGATCTTATCTCATATCTCAAGAATAAAGATGATTTCTGCTTCCTCGGAGCATGCTATCCGGAGTGCCATCCCGAATCTCCCAGTGTGGTAACTGAGATAAAGAGCCTCAAGAAGAAAGTCGATGCGGGAGCCGAAGTGCTGCTCTCACAGCTGTTCTTCGATAATGAGATCTTCTACAGGTTCCATGAGGAATGCAGGATCGCAGATATAGATGTTCCGGTCATTCCGGGCGTCATGCCCGTTATCAATGCCGCGCAGATAAAGAGGATGGTGTCATTGTGCCACGCATCTTTCCCTGCAAGATTCCAGAGGATAATCTCGCGTTACGAAGACAATAAAGAAGCGCTTTTCGATGCCGGCATATCTTACTGCTTAAGCCAGATAATCGACCTTCTCGTAAGCGATATCAGCGGCATCCATCTTTACACTATGAATAACCCTCTTGTCGCAAGAAGGATCTGTGAGGGAATAAAGAACATAGTCTGAAGAAGATTTACATGACCGGCGTTGATTCCGGAGTCCTGCCGTTCCTGAACCTGGAGTCGGTAAAAAGACCTGAGATCTTACCGTAGGAGATTATGTTGCCGGTATTGCCGTCTTTGTCGGTGTCGAGTTCCTTGATGAATTCGCCGAGCTTTTTGTTCTGGCCGTTAACCGTGCCCTTAAGTCTTTCGACGGGTGCTTTGAGTGCTATCACGTAGATGTCGAAATTATGCGTATAGCCGTGGCCTATATGGGGACCGTTATAATCAAGCGGTGATGCCCAGCCTTCAGGAAGGGACGTCTCAGTGATCCCGCCTGATCTCCAGTGAAGATATCCGTTCGTATTGGTATCAAACATGTAGACTGCATATACTTTGGCACCTTCAACAGGTTCCCATGAGAGCTGGGGAGACTTGTTCTCTCCTATGTCGGTATTGGAGATGATATCGTCCCAGACGCCGTCATTAAGATCAGCCGAAGTGACTTCGAAGGTGTCATATCCGTCAAGATATCCGCCGCACATGTTGTCTGTCAGCGGATTTACCGTATCTGATGCTGAAGATAAAGCCGGGAGTTCCGTAGTGCCTTCTGTCTTATTCCGGCAGCCCGAAAAGCCCAGCACTAAAGCTGTTGATATTATGCAAGCGATCATTCCGGCATTTTTCATTGTTTCTTCAGAATCCTTTTTCACAAGACTTTTGTAATTATATCAAAAGATTTCATTTAGAGGCGAAAAGGCGTATATTCATTCATATAGACAGATTTCCGGGGAAGGGTATAAGGATGGAGAAGATCGATAAGGTGTTCCTGATCCTGAGAAGACGCATTACCGAGTATTTTCAGGGTTTTGGAAGATTCTTTAAGCGGGTTCTGCTTTTGTTTACGCAGGACTATGTCGAGACTGCGCTCTTCATCCTTTTCTGCACGATAATCACGGCCGCAACGACATCGATCCTAAAAAAGCTTCTTGTAAAGGCCATGATGCTGGTCAGCGGGGTCACATATATCGCTCCGGTAAATCTTAAGCAGGTGCTCTTAAATCCGCTCTCGATAATCATGATGCTGCTGTTCGCGGTAATAGTCACGCTCATGTCATTGTTCGAGATCGCAGGACTCCTTCATACATTCTCCGTAGCCCAGGCAGGGCGTGAGACGAATCTTACCTGCATGTTCATGGCGGGGTTCCGCGCATGCTGGAAGGCTCTTAATCCGAGAAACTGGCCGATAATGGTATTTATCCTCGTGCTTGTCCCTCTGACAAAGCTCCTGCCGCTGTCCGGTTCGACCTTCAAGCTCATCCTGCCGGGATTTGTCAATCAGACGATCGATTATACAAAGTGGCTTAATGTCCTTTACTACGTCTTATACTGGGTACTGATCCTGTTCCTTGCAGTATATATCTTCTCGATAAACGGTTTTGTCCTGCAGAAGGAATCTTTCTTTAAGAGCTGTTCAAAATCAAGAAAGCTCTGCAAGGGTCACGTTATCGAAGTTTTGCTCAATATGTTCCTCCTGACGGTCATCCTGAACTTTGCGATCAATTCGGTTTCTTCGATCATCGTTGTAAACGGAGAGGAACTGATGTCCTTCATGCGCAGAACGGGAAATGTCGTAGCCAAATCCGAAGCCGTCGGAACATATACCTATGCGTTAAGACAGGTCCTTAAGAGCTTCCTGTCTCCCGCGATAAACAATGCGGCGCTGACAGTGCTTTTCTATAAATTCCTGGACGACAAGACCAAGAAAGAGACCGTATCGAGCGAGGTCCACGAACTCAAGGAATATTCGATGAAGAGAACGGTCGCTTTTGTAGTCTCACTGGCAGTTGTCTCACTTGCAATCATCGGTGTCATGACTTACAGGTATTCATATCTTTTCGAGAGCGTTGACAGACCTCTGGTATGCGCTCACAGGGGAGACAATGTTAACGCACCCGAGAACACGATGCCGGCGTTCGAGCTTGCCGCAAGCGAGAACCTTAAATGGATAGAGCTTGATGTCCATCAGACTTCAGACGGCGTCATAGTCTGCAATCACGATTCGACGATCAAGAGAGTTACCGGAAGAAATCTTGCTATCCACGATGCCACATATGAAGACCTCTCCAAGATCGAGCTCGGTCCCTGGATGCCGGGTGAATATGAGCATGTCCATATATGTACGTTAAGAGAGGCGTTAGAGCTCGCGAAAGAAAACGACATGAATGTCCAGGTCGAGCTCAAAGGTCATCCCGCTGATAAGAATTTCGAAGAAAACGTTATCAAAGTTATCAATGAGACCGGCATGCACGACAACGTAATGATAATCGCTCAGGACGCATCAAGGCTCATGCGCGTAATGGAGATCGATCCTACGATCACTAAAGGTTACTGCATGGTCTTCGCCGTAGGTGATCTTAACGATATCGAATATACCGACAACATCACGATAGAAGAGACCTATGTCACGCCCGAGCTCGTACGCGCCATGCACGAGAAGGGAATAAAGGTATTCTGCTGGACAGTGGATCTTGATGATACTGTGCAGTATCTCGTAAGCTGCGACGTCGATGTTATCGGTACGGATAATCCGATGCTGATAAATAATGCGCTGGACAAGGCAGATTATTCAGGGGGCCTGTCAAGAGCTGCTCATATCCTGATGCACATGATCGCCAACATGGACAAGTAACAGACGGTCTATGACATTGCTGTTATAAGCATCATCATCTTCACCGTTTAAGTCGAACCAAAGAAATTCCCCGTCACGCTTTATGTTCTTCGCGTCCATTATGCCGCGCAGATAGACCTGCGCTATATGATCTGCACACGCTCTGCAGTCGTAGAGGTCCCTGAGCTTTGCCGCGCCTCTGATATCAAGATCTCTGACCTTCATCACCTTGAGAAGATACATATGGCAGATCCTTGCGGCGTTCTTTCTCGTAAGCTGAAGGTCTTTGAAGACTTCATCCTCAGCTTCAAGCCAGCCTTCTTTGCGCCCGCGCCCGAAAATGCCTTCCTGCTCCATTCCCGCTTTGATGCAGAGCTCTCTTACGAATCCTTCGGTAGTCATGAAACAGGCGTGATCCTTATAACCTTGCTGTCACAGGCGCCGAGTATCCCTGCGCTGAAGACATTGCTCTCAGTCTCTGTTACTTCGCCGGTATAAAGGTCTTTAATGATGTATCTTTTCGCGCTCTCGAAAAGTTCCTTGTTTACAGCTTTACCGCCGATCTTATTCATTATCTGATCTGCAGTTACAGAAGGATCGTCAGTTCTGATATCTTTGCTCAGATTAAAGAATCCGAGCGCGATATCACCGTTTGCAAGAGGCTTTGCGAGGATGTCGATCCTGTTGTTATCCCTGATGTATTCTTTGTCAGGTTCAGAGCATTCATACGTCGTGAAAATGCGTTTAGCCTGTACTCCCTGAGGATCCCGGTCTAACGCGATCAGGTCTTCATTTGCGATTATGTTATAGATCTCATCTCCCTTGGAGACTCTTCTTAAGTCAAGTCCCAGCATCAGGGGAGAGTTCATCATGCACCACATAGCCATATGCGAACGGCACATGATGCTGTCGATGCCGTCCATTCCTATGACCAGCATGTCGGGATCGTTCCAGCCCTTCGTAAGTCCTGCGAATTCATCCATTATTACCGCCTTGTTATACTGCGAAGTAATAGACGTCGTATAATCGCCTTCCCATGCCGCGGTGCCGTTATTGCCGTCAGATCCGACCTGGAAAGTTATGTCGTTTAATATGCGCCAGGAATCGCCGACTTTGTGCCCCCAGTTCTGAGGCTGGGTCTTTCCCCATTCGCAGATCGAGAAAACGATGTCGCGGTCACCTGCGTTTTCCAGTTCACGCCTGATCCTGGCATATGAATCAAGTGTGTTCTCTTGTCTTCTGTGATTCATTATGCGGATCTTATTTGTGCCTGCCTTAAGTTCTATCTGAATAGCAGGGGATACCTTAAATGCTTCAGGACTTTGCGTAGGAGCCAGGAGTGCGTCAAAGTATATCTTCTCTCCGACGGCAACCTGGAGCCACTGTCCGGTGCCTTCTGAAGCGTCTGAGGCATATGTGACGAAGAGGTCACTGGTTCCGTCTTCGGATGCTTCGACTTCGAAGATGAGTTCGCTTGATCTTGGCCCTGCCGGTGAGTGGTCAGGTGCAGTCCCGTCAAATGTGCCGATCGAAGTCACGTAACCGTCTTTTGCTTCGGCCCTGGTGCCGGTTATATGAGCATCTGCCGCATCGTACCTGATGCCGCGGATCTCTATGCACTTTATGTTCGGTGCATATGAATATTTCGCGTTCTCCGGATCTGCAAAAGTCGCGTTGTCCCACATATAATAGCAGTTATCGACCTTGATGAAGTCTATGTCCCATTTGATGTAGTCTTCGCAGTCGGTCTTCTCATAGCCCCAGATGCCGACCTTTGCGCCTGAGCAGAGCCTGTCTCCGATATCGTTATACATGCCGAACTTAAGGTCATGAGAGTGCACGTAATCAGCCATTGCCTTAAAGCCTGAAGGGAACTTTATCTCATCAGATTGGAGATGACCGTTAACACGCTCGGGGTGGTAACATCCGTCGTCCAGCACCACAAACTCGTAGCCGAGTTTATCAAGTTCCAGCTCCTTTATCTTAAGGACCATTGCCTTGGTGAGTTCTTCCGTATTGCCGCTTCCGAAAGCGTTCCAGCTGTTCCAGCCCATTGCAGGGAGGCGGGGCTTTTTCGCGAACAGATCGGAATTATCGAAATCATCGAATCTTAGTCTTGGATCATCAATTGGAGAAGGGCCGGTCATGAATGAACTCCTTTATCAAGTTATAGTTCGATTATAACAAAGAGGCTGCCTCATATGAGACAGCCCCGGTAGTTTTAAATCAGCAGAACCGTTACATGCCTTCAGCACCGCCGGATACCGTCTTGGATCCGACATTACCGCTTGTACCTGACTGGAGTGTCAGAGTATATGTGTAGTTCTTCTTAAGTGAGAAGGTCTCGCTCGTGCCGTTCTTCAGCTGGAGGTAAGCACCCTTTGCACCGAAGAGGTCCTTCTCGCCATACCACTCGGTACCGTAAGCAACCTTGATGGTATATGTGCCTGCACCGAGCTTGATCGTCGTATTCTTTCCTGCAGCGATGAATGTCTGAGCCACTACTTCGCCGCTGGAATTATAGACTCTGAGGAGAGCGTTGATGCTGGAAGGTGCATTGATCTTCATGGAGATAGAGCCGCTGCCCTTCTTCAAGGAGCCGTTGTCAGGCATTGTCTGCTTGCAGGACTTTGCCTTGTCAGCAGAATCCTTCCATTCGGAGATCTCATTCCATGCAACCATTGCCTTGTAGTATTCGCCGTTATCGTAGAGCGCCTGGGCAGCATCGTACTTCTTATTCAATTCCTCCATCTTGCTCTTTGCTGAATCGTACTGAGCCTTCGAATCGAGGAAGTCACCGAGTTCAGTGAAGATCGCCATGGCCTTCTCGAAATCCAGCTTCTCAACAAGCTGAACGGCGTTATCGTACTTAAGACCCTTGATCGCGGTCTCGAGCAGAGCCTTCTGCTCGTCGTCAGCAGGTTTTACGACGGAATTGATCTTATCGTAATCTGTTGTTCCCTTATCGAAAGCCTCGCTGATGAACTTGTCGTCGTCAGTCTTAGGAGCTTTGATGAATGCGAGGTCGAGATCCTTTGTCTGGATGCCGTAGAGATTTGCGATGATCGTCATCCATGCCTTGTTGTTCTCTGCCAGGTGTGCGTCGCAGAGATTTACCTGAACTGCATACTTGTCTTTAAGTGTTGTAAGTGCCGTGAACTTGTTCTTTGCTTCGAAATAGTTCTTGGCGCTCTTATCTGCGAAGGCTTCCTTGACCGTCTCGCACTCGGTCTTAAGTGCAAGGGCCTCATCGCTCTTGGAATCGTCCTCATAGAATTCAATGACTTCGTCAAGGATCGTGATGGCGCCGTCGAAATCTTCCTGCTCAATAAGTCCGTCGACCTTCTGGTAGTCGAGCTCGACCTGTGAGCACTGAGCCCAGTACTCTGAATCCTTGAACTTGAAAGTCTGGAGTTCTGTGTAGAGCTGTAAAGATTGCTCGTAATCGCCGTTCTCGAAAGCATCGGTAGCCTTGTTGTACTTCTGTACGAGCAGGTAATAGAATATGCCGATACCGGCGCCTGCGAGAATGATAACGGCACCGATTATGCTGAGCGCAATGATCAAAGGCTTCTTTGACTTCTTGGGCTTAGCTTCAACCGGAGCAGCCGCAACAGGAGTTTCAACGGGAGCAGTCTCAGCTGCAGGCTCGGCAGCAGGACCCTCAGCGGGAGCAGGTGCGGGTGCAGGTGCTATATCGATGGGGGAAGCAACTGTTTCCGTGGGATTCTCGATCGGAGCTACTTCAGTAACTTCGGATGAGATAGCTTCAACGGGTTCTAATATGGACGGCTCTGCTGGAGCAGCTTCGGCAGCGGCTTCTTCAGAAGCGGGTGTTTCTTCGATTACGGGTGCATCTTCAGCTGCAGGTTCTTCAGCAGGAGCCTCTTCTGCGGGAGCCTCTTCTGCGGCTGCTTCCTCAGCGGGTGCTTCAGCAGCAGGAGTCTCCTCTGCAGCTGCTTCAGCGGCAGGCTCTTCAGCTTTGACTTCAGGTGCAGCTTCTTCGGCAGGTGTCTCTGCTTCAGGTGCTTCTACGGCAGTTCCGCAGAAAGGACAGAACTTACCGCCTTCGATCTCTTTTCCACAATTGGAGCAAATCATATCTATTCCTCACTTTTTGTAATGTTTCCGGGCTGTCAGGTTACATTGGAGAATTAAGAAAACCTATCCCCCTTATATATTTGCAAGTATATCGTACAAGTAAAAGATAAACAATGATTTGCATATGTGTTCGAAAGTCCTTTCATAAAGGCACCGGGCTTAAGTCTGTACTATAATGTGGCTATCACTTTTCGGAGGGGCATATGAAGAAAGCTCTTAAATCTATGGCGTTGATCCTTGCAGGCGCGATCTGCCTTTCTGCCTGCAGCAAAGGAACTGAAACAGAATCAGAAAGCACATCAGAGACTGTTGTCTCATCCGGGACGGAAAGCACTGAGCCTTCCGGCAACGGTGGTTTCAGCGGCATCTCCGGCGGCAGCCATTCAGTTAAGGATCTGACCGGAAAGGGCAAGGGCTATGAAGGCATCGAAGGGACCGGAGACTATAACTACGGTGAGGCTTTGCAGAAGTCCGTTCTCTTTTATGAACTGCAGAGAAGCGGTAAGCTCCCCGAAAATACCAGATGCAACTGGAGAGGAGATTCCGCCCTTACGGACGGTGCCGACAATAACCTGGATCTTACCGGCGGCTGGTATGATGCCGGCGATAACGTGAAGTTCAATCTGCCGATGGCATATTCCGCAGCAATACTCGGCTGGTCTGTCTTAGAGGACAAAAAGGCCTATGAAGAGAGCGGTCAGTATGAATATATCTTGGGCGACATCAAGTGGGTCACCGATTACCTTATAAAGTGCCATCCTGAAGACGAGGTCTTCTACTATCAGGTAGGTGACGGAAATGCCGATCACTCATGGTGGGGTCCCTGCGAGGTCATGACCATGAACAGGCCTTCGTATAAGGTCACGAAGGATAACCCCGGTTCTGCGGTTACCGGCGAAGCAGCTGCCGCTCTGGCTATCGCTTCTATTGTTTTCAAGGATACTGACAAAGATTATTCCAGGCTCTGCCTGGAGCACGCAAAGAGCCTCTATGCTTTTTCGGATTCTGCAAAAAGTGATGCGGGCTATACTGCCGCAAACGGCTTCTATAATTCATGGAGCGGATTTTACGATGAGCTCTCCTGGGCAGGCTGCTGGCTTTATACCGCAACGGGCGACAATAAATATCTGGATAATGCGAAAACCTGTTTTGCCAAGGCCGGCCACGACTTTGACTGGGCGCTCTGCTGGGATGACGTTCATATCGGCGCAGCGCTGCTGCTCGCAAGGATAACCGGCGATAAAGCCTATAAGGATGAGATCCAGAAGCACCTGGATTTCTGGTCCTGCGGCACTTCGGACGGAAAGAAGATAACATATTCTCCCAAAGGTCTCGCGTGGCTTGACCAGTGGGGTTCGTTAAGATATGCGACTACAACGGCTTATGTCGCTGCGGTTTACAGCAGGTGGGACGGATGCCCTTCCGACAAGGTATCGGTATATTGGGATTTCGCAGTATCTCAGGCCAATTATGCATTGGGTTCTTCGGGAAGGTCTTATGTCGTAGGCTTTGGCGAGAACCCGCCTTCGCATCCCCACCACAGGACAAGCCAGGGCTCTTACTGCGACAACATGAATGAGCCCTCTGAATTCAGGCATACCCTGTACGGTGCCTTGGTCGGAGGACCGGATGCTTCTGACGGCTATACGGATACGGTAACAGATTACTGCAAGAATGAGGTTGCCTGCGACTATAACGCCGGATTTACGGGGCTTCTGGCAGCGATGTATTCGAAGTATCACGGCAAGACTCTTATTGATTTCGGTGCAGTGGAGGAAGTTCCTTCAGACGAGTATTCTGCAGAGTGCAGCCTCAATGTGCAGGGCAATGATTTTGCAGAGATAAAAGCGTTCATATATAACAAGACTGCATGGCCTGCAAGAGCTTCCGACAAACTGGAATTCAGATACTATGTCGATCTTTCGGAGATCTACAAGGCAGGCGGAGACGCTTCAGGAGTCAAGATCTCCACAAATTACATGCAGTCCGGAAGAGTCGACGGACTTAAGGTATGGAATGAGGCAAATCACATATATTATCTTTCCGTGGTCTTCGATGACGGTAGTTTAAGACCCGGCGGACAGTCGCAGTATAAATCCGAGATCCAGGTAAGGATGACGAGCCCCAACGGCGCATGGGACAACGGCAATGACTTCTCATACGGCAAGGGCGCAGTACTGCTTGATGACGGAAAGCTCGTGTTCGGCACTCTGCCTGATGAGGAGGGCACCGGTTCAGGAGAATCTGCAGGCGGGACAGTGCCTTCTGGTGAGACCGGTGCGACAGCTCAGACCGGAGCCGCAGGCGGTTCGGGAACAGCTTCATCAGGTGACTTAAGCATCAGGATGAACTACGACAACAACAACTCAAATGCAAATGCGATCGCAGGCACACTGGAGATAACGAACAACGGTAATTCCACGGTCGATCTGTCGAAGATAAAGATCAATTATTACTTTACAAAAGACGGAGGAGAGATGGTTTTCGACTGCTATCACGCAGCGACTAATTCCGCTTCAGGCAAGTATACCGCGCTGACCGATAAGGTTAAGGGAACTTATTCTGCCGCTACGGGCGAAGATCGTGATACATGCCTTACGATTACGGTAGGAAGCGGCTCTCTTGCCAAGGGGGACACGCTGACCATAAGCTTCAGCGCGCACAGGTCCGACTGGCAGAATATGAACCTTGCTAACGACTGGTCGCATAAGAGCGTTGATAATATCGAGATCGTGAAGTAAGCGGTCTTGAATAGCTGAATAGATGCGTCTGCCTTTTTTGCCCGATTTTTCGCGAAAAAAGATAGAAAATCGGATTTTTCTATCTTTTTTCGATAATTTCAATGCAAAAAAGATAGTAAGTTGAAGCAGCAACGCAAAAGTTAAGATGCAGAAGTGCCCGGCTTCAGGCTTCAGCGTCTTCCGGTGCGGCTTTTTTCAAAGTAAGCGCCGTCGTTGACTTGTCGAGCCAGGTTACAAGGCTTCTGTTCCTTACATAGAGCGTATTGAGGATGACACTCTCGGGATGAATCGCTTCAGTAGATCCCGGCGCGGGCGCAACGAATGTGCCGCAGGCGCTTATTACGTAGGGCTTTCCGTCTCTGGTGCCGACATAGATCGTCATGTGGCCCGGGAAGGAAATGAGACTGCCGGGCTTAAGATTATTTATCACTTCGAGCTTTTCTTTCTCTTTCATGCCGCTCAGGTCGACTTTGTATACGCCCTTGGAGGCTGACTGGCCTACGCGTGGGAGGAGTACGCCAAAGCACCGGTAGATCTCTCTTGTGATGCCTGTGCAGTCGTTGGCCTGAAGGTCGCCGCCCCAGCCGTATCTGTCGCCTAAGAGCTTAAATGCCTGTCTTACGATATTTGCAGATGTGAGTGGCAGGTATCCTGCGTTGACGTCATCTGAGACGGGGATAAGGACGAGCTCATCCTTGATGAACCCGTCAGTGCCGCGGGTAGGGACCTTAACCACGTAATTGCCGTAAGTCGTGCGCTGGTTAATGGTCTTCGGAGCGTTCTTGGCGGGAACGAGCTCCATTCTCGTGCCCATGGGGAGAACAAGATCAGTTGTAAGAGGGCTGTACGGGTCGTTGCCCAGTCTGATCTCTCTTTCGGTTACGACGAGCCACTGACCGGGGTTCTGCCTTGCTTCCCAGTCTTTTCTGTCCTTGCAGAGCGCTACGGCATCCTTCCTGAGCCATGCGGAGAAGCTGTCGAAAACGACATAGAGGTATTCTCCGTCAGTGCTTTCATGAAGCACGACAACAGGCATGTAGGGCATGCATTCCGAGTAAAGGATCGAATCAAAGTACTGATCTGACGCGCTCTCGAAAACACGGTCTTCCGTAGGGAACATCCTTACGGTCATGCGCTTGGTCGTAAATCCGTACTTCACTGTGATCTGATCCGGCACGGCGTCGATATTGGAGAGCGCTACAAGGTTCTGCCAGTATTCGGCTGTCGTAGGCTTGCCGTTAAGATACATTCTCGCAGGATCTTTTGGAACGGAGTTCGCATTATCGTTAAGGAAAGTCCTTAAGATATTGCCGTCAAAGGTGTCCGTGAAGTCTTCCAGGTGCGGCATTATAGTCTTGTTGTCAGCGGCCTTGATGATGGCCCTGTTGTTATAGTTAAATTCAGCGATCTCATCAGGGGTCATGAGGACTTCGTTGTCAGCATCGCCGAGCCAGTAATCGGCGGTCATCATCTCGGGTGTAACGTCAGCTATGGTACGGACATATGTTGTATCGATCACGGTCTTGCCGTCAGGAGTCTTTACTATGACACGCTCCTCGGCTGAAGGCTCCGTCGTCTCAATAGTCGTCTCAGAAGCGGTGGTCGTGACTTCAGATGAGGATTCCTCAGGTATGGTCGGAAGGCTTGTCTGCGTGACGGGGTCAGGGATGAGGCTGCATGAGCACAGCTGAGGCAGCAGTATTGATGCTGCAAGGATCACGGGGGCCAGTTTCTTGTTTATCATAGGGTAAGCTCCTGCTTATGGAATTCATTTTCCTCGATTATATCTCAATTACCGGAGAATCATGTTTCACGAAAATGGTACAATATGCCGTAAGGATAATTAAGGGATAATTAAAGCAAAAAGGAGAGTTTATGATCCGATTTATCGAAGACAGACAGGAAAAGATGAAGATCTCCAGAGAGGTTTTGGAGGCTCTTACCCAGTGGTTTGAAGTAGAGGAGAGCAGGGAGCAGTATATCAGGGAATCGGCTGACCAGCCGTTCTGGGCAGCATTCGAGAATGATGTTCCCGCAGGATTCCTCTGCCTTAAGCAGACAGGCGATGCGACAGTGGAGCTTGCCGTAATGGGCGTGAAGAAGGAATTCCACAGAAACGGATACGGCAGAAGGCTTTTTGCTGCGGCAAAGGATTATGCGGTTCAGAAGGGCAATTCATTCATGCAGGTAAAGACTGTCAGGTCCGGCATGTACGAGGATTACGACATCACGAATGAGTTCTACCGAAGCGTAGGCTTTAGAGAACTCGAAGTCCTTGCTGATTACTGGGATGAGGCAAACCCCTGCCAGATCTACGTCATGAACCTCAAGAGCGCCATTGGCACCATTGAGACCAGACACAGCTACAGGGGCAGGTTCTCAGAGAAAGCAGTTCCCAGAGAGGACCTTGAGGCTATTGCGCGCTGCGGCATCGATGCTCCTTCCGGATGCAACAAGCAGACGACGGATCTTATCGTTGTAGATGACAAAGAGACTTTAGACAAGATCAAGGGACTTATCGATCCGCCGGTTGCACAGACTGCACCTGCCATGATCGTTGTTCTCTCAAGAAGGATCAATGCATACCGCGACAGATGCTTTGCCACGCAGGATTATTCAGCGGCAATAGAGAATATGCTTCTTGCTATCGTGGAGCTCGGCTACCAGAGCTGCTGGTATGAAGGCCATATTACCGATGACGACAGGATCTGCGATAAGATCGCTGCAGTCCTTGGCGTGCCCGATGATTACGATGTTGTCTGCATCCTGCCGGTAGGCAAGGCGGAAGACGATTTCCACGCGCCTTCGAAAAAGCCGTTTGCCGAGCGCGTGAGATTCAATCATTTCGAGGGCAGGTAAGAATGGAAGTCCTTAGAGCGGAAGAAGAATGGCAGAGGGCAGGAGCGTACTCGGTCAGGATCGAGGGCATGAACCGCCAGCATCACATATCGCTCAGAGATGAATTCGATGAGCACGACTGCGACGGCACGAAATACATCGTCCTGTTAGATGACGGGTATCCGGTCGCGACCTGCCGTTTCTATGACTGCGGTGAAGGCGCTGTTACGCTTGGACGCGTAGTGGTGCTCCCACAATACAGAGGGCGGAAATTGGGCTCGCTGGTTGTGGCCGAAGCCGAGAAATGGGCAAAGGAACTGGGCTATAAAGAGATAAAGATCGACAGCAGACTTGAAGCGATAGATTTTTATGCCAAGCTCGGGTATAAACATATTGATGACAGCGTGATCAAGAGCGGAACCTTCGATTGCGTAAAGATGAATAAGAACATATAACGGGGATTACATGTATAAGATTTTTATTGTTGAAGACGATAAAGGAATTGCGGACGGCATAGCATCCTGCCTGGGAAACTGGGGCATGGAAGGCCGCACCGTATCTGATTTCATGAAGGTATTGGATGAAGTGAATGAATATGAGCCTCATCTGATAATCATGGACATCACTTTGCCTTACATGGGCGGATATCACTGGTGCCAGGAGATAAGGAAGACGAGCTCCGTGCCGATCATCTTCATCTCTTCTGCCACAGACAACATGAATATAATCATGGCGATCAACATGGGTGCGGATGATTTCATCGCAAAGCCCTTCGATCAGAGCGTTCTGATCGCGAAGGTCACGGCACTTCTCAGAAGGACTTACGATTTCAGCCAGGCTTCGGCAACTTTGGAAGTGGCAGGGGCTGTTCTTAATACCAACAACAACACTCTGACCTATAACGGGACGGAGATCGATCTTGCAAGGAATGAATACAGGATCCTTTTAACTCTCGTTCAGAACAAGAATAAGGTCGTCAGCCGCGAGAAGCTCATGGAAGCTCTGTGGGAGACAGACTGTTATGTCGACGAGAACACCCTGACAGTTAATGTCGGGCGCTTGAGAAAGACCCTTGAGGGGATCGGCCTTAAGGATCTCATCAAGACAAAGTTCGGCGTGGGCTATATTCTGGAGGATTAATGTTCAAGGACTATCTCAAATCGCGATGTAAGATCTTTCTTCTGCTCATGGCAGTGGAAGGTATCTTCATATCGACGTATTTTCTGTTCGATATGCCCTCTGTAACAATGTTATATCCTTTATTTCTAAGCCTTGTGCTCATTCTGGCCGTAGGCATCATTGACTTCCTTATCGTGTTGAACAAGCACAGAAAGATCCAACGAAATGATTATCCGGCGCCTTCCGGACCGCTCGAAAAGGACTATCGGGAGATAATAGGCAAGCTTAAGGAAGAGGAAGAGTTCAACCGCCAGAAAGCATCATCTGATTACAACAACATGATCGAGTACTACACTGTGTGGGCTCATCAGATAAAGACTCCCATTGCTTCGATGCGCCTGCAGATCCAGTCTGTGGATTCAGACCTTGCAAGGCGCCTTGACGGCGATCTCAACAGGATCGAAGCATATGTTGAGATGGTCCTTACCTTCTTAAGACTTGATTCGGACAGCACTGACTATGTGATCAGGACAATTGACCTTGATGCAGTAATAAAGCCGGCGATAAGAAAATTTGCCAGAGACTTCATCTCAAAGAAGCTCACGATGGATTTCGAGCCTACGGAATACAAGGTCCTTTCAGATGATAAGTGGCTCTCGTTCGTAATAGAGCAGGTCCTTTCCAATGCCGTAAAATATACGAAAAAAGGCGGGATCAAGGTCTATATGGATGAACCCGGCATACTATGCATCGAAGATACGGGCATCGGTATAAGCGCTGAGGATCTTCCGAGGGTTTTCGAGAACGGTTATACAGGCTTCAACGGACGTGAAGACAAGCGCGCCAGCGGCATCGGTCTTTATCTCTGCAAGCGCATCTGCGACAATCTGGGGCATAAGATCTATGCGGAGTCAGAGCCGGGCGTTGGCACAAAGATAAGGATCGATATGAACATAAAAGAGATCGGAATTGAGTAAAAAGCTTTTCCGGATAAAAAACGGCCTCTGCACATTAAATTCATAAATGTATTCTATAATCTCAATATGAAAAGGATTTTGATCGTTGAGGATGAACCGGAGATAAGGCAGCTTCTTGCAAGCTACCTTGTTAACGAAGGCTATTTTGTCTCGGAAGCAGAAGACGGGGTTACGGCAATAGAGCTTTTCAGCAAAGAGAAGTTTGATCTTCTGATCCTGGATATAATGATCCCGAAGATAGACGGTTACGGTGTCTGTGAATTCGTAAAAAAGCATTCCAATGTGCCGGTCATATTCCTCTCTGCACTGGATGACGAGAGGTCCATGGTCAAAGGTTATGATTCTCTTGCGGACGATTATGTAACGAAGCCTTTCTCCATGCCCGTTTTCTTACGGAAGGTAAAGGCGGTTTTGAGACGTGAGCGGCCGTCTTCAGGAGAAGAACATCAGAAGTTCATCTATAAGGATATCGTTATGATCCCTGATATGATGATGGTCACGGTCAGCGGCAGGGAAGTTGAGCTTACTTCCAAAGAGTTCGATATCCTTCTTACGCTTATCAAAAATCCGGGCCGTGTTTATACAAGAGAACTCCTCCTGGAAATGCTCTGGGATTATGATTCACTTGTTGATGAACGTATTGTAGACAGCCACATCAAGAACCTGCGCCACAAGATCGGTGAGGGCGTGATCGAGACAATAAGAGGCCGTGGATACCGTGTCGCACAAGAGGATAACTGACAGATTATCATTCAAGGTCTTCGTGATCACTTTCACCGTACAGGTCCTGTTCGGTATCCTGATCTATGCCGTGCTCTATAATGCCACACCGCTTAGCTGGAACATGGTCCAGAGGACCGAGATGGAAAAGAAGTTTGCAGGGCTTGCCGAGGAGCTCAATAAGGTCGAATTCAAAGAGTGCGGACCTCTGGTCGATGATTTTATACTTTCCAACGACTGCCATATTGTTTTTTATAAAGGATTAAAGGCTAACTGGAATGCGCTGCCTGCAGTCCTTCCGACTTCGGATTATGCGGTCATGACAAGAGCTGATGTGAAAAAACTCATCAATGACGAAGACGAAGATGAGATGAATCTGTATACTTCGAGAAATGTTGTTTTCAAGACAGGTAAAGTCCGTGAATATACCGTTGTCTGCATATGGTCACAAAAAGGCGAGAATGTTCTTTGGGAAGCCTTGAAGAAGACTTTGCCGGTGATCGTTGCCGCAATTGTCTTTGTATCTCTTATCTGTTCTGTTATTTATACTCTGCTGTTCGCAAGGCCGGTCCAGAAACTCTCTGCGATATCGAGCAGGATCGCGAATATGGATTTTGAAGTGAAGAGCAGATCCAAAAGACATGATGAGATAGGCGATCTCGGGCGTGATCTGGATGATCTCTCGTCAAGTCTTGATGAGACCATAACAAGCCTGAATAAAAGAACTCAGGAGCTGGAGCGTGAGATCGAGCATGTTAATGAATTAGAGAGGCAGAAGGATGTCTTTTTCGCTGCAGCATCGCATGAACTTAAAACACCAATAACAATAGCACAGGGTCAGGTGCGCGGCATGATCGACGGCATTGAACCTTATAACGATCTTGATACGTATCTTCCGAAAACCCTCTCATCTCTCAAACGCATGGAATCCCTTATCAACGAGATCCTTACGGCATCAAGGATGCAGGCTGAAAACGAGATCGAATTCATGAAGGTCGATCTCGGATCTCTGCTGCAAAAACGCCTTGATGACATGAAAGAACTTCTGGACATAAGAGGGAGCAAGCTTGAATCGGAGATCGGCAGCGGACTGTTCTTCGAAGGTAATCAGGAACTTACATCCATGGCATTGGGATCTTTTCTTTCAAATGCAGTGTTTTACAGTTCCGAAGGATCTTCCGTAAAAGTCGCTGCCGGGAAGGAAAACGGAAATATAGTAACGGAGATACGCAACACGGGTTCGCATATCAGTGAAGAGGACCTTCCGCACCTTTTCGAAGCCTTCTACAGGACTGACAGTTCAAGGAGCAGAAGAAGCGGCGGCTCCGGTCTGGGGCTATATCTCGGAAAACTCATTATCGAGCGCGAGAGCGGCACTGTTGATCTCGGAAATGACGGCGATGACGTAGTGGCACATATTATCCTGCCTGCCTCCACATTAAATCCATAAAGCATCCAAAAAGGATTCAATTAGCTTTGTTATATTCATTTCAGGAAGCCCGTAAAGAGGGCTTAAAGTTCTTGATGTATCAAGGGGGAAAACGGAATGAAAAAAGCTTGTGTTGCTTTGCTCGCTGTCCTTATGAGCTGTGTGTTTATTGCGTCGTGTCAGAAACCGGCAGCGGAGGAGACAACTACATCTTCTGTCTCAGAGTCTGCTCAGGAAGATGACGGTATTTCTGCCGGTGACAGGATCGTGTTCGGAAGTTATCCGCAAAAAAACGTTCCGGGAACAGATACATACGACACCGAACCTATTGAATGGCGTGTGCTTGAGATACGTGACGGCAATGCGCTCGTTATCTCGGAATATCTGCTTGATGCGACCGTGTACTATTATGACATGGCAGATGTTACATGGGAGAAGAGCTCTTTGCGCAATTGGTTAAACAGCAAGTTTTACGATACGGCATTTTCAGAGAGCGAGAAGAGCATGATACTGACCGTGAAGATAGAGAATAAGGATAACCCGTTATACGGAACGCCGGGCGGCAATGACACAGAAGATAATGTGTTCTGCCTGAGCCTTGAGGAAGCGCAGCAATATTTCAAAGATGCAGATGACCGCAGGGCTGCTCCGACGGATTATGCGTTAAAGAACGGTGCAGCAGTAAGTGATGACTGCAAACTTGCAAACGGTATGAAGACAGGATGGTGGTGGCTCCGTTCTCCGGCGTCGTCTGCCAACAGAGCGGCAGATGCCGACTGTTACGGCAATATCGATACAGAGAAAAATGCCGACGGGGTTGACGGTGATATAGTCTTCGCCGAATCTAATTGCGTACGCCCTGTTGTTTGGATCAAGCTTGCTGATAGTGTTAAAGAGGTGGGATAAAATGAAAGAACTGGTTTTAAAACGCATAACCAAAATAACTTCGGCACTTCTTATATTTTCGATCCTTGTATCCTTTGACGGATGCGCGAAAGAGGCGGAGTCAGGGAACTCACTTAAAAATATTCAACTTACGGAAGAAGAGAGGAAATGGGTCAATCCTGATGAAAAATATGAAGATCTTCTTCTGGTCTACGGTAAAAAGAAATGCAAAGGCACATTTGTTGTTGCAACAGATGATGATATTGTTTGTCTGTACGCCGAGAATGCAACGGAAAAGGACGGAAAGACTCTCGAATCCCAGAATACGGTTTATGATATAGCTTCCTGCAGCAAGGTTTTTACCGCGGTATCGATCCTTCAGCTTCAGGAAAAAGGAAAGCTTGATATCAATGATACGATCGACAAGTATTTTCCTGACTATCCTGAAGGTAAAAGAATAAAGATCTATAATCTCCTTCACATGAACTCCGGAATCCCGGATTATCTTAATGAGCCTGCTCTCTTCTTCGGATTGGAAGGCGATGCCCTGGATGACCGACTTCGCGACCTTTACAGTGACAGGATCTCTGATGAGGAATTGCTGAATACGATGTATAAGGCACCTCTGCTTTATGAACCGGGATCTGCGATGACTTACAGCAATACCAATTACAAGCTGCTTGCCTACATAATCGAAAAAGTATCCAAGATGAAGTATTGTGATTATCTGAAGAAATATATCTTCAAGCCTTGCGGAATGACTAATTCCTATGCCATGAGAGTGGATAAATACACATACGTTCCGATCGATTATAAAGAACAGCTGGAATTCGGAGCGGTTGATGAACACGGCTATTCGATGTCGCCTAACAGCGAACGTGGAGACGGCGGAGTCTGCACTTGTCTTACTGATTTTCTGGCATTTGACCGCGCGCTTTTCAATGGTAAGCTCCTCAATGAGGAATCCATGAAGATATTGCTTCACAACGATAAAGGCTACTGCTGCGGCCTGATGGACGGCAAAGGCCTGGGATACAACCACACAGGCGGAGGGTTTACGGCAACCTCCAGAAACGAGATCTTAAACTCGGATAAATTCGGACATGTATACATCATTATATTAGAACACAATTGATCTTAAGACTCCCGGAATCACCGGGAGTTTTCTTTTGTGAAAGGCGGGCATAATTGACTTCTTTTCCTGCATATACGAAAATGTGACAGACTTGTTAGATTTGCGTAAGCAGAAGTTAAGGAATGGTTTGAGAGGTAATCATATACTGTGGCCATCAAACCAAGGAAAGGAATTATGAATAATGAGTCTGCTTGAAGCAAAGAATATCAAAAAGGTATATAAGACAAGATTCGGAGGTGCTTCTGTCGAGGCACTTAAGAATGTCAGTTTTACTGTCGAGAAGGGCGAGTATGTCGCCATCATGGGTGAATCCGGTTCAGGAAAGACCACACTTCTTAACATCATCGCTGCCCTCGACAGAGCAACCGAAGGAACAGTTATCCTTGACGGCATGGATCTTTCCAAAGTAAAGGACAAGGACGTTGCAAAATTCAGAAGAGATAATCTGGGTTACGTTTTCCAGGAGTTCAATCTCCTTGATACATTCTCAATTGAAGATAATATCTATCTCCCTTTGGTACTGGCAGGCAAAAAGCATGCCGAGATGAAGCAGAGACTTGACGGTATCGCAGGAACACTTGGCATTGCCGATCTCTTAAAGAAATACCCTTATGAAGTATCAGGCGGCCAGAAGCAGAGAGCTGCCGTAGCAAGAGCTCTTATCACTAACCCGAGGATCATCCTCGCAGACGAGCCTACCGGAGCTTTGGACTCCAAGTCATCTGACGAACTTCTCGCACTCTTTAAGAAGGTCAACCAGATGGGACAGACGATCCTCATGGTTACACACTCCACAAAGGCTGCATCCAATGCATCGCGCGTCCTCTTCATCAAGGACGGCATGATCTTCCATCAGATCTATAAGGGACAGGCAACAGATCAGCAGATGTATCAGTCAATAAGCGATACACTGACACTTCTCGCTCAGGGAGGTGACAACTGATGAAGGCCGGTTTCTATCCCAAGATGGCCGTCAGCGGAATGCGCAAGAACGGCCGGCTTTATGTGCCTTATATTGCGGCATGCATCCTGATGGTTGCGATCTATTACATCATGCACCTTTTAGGCTTTTCAGATATGCTCGAAGGCTTCTCAGGCGCCGGAACAGCAAGAGATATATTAAAGCTCGGATCAGCCGTAATAGCGGTCTTCGGAACTATTTTCCTGTTCTATACACAGTCCACGCTTATCAAGGGCAGACTTAAGGAATTCGGCCTTTACAGCGTGCTCGGAATGAACAGGAAGAATCTCGGGAAGATCATATTTTTCGAGACATTGATCACATGGTTCGTATCTGTTACTGCAGGTCTTGCGATCGGTATCGGCTTGTCCAAGCTTGCCGAGCTGGGCTTTAGAAAGATGCTCGGCCTTGAATCCAGCTATAAGTTTGTTATCAGCGGACAGTCGATTAGCTTCACTGTTCTCATATACAGCATTGTCTTCGTCCTGATCTTCCTCAATGCAGCAAGACTCGTAAGGTTCTCTCGAACCATTAATCTTATCAATTCCGATAAGGCAGGCGAAAAGCCCCCGAAGGCAAACTGGTTCGTAGGTATCCTGGGCCTCTTTATCCTTCTGACAGGTTATGGAATCGTGCTCATGATCAAGACTCCTCTGCAGGCACTTGCGATGTTTTTTGTTGCCGTGATCCTCATCATTATCGGAACATACCTTGTGCTCATAGCAGGTTCTGTTCTGCTCTGCAGGATCCTTCAGAAGAACAAGAGATATTACTACAAGACAAACCACTTCGTATCCGTATCCTCAATGGCATACAGAATGAAGAGAAACGGTGCGGGTCTTGCATCCATCTGCATCCTGCTTACCATGGTCCTCGTAATGATGTCATCTACTTCATCTTTGTATGTTAACAGGGAAGATGTTCTTCAGAATCATTACCCGAGACAGCTTAACGCTTCTGCCAGCAATTACGGTTATTCGGAAAGCTATACGGAAACAGCTAAAAGACTTGAGAAAGAGGTCATTGAGAAGGCTCATGAATTCGGCGCAGAGACCACGAATGACATCTCTCTTTCCTGCTGCAGTTTTTCAGGTTATATGGAAAACGGCAGACTCCGTGTCGATTTTGATCCGTTTACAATGGGAACAAGCATCAATTTTGATAATGTCGCTACTGTTTATTTCATTGATCTTGAGGATTACAACAGGATAACCGGAAAGAATGTTGTACTTGGCAAGGATGAAGCGCTCGTTGGCGTCAGCGGCAATATTCCGGTCGAAGACAGCATCTGTATCGGTGATGAGACATTCAAGGTCGCAAAGAGGATCGATGCCAGAGCAGATGATCTGAAGTACATCGGATTAAACGAAATCGTATCTACGATCACGCTTGTTGTCGATGATCTCGGTGAGACAGCTTCACGCTATTCCGGTCTTAAAGATTCAAGAGGCGATACAATGCTTATGTGGCAGTGGAACTTCGCTTTCAATACCAACCTTGATGAAGATAAACAGGCAGAACTCGGAAAAATCCTCGCAAAACATATCAGAGATGATCTTTATCCGAAGGAGCAGGATTATTTCAGAGTCGTCTGCGAGAGCAGAGTTGAACAGCGCAGCGATTTCGTCAGGACATTCGGAGGACTGTTCTACCTGGGTATTCTTCTCAGCATCATATTCCTCGTATCCTGCGTGCTTATAATCTACTATAAGCAGATCTCTGAAGGATTCGAAGACCAGGCAAGATTCGGCATCATGCAGAAGGTCGGAATGACAAAGGAAAATATCAAGAAGAGCATTAACTCACAGATGCTGACTGTATTCCTTATTCCTATCATATTTGCGTGCGTCCACCTGGCTGCCGTGCTTCCTATCATCCATAAGCTCTTAAAGCTCTTTGGCCACAACAATATGCCTTTGCTCCTCGTAAGTGCGGGAATCTGCGTGCTCGTATGCGGAATCTTCTATGCGGTGATCTACAAGCTCACATCAAACGCATACTATAAGATCGTATCGTAAGCTTACGGAACATATATTACATGACAGGGCTGTCCCGCGATCCGGGGCGGCCCTGTTGCTCTCCGGACAAATCTGTAAAATCTGTTTGAGAAATGTCTCCTGTTGAGGTATCCTAACCCGTAAGGGAAAGATTATATCGGAGGAAAACTCATATGAAGGAACGCATGAAGGCGAACGCCTCAACAGGCTTTTTTAAGGCTCTTGCCGTTATAACGCTCTTACTGGGAGCCGCTGCTGGCATTCTCGGAAACGTTTCATCCAAGCCTGAGGGAACATTTCTTGTTCCGTCTTTTCTCGAATCGTTAAGGAATTATTATCTCTTTAATACGATCTCACAGTGCCTGTCTGTCCTGTCGGTTCTTATGATCATTACCTGTATCATTACCCTGTTCATCGGCAATAAGATCGTCTCGCTTTCCATAGTCGCCGGTGACCTTTTGCTCTTCGGGTTCTTTTTTACGGCTGCGGTCCCGTATTTCAAGAAGCCGGAGGTCGTAAAGGCAAAGCTTGTCAATGCGGATTACCGGTACGGTCAGTTAGGAACAGATAAATATGACCTGTATTTTGATAACGGTGACGTGGTAACTATCCCCGCAGACGATTATGAGTACGGCTCGAAAGGCAAGTCGTACTATGTTGTTACGTGCGGCGACAAGGGCATCGGCGTGTTCGATGCAAAAAAGTACGGGTATTCTCCTGAATCATAAATGATGTAAGCAAGATGCTTTAATACTTTTGTAAGTGCGGACTTGATTCCTGACAGTTAAATACGCTCTTGACGAAATAGGTAACATGTTACATAATAACGGTAACATATTACCTGTATGAGGTGAGTCATGAAGATTCAGGAAGTTATTCAGAACGATCTGGTCGATTTCAGCAACATACCGCCAAGCTACTATCTGCTCGGTCTCTTAAGCGCATTCGAGAACCGTTTTCAGGCAATGGCCGATAAAGATATGGGTGAGATCAGCTGGAAACAGTTTTTCGCGATAATCTGCATCGACAAATGCAAGGAACCGCCGACATTAAATGAACTGTCAGAGATATTGGGAAGCTCGCACCAGAACGTTAAGCAGATCCTTTTAAAGCTTGAGAAGAAGGGGTTCATCGTTTTCGAGCCTGATAAGAAAGATAAGCGCAAGCAGAGGATAAAGCTCACGGATTACTGCAGGAAGTTCTGCGAGAAGAATGATGACATGAGCAGGGCGATCATGGGAAAGATGTTCGCCGGAGTTACGGAGCAGGAACTCAATACGACGATCCAAACAATAATGAAGATAGAAAACAATATTAAGGAGTAAGGGAATGAAAGGAATCATCATTTACAAGTCGAAGTACGGTTCGACAAAGAAGTATGCGGAGTGGCTCAAGGAAGCCACGGGTTTTGAGATGGTGGAAGCAGATAAGGCGAAGATCGACGAGGTTGCCCAATGCGACACCATAATCTTTGGCGGCGGCATCTACGCGGGAGGCATCGCCGGTGTTAATTTCCTTAAGAAGAACATTGCAAAGCTTAAGGGAAAGAAGATAGTGGCATTCTGCTGCGGCGCGTCACCTTTTGACGCAGGTTTCGTCAAAGCATTAAAAGAACGCAACTTTTCAGGGGACCTCTCCGGTATTCCTCTTTACTACTGCAGGGGCGGGTATGATCTCGCATCCATGCATTTCATGGATAAGACTCTTTGCAAACTGCTTGGCAAGTCTGTCGCAAAAAAGGATCCCGCAGAGCGCGAAGTGTGGGAGACAGCACTTGTGGACTCCGCCGGAGCAGCTCACGACTGGACTGACAGAGCATTCATCGATCCTATCCTTAAAGAGTGCAAAACAGCCTGATTATAAGGCTTTCCGTTAAAATCAACTGCTGGTTGAGGGGCGCTTTTTCAGGCTTCTCAACCGCCGGTTCGTGGTAAAATTATCCAAGTAGCCTTATCGTCGGAGGTGAAAGGAGGATCCCTTAAAAATGGATCAGGTTAAGATTGGAAAGTTCATATCATCATGCAGGAAAGAGGCAGGCCTCACACAGGCAGCACTTGCTGACAGGCTCGGCATAACCGACAGGGCAGTATCAAAGTGGGAGACAGGCAAGAGCCTTCCCGATGCATCCATCATGATAGAGCTTTGCAAGATCTTGAATATCGATGTAAACGAACTCCTGACCGGGGAACATATCACCATGGAAAATTATAAGGATAAGGCAGAAGAGAACCTTCTGGAAATGACCGCGAAGGTCGAGAAAAGAGACAAGCTTCTTCTTCAGATCGAGATCGTCATGATCACTGTAGTGATTATCCTGCTTGTTTTAATGACTTCTATAGGCTCATATATGTGCGAGAACGGGCAGGTCTTACCGGGCACTATACTGATCTTCTCTTCATTATTGCTTCTCATTCCGTTCGTTTACTTCGGATTGAAGATCGAACACGATGCCGGATACTATGAATGCCCGAACTGCGGTGAACGCTATGTGCCGACCATGAAAGCGATAATCTGGGCACCTCACATGGGTTGGAACAGAAAACTTACGTGCCCTTACTGCGGCAAGAAGGCATATCACAAGAAGGTTATCTCTAAGAATAAGGGAGAGAATTGAACTTTTACTATCCGGAAATAAGGGAGAATGATATCTATGGATAATTATGATTTTGGTCATGTAAGCACAGGCTCCTTTGTGCTGATGGGTATAGGAGCTTTTCTTGCGATCGTAATACCGGTAATCGTTGCGGTCATCTGGTGCAGGAAAAAGAAGGAACCGTTCACGACAGTCCTTATCGGTGCAGCAACTTTCATGCTGTTTGCGGTAGTGCTCGAAAAGCCTCTCCAGAACATACTGATCTTTCCCGTTCAGATGGGTCTGCCCGAACATGCGGCAAGTGTGTTTATTAGTGCAAGACCGGTCCTCTGGGGATTCCTTGTGGGCTTTTTCCCGGGGCTTTTCGAAGAGACCGGAAGATTTGTCGCATATAAGACTTTGCTCCGCAAGAGAAAGCAGAGGGAGACTTCCATATCGCACGGCATAGGTCACGGCGGCTTTGAGGTAATGCTTATCATAGGGCTTAACCTTGTCTCATATATCATGATGGGCCTGATGATCAACAACGGTTCTATAGCCGCAGAGCTCAATAAAGCACTCGAGACTGCGCCGATGCCCGGAATGGCCGAGCAGATAACGGCTACATTAAACCAGGTCTCATCTTTTAACATTGCAACTCTGGGTGTCACGGTAATCGACCGTGTGATCGCGGTTTTATACCATACCGGTGCGTCGATACTCGTATTCTACGCATGCAAGGATAAGAAAAAGTTCTGGCTCTATCCTTTTTCGATCGTGATCCACACCTTGGTCGACGGCTTCCTCGGACTTCAGATGGCGGGTTTGTTTATGCTCCCTAATTGGGCAAATGAAGTTATCTTCGGCACGGTATCGCTCGCAACCTTCTTCGGAGGCTATGTTTTCCTGTATCGAAAAGACAAAAAGGAGATACAGAAGACTGTTTAATTAATAGTCGGCGACAAAAATAGTTGATATAATAATCTTTAGTGATAGATTATTTTGAAGTTATACAAGGAAGGGATGACGTATGATTTCTATCAACTTACCGAAGAATCTTACATTTGGAATGAAACTCCTTTACGGAATTCTTGCAGTCAGCGTTATTGTGGTCATTGTTTGTGTGATCATCTTCAGCCGCAATACATATCTGGCCAAGAGCATGAAGCTCGTAAGGGCAGAGGGAACGGTTAAGATCGAACAGGAAGGCGGAAAACTCAGGCAGATCAAGAAGAATGCGAGATTCCAGTCGGGTGAGGCACTTGTCACCTATGCGGGAAGCCTTGCATCAGTAAATCTCGATGACACCAAGATCATTACTCTTCAGGAAAACAGCAGAGCCGAATTCACTAAGATGAACAAGCAGCTCGCGCTTAAGCTCACCCAGGGTGCGCTCTTCTTCGAAGTAACCCAGAAGCTTAATGCAGATGAGATATTCGAGATAAAGACATCCACGATAACTGCCGGCATCAAAGGCACTTCAGGCTATTTCTATACCGACGAGGAAGGCAGGGAGACCCTGACCGTAACTGACGGAAAGGTGATCATCTCCGCAGTAAATCCTGAGACCGGAGAGAGGAAATATGCCGAAGTAAGCGGCGGTCAAAGACTTGTCGTTAACCTTTATTCTGAATCTAACAAGGAACATGACACCATTGAGCTCAAAGTAACGGATCTTGTTGAAGAAGATCTTGAAGACTTTGCTCTTAAGATGCTCGGTGAAAATGAGCGTCTCCTTGACAGAGTCTGTGTATACACAGGCTGGGACAGAGCAAAGCTCAGAGAACTGATAAACGCTTACATAGTATCAAATCTCAGTATTAGCGATACGACACCTTCTTCCGAAGAGTCTTCCGAACCGGAAACCTCTTCTGAAGAAACTCAGACACAGGGTGCTACTGACAACACACCTACACCTGCACCTACGGATAAGGAAACAGAGAAGAAGGAAGCTACGCCTACGCCTACACCTAAACCGAAGGCAACTACAGCTCCTAAGGCAAAGGCAACGGCTACACCTAAACCGAAGCCGAAGGCAACAGCCACACCTGTGCCGAAGCCGACAACAGGAACTTCTGAATCTTCAAGCGGCAGCAGCGAGACCGATCCCACATCCGGCGGTGGCGGCGGCTCCGATCCTACATCCGGCGGCGGTGGTGGTTCCGATCCTACGTCCGGTGGCGGTGGCGGTTCCGATCCTACGTCAGGCGGCGGAGGAGGTTCTGATCCTACATCCGGCGGCGGTGGCGGTTCCGATCCTACGTCCGGTGGCGGTGGCGGATCAAGCTCCGGTGGTGAATCCGGCGGTGGCGGAGATGCCGGCAACGGTAATGAAGGCGGCAACGGTTAAAATCGGTCGTATTTTCTAAATTAATAAACATTATAGGGTTGTCTCAACGAGGCAGCCCTTTTTGTAGTGCGAGGTTCCAGCGCTGTGGTGTGAGTTTTTCGAGTCCTTGGTCTGTATATCGCCCTCTTATATCGCCAGTTAAGAATTGTTGCTTCAAATGTTGCTTCTTTGTAGCAATATGCACAATAAAATATGTGCGAATTTGTGTAGTCTGTTTCGACCTCTTTTGATATTCTACTATGGTATGAATAATACCGCTCCAAAATAACCATTGCGGAAAGGCGGATTCATATGGGTTTAATAAATTCAATTAAATCCTTAACTCCCAAGGTCAAAGTCATATTATCTTGCGCTGCAGTTTTATTGATCGCTGCAATTGTATGCATTGCTGTCTTTGCACGTAAGAGATATCTGGCTAATACCATGAGACTTCTCCGCTTTGAAGGAACCGTCAATATCGAAGACGGCAGGGGCGGCTCAAAGCCCGTTACGGGTAATATTCGTTTCCAGTCAGGTGATTCATTAAATACCGGTGCAGACGGAATAGCGTCTGTCGGTCTTGATGATACAAAAATTGTTACACTCCAGAACGATAGTAGAGCTGAGTTCCAGAAAATAGGAAAGCGTCTGGAACTCAAGCTCACTAGGGGTGCAGTTTTCTTTAACGTCACGGAAAAACTCAAGGCGGATGAGACCTTTGAGATAAAGACCTCTACAATGACCGCCGGCATTCGTGGTACATCAGGAATGATCTACTTCGATACTGCCGACGGCGGTAGGGAATCCATAGTAGTAACTGACGGAGTAGTGGAGATCTCTGCTACAAACCCTGTTACAGGAGAGACAAAGACCGCCAGGGTAGAAGGCGGCAACAAGATCAAAGTATTTCTTTATAACGACAGAACAGAAGACAGCGTCCGGTTTGAAATGGATCCTGTCACAGAAGATAATCTCGAGGACTTTGCCCTCAGGAATATTGCAGCTAATGAAGAGCTCTTGAACAGAGTAGCTGCATATACCGGGTGGGACAAAGACAAGCTTAAAAAAGCCATCAAGGATCTTGAAGATGAGAATATTCAGGGTCCGTCCGAGACACCTACACCGGTGCCGGCTGAGGAGACGACCGAGGAAGTGATTACTCCAATGCCGACACCGGTACCCTCTCAGACAATTACGCCGACTCCGTCACCGGAGCCGTCGCCCACACCACATTATACTCCTACGCCGCCGCCTACGCCGACGGCTGCACCTAAGCCTACGGCTACACCGGTACCGCCGACTCCTACTTCGAGGCCGACTCCAACTTCGGGACCGACATCTACAAGTACGCCTACATCGACGCCTACAAGCACGCCTACTTCGAGGCCGACTGTTACTCCGTCGCCGACTGCTACAAGCACTCCTACTAGCACACCTTCGCCGACGCCTACTTTCAAGCCTTACGGACCGGTATATGAAGGAACTCCTGAATATACAAAAGGATCTATGATGGAGATGCCGTCAGGCAATATTGATTATAGAGGCGTAGACCGTCAGGGACGCGAATGCTTATGCGGACTTAGAAAAACAAATGACAGAAGCGGAAACGAATGCTACCGGCAGTCTGATTATTGGCTGAATGATGGTCAAGGAAACTATACTACTGAGATGGAATGTGATAACGGGTATTTCTATTACAAGGCTGATGAAGGTGCCCTTTACCGCATACCAAGCGACCAGGTACCCTAATGACATTGAACAGACGGCTGATAGCGATGCTATTCAGCCGTTTGATATCTTATCCGTCCGGAAGCATTTTTATCTATGATATAATTAGTTATGACCGCTTTGCGGGGAGGACGTGCTTATGAGTATTGTTGATAAGTTTAAGAATCTCACACGCGAAAAGAAGATAATTGTGGCTGCACTTGCAGCTGTTGTGGTGGCAGCCGTAGTCATTGTCTGCATTATCATCTCAAACAACAGATATCTGGCCAAGACAATGAGGCTCCTTCGTGTTGAAGGAACGGTAAATATCGAAGATTCCAGAGGCGGGTCCAAATCTGTAACCAATAATCTGCGTTTCCAGTCCGGAGATGCTCTGAATACAGGCGCTGACGGTCTTGCATCTGTTGGTCTTGATGACACGAAGATCGTTACACTTCAGAATGACAGCCGTGCCGAATTCTTTAAGAGCGGCAAGAAGCTCGAGCTTAAGCTTACAAAGGGCGCATTGTTCTTCAATGTAACCGAGAAGCTTAAGGCTGATGAGACATTCGAGATAAAGACTTCTACGATGACAGCCGGCATCCGCGGTACTTCAGGCATCGTTTATTTCGACGAGACTGATGAAAACAGGGAATCCCTGATCGTAACGGACGGCGTTGTGGAAGTATCTGCCACGAATAAGAAGACAGGTGTTACAAAGACTGCCAGAGTTGAAGCAGGCGAGAAGTTAAAGGTCTATCTTTTCGACGACGAGACACCTGATAACAGCGTCCAGTTTGAATTAGATAAGGTCCCGCTTGATGAACTCGGCAACTTTAATTTCGCAGGCCTTGCTGATGACGATGCTCTTATGCAGAGGATCAGTGAGCATACAGGCTGGGACAAGGAAAAGCTCAAGAAGGTATTAAGAGACCTTAAGAATGCTGCTGCGGATCCGACAGCAACACCGGAGCCTACACCTGCTGAGACGTCTGAGGATCCGACACCGACATT
Organism: Oscillospiraceae bacterium; assembly: GCA_902764825.1. Taxonomy (GTDB): domain Bacteria; phylum Bacillota; class Clostridia; order Saccharofermentanales; family Saccharofermentanaceae; genus Saccharofermentans. Next base: position 225,604 of record CACWXL010000003.1, read on the forward strand.
GTCTCCGACACCGGTGCCGACCGATTCGCCTACGCCGAGTCCTCTTCCGACTGCTACACCTAAGCCAAAGCCTACCGCTACACCTAAGCCGAAGTCTAAGGCTACTAGTACGCCGACTCCTACTGTAGAGCCTACAACGGATCCTTCTTCAGATCCGTCAACAGATGACTCAACCGATCCTTCATCGAACCAGTCATCACAGTCCGGTGAACCGTCTGTTCCTGAAGGATATGCGAAGGTTGTTTGGGGCGAAACGTATAACAACAGTAAGGTCTATATTGTAGGAATCAATAACGAAGAATTCATGGGCTGGATCAATGGTGACTGGGTAACCCTTGACCAGGCAGTCGAAGAAGGTGCATCTTCATTGACGACAATCTATTACACCGATGATGGAACTGTTTACTTCAAAATAGCAGAATCATGGCCCGCAAATAACCCGCCTGTAAATGACGGTGACGGTACAGGATATGTAGGCTAATAGCCGGATGATATGCATTTAAATGAGCGTACCAGACATCTTATCTACGGCGTATTGCTGGCGACGGCAATAACCTTGATATGCTTTGCTAAACTCACCAAGATCCCCGATCTGTGGCTTGATGATGCGCTTTACCAGCAGGACAGGGCAGTGCCCGGTGACATCATGATCATCGGCATTGACGACAGGGACATTGATGAATTCGGACCTTACGGCAGCTGGGACAGAAATATCATGGCAAGCGCTCTGGAAGTTCTGGGCTCAGATCCTGAAAATGCTCCTGCCGTTGTCGCGATCGATATCCAGTATTCAAGTCACGTTAATGAAGAAGGTGACTTAAGGCTTGCAAAGGCAGCTGAGAAGCTCGGCAATGTCGTTACCGCGACCACTGCTTCCTATGGCTCGAAAACGACATTCGGCAGCGGATCTACAGCCGTGATCGATTACTTTACCGTTCTGTCTTATGAAGAGCCTTATGAAGAACTTAAAGCTGTAACGACGCAGGGCAGCATCAACACGATGTACGATGATGACGGTGTATTAAGGCATGCGCTTCTTTATGTCAAACCTGATGACCGCCGTGTATATTCGATGCAGTATCAGGCCGCAAAGCTCTATGCCGAGAGCAAAGGCTTTACGGTAGAAGAACCTCCGACGGATGCTAGGGGACATTATTACGTCTCCTATTCTGCAAAGCCCGGCGGATTCTACGACGGCTTCTCTTTAAGTGATCTTATCAACGGAAGGATAGATCCGGGTTACTATGCCGGCAAGCTCGTGCTGATCGGACCTTATACTCCGGGACTTCAGGATTCGTTCGTTACGCCTATCGAGAAATCCAACATGATGTTCGGCGTTGAATATCAGGCCAACGTTATCCAGATGATCTTAGACGGCGATTATAAGACCGAAGTATCTGACTATATCCAGCTGGGCGTTTTGTGGATCGTGTGCCTTGCATATTTCGTATTCCTCAATGCAAAGAAACTACGTTATACGATCCCGGCGTTCTTTATCGGCGTTCTCCTTTCTTTGGGGATCAGTCTGGGACTTTGTTCTATCGGATATCTGACACATGCTTTCTGGATACCTTTCGGACTGTTTGTATTATTCCTGTTCAGCATCGGCGGTCACTACATCCGTGCAGCTCTGGAAAGACAGAACGTTACCAAGACTTTCGAGCGTTATGTTGCTCCCAATGTCGTAAACGAGATCCTGAAGGAAGGCACGGACAGCTTGAAGCTCGGAGGCAAGACCGTTGATATCGCGGTGCTCTTCGTAGATATCAGAGGCTTTACGACGATGTCTGAAAGACTGTCTCCTGAGGAAGTCGTATTTATCTTAAATCAGTATCTTTCAATGACGAGCGCATGCGTCGACAGATATCAGGGCACGCTGGACAAGTTCATAGGTGATGCCACGATGGCATTCTGGGGCGCGCCTATCGCTGATGACGAGGCTGTCTATCACGCGTGCATGGCGGCTCTTGATATCGTTAAGGGCGCAGATGAACTTTCTGCAAAGCTTAAGGCTGAGATCAACGAAGAGATACATGTCGGCGTCGGCGTCAACTTCGGACCTGCAGTTGTCGGCAACATGGGTTCCGAGAGACGTATGGACTATACGGCTATCGGTGATACGGTAAACACTTCTGCAAGACTTGAAGCAAATGCTCCGGGCGGCATGGTCTATGTCAGCCGTTCGGTAATCGATAAACTTAATGGCCGTATGAAGTACGAGCCGCTCGAAAAGCCAATTAAACTTAAGGGTAAGGCGGACGGATTTGAGATCTTGCGTCTTATCGGACCGGAGGAATAAAGATGCTTACTTTTTTGGGAAGAGGATCTGCATTTGCAGATGAGCATAACAGTGCCTTTTTCGTCGATAACGGTAATCTGATCCTTATCGATTGTCCGATGAGTTCTTTCGAGAAACTCAACGACATGAACCTGACTTTGTTTGACCACATCTATCTGCTGGTCACACATACGCATGGCGATCATGTAAGCGGTATCGGGATGTTAGTCGATCTTCTTCAGTTCTCGGTAAAGACGCCGATCACGATCGTCGCACCTTCCAAGGAAGTCGAAGGCGATCTCTTCTATCTTCTCTCGAGGCTCGAAGGATGCAATGATTCATGGTATGAACTGATCAATTCGGAAGAGCTTGAGGCGGACTGGTTCGTTTGTCCGATCCAGACATCACACACCGAAGAGCTCGCCGGAAAATGCTTCGGATACTGCCTTACTGTCGAAGGCAACAGAGTAGTCTATACGGGCGATTCGAATACGCTCGTTCCTTACGAGAAATACATCTCAGACGGTTCTTATCTTTATGTTGAGATGTCTGCTTACAAGTCACCTGTGCATCTTTACTGCGTTGAAATGAAGGACAAGATAAAAGAATTCGTCGACAGGGGAGTTCACGTCTATCTGATGCATATGGATGACGAGAAGAGGATAGGCGAGGTCATGAAGGATACCGGCGCCGAGTTCGCGCCTCTCGAGAAGAGTGCCTTCACGATCCAGGATACGCCCAGAATGCTCGACGGCATCTTTACTATCACCGACAGCCTCTACAAGGATATGTGCATGAATAACAACACTGACCACCAGCTGTTGTTCTCATATCTTACCGAGCTCGGCAAGACGATCGTCGATGCCGACAGGGCAAGCTTCTGGAAGTGGGATAAGAGAAAGAACCAGATCTGGACAATGTCCGCTACTGGTGTTGATAAGATCGTTATCCCTGATGACAAGGGTCTTGTAGGAAAAGCTTTAAGAAACAAGCAGCCGCTGATCACAAACGATCCTTATAATGATCCTGATTTCAACAGTGAGGTCGATATCAAGACAGGCTATAAGACAAAGTCTGTTCTTGTCCTTCCGGTAGCTGATGTTAACGGTGATTTCATAGGCGCTCTTCAGCTTATCAATAAGAACGACGAGAACGGCTTCGATGAAGATAATGACCCCAAGAAGCTCTCTCTTGCTGCACTTATCTGCGGCATCGCTCTTGAGTCTGAGACGTTCCTGGAAGATTCCCACCACGACAGGCTTACGGGACTTAAGAACAGAATGGGCTTCTACTATGACTTCAGCAAGCGCTTCAGGGATTATCTCATTTCCGGCTCCGGAAAGACCATGTCCGTATTTATATGTGATATCGATAAGTTCAAGCGCGTTAACGATACGTATGGTCATAACGCAGGTGATGATGTCCTGATATTCACATCGCAGTTGCTCGAATCCTTCTGCTGCGAGAAGGACAGCGTTTACAGATGGGGCGGGGAAGAGTTCGTTATGGTCATGCGCGATACGGATCTTGAAGGCGCCGTAAAGAAAGCCGAAGAGATCAGGCTCAAGCTTCAGGGATCGGAGATAGTTGCCGACGGCAATAAACTTAACTGCACGATGAGCTTCGGATGCAGTCTTTTCGAGCCCTCCAAGTCAATTGAAGAGAACATAAGCAATGCTGACGAGAGGCTCTATACGGCAAAAGAAACAGGACGAAACAAAGTATGTTGGGAATGATTGTTGTAAAACATATTTTATTACTGTATTATTTAGTCATTAACGAGAACCTGTGCCCAAAAGCGCAGGTTTTTTCGAAGAAATAAGGGTAGAGCTATAAGGAGGCCAGTATGGATACTTGTAAAGTGTGCGGAACCATTCTTCCGTTCAGTGGTATGAAATGTCCCAAGTGCGGATATTCAAAAGACGGCGCAGCTGCAGCGCCCGGCGTGGGAGCGGGTCCTGCGAAAATGTTCAATTCGGATAAGCATATCCTGATCATGAACCTTACCAAGTTCAGAGACCTTTTGGGCGAGAATGAGGAACTTAAGGGCATGATCAAGCCGCAGAGCGAATTCCCTATGAGTGACGAGCAGATCTATAAGAAGAGATCACTCTTTAAATTCTTCTGGCCGTTCCTGCTCGGAGGAATCGGTGCCGGTATCATCATATATATTATCTCGATGGTCATCATGTTCTCCTCGGCTATGGACATAGCCACACAGCCCTCAGTATCAGATCAGCAGGTTCAGACATTCGCTAATCATGCTATGACAAATATTTACGGCGGATATATCGTTGCTATAGCTGTAGCACTTGCGATCATCTTCATGGGATTATGGCTCTCCAGAAAGAAGAGAGATGCCTTCAACAGCAATGCAGACATGATGAACCGCATTGCGTCCGAGAGATATCAGAAGGGCCTTCAGAATGAGAGAATGATCGATATCTATCAGGATAATCTCGCAAACATGCGCAGGTATGAAGATCTTGTTCCTGCGGAGTACCAGACCAGCCAGAAGGTATCCTTGATCATTGAAGCCTTGAAGGAAGATAAGGCTGATACGGTGGAAGAAGCCATAGCGCTCCTCTGAGCCTGTCTTAAACAGTGAAATGATAAGGGGCTGTCTCTATGTGCAGAGGCAGTCCTTTTGCTTTGCTCTGTGGTGTGAGTTTTTTCGAGTTCTTGGGCTGTTTATAATCCTTAACTGAGGGTTCAGGCGGTCCCGGCGTTGTTTGCAAGCCCCCATCATTATAGTTCCGCTGCGAAAAACCGGCGCATTAAAAACTGCACAAAAAGAACTCCGGGAATTGTGAAAACGAATTAGCACTCTCGTGTTGACAGTGCTAATTCGCGTACTATAATCGGAGTTGGAACAAAGGAACGAAGATCGATAGATCAGACCTCCGCTCTAATGCTCGGATAACAACATTCAAAGGAGATGATTATTATGTTGATGTCCGGATTATTTGGAGAAGATTTGTTTGACGATTTTTGGGGATTCCCTACACACGAATTGGCTAACATCGATAAGCACCTGTACGGCAAGAATGCGCGCACCATGATGGCAACTGATGTTAACGAGACTGAGACCGATTACGAGCTCGAGATGAACCTTCCTGGATTCAAGAAAGACCAGATCAACGTTAAGCTCGAAGACGGCTACATGACCATCAGCGCATCCAAGGGCCACGATCAGGAGAAGAAGGATAAGCACGGCAAGATCATCCGTCAGGAGCGCTATGCCGGTTCCTTACAGAGAAGCTTCTATGTCGGTGACGCCGTAAAGGTTGAAGATGTTAAGGCCAAGTACGAAGACGGTGTCTTAAAGCTCTTTATCCCGAAGAAAGAACTTAAGGCTCTGCCCGGCAACAACACCATAGCCATTGAGGGATAAGGCTATACCGGAACAATTACTTAAACAATGAAGGGGCTGTCCTTATGGGGCAGCCTCTTTTTCGATTTTTTTGAAAAGTGCAACATTTTTGATATAACAACTGTATTAATGGCATAAACCAAAACAAAGACGGAGATGAATCAAAATGAAGAACATTACAGCAAAGATCTTGACTCTTGGCGTTACGGCAGTGCTTTTTACAGGTTGTCTTACAGCCTGCAAGGTTACAAACAACAGCAAGATAAATGCTAACGTTAAGGTAAACGGTGAAGAAGTGATCAATACTGAGATAGCTTTAGGCGCAGGTTCGTGGGAGGCTGCCAAATCAAACACTGTTACAGATGAACTTAAGAAGTATTTCGATGACGCGATAAGCAAGCTCGACGGCTACAACCACACACCTGCTCTGCTCCTCGGAACACAGGTCGTTGCAGGAAAGAATTACTGCTTCCTTTGCACGTCTACCATCCAGGCAAACAGCGCAGCAAAAGAAATGAAACTTGCATATATCAACGTTGATCCTTCCGGCAACGCTACTTTCCTTAAGGATGATGTTTTAAAGCTTCCCGGTGTCGGTGATGACGGTGATAAAGTCGGCGGCTGGAGTTATGCAGAATCTGTTGAGATAACGGACGATATCAAGAAGGTTATGGAGAAGGCAACAGAGACTTTAACAGGCGCAACATATGAACCCGTTGCATATATCGGTTCACAGGTCGTTGCAGGAACAAATCATGCGATCCTCTGCAAGAGCACTCCTTCAGTAGCTGAGCTCAACGGCGCAACGACATACGTACTCGTATATGTTTACCAGGATCTCCAGGGCAACTGCGAGATAACAGAGACAACAGATATTGAAATGAAAGTAAGTTAATTACTCCCTCATACAGACTCCTGAAAAGAAAGCCCCTGTACCGCAACGGTGCAGGGGTTTTTGAATTGCTTATTTGCGTTAGCGAAAAGCAGATTGACCGGGCTTTCCTTTACGTCATGCTCAATTAAGTTTTGGCTTGGTGCCGAACTCTTCCTTGACGGAATCCTTGCTTACCTGGATATACTGTATGCCGATGTAATCGCCGTTTGATGCCTGAACAATGTAGCTTGCATTCAAGGTGATGGTCTTATTTGTTTTCTTATCGGCGAAGACACACTTGTAGTTTATTGCCTTTACATCATTGTGCCATGATGTGCCGGTTGGCGTGACGGATCTGAACTTGGTGTTATCGATCAGTTCGCAGATCTCATCAGCATCTTCCTGTGTTAATGCATCACCGGAATAGCCTTCTTTGGCAAAAAGCTTGAAGAGCTCGTTGCTGTCCTCGTCTTCAAGTACAGATCCGAATTCTTTTTCAAATCCGGTCGCAGTTGCATTCGAAGCGATCCCGTAAGCAAACCCACCGATGATCAGTAGCATTCCGAAATAGAACATAAGAATGAAGCCCAATACGGTCATGATGCTTCCTGCTATGATCCCGCCGATCTTCTGTTTGCCTTTGACGGTCTTTACGACCGATACGATAAGCAGGATCAGTCCTGTTATAAAGATAACAGCGAAAAGAATTACCGCTGCTATTCCTACACCTGCGAGATATTCCAGTCCTTTCATTTTTTTATCCTCCTTTATTCCTATAATCGAATTCTACCACATTGCGCATAAAACTGATTGACAAACGGAGAGAACGGATATATTGTATAAACACATTTATATAAACGAATTTATATTATGAGGTGATATATGGCACGTAAAGTGACGATAAGCAGGGACATGATACTGGAAGCCGCATTAAAGATACTTATAAGGGACGGATATGCGGCCGTTAACATAAAGACGATCGCTTCTGAGATCGGATGTTCGACTCAGCCTGTTGTCTGGCATTTCGAGAACATGGACGGATTAAGACAGGCTTTGTCCGAATATGCCGGAGAGTATGCTGCCAAAAAGGCTTTCCTGGACAGCAGGAATAAGGTCGAGAGCTTCGAATTCATGGGCCGGGCATACGTGAAGATGGCGCTTAAGGAGCCGAACCTTTTTAAATACTTATATCTCGGCGAGAGTCCCATAGGCAGGCCCTACGATCTTAAGGGAATCGCAAGGGATAAGAAGAATAAGGAAATGATATCGAAGATCGCAGAACAGACCGGTCTTAACGAAGAGCAGGTGATCCGCTTTGTAAGAAATACTCTCATCTACTCACACGGCATCGCCACGATGGTTGCCACAGGAGTATTTAAGGGAACCGAGAAAGAGATGATGGCGATGATAAACGACGCTGCAGACGCATTCATATTGAAGGAGGGCATCGACCCGGAGAAGATGCCGGTAAAGGAGAAAAGAAAATGATGGCAATATTGGGAACTGTATTACTTTTTGCTGTAGCGGTAATGGAAGTGCTGTTGATATTTGGACTCCCGTTGGGAGAATTTACGATGGGCGGAAGATATAAAGTATTGCCGCCTGCGCTTCGTATCGCTGCTGCTTCGTCGATAATCCTGCAGATCTTCGGCGCGCTGATGCTCCTGCAGGGCGCAGGCTACATGAATATGTGGTTCGGATTAACGCCTACAAAGGTCATCTGCTTTGTCTTCGGCGGTTTCTTTGCAGTCAACACCGTGATGAATCTGATATCACCAAGCAAGAAGGAAAAGTATGTAATGACACCTCTTGCGGCAATTGAAGCGGTCTGCTTTATTATTACGGCGATAATGATATAATCCTGTAGGTTTCACGGAGGAGAGGCAATTCGTGGAATTAAAAAGGGGTGTCTGTAAAAGACACCCTTTATCTTTAAGTTCTATAACAATTACTCGGTAATGTATTCGCTGTAAGCCTTCTTGATGATGTCCCAGTCGAGATCGAATCTGGACATGTGCTTTGTGAATGCGGCATCGACAGCGTCCTTGTCACGTGCTGCGATAGCGTCAGCGATCGCCATGTGGTCTGATACGAGCTTCTGGTCCTTGATGGTCTTAAGTGAGAGCGATCTTACACGGTCGAAGTGAAGGCTCATGAGAGATACCATATAGAAGCAGTTGAGCTTATTGCAGGCAACATAGATGTCCTTATGGAATTCGTTATCGAGATCCAGGAACTTCGGAGGATCATTCTCGATATAGAACTGCTGAAGCTTGATGTTGGCATAGAGCTTCTGGATGTCTTCCTCAGTTGCGACGTCGCATGCTTCCTTAAGAAGCGCTGACTCTACGGCGATACGGAGGAAACGTGATTCCTTGATGAGTTCGTAGTCGATAAGAGAAACGCTGCATCCCTTCTGAGGAAGGATATTAACGATCCTGGACTTGGACAGTTCAAGGAATGCTTCGTGAACGGGTGTTCTCGAGATACCGAGCTGGGTTGCGATCTCCTGCTCACCGATAAGGGAGCCGGGCTTGATCTCCATGTTTATGATGTTGTCTTTTACAATGCGGAGAGCATACTCGCGGTTAGGCTCAAAAGTGTTCTTTGGAGTAATGATCATTATAGAAATCCCCTTGAAAATACGAATAACTATAAAGAAACTAACATAAAAATATTTTTATGTCTACCGCTTACATACTAATTTGCAACAGCTTTGTGCAGTACGTCTCTAACAGCACCGTTTCCTTTTAATAAATCATCCAAATAGTTCTCTATTACGGGCGTTAATCCGGTCTTGTTTATGTCGATTCCGAAGACAGTCTCGTTCGCAAGAATGCCGTTCAGCCTGCCCTTGACGCTCTCATCCATTCCGAATGAGATGCCCTGTCCGCGGAGTTCATTCTGGAAGAATTCTGCCATAGGGTCTGAGCTGATCTCAAAGGTATTTCCGTTATCGTCAACAGCGAGAAGATAGCGGAGCCATCCTGCGATGACGAGAGGAATGAGCTTTAATGAAGGAAGCTTCTCGGGCGCATCATTAAGATAAGAATTCAAAGTAATACCGAATCTGATAGGAAGCTTTTGGCTCGTATCCGTAGCGATCCTCTGAGGAGTGTCGGGAAGGAAGGGATTGGGGAATCTTTCTTCCAATACTTCCTTCAGGAATTTCTCCGGATTTAAGATCTTGGGATCGCAGACTACGGGGAGGCACTCTTCATAACCCATCCTGGTTACGAGCGTCTTTAAGTCTTCATCGTTCATCTCATCGGAGATCTTCGTAAAGCCCAAAAGGCAGCCGTATATTGCAAGTGCGGTGTGGAGCGGGTTAAGGCATGCCGTAACCTTCATTCTCTCGCACTTATCTACTGTATCTCTGTCAGTTATAATGACGCCGCCTTTCTCGAGGTCAGGACGGCCGTTAGGGAAGAGGTCTTCGACAACCAGGTATTCGGGAACTTCAGCATTTACGAAAGGTGCTGCGAATACTCCCGTTGTGGTCTTAACGCTCTTAAGATTATCGATGCCAAGGTAGGTAAGTTTGTTCAGGATCTCGTCCGAAGGTCTTGGTGTAATCTTATCGATCATGCTCCAGGGGTATGCTATTCGGGATGGATCATCTACATAATGTCGAAAAGAATTATCCACAAACCCCTTAGCCACCCAGGCACTTACCAAAGCCAGAGGATAAGCTCCTGCCTTAAATCTCTCGTAGAGGAGTGAAGCGATGAAACCCATACAAGTGAGAGGATGAGAAGGGCCGTTCTCCATGTCTTTAGAAGCGGCGTCATATAACTTGCCGTCTGCATCTCTTAAAGCGTAGCCTTTCTCAGTGATCGTAAATGAAATTATCTGAAGTGAAGGATTGGATGCGATCTCATTGAGTCTTGCGATGTTCTCCGTGATATCGTAATTTGCTGCGACTGCTTCCGTGATGTTGCCGATGATCTCATAGCCTGTGTTGCCGTCGGGCTTAAGATCGCAGATGATGGAGAGGTTATCGAAGGGCTTGTATACGCGCTCGAAATTCTCATAGTCCATCGTGCCGCAGACGATGATGCCGGTATCGGTAAGGCCCTGGTTCAAAAGTCTCTGGTTGATCCTTGCGATAAAGGCTCTGAAGATATTGCCGCCGCCTACATGAAGCCATGTGGGCGCTTTGGCAGTAGCCTCTTTTACTTTATCGATATCGTACTTGGGAAGAACAACGTTGATGCTGTTCCAGAATTCGGTGTTCTTAAGGTTCTCTTTTGATAGATTCATAGATCTGAACGTCCTTTCATCTTCCGGTTACTCATACAAAACCGATAACCTTATAAGAGATTATAAGATCATCGGTTTTGCGGGCAAGGGAGGAGGTTTTGCCAATGTTAAGATTTAACAAAGTTTGCTGACGGCTTCCCATAAACCGTTGATATATGCAGCACCCAAAGCTCTGTCGTAAAGACCGTAACCGGGTCTTCCGACTTCGCCCCAGATCATGCGTCCGTGGTCGGGACGGATATAACCGTCGAAGCCGTTCTCATAAAGAGCCTTGACGATGGCGAACATGTCGAGATCGCCGCATGAGGAGAGGTGTGCTGACTCGTGGAAATCAGTCTCGGATTCGTGCTTAACATTTCTTAAGTGTACGAAATGAACCTTGCCCGTAGCAGTGAATGTGTTGGCGATATCCACAACATCATTGTGGATGCCTGCGCCAAGACTGCCGGTGCAGAGCGTGAGACCGTTTCTCTTGGATTCATTGAGATTAAGATATGTGGCGATCGACTCCTTGCTGTTAACGACCTTGGGAAGGTTGAACAACGGCATCGGAGGATCATCCGGATGTACTGCAAAGTTGATGTCGATCTCTTCAGCTACAGGAATGACTGCATCGAGGAAATACTTGATGTTCTTGAAGTACTGCTCGGAAGTCATGCTCTGATAGAACTTGATGTCTTCAGCCATCTGGCCGAATCTCTCGGGTTCCCAGCCGGGAAGGCTGAAGTTGTTGGCTCCGCCGATCATGGAAGATGTGATCTTCTCTAATGTGAGCTTTACTGCTTCTTCGTGGCTGTATGCCATGGCCGTGCTTCCGTCAGAGAGCTCTTTTGCAAGATTGCTCCTGTACCAGTCCATAACGGGCATGAAGTTATAGCAGATGCACTTAACTCCTGCCTTGGCAAGGTTCCTCATAGAAACGATGTAATTATCAATAAGCTGGTCTCTGGTAGAAAGGCCTTTCTTAATGTCTTCGTGGATATTAAGGCTCTCGATGACTTCCATCTCAAGACCGTAGGAATTGATCTGATCCTTGACCATGTTGATCTCATCCATAGTCCAGATATCGCCAACGGGGATCTTAGTAAGATGTGTAGCTACGCCGCTTACACCCGGAATCTGCTTAATCTGCTTCAGTGAGACGCTGTCATCACCGTACGGAAACCACCGCAAAACCAATTTCATATTATATTCACCCCGAATTTATACTGAAAGGAGAGTAGTGTAATAATACTCAAGTCTCATTCTGCCTACTAGCATACTAGTAGTCTTGATGTTTGTCAATAGAATATGACATGTGAAAATACTAAACCAACTTTGGTTTTCAAAATACCCTTCAAACTATTGCAAAATGGGGGATAAGTTATTGTTTTACAAGGCTTTGTAAAGCGCTTTTGAGCATTATCCTTTTCGAAATGCCCGAAAAAAGATCAGCTCTCCTGATCCTCTCCGGAAATCTCTTCCTCAGCAGGCTTCTCCTTACGGGACCTGGGCTTGAACAATCTGAAGAGAACAGGAATGAATACTATAAAGCCGAAGAGCTTGATCACTTCTTCCAGGAATGCGAAATAAAGAGCCCAGGGCTCGTAATGCTCTTCTGTTACTATATTCATGTTTGTGCACATCTTTGTGACTGCATAGCTTAAAAGACCAAGTATTATCAAAAGCGTTGAGATGACCGTAGTCTTAACGGGGATCACCTCATATTTCTCGGGATTGAGCTTTTTGGCACTCAGGAAGATGCCGACAAAGATTAGGATTGCCGCAAGAACACCGGTTATTATCTGGATGAGATTAAGATATTCAGTCATCTTCTTCTACCTCTGATTCGTCGTTTTTCTCTTCACGGGCTTTCTCGACTGCGATAGCCTTTGCGAATGCCTTCTCCGTGATCATCTGCGTAAGATACATTGCTCCCACAGGAGTTACAAGTGCTGCAGGCGGGAAGCATACGCTGATAACGAGTGCTGCCAGGACGATAAGCCATATAAGAAGGAACTTAGGAAAGTTTATCATGCAGAGTGTGTAGCTGTTTGTGATAGTGCCCTTGATCCCGTTGCTGAACCTTGCAAGAAGAGGATATACGAAAGGCAGCGTGAAGATGATAGGGAGAAGCGGTATAAAGGATACGACGGTGTACCAGTCGGGAAGCTTTACTCCGCCAAGGCCGTTAAGTGCAAAATAGATATTGAATCCGACAACGGCACTGTAGACTATATAGATAAGATGGATGATGACCGCATTCTTGAGATTGTCCCTAAGAGCTCTCATGAAATCCTTGGTGATCTCATCGCTCTTTTTGGTGTATTTACGGTAAACTGTATAATAAAGAGCTGTAACGGAATCGCCGATAGTGATCACCGGAAGACAAAACAGCAGGAAAAGGGCGGAGATGATAACCACATCTCCTATTACTTTACTTAATCTGTAGAGCCAGCTGTTCTGGATCTGGTCAAATGATCTCTTCATCTTTTATCCGTCCTTTGGAGTCAGTATAAAAGTGAATCCGGTAAAAATCAATTACTTGCAGACTAGAATGGTAGACAAGAAACTTTACTCAAGTTACAATACCCTCAAAGGATGGTGATCGATATGGAATCAACAAAACTTTCCGGCATATATTCGAACGGAATGGTCCTCCAGAGAAATAAGGATATTGTAATAGAAGGCTTTGAGAACCTTAAGTCTGAAGTAACACTGACACTTGCAGGAAAGGTTGTTTCCGCACCGGTTACAGACGGCAGGTTCAAAGCGGTATTTCCGCCCATGGACGTTGTTTTCGATACCGAGCTTACGGTGGAAGGAACGGACACTATAACGGTCAGGGATGTCTGCATCGGCGATGTCTTCCTTCTTGCCGGCCAGTCCAATATGGAACTTCCCGTAGGGAGGACTCTGGAGCTTAACAGAGAAGAAGTTGAAGCAAAGGATTATCCTTTTGTAAGACAATATACACTGACACCCGACCTTGATATCCCGGCAATAGGAGAGGACAGCATCAACACGCTGCCCGAGTTTGACTGGATAAAGGCTTCGGGCACTTCGAAAAATGCTTTCAGTGCCATAGGCTTTTATGCGGCTAAGACAATATTTGAGGAAAAGAATGTCCCGGTCGGACTGATCTTAACCGCACAGGGCGGATCGACGATCGAAGCCTGGATGTGTGATGAGGATCTCTATGCTACGGGAATAAGCGAGGACGAGATCGCACCTTTAAGAGGAAAAGGCGCTCTCAAAAAATACATGGAACGCTGGCAGAATCTTTCTGCAGTCTGGCGTGCCGAAGCTGATGACAACGACTTTAAGATCGAAGAAGGCATCAAGGATGCTAAGCCCGTGACACTTCCTGGAATAGTCGTTAAGGATTTCTCGGGCATCGTTTGGTTTATCAGGGAATTTGATTATGACGGCGCCTGCGAGGGAGACTGTGTATTAAGACTCGGTGACCTGATCGATGCCGATACCACATACATAAACGGCATTGAGGTCGGCAGGACAGAATACCAGTATCCGCCGAGGATCTATCATTTCGACGGTTCGATATTAAATAAGGGAAAGAACACGATAATGACCAGGCTTCTCGTTGAACAGGAGTTCGGCGGCTTCGTCGAAGGTCATCCTTATTACCTGAGGACACCTTCCGGCGATACGGACATAATGGGTGAGTGGAAGACCGTGGTCGAAAAGAAGATGCCTAAGTTCAATCCCATTCCGATGGCGCAGATGCTTCCCGCGTCTTTGTACTATTCAAGCGTTCTTACGATAAAGAATATAGCGGTCTCCCAGATCTGGTGGTATCAGGGCGAATCCAATGCCGGCGATCCCGACGGATTAACGATGGCAGATTCCGAATTAGCTCAGAAGATCCTTGAGCAGGGAGGCAAGGGCAGCATTAATCCCTGCGGTTACGATCAGAAGATGATAAGGACCTTCAGGAAGATGAGGGAGTTCTTCGGAGAAGTACCGGTTATATTGGTGAAGATGGCTGATTACATCAACCCTCTGACTTTCGAGAGTGAAGTGCCTGAAGGCTGGAGAAAGATCCAGGAACTACAGGAGAGAGCACCCGAATATATCAGCAATGTAAGAGTAGTCACAGCGCCCACTCCCGAACCCGTCTATGAGCTCCATCCTCAGAACAAGAGCGGACTTGGAAAAGATGTGGCAAAAGTTTCAGTAGAATTAAGTAAATAAGCATATAACAGTTTATTTGTAACGCCCGGGCACATGTCCGGGCGTTATTCGTGTTGCACAAATTCTGGCATTCTACGTGATTAGAGTATTGACATATCGCCGATAGGGTGATAATCTCATACCAAGCTAACCAACTTCCATACAAGCATACAAGAGGGCAAACAAGTTAGCATTTTAACATTTGAACAAACCTAGGGGTTTAAAAAATGAGTAAGAAAGTACAAATACAGCAAGAGCAG
The DNA here is from genome assembly GCA_902764825.1 of Oscillospiraceae bacterium. Taxonomy (GTDB): domain Bacteria; phylum Bacillota; class Clostridia; order Saccharofermentanales; family Saccharofermentanaceae; genus Saccharofermentans. Next base: position 240,825 of record CACWXL010000003.1, read on the forward strand.
TCTACGGAGACGGAGTGGAATCCGACTGAGTTGACGCTCGGAAGACGAATGGGAAAAGATTTCAGGATCAACTGGCAGCTTTATGTCATGTTCCTTTTCCCGGTCATTTATTACATCATCTTCAGATATATACCGATGTTCGGTAATATCCTCGCTTTCCGTAAGTATTATGCCGGCGGCAATATCTTCGGCGAGGGCCCTCTTACGTTCAAATACTTCAAGCAGTTCATTACAGCTAAGCCGTTCTGGGATGCGTTCAAGAACACACTCATCCTTAACGGTCTTTATCTTATCTTCAGATTCCCTTTGACTCTCATCTTCGCTTTGCTCTTGAATGAGATCAGGAATCTCCACTGGAAGAAATTCGTTCAGACCGTATCTTATCTTCCGCACTTTATCTCAATGGTTATCGTCTGCGGTATGATCAAGGAACTCCTTTCCACAAGCGGTCCTGTCAACGACATTATCTCCCAGCTCGGCGGAGAGAAGATCAACTTCATCGCTCTGGCAGAATGGTTCAGAACGATCTTCGTAGCATCCGGCGTATGGCAGAGCTTAGGATGGGGTACGATACTCTATCTTGCAGCTATGTCGGGAATCAATCCTTCACTTTACGAAGCAGCAACGGTTGACGGTGCAAATCACTTCCAGCAGGTATTGCACGTTACGATCCCCTGCATCCTTCCTACGATCGCAACGCTCCTTATCCTTGATATCGGCGGACTTGTAGGTTCAGGCGGAGCTTTCGAGAAGGTATATCTCCTTTACAGCCCTCTCACATATGAGACATCCGATATCGTATCTACTTACGTATTCCGTATGGGTATCGAATCAGGAAGCATCAACTTCGCTACCGCGGTTGGTCTTTTCGAAGGTCTCATCAACTTGGTCCTTCTTACATGTGCGAACTTTGTATCACGCAAAGTTGCCAACACGAGTCTTTGGTAAGGGGGTAAGAATATGAGTGATTTTACTAAGACAGCACCTGAATTAAAGGGCGAGATCCATATTCATAATCCTAAGAATAAGATCAAGGATTCGGCAGCTTACAGAACATTTACAGTATTTAATACAATATTAATGGCTGTGATCTCACTGGTAACGCTTTTCCCGTTCCTGTTCCTTATCCTTCAGTCATTTACGTCTGATCATGCGATCATCGCAGGCGAACTCAGCATCCAGGCATTCCTCGACGGAAAGCTTACTTTTGAAGATTTCAGTATCAATACATATATCTATGTAATGACCAGAAACCATCATGAGTTCTTAAGATACTACGGCAACACGATATTCTATACAGTCATCGGAACCGTTTTATCTCTGTTCTTCTCATCGATCCTTGCTTACCCGCTTTCAAAGCCGAAGCTCAGAGTAAATAAGATCCTTTCACCGTTCATCATCTTCACGATGTATTTCGGCGGCGGCCTTATGGCGAACTACGTTTTGATGCTTAAGCTCGGTCTTAAGAACTCCATGTGGGGATTCATCCTTCCGATGCTCATTTCCACTTACTACGTAATCCTCATGAGATCATTCTTCATGAGCATCCCCAAGGATCTTGAGGAAGCAGGCGAGATCGACGGTCTTAATAAGTTCGGCGTTTTCAGGCATATAGCGATCCCTTTGTCGACACCTATCATTGCAACGATGACACTGTTCTATGCGGTCATGTACTGGAACAACTGGTTCAATGCAAAACTCTACCTGCAGGATAAGACAAAGTGGCCGGTAGCATACTTCCTCCAGACGATCATCAGAGGTGCCGGTGCTTCCGATCCTGATGCGCAGAACATGGCAGCGAATATCAAGTCATGCGCGATGGTACTTACGGTCCTTCCGATCATATGTATCTATCCGTTCATTCAGAAGTATTACGTTCAGGGCATGATGCTCGGCGGCGTAAAAGAGTAATCAGTTTGTGCTAAATGGGATTTCCCAACGGCAATAGAAAAATGTAAAGAAAGGAAACAGTTATGAAGACAACAAAACTTGCAAAAGTAATGTCCGTAGGTCTTGCAGTTTCAATGCTCTCCAGTCTGGCAGCATGCAACGGCACCAACGAGAGTTCTGAGAATACTACGATTCCCAGTCAGATCGAAACTCAGCCTACTGAGACTGAAGAAAACGTGCCCTACACATACGGCTTGGGAAAGACTTTTAAGGCTGACTCCCCCGTAACCTACACAATGTTCTTCAGTGATGCATCATGGTATCCGATGGTCGATACTTGGAAGACGGAGGGTATTTTCAAGAAGATCGAAGAGATGACAAATGTTACTCTCGACATCAAGTCTTATGATAGCGGAGACTACATGGATCAGATCACACTCGACATCCAGGCAGGCAACGCAGCTTACATCATTCCTAAGATCTATGATGATTCAAAGTTCGTAGATGGTGGCGCTATCGTTCCTATCTCTGACTATGTTCAGTACATGCCTTACTACACAGATTTCTACAACAAGTATGATCTCTCTAAGGACATCCAGACGATCACAAGATCCAATGGTAAGTACTACAAGCTCCCTGGTATGAAGGAATCCAACCTCATCAACTATTCTTTCGTTATCAGAAAGGATATCTGGGACAAGGCAGGCGTTGACGTTGTTGCTCTCCAGAAGGATTGGACATGGGCAGACTTCCTCGAAGCTTTGAAGAAGGTTAAGTCCTACATGGTAGCTCAGGGTATGTGCAAAGAGTCCGACTACATCTGGTCTGACCTCTGGTGCGGTAACGAGTCCGGTCAGGGCTCCGGCGGAAACCTCTTGGGCGTTATGGCAGCTACATATGATGTAAATGCAGGTTGGAACATCGGTAACGGTATGAGATACAACAAGGATCAGGACAAGTTCCTCTTCTCACCTGTATCTGATAACTACAAGGAATTCCTCAAGACAGCTAACAGCTTCGTAGAAGCAGGCATCCTTGATCCTGAAACATTCACACAGGATGACGCTACAGCTACATCTAAGTACTACAACGGCAAGACAGCTATCATGTCTATCAACCAGGGCCAGTGGGCTAACTATGAGCAGAACATGACAGCACAGCTCGGTGCAGGCAACTATGAGAACTATGTAATCACAATCCCTATCGGTTCTACAAGAAACTCCACAGTATCTCCTGAAAGACTTGAGAACGGCGTTATGATTTCCAAGAAGGCTCTTGATGATCTCGGCGAAGACGGATTCATCGAGATGCTCAGATTCGTTGACTGGCTCTTCTATTCTCACGAAGCTTATGAGCTCACAAAGTGGGGCGTTAAGGGCGAGCACTACACAGAAGAGAACGGCGTAAAGAAGCTTATGCCTGGTTTCTGCTGCTCCGGCTTAGGTTTCGGTAATGACGAAGCAGAGTCAATGACAGACATCAGACTCAAGTGGGGTTATGCAGGTGGTAACTTCTGGTACGGTGGTACTGTTGCAGAAATGTCTGACAACCTTACAGGAGCTGTTGCTGATTACGTTGCACGTGACGCTCAGGACAGAGACGTTCCGCCTCTTGCACCTGGTCTCGCTCCTACACCCGATCAGAACGAAGAGATCAACCTCATCGCTACACCTCTCATCAGTAACGTTAACGCTTGGACACTCAAGTTCGTTACAGGTCAGGAAAAGATCGACGCTAAGTGGGATGAGTACGTTAAGTCTTGTGAAGCTCTTAACTATCAGGGCCTCGTAGACATCTACGCTCAGCTCTACAAATAAGCTATAGCTTAGATCACGTTAAGTTTAATAAGGAGTTGTCTCGTAAGAGGCAACTCCTTTTTTATGGCTGTTTGGACAGCCGCAGGGGTGTATATATTTTGATCACGATTTTTGAATTTCTGTTATCAGAATACTGAAAACCACTCAAAATATAAAAAAGCTGTCAGGGCAGAACCTGACAGCCAAATTATTGCAGATCATTGGAAAACAGCCTTTGTAACAATGTTACATCAGGCAAATAAGCCCCAAATTAAGCTTCAAACATGCCCTTGGAATTCTTGTAGCAGACTCTCTCGACGATGTCCTTAAGGATGCGTTTATCGTTAGGGAATCTGCCGCGCTCGACTTCGGTACCAAGATAATTACAGAAGATCCTTCTGAAGTATTCATGTCTCGTGTAGGACAGGAAGCACCTGGAATCAGTGAGCATTCCCATGAAGCAGGGAAGAGAGCTCTGGGCGCAGAGCGACTTCAGATGTTCTTCCATGCCTAAGAGATTGTCATTAAACCACCATGCGGCACCGTGTGAGATCTTACCCGGAACACTGCCGTCGTTATATGCGCCGCACAATGTGTCGATAACGGTATTGTCTGTGGGGTTCAGTGAATAGATGATCATCTTTGGAAGGAGTCCTTCACTGTTAAGTTCATCCATATATCCCGTAAGAGGTGTCACGAAGTCAAACGCGCCTGTGATGATGTCGCAGCCGCAGTTGATGCCGACCTTATCGAGCATCCTTGAATTGACGTTTCTCTTGCAGCCGAAATGCAGCTGCATCGTCCAGCCGCGCTTGGCATATTCACGTGCGAAGAAGAGCATGAGATCTGTCTTATAAGCCGTGAGTTCCTCAAAGCTCAGATTTACATCCGGTGAAGACAGCTTTTTCGAGAGTACATCATCTGATGTAACACTTAAGTCTTTGCCGTACCAGATATATTCCGTGCCGTGATCTGAGAGTCTGCATCCGCGGGATTCGAAATGATCGAGCCTTGAGACAAGCGCCTGCTTAAGATCATTTACAGAAGTGATCTTAATGCCGGATACTGATTCAAGTCTTGCAAGGTATTCATTGAAACTTTTCTTCTCGATATCAACGATATTGTCAGGCCTGAATGCAGGAAGGACCTTGGTCTCAAATCCTGATTCTTTTATCTGATCGTGATAGATAAGGGAATCACAGGGATCGTCGGTCGTGCAGATCAGCTCGACGTTGGACTTTCTCATGATGCTCTTTGCGGATAACTCGCCTGAAGCGAGCATCTCATTTGCCTTATTCCAGATGCTTTCCGCATTTAAGATCGTAATCGGTTCTTCGATGCCGAAATACCTTGCGAGCTCAAGATTAGTCCAGTGATATAAGGGATTTCCAAAGGCTGATTCGACGGCCTTTGCCCACATCATGAACTTCTCTTTGTCCGTGGCATCGCCGGTGATAAATCTCTCGTCGATGCCCGCCGTTCTCATAAGACGCCATTTATAATGGTCGCCGCCGAGCCAGAGCTTCGTAATGTTCTCGTAGTTGATATCTTCTGCGATCTCCTTTGATTCGATGTGACAGTGGTAGTCGACAATCGGGAGATCTTTTGCATACTCGTTATAAAGTGTGAGGGCGGTATTGTTTTCCAAAAGGAAGTTGTCGCCTGTTAAACTCTTCATATTTCACCTCGGTTAGTTGTATAACTCCTATAAAATAACTTATTTTTGCTATAATCGCAACCAAAAGTATGGTAGAATACCAGTTGTTTGAGAGGTGATTTTTATGACGTTTTTTGAAAAGGTTTGCAACACCGGAATAGTACCGGTAGTAGTATTGAATAATGCAGACGATGCGGTGCCGCTCGCAAAGGCTCTGCTCAAGGGCGGGATCGACTTCATGGAGATAACATTCAGGACAGAATGTGCTGCTGATTCTATCGCCCTGATCGCGAAAGAAGTACCTGAGATGACTGTCGGTGCCGGCACTGTCATCAACGTCGAGCAGGCAGCTCTGGCGGTAAAGAACGGTGCGAAGTTCATCGTATCTCCCGGCCTTGATGAGGGCGTCGTCATCTGGGCTAAGGAGAATAATATCCCTGTAATTCCCGGATGCGTTACACCGTCTGAGATAATGAAGGCTATCGGTCTGGGCCTTAAAGTTGTAAAGTTCTTCCCGGCTGATGTTTTCGGAGGCATCAAAGCGATAAAGGCTTTGTCCGCTCCGTTCGGACAGATAAGGTTCCTTCCTACGGGAGGCGTATCTGCAGCTAATCTTAAAGATTTCATTGAGAACAAGTCTATTGCGGCAATCGGCGGAAGCTGGGTATGCAAGAAGGATGACATAGCAAACCACGATTGGGATAAAATAACATCATTATCGGCTGAAGCCGTTAAGATCATTAAGGAGACAAGAGCATGAGCAAGTATCTTACTTTCGGTGAACTGATGTTAAGACTTAAGAGCCCCGGCAGAGAGAGATTTTTGCAGTCTCCTTCTCTGGAAGCGACATTTGGCGGCGGTGAGGCTAACGTAGCCGTATCACTTGCCAATTACGGGCTTGATGCAGAGTTCTTATCGGTAATCCCCGATAATGCGATCGGAGATGCTGCAATAGGCGAACTCAGAAGATTCAATGTTGATACTTCCAAGGTTATCCGCACTGCAGGAAGAATGGGCATCTACTATCTTGAGACAGGTGCCAACCAGCGTGCGAGCAAGGTCATCTACGACAGGGCATATTCTGCGATCTCGCTTTTCGCGCCTGAGGGATACAACTGGGATAAGGTCTATGAAGGCGTAAAGTGGCTTCATATCTCAGGTATTACGCCTGCGATCTCCGAAGAGACCAAGGATGCTTCGATCCTTGCCGTTAAGGAAGCGAAAAAGAGAGGCGTAACTGTCTCGATCGACCTTAACTACCGCAAGAACCTCTGGAAGTACGGTGTCGATGCCAAGGAAGTCATGACGGAAATGACGAAGTATGCCGACATCATCATCGCTAACGAAGAGGACTGCCAGAAGTCTCTTGGCCTTAAGTGTGAGAGCAATGTCGAAGGCGGCAAACTCAACCAGGAAGACTATAAGAAACTGAGCGATTCACTCCTTGAGAAGTTCCCGAACGTCAAGAAGGTAGCTATCACATTAAGAGAGAGCAAGAGCGCAGACATCAACTTCTGGGCGGCTGCTCTTAATAACGGTACGGATTTCATCGTAAGCCGCAAATACGAGATGTATGACATCGTAGACCGTGTAGGCGGCGGAGATTCCTTTGCCGGCGGTCTCATCTATGGCCTTAATGAACTGGCAGATGACAGGGAGGCCCTTGAATTTGCCGTTGCTGCAAGCTGCTTAAAGCACACGATCGACGGCGACTTCAACAGAGTCACGATAGATGAGGTCACAAAGCTCGCAAAAGGTGACGGTTCCGGCAGAGTCCAGAGATAAATACTGTTGATCCCAAACTGTCAAAAAAGTAAGGCAAAATTGTTGTAATAAATTACTTTGACTATCAAAGCTATTTACAACGATCCTTTGTGAATGCTAATATCCCGGTATCAGAACTTCTTGATAAAGGAGGATGATGAGATGGGTGATTTGTTTGGGTTTAGGAGAGTTTTGGACTCAACACCATTTGCTGTTATGGCAGTTGCTTTTGCCGTGCTTTTTGTTGTTTTCCTGGTCAAATATATACAACGGGGCAGAAGAATAACTGAACTGGAGCGCATGATCAAGGAACGCGATCCGGAGTTGTATCAGCGGATTTATCCTTTATATCGTGCTCCCGTTCAGCAGCCGGTTCAGACACCGTTACAACAGCCTGTTCAGCAGCCTGTATACCAGCCGGTACAGCAAGTTCAGCAGCAGGTATATCAGCCCGTACAGCAGCCTGTAAAGCAGGCAGCTGCGGCTGAATATGTTCATACACCGGTCTCTCAGACTCCGGTTGTTTCAGCAACTGTATCAGCACCGGTTTCTGCTCCTAAAGCAGCTCCGGCACCTGTTCCGGCAGTTGCGTCTGTTTCTGCGCCTGCATCAACTCCATATCAGCCAACGGCAGTTGCTGCAGCTGATAAGCCTAAACGCGAGAAATTCTTTAGCAGCATCAATATCACATTCGGTATCGGCGTATTGCTCCTTACGATGGTAGGCGCTACGTTCATGACGGGATCATGGGAATGGATGTCTGATGCGGTAAGAGTTATAGGCCTTATCGCAGTAGTTGTCATGATCTACGGAATGTCATTATTTGCAGGAAAGGGATTAAAGCTGCAGCAGACAGGTTTTGCTCTTTACACGCTCGCAAGCCTTTTGGGACCTATAGTTGTTATAGGTATGGGCATCTATGAATTGTTCGGCCCATCGTTCTCGTTCAGTAACGGAAAAGGCTGGATAGTGGCATCTGTTGCTTCATTTGTTCTTCTCTTATCTTCGATAGCAGGAAGATTCATTTTTAACGAAAAAGGCAAAGTCAATGTTTACCGCACTACAACTTATATAGCGCTTACATGGCTCGTTGTTTTCCTTTCCGCTCTGGCAGGGCAGGCGAGCACTGAAGTCAGCGAATGGACTGCGATCTGTCTGGGTCTTGCGACCCTTGCCCTGATGCTGAGGATTGCTGCCCTTATTCCTTTGTTCAGGGAGGAGATATTCTTCAGGGTCTATTCTGAAATAATGACTTATGTACCTGCGTTATTACTGCTCTTTACGGTGGCTTTTGCTGATATTGCGATCGTTGCAGGTACTGTAGTTGAATTCATAGTTCTTGTTTTGTTTACCAAGTTCTCGAAAGGCAGGGCCTGGGTAAAATACATAACTCCTGTGATGGGATTCTTGATAGAGATATCCTTGGTTATTTTCCTGGATTCGGACAATATGGTTCTCGTTACTGCGGTCATGATGGCAATCACAGTTCTGCTCTTCGTGATCCACAAGATCCTAAAGATATCTTCATGGGCTTCGGATACGGTTCTTCCCATAGTCTTGAACACGATAACAGCGATCATGTCGATAGAAGACTGCCCTATAATGGGCGTTATATCATGCTTCCTCCTGATTGTTCTCTTCGTGTTCAGGATGACAGCGGAGCCTGTATTTGCAAGGAAAGAGAACAAGTTTGCCGAGTTCTTCAGAAAAGTAGTTCCGGTAGCAGAACAGGTCATAATGGCTGTTCTTACCGCGATCTATTACTACATCGGAGTGACAATACTCTATTTCGTTCCTGAAGATAATCCGGTCTCCGGAAATATCTATTTTCCTGTCTTAGCCCTGATCCCTGCGGTCGTTACTCTGATCTTCAGATTTATCACAAAAGATGATCTGAGGCTCAAGCTTATCGGCATGATAATGGCCGGAATATCTCTTGTGTCGGGCTTTTTCTCGATCTTTGCTTATAGCAGGGGATTTATACTCTGCAAAGACCTTTATGTCTGCGCATGGCTCCTGACTTTTGCGATTATTCTTTTCGCTGTGAACTTTAATGTTAATGCGATCAGGAATAAGAATATCGGGATCGGCCAGATGGCATGGCTTTCTGCGTGCATTAACGCATTGTCAATAGGCGTATTCCTTATGATCGAGTTCAATGCGCAGCAGGAATGGGGATTGGAGTTTATCCCTGAAGACTATATCAATCTGACAAGACAGATAGCTGCGCTTACATTCCTTGTGATCAATGTGGCAGCAGTGGCAGTGGCATTCTTTAAGAGAAAACTTGAAGATGAGAATATCACGGCGATAAAGTATTTCTCACTGGCTTTTTCAACGATCTGGTTCATCTGCTCGGCAGTCCTTATCGGACTTGATTGGCAGACATTTGCAATAGCGGTTATTTTTGCGGTTATCCTGGCACTGCTTAAGGCTGAATTCTTTACGATAGTTCCTATATTAGCAGCAGAGTTTGCTTTAATAACCGAGGTTACGAAGATAAGCAATGATGCTCTGAACAATATCCTGATGATTGTTCTGGCACTTGCGGTTTCCGGTTTGGGAAGGCTGCTGTTCCGCAAGACCATGTTCTCTAAAAAAGGAGTGGACTATCTAACGCTTACATCATGGTTATTCCTTTTCGGAACGAGATACGAAGATTATCTGCCTATGGCAATCTGCTTTACTATTGCGGTCCTGATAATGAATCTTGCGGGAAGGGTAAAGGTGCCTTTTAGAGTTATCTTAAGCATTTTCTCTGTATTCTGCTGCATAGGTATCCTCGCACAGCCTTATCTTGAATACCCTGAGGTGATTGCTTTCGAGATCAATCTCGCGCTTATGCTCGGAACTCTGTTATTGATCTGTAAGGTGATAAAGCCATTCCCTGAAGCGCCCGCCAAGTATATCTGGTTTACGGGAGTATCGCTGGCACTGGTTGCAGAGGGCGTTTCCGCGGCAGTCACCGGTGAGGCTGTTGACCTCATAATCGTTGGAACTGCTGCTGTCGGGATCTTTATTTTCTCATTCATCAGGCGCCTCAGACTGTGGTTTATCCTGGGCATCGTTTCCATGGTATCGATCGCCATATACCTGTCTGTAGTTTTCTGGGCAACACTTGTATGGCTTATCTATCTCCTGGTTTCCGGAAGCATCCTGATCGTTATGGCTTCTGTCAATGAATGGGGCAAGAGGCATAACAAGGACGGGAAAAAGAGAAGGTTTTTCGAAGAGTGGAAATGGTGATAAAGACCATCATTTAGAAATAAGAAAGCCCGCCAAAGCATCAGTATTATGAGCTTGGCGGGCATTTTTAACGCTGTGCGCCCCAAAGGTTTCCGTTATGACTTTGTCACGAAATGGTCTTACATGAAACCTTAAAAATGATTTACATGCTGTTTTTGCCTTGCTAAAATCTACGTGGGGAAAAAGCGAGGTCTAATGGGCATAATAAACATCAGGAAGATTGCCTTAAAGGCAATTGCTGTAATGGCAGTGACTGCAGTTGTTGCAGGCATAGCAGGCTCATATATAAAGCCCGTTGACGTTGTTGCAGATACCAAATACCAGACTCTCTATGACGTATTCAGGGACAGGAGCCCGGACCCTGACTCTTTCATGACGCAGGAGGAATTCCGCAGCAAGATCCTCGCTAACTGCAAGCTGCTCAACAAAGTTGCATATACTTCAGGCCCTCAGGTTCACGAACTTGCCTGTGACGGCTTTGTCAGCATGGTGTTAAGGATCACTTTCGGTACGGTCCATAAGGTAAAAGTCTGTTACGACAATAAGGAGAAGAAGACCCTTATGTCGTATGAATTTAACCGCAAGGAGGAACATATTGTCGCCAACAGCTACGTTGACAGGTATGAAGTATACGGCCCGGGCGGCACTTCGGTCACATGGCTGTACAACAATTATGTCGGAAAGCTCGTTAATGCCAGGGGTTCCAACAGGAAAAAGGTAGAGGGCTTCACAAATAAGAACTGGGTCGGCTACATGGAGAGCATCGGCGCTCAGCCCGGTGACATCATCATGTGGGACAACGACTATAACAAGACATATTGGACGCATATCGGCATATACGCAGGCATTGAGAACGGCAAGGCAATGATGTGGCATGCATCTGCGGTAAAGGGGAAAGTCTGCAAGCAGGCCCTCTCCGAGATCACGGAGGAAGTTAAGTACCTTAAGCTTGCCTGTGTAGTCCCGATGACGGATGCACCGGCAAAAGTCGGGCTTTGCGTTGATAACGTAAGCAACATTAAGGATTTCTCATATTCCGTCTACAAGGATGAGGAATGCAGTGAATTCATAGGAAGGATCGCCAGCAACTGTACTCTGAAGGATCAGGCGTCTTTGGAGGATATCGCGATCTACTTTAACAGCGACAAGACTGCCTACGAGAAGACTATTTATGTCAGGCGCGATATGTCACCGTTTAAGTTTTCCAATGCGGAACTTGCCGGAGCTGACCAGACGGTCTATAAGCTTAAGATCAAGATCACACCGGGAGAGGAAAACAAGGGTACGCTGACGTATTCGATATACGGTTCGAAAGATATCAGGTATTACGACAGCAGGACTGTCGACGACTACGATTACCGGTCTGGAGGACAGGTCATTCTGATATCCGATTACAGATAACTTTATGGAGCACTCCGGAGAACAGTTTCCGGGGTGCTCTTTCATAAATTTGTAATTTTGACCTTGAGAGTTTTTATAATATAATTATCTAGTGTTTAGCTGAATAGTATAGTTGGCATTTCTCGGCGGCTTTACGGAAGGGGTGTTATATGGATTTTCTCGCGAAGACTACTGATGCAGTCACCGAATTGGAAATGAGGCATGCGGAAACCGTAAGAGAACTTGCGAGCGAGTGCCTTGTCCTGCTTGAGAACAACGGGGCTTTGCCTATAACAACTCCCGGCAGAATAGCCGTTTACGGAAACGGCGCCAGACATACCGTAAGAGGCGGCGACGGTTCCGGTGAGGTTAACACCAGAAATAACGTATCGATCTGCGATGGCCTTGCCAATGCTGGCTTTGAAATAACATCCAAGGGATGGCTTGACCGATATGACGGGATCTACGATTCATCCCGCAAGGCTTATATGGACAAGGTTGAGTCGACCGCAAGAGAACGCGGCATTCCCGCTACAAGCGTTTATTTCGAGATGGCGTTTGAAGAACCCGTTCAGCCTCAGATCACCGAAGAGGATATTGCTGAAGCTTCATGCGACACAGCGATCTTCGTTATCTCCCGTAATTCCTCTGAAGGCAGAGACAGAAAGCCTGAGAAGGGCGATTATTATCTGACTGACGAAGAGGAATACAATCTCAATTTCATTACTGACAATTTCGATAAGGTAATCGTTCTCCTCAACATCGGAGGCGTTATCGATATGTCCCGTCTCAAGCACCGTCCCGGCGTAAGTTCCATCCTCTTTGTAGGACAGATCGGTAACCAGACCGGCGATATCGTTGCTGATGCGATTACGGGCAGGACCAATCCTTCGGGTAAGCTCGTTGATACATGGGCAAGCCATTATGAGGATTATCCCTGTGCAAATGAGTTCTCAAGCCTTGACGGCGATACCGATGACGAGTTCTATAAGGAAGGCATCTACGTAGGTTACAGATATTTCGATTCATTCGGCATTACACCTGCTTACTGCTTCGGATTCGGCAGATCCTATACGACATTTGCCACTGAGGTATTGAGCGTAACCCAGGAAGGAAATGATGTCAGCATCTGGGTCAAGGTCTTTAATACAGGCAGTTTCCCCGGCAAGGAAGTCGTACAGGTCTATTTCTCTGCACCTGAAGGTCCCGTTGACAGACCTTATCAGGAGCTTGCAGGATATGCCAAGACCGATATCATCCAACCCGGCGACAGCATGAATGTGGAGATCACATTCCCTATCGATAATTTCGCGTGCTTTGATGACAGGTATCCCGCAAGGGTCATTCCTGATGGTGACTATATCATCAGAGTCGGTACAAGTTCCCGTGAGACAAGCATCGAAGCAGTTCTCAATATCCCTGAGTTTGTAGTTCAGGAGAAATACGACAGGATCTTGGAAGACGATGCAAGATATCTTTTCGAGGACATGAAGAATCCCGGAAAGGGCAAGGAAGCGCGCCAAGCTCTTGATCAGGTCCAGCTTTTGGCATGCGAGAGGAAGTTCACGCTTAATCTGTTCCGCGTCAGAAGAAGCATCATCAGATACAGAGGTGTCTGTGAGACCCATATTAATGAGAGAAGAGATGAAGTCCTTACATTGGGCTCGGTTATCGGACGCAATGCGGGCGTTGCGGAGTTCGTTGCCCAGTTCTCGCTGGAAGAGCTCTCGGAGCTCATTGTAGGTAATTACATCAAGGAAGGATTCGAAGATATCGTATTCTCTTCTGCGATGAACGTACCAGGCGCTGCGGCTGAGACTACATCACAGTTTGAGAGAAAGAGAAGACTGCCTCCGCTCGTCATGGCTGACGGTCCTGCAGGCTTAAGGCTCCAGCCTCATTTCAAGGCAACAAGGAACGGAGACCTCTTACGAGGCGGCGAGATATTCGGTTTTATCAATAATCCGTTCCCGGAAGATACACCAGAAGATGCAATCGATTATTACCAGTACTGCACCATGATCCCTACGGCTATCTCCCTTGCGTCCACATGGAATCTCGGCCTTATCGAGAAGCTCGGACGCCTTGTCGGTGAGGAGATGGAGGAATTCGGTGTACATCTCTGGCTCGCACCGGGAATGAATATCCACAGAAATCCCTTGTGCGGACGAAACTTCGAGTATTACTCCGAAGATCCGCTCGTTACGGGACTTTGTGCAGCTTATGACACCTTGGGTGTCCAGTCTGTTGACGGCAAGGGTGTTACCATCAAGCACTTTGCCTGCAACAACCAGGAAAATAACAGAATGTTCAGCAACTCTCACGTATCGGTAAGAGCTCTGCGTGACATATACCTTAGAGGATTTGAGATCGCGGTCAAGCTCGCGCAGCCGTTCTGCGTAATGACCTCATATAATCTCCTCAACGGAATCCATACAGCAAACAATTACGAGCTGATCCAGAACGTCCTAAGAGATGAGTGGGACTATGAAGGCGCAGTCATGACCGACTGGTTCTCTTCATTTGAAGATGTCGAGTTCCTGGGCTATGACGAGACTAAGATCAAGTATCCGCCGGCATTCTCGAGATTGTGCGTTTACGCGGGCTGCGATATGCAGATGCCCGGCTGCGCAAAGAATGCGGAGGATATAGTTACGGCTGTAAATCACGGACGTCTTACATTGGCAGATGTCCAGTCCGCAGCCATGAATGTGGTGCGCCTTGTGATCAAATGCTTGTAAAACAGGAGTTAAATGAACGAAGTATTTGATTCAGAACAATTCAGTGTAGAGTACAAGAAGGACGATAACATCGTCCTTGTTGTATTGAAGGGCAAAGCTATCAGAGATAGTTACAGAACGCCTATGATGCATGCTGCAGATATGGTCATGCGTCATTCGTGCAAGGTAATGGCAGTAGACTTCAAAGCCAATCCGGAGCTCTCAGAGAAAGATCTGTACTGGAGCAAGAAGGTCCTGTTCAACAATCTTAAAAAGAGCGGCCTTGAGACTTTGGCTCTCATCGATGACAACGATCTTCCTATTATTCAGGGCATAAGGGTATTCTGCGGCAACAAGTTCAGGACGATAGTCTGCAAGGACTATGATGAGGTAAAGGCAAGGATCTCTGCCTCAGCTCCGGATGTTGCCGGTAAATTTGCTGACATGACCCGCGAGCAGGCTCTGGAGTACATGGGCCTTGGAAGTGATGCCGACATCAAGGAGATCGATGACCGTTTCTGGCAGATGTCCAAAAAGTACAGAGGCAAGGACGATCCTGAATCCATGGCTATGGAAGAGGAGATCTCCGCTGTCTATGACATCGCATCCGGCAGGCGTGATATCAGGATTCAGGAGGAGAAGCAGAGGGAGAGCGAGCCCAAGTATTTCGGAAGATATAAGAGCGACTGGCAGACGATAATCCACTATAACTGGAAGAACTGGCTGCTCGGTGCCGTCGTCGGAATATCGATCATCGTAATCCTGGTCGGATATTTCCTGAATGCGAAAAATGACTGCTCCGTACTTGTTTTCGGACACATGTATCTTGATAACACATACATGAGACAGGCATTGGAGGAGCAGGGCCTCAAGAACCCTTATGTTGGTCTGGCAGATGTAGTCGTGCCGAACGACGAGAGGATCCCGATGGATGAGATCGGTAATGAGTCGTTCAATGCCCAGTTCTATACGAATCCTGATGTCCTTATATCTGACAACAGGGCTTATAAGTTCTATTTCAGCGTCTTTAAGGATCTGGGTCCCCTTTACGACCGGATAATGGCAGGGCTCTCCGATGAGGCAAAGGCAGGCGTAAAGCCCATATACATGTCAGAGCGTGAGTCCGTGAGATATAAGAATGATATGTTACAGGAATACGGTCTCGGCGAAGAGGATATCAGGAATCCTGCCGAGTTCCCCGATGATCCCGTCCTCATAGGATTCGAGATCACGGATCAGGATGTTGTAACCAATTTCGGTGTCGAAGCAAAGTGGAAGTCACGTCAGACGACGCTTATGCTGGGTCAGTGCAAGAACAGCACCGATGACGATATGACGGTAAAGATCATCACATCGATAATAAATTCTGCTTATGCTAAGGAGATGCCGGAGTCTGATTAAGTCCGGTTGCTTCGAAAAGAAGATCCAATTCATCTTGGGTAAGAGGCCTGAAGGTTCCGCAGGAATCAAGGCCTTCTTCTATTTTTACGCCGGCAAGTTCAAGCCTTCTGAGCTCTAATACTTCCTTGTTGAAGTGCGCGAAGATCCTTCTGACCTCATGAGTCTTGCCTTCGTGAAGGGTCAGCAGGGCTCTGGCAAGGCCGTCCTGTGCCGGCTCGATGACTTTAAGCTCTGCAGGAGCTATCTGCTCGCTGTAGCCCTTGTCACGGATAGTAAAGCCTGATGCTACGGTATTTATCTCTTCTTCTGTCCAGTCAAGGCCTCTGAAGGTTGCCATATAGATCTTGGGAACTTCATACTTGGGCGACTGGAGGCGGTGTGAGAGCTCGCCGTCGTTGGTTATGATGAGAAGTCCCGATGTATGGAAATCAAGTCTTCCGACAGGCGAGAGCTTCTTAGACTTAAGTTCTGAAGGAATGTAATCCGCAACGCAGGGAAGACGCTTGTCCTCCATTGCCGTAAGGACGCCGTCCGGCTTATCCAAAAGGAAATAGAGTTTGGTCTGAAGGTTGATCTCCTGACCGTCTATGGTGATAGAATCAGTCTCTTTCACGTGGAAAGAGGCGTCAGTAACGACAGCGCCGTTAACCTGAACGCTGCCGTGGGAGATTATGCTTCGGACGGCAGATCTAGTGCCTATTCCGCTGTTTGCGATTAATCGGTCCAGTCTCATGGGAATATTATAACTTATTAGCGTATAATTGTTTTCGAGAGGTTTTCTAATGGAAATAATAAATATCGAACAGGGACACCCGACGGTGCAGCAGGCCATGGTCAAGCTCCAGAACGGGATATACAGAGCCAGGGCGACAGGACAGCCAATGGCCAAGATCGTTCACGGCTACGGGTCTTCTGGCACGGGCGGTGCGATCAAGCAGGCGATAGGGTTAGAGCTCCGCAAGTATATTTCGCGCGGCATGATCAAATCATATTGCCCCGGTGAGGACTTCGGACCGTTCTCTTCTGCAGGGCGCGAGATGAGCGCAAAGCATCCTGCGGTATCCCGCGACAGGGACTGGGGACTTCAGAACGACGGCATCACCGTGATAATGTTCAAGTAAGAGGTTTATATGGCAGACGAGTTTGATAAGAAGTGGGAGGCGTTCGAGGCAAGATGCAAGGCTTGCCATAACTGCGGCTTAAGGGATGGCTGTACTAATGTGGTCATTTACAGAGGCAGCAGGAAAGCCCCCTTGATGATAATAGGCGAGGCTCCGGGCGAGAACGAGGATATCCAGGGACTGCCGTTTGTCGGCAGGTCCGGCCAGCTCCTACAAAATCTCCTGGGCAGTTACGGCTTTACCAATAATGATTACCATATCTGCAATATCGCGAAATGCAGGCCGCCCCAGAACAGGCGCCCCACGCCTGAAGAGATTCATTGCTGCAAGCCGCTCCTCGCTGAACAGTTCATGCTCGTAAGACCCAAGGTGATCCTTCTCTGCGGTTCAACGGCTTATGAGGGATTCTTCGGCACAAAGCCCGTTATGCATGATGTCAGGGGACGTTTTATCGAGAAAAACGGCTACTATATCATGACGACCTATCACCCGGCCTATGCCCTCAGAAACCCTGCAAATAAGATGCCTATATATGAAGATATGGGCAAAGTCAGGGACAAATTGACCGAGATCGGAGCGATGCCTCCGTTGGAACCTGTAAAAGAGTAAATTTCCGTATTGATTTTCGGAAATGGCTTTGCTATAATTCGTGAGTTGAAAAACCGCATTGCCGAATTGTGTAACGGTAGCACACCGGTCTCTGACACCGTTTGTCAAGGTTCGAATCCTTGTTCGGCAGCCAAATGATAATTAAGCCGTCTCGGGATGAGACGGCTTTTTTATATGTTATAATGCGCCTATGGCAGATGCGGGCAGGAAACACAGCAAAACAGGAATCCTCATAGCGGCGTTGATCCTTGTGATCTTGGGCGCTGCTCTTTATTTTGCATTTGCTGATTTTGGTCTCGGCCATAAGCTTGAGCTAATGACCTACAAGAGGATCTCGACTCCGGAAGAACTGATTTCGATCAAGGATGCTCCCAATGGGAAATATATCCTGGCAAAAGACATTGATCTTGCAGGTATTGACTGGGTGCCTTTTACATTTAACGGAATACTCGAAGGGAACGGCCATACGGTATCAAATCTGAAGATCACGCAGACGGGAATGTCAGAGCGCAGGACTTACGACGGCAATATGAAGGAATACGACACCGTATTTGCCGGCATGTTCGATGTGATCGAAGATGCGGAGGTAAGGAACCTTACCTTATCGGGTGTGAATATCGATATCGCTTCAGATGCGCCCTGTTTTATCGGCTCTGTAGCAGGATATATGGGAAACTCGAAGATACTTAACTGCAGCGTAGAGGGAACTCTGAAGCTCAAGGCACATGACAGGATGTTCGGTGTCGGCGGCGTGGCCGGCTACGGATATGGCAGGATCGGTGATATAAATGCCGATATAACGCTCATCTGCATCGATACTGACCGCGATACTAAGGATGAGCAGTTCATGGGCGGTGTCTGCGCGGCAGGTTACCCTGATATCGTTTGCTGTAATATAAAGATCGACGGTTATGATTCAGATCACGGTTATGTCCATAACGGCGGTCTTGTCGGATTATTTCAGTTCTATCCCGAAGGCACTGAGCATGATGCCGAGATCGGCGGCAATCACATAAGCGGTAAGATAACTTTCTTTGAAGATAATGAAGACAGAAGAGCATATTGTGACGCTTATATCGGCGAGCGTATGGAGCGCATAGAGTACTGGTGGAGCAACAGTGATGATTTCACGTCAAATGAGGTGTTCGAATATGATGTTGACCTGCTTCCGTGACAACAGGTGGAAGGCCCTGGTTTTAACCGCAGCGCTCATCCTGCCGGCAGCCGGATGCGCCGGAAAGACTGCGCCTTTATTTGACATCGGTGCAGGCACGATCGAGGCTGAAGAATGTCTTATCAAGTCTTCGAAAAAAGTAAGGAACAGTGATCTCAGCGGCGGCAAGGGCGTGAAAATCCCTGCAAAAGAAGGCTCCATGGTAAGCTTCTCCTACGATATCTCCGCAGCATCACACTACGACATAAGTATCTCTTACGATAATCAGGGAGAAGACGGAACGCTCGGACTTTTCGTTGACGGCCATTTCTTTACAAAGGTCGGATTCCCCAAAGGTGCCGGCACAGTAAAAGAGACCATCACGCTTAAGGAAGGGAACGGAGAGATATCTTTCCGTCATCTTCCGGGAGATTCAGACATAACACTGGATTGCTTTAAGCTGGATAAAAGCGATAAGAAGATATCGATGGTCGTAGCGCCTCATGAAGATGACGAGATCCTGGGTTTTGCGGGATCTATCCAGAAGACTGTCGCAAACGGCGATATAGTCAAGGTCGTGTTACTTACCAACGGAGATTATTTCGATAAGGATTTAGGTCCGGTCCGTATCAGGGAGACCATGAAGGCACTGGAAGTGCTGGGCGTAAATAAGAGCAACATTTATGTCATGGGTTATGGAGACATCATAATACAGAGCCTATATGAATGTTCTGACCCGGGGATAGTTTTTGATGCCCCGAGCGGATATGACTCGACATACGGGGACCCCTCATCCAATCTCTACGACTACCACACGCTCGATGCCGGAACTCCCGCAAAGTACTGCTATGCGGATTTCAGAAGTGATCTTAATAACATCATCGATACGGTAAGGCCTGACACTGTCTATACGACTTCTGAAGCCGAGTGGCATCCTGACCACAAGTTCGGTTTTAAGGCTGTAAGAGATGTCATTGAGTCGCTCAACAAAGACAAGGGATATCACACGACTCTGTGCGAGAGCGTCATCCACGGCGAGGAACTCACGTGGCCTGATAAGCTTGAGACTGATGACAATGGCAATATAAAGATCGTTGAATTTACTGATCCTTTCCCTTCAGGCGGCGTCGGCCGTGACTGGGAAAAGGTTACGAAGATAACTTTGACGGATGAGGAAGTCTATAAGAAGCAGAAAGCGATAGATCAGTTCGATACCCAGAATAACGGCGGCGAGAACTTTAACGGCAACAGTGAATTCAATTATGCTTTTTGTAAGCGGGATGAGTTTTACTGGGTTTACGTGTATTGATGTTCTCGAAAGCGAGCACCGCGGCAAAGAGCAGTAATCCCAAAGCGCTGAACCAAAGACCGGTATCGATATAAGGAACTTTATAACTCATCTCTATCTCATTGCGGCCATTTTCCAACGGTATGGACATAAGGGCATTTCCAATCACGTCAGGGGTTACGGACTTGCCGTTGCGCGTGATCTTCCAGCCTTTTTCTGCAGGAACGGAGATGAACAGGCTGTCTCCTGCGCCGGCATTATCGACAGTGAACTTGCCGTAACCGTCTTTTAGCGTGTTCTCCTTGGCGGCGTTGTTATTTGCAGCTTCGGATGCTTCTTTCAAAACTGACAGATCAAGGAGATAGAACTGCGCATCATTTACGAGGCTCATAGGGTCAGAGCCCTGCTTGAACCTGATGGCAACAGTTACGTTCTTCTCATCGGATACTATCCTTACCATAGAAGGCGACAGGAACTGCGAATAATTCATATAATCTTCGCCGTTAACCATGAGCATGGCTCCGTCGTCCGTGCCGGTCACGATATTGGCATAGAGGATGTATCTGTCGGGAGAATAATCATCTCCCAGGTCTAACTCGTAACTGACAGTTGAATCTTCTGCCGTTGTGTTTTGTACGGAGGCAGGCACAAAAAGATCTTTGTCAATATCCGTAAGTCTTCCGGCCATATCGTTGATGTAAAGTGCAGGGCATGAGGAGAGGCTGTCGTAATCGCCGGAACCGCTGTAAACAAAGGCTGCCGGGAACGCATAAGGATTAACATAGATATCCTTGAATCCGTCAATTCCCGTAAGCTTTACAAGACCTGAACTGTCCTTTGCATTGCTTGGAAGGAGAACATACTTTACGCCCATAAGACTGTCCGTGGCAAGGTTCTCCGAGGACGTAGCAGTTATGGTCGCACTGTGCGCGGCATATCCTGACTTGTCCATGAATACGATGGTGTTCTCATCCGGATCGGATACAAAGGATGTTACGGAGTTAAATCCGAACGCCATCGGCTCGTTGTAAGAAGCGGGGAATCTGGACAGATGAATGCTGTGATATGAGGTCTGGAGAATGCGGCAGAAGGATTCATCCTTGATCGAAGCAAGAAGGGCTTCCTCGTTCTTTATATAGTCTGAAATACTGTTTACGTTGGCTGTCGTATAGCTGTCGGCAAGGATAAGCTGCCCCAAAGATATTTCCAGTACGATAAGAAGTCCCAAAGATCCCGCATAGATCTTCTTAAGCGTCCGGCTTGTATTTCCGTTTGTGATGATCATGCACATGATAAGCGATATGAGGACCGGGAAAACTGTCTTGGCGATGATCGGTACAAGCTTAAAGGATGCATCTGTCTGTGTAAGCCTTGCCACGGATGCAGAGAACATCTGATCTGTTAATCTGAGCGGGAATAAGAGCAGAAGCACAGTAACAAAAATGGAGAATACCAAAGCTATAACCGGAGGCATCCATGATCTGATCCTGCCCTTATCATTGGCAAGATAGAATGAGGATGCAAGGAAGATAAGTGCGAAGATCCCGAGATAGGTGTATCTGTACCAGAATGATTCAACGACGCGGAGCATCGAGAACAAGGCGACCAGAGGCTGCCAGATATAAATGAGCAATGAGAACAGAAGGAGGGCTCCCAATAAGATCTTCTCCTTCAATGGCTTTGCCGAAGCGATGAACAGAAGGCATACGCCCAAAAGGACAAAGCTTCCCGCAAAAAGGCTCACGCTGCCTTTAAGGCTTATCATTCCGAATGAATAATTCAAAAAGATCTCGTGAGCGCCGCCGATAAAGCTGATGTCTTTAAGCATCGACAGACCGCCTTTGCCGTGTGTTCTCTCGGAGAGCTTAAGGAGTGTCGGAACAAGTACTGCCGAAGATATCAGCAAAGAAATGATGCATGAGACTGCAAGGTGTGCGAACGAATTCAGAAGATGGATCAGGAACGGCTTCTTTCCGTCATTTCCTGCAAGTCTTATCCTTATGAATTCGAAAAGGAACCAGAAGCAGCAGAACATCAGATCGATTATCCCGCTGTACCAGTTAAAGCATAACGCGAGAGCTGTTGTTATCGTCAGAAGATAGCTTTTCCTGCCCTTTGCGATCTTCTCCGCGCCCATGATCATCAGCGGGAGCATATAAGCCCCGTCAAGCCACATGGTATTGCTGCTCTGTGTTATGAAGAAAGGATTCAGTGCATAGGATACCGAGAGGATCACGGATACAAAATACTTGGACTTGGAATCAGGTTCAAATCTGTATGTCAGATATATCCCCATGAAAGAAGCTGCAAGAGCTGCCTTCAGGATGAAGAGGATGTTCATGAAAAGCGGAACGTCTGACTTGTTAAAAAAGACTACGAGAAGAGATAAGGGGGACGCCAGATAATATGTAAAGACCGAAAAGTTGCTGCCGCCCAGGGATTTGGTGAATGTATATCCGATGGATGATTTTCCCGTAAGGACATCTTTATACCAACAGAAGAGGTCAACCATCTGGATCTCTCCGTCTCTGTAAAGAAGTCCGTGGCTTCCGAAAGGAGCCATTCCGAAGATAGCGAAAACGATGAGAATGATAACGGCGGCCGACAAAAAGGAGATGCCTGATATCAGCAGATAAGGCATTAATTCCTGTCTTTTCATTATCGGATTCTTACCGGTCATTTATCCGTTCCTTTTGGTCTTACATCTAATAAATCGCAAGGATTCTTTACCTGAATGATACTCGTAAATTGTAACACATGCATTATCCGAGAGAATAACGATAGTTATATATATTTATCTGATAGGATTTGACATTTAGTGATGATATAATCGTCAAATGTAAAGAATCCGAACAGGGAGGCTTGTTATGAAGAAGAGGATTGTAAGTGCGCTGCTCGCAGGATCCATGCTCCTGAGCCTGGCAGCTTGCGATGGCAGCAATTCGGGTGTTTTAGAATCTCAGACAGAGACTGAGACTTCAGAAGTAACTGAACCCACCGAGACCGAACCGTCCATCATGGGCTTCAACATGATCAACAACGGCGATTTTTCGAGCAAGGATCATGACTGGCATACTTACTTCGAAGGCGGCGACGGCCTGATGACCATCAATGACAAGGGCGAGCTGCAGTTCGACTGCAAGATGGTCGGCATCAAGGAGTGGTCCAACCAGTTCTATTACGACGGTTTTGCTCTCTATAAGAACTGCAAATATGAGATGCAGTTCGACTGCTATTCGAATGTTGAGCGTGACCTGGGTTACAGGATCCAGATCAACGGAAGCGACTATCACGCATACAGTGAAGAGACTATTCACGTAGGTCCGGAAGTAAAGCATTTCGACATAGTCTTCACTATGGAGGAGCCTTCCGATCCGGCACCGAGACTTTGTTTCAATATGGGTAAATTCGCAAATAATTCAGGCTTCAAGGAGCACACTGTCTGCTTCGATAATTTCGACTTAAGATGCATCGATGATAAGGGCTATGTCGAAGGCGACACTTCAGACGGTCCTGCTGCAAGCCTCATCAATCTTAACCAGGTAGGATATCTTCCTAATGCAGTCAAGGTTGCAGTCATGAACGGTGATGCTATCACGGACAAGGCATCGGTCGTTGACTGCGCCACAGGCAAGGCTGTCTATGAGGGAGCTGTTGCAGCTGCTTCCATGAACAAGTCGACCGGCAGAAATGAAGCAAGATTCGATTTCTCTTCCGTTACTGCTCCCGGTACTTATAAGATCGTGGCAGGCGATAAGGAGTCGTTCGAATTCAAGATCGGTGCTGATGTTTACGATGAAGCATTTAAGGCTTCGCTCAGGATGTTCTATCTGCAGAGATGCGGCATGGAACTTACTTCTGACCTTGCAGGTGACTATGCTCACCCCGCATGCCATACAGAGAAGGCAACGGTCTTCGGCACAAGCGAGAAGATCGATGTTTCCGGCGGCTGGCACGATGCAGGCGACTACGGCAGATATGTCGTATCAGGCGCTAAGGCTGCAGCTGACCTGATGCTCGCATATAAGCTCTATCCCAACGCATTTGACGATGCTCTCAATATCCCTGAATCAGGCAACGGAGTTCCTGATGTCATTGATGAAGTAAGATATGAGCTCGACTGGCTCTTCAAGATGCAGAATTCCGAAGGCGGCGTATACCACAAGGTTACATGCGCCAACTTCCCCGGATTCGTAATGCCTGAAGAAGAGACTGAAGAACTTATCGTTACACCCGTATCAACAACTGCTACGGCAGATTTTGCAGCAGTCATGGCAATGGCTTCGGTAGTCTTTGCGGAATTCGACATGCCTTACTCACAGAGATGCCTTGATGCGGCTACAAGAGCTACGAATTATCTCGAGTCCCATAAGGGCGTTGAAGGCACGAAGAATCCTGACGGCATCGTAACCGGCGAATATCCTGACGATAAGGATATCGACGAGAGGATCTGGGCTTATGCAGAGCTCTATAAGGCAACAGGCGAAGCAGTTTACGATGAGGAATTCAGCAAGCTTATGCAGTCCGGCGCATCCTGCGCTGCAGATCTCGGCTGGCAGGGCGTAAGTGCGTATGCAGGATATGCATATCTTTCTGCTCCTACAAAGGGCAAGTTCTACGATGCGGTCCTTGCAAGCTTCATGGGCGGCATCGCGGATGTAGAAGCAACTGCTTCCACTGACAGCTATAATTCTTCACTCAAGGAATATCCTTGGGGCAGCAACATGACCATCGCTAACAACGGCATGTATGTACTCCTGTACGATAAGATCGCAGGTTATGCGAAGGGTGATGAGATCGCAAGACAGCAGCTTAATTATCTCCTCGGAACCAACGGTACAGGTTACTGCTTCCTTACGGGATTCGGTACGCTCTCTCCGAATTCTCCCCACCACAGACCTTCACAGGCTAAGAAGGCTGCTGTTCCCGGAATGGTAGCAGGAGGCCCTAACCAGAATCTCGAAGATCCGTATGCACAGAACGTTCTTGCGGATACCGCACCTGCTCTCTGCTATGCAGACAGCGACCAGGCTTACTCTTTGAACGAAGTAACGATCTACTGGAATTCACCTGTAGTATTCCTCTTCGCTTACGTTAAGAGTCAGGGCTGATAACTGAACAGTTCAAACATTGCAGGGCCTGCCGGGATATAACCCGACGGGCCCTGTTTTCATTATGATAAAATAACGGTTAGTAAATCTGATCTTAAGGGGGCTTAACCGATGGACAGCTCATATTACGATTTGATCTTCAAGAGAAGATCCTTCCACAGATACGGTGAGCCGGACGGCAAGACCATTTCGCAGGAAGAACTAAATGAGATCTCTGAGATGTGGTATAAGTTCACGCCTCTTTTCGAAGGCATAAAGACTAAGATCAAGATCGTTCCGGGCAGTCAGACAAGCTGCAACAGGGGAGAAGAATACTGCATCCTCATCTACAGTGAGAAGAAGCCCGGGTATCTTCAGAATATCGGTTATATCGGCGAGCAGTTAGACCTCTACCTTACAGGCAAAGGGATAGGCCCTCTCTGGTTTGGAGTCGGAAGGACAAAGGAGCGCAGATACGAAGGTCTGGAATACGTCATCATGATGGCGATGAGAAAGATCGATGACGATTCCAAATTCAGAAAGCCCGGTGACCTTTCATCATTTATCCGTGTCCCCGTAGAAGAGTTCTGGGAAGGACCCGTGATGGAAGGTGTTACGGAAAACGTCAGACTTACTCCCACTGCATGCAATATCCAGCCGTGGAAGGTCGTTAATAAAGGTGACGGAACGCTTGAGGTATACCGTTACAGAAGACCCGGCAAGCACGGCATCATCCCGCCGTTCAGGCTCGCGTATTTCGGTTCCATCGATATCGGCATCTTCATGCTCTTTATGGACATCTGTCTGGAGCATAAGGGAATAGAGTTTGAAAGAGAACTCACGCCTGATGACGGTAACTTCCAAAGGCTTAATCTCAATGCAGTATACAAATTGAAAGGTGAATAAAATGAAGACAGCGATCGTTTATTATTCGATGCACGGAAATGTGCGTTATGTCGCAGAAAGAGTAGCGAAGGAATTAGGCGCCGACCTGATCGAGCTTAAGCCCGTAAAGGCATATCCCGATAAGGGTGCAATGCAGTTTATCTGGGGCGGTTCTGCCGTAACTTTCAAGAAGAAGCCGGACTTGGAGCCTTACAGCTTCAATGCGTCAGATTATGAACTGGTCATCATCGGCACACCTGTTTGGGCAAGCAATTTTACGCCTCCGCTCCGTACGTTTTTCGAGAACAACGATCTTACAGGAAAGAAGATCGCAGTTATCGCAACAAGCGCAGGCGGTGATTCGGCAAAGTGCCTTCAGGCGGTAAAGGAAGCTGCGCATGCAGAGTCTCTCGGTGCATCATTAAGTCTTATCGATCCCAAGGATAAGCCTTCCGAAGATGTCGAAAAGAAGATCAGCGGCTTTATCGAAGCCTGCAAAGCATTGTAATCCTCAGGTTTTAGTTTAATATAATCACAGCCCGGTGCTGTGTTTTGAAAGGTTACGGATGAGAAAGATACTTATCACAAACGATGACGGAATAGATTCCGACGGAATAAGAAGACTTGCGGAAACAGCCGTGAGATTCGGCGAGGTATGGGTGGTAGCGCCATGCAGGCAGCACAGTGCGATGTCCCACTCTGCCACATTCTGGACACCGATCGATGTCTGGCCTGTTGATTTTCCGGTTGAAGGCGTACATGCATTTGCAACTTCCGGAACCCCGTCTGACTGCGTCTGCGTAGCCTTAAATGCGGTTCTCCCATTCAAGCCCGACAACGTATTCTGCGGCATCAACGAAGGTTATAACATCGCATCTTCGATACAGTATTCCGGCACATGCGGAGCTGCCTTCGAAGCGGCAAACCAGGGCTGCCACACGATAGCATTCTCTGAATATCACGAAGGACCTCATGACGTCGCTGACAAGTATATTGAGGAGATCACTTCCGTATTGATAGATAAGCCTCTCGGCGTTAACGAGATCTGGAATATCAATTTCCCGGGCTGTACTCTTGAAGCGAAGGTGCAAAGCGTACTTATATGTTCGATTATGTGCCTGTCTGGGACGCCGAGGAAGGCACGGACTTAAGGGCAGTTATCGACAACTATGTTGCTGTCGGCAAAGTAAGGAATTACAGCTGAGCATCATGAGTTCTGTCAGGGAAAACAAATCTTTGAGCATACTCATAATCACCGGTATATATCTTATTGCGGTGACCGTAGCTTTGTGCACTTATCTGATGCTCCCTTTCGCGTTCTGGATAAATCTCCTGATATCTGACATTGCGGCAACCGTATTCGTGTTCATATTCAGCGTCATCTTCAGGAATGCATCCGTATATGATCCTTACTGGAGCGTTCAGCCCATTGTGATAGTGCTGTGCTATGCACTGGGCAGCAAACTGACATTTGCGACGTTCCTTATCCTCATATCGGTCTTTTACTGGGGAATAAGGCTTACGGGCAATTGGGCATATACGTTCGGAGGGCTTAACTGCCAGGACTGGCGCTATACCAAGTTCGAAAAGGAGACGGGAAAGCTTTATCAGTTCATCAGCTTTACCGGCATCCACATGATGCCGACGCTGATTGTTTATCTCTGCACGCTGCCGGCTGTTTTCGTAATAAAGAACGAAGTGCAGGCAAATGCAGGAAGCATTGCCGGCACCGTGATCTGCATTTGCGCTGCCACGCTGCAGCTTGTTTCTGATACCCAGATGCACAGATACAGAAAGAGCGGCAGGCACGGGCTTATCAGGACCGGTCTCTGGAAATATGCAAGGCATCCGAATTATCTGGGAGAGATACTGATGTGGTGGGGAATAGGCATTCAGGCCGTATCCGTCATGCCTCAATACTGGTGGCTTCTTGCAGGCGCTCTTGCAAATACCGTAATGTTCTTTACCGTAAGTATTCCCCTGGCAGACAAGAGACAGTCGCAAAAGCCCGGATATGCCGAGTATAAGGCTTCAACAAGGAGCCTTCTTCCTGTCCCGAAAAAGCAGGCAACTTAAGAAATCTGGATTCCCTTTTTTGTGTTAAATCTCTTGAAGTCATCCCTGTAGACCGTGCAGTCATCGGGATTTACCGAGAAGAACCATAAGCCGTATGCGATTATGATGGCATCTTCCCTGGAACATACGCAGTGCTGGCCGCTTACAAGATAGCAGAGCTTATCGTAATGCTTCTTGAAGCCGTATAAGACTTTGCCGTGACCGTAATTGCTGCCGGAATCTTCAAAGTAGGGCATGCCCAGGTCGTTCCTCAGGTATTCGAAAGATATCCATGACACCTGACGGGAATCGAATTTCTCGATATCTTCGATATATTCGCTTATGGTAAATACCGCTCTGTGGTCGCCGTATTTGTATTCGAACCAGTTTGAATGGCCGATCTTGGTCTGATCGGGATTGGCCTTTACGGCTTCTATGTAATCGTCGTATGTATAAGCGCCCTTCTCAAGCCACCCGAGATCTGATGCCAGACGGTACAGCTCGAAGACTTCTTTGTCACCATCGGACGTTATGTATTCATCGATGTTGACGTTCATGCTTATCGTCATGTCATCAATGGTTCCGGGGAAGAGATTGTATGTAATGCTCTTTGAGAAGTCAGGACCCGCAGGTTCGGTTTCCGTTGTCTCAGTTGTCGTCTCTGAAGTTGTCGTGACTGTAGTCGTCTCGGATGTTGTCGTGACAGAAGTGCTCTCCGTGGTACTTTCCGAAGGCTCGGTCCCGCAGGATGCCGCTGATGCGCACAAGCAGGCTGTAAGCAATAAGCTTACGGCTTTTCTGACTGCCCGGTTCCTGTAATCTGACTTTTTCATAAGAGCAATAATATCACGATTTGATGAGAGCGGTCATATCTTAATGAACGAATGACGGGAAAAGGCCGTCCTGTAATTATGGTAAAATAACAGAAAATCCGCGAAGGACGAGGGGAGGCATGAAATGGATACTGCAGATACCAAGTCTTTAGATAAGAAGCGGCTGATAGTATTTATCGCTGTCGCATATTGCGTTTCATTTTTGATGATGATCCCGATGTATATCGGAAAGCAGAAGGGCTTGGACCTTACCCAGATCGTAAATGCCCAGATGTGCTCGCCCGCTGCCGGAGTCGCTTTGGGATTCCTTCTTTGCTATAAGGGCGAGAAGCGCGTTCCGAAGTTCTTCATGGCCGTGCTGGTCATTAACTACATTATCCAGCTGCTGCTCGGCATCGCGAGCGTCTTCTTTATGCCTTTCCGGGCTTCTGAAGTGATCGATCTTGCAGAGCTCCTCGGTTCATCCGGCACAAGTTCTGATATCACGGGAGTCTCAACTCAGCTTCCGGCGGGCCAGATATATAATCTGATCGGACAGAGTGTTCTTATAGAGACTTCGATCCTTCTCTGGATAGCCTATTTTGTTGCAGGCAGGGAGAGACGTAAGTTCGCCGGGCTCTCGAGAAACAACGAGGGTAAGGGCATCTTACTGGTCTTATTGTTCGTCGTGCTCTATCTGGCGAGAAATATCGGACCTCTCATGCTTGAAGGCGTTATCAGCGGAAACTTGCAGCTCTATATGTCAGAATATGCGGACCTTGCAAAGAACAGATTGTTTGTGCTTTCCGTATTAGGACTTTTTATAAATTATCCTCTGACCATAATCGCTTTCCTGGGCGAAGAATACGGCTGGAGATATTTCCTGCAGCCAATAATGCAGAAGAAGTTCGGCATGAGGGCAGGCGTTATCCTTCTCGGCATAGTATGGGGCTTATGGCACATACCGGTTGATACATTCTTCTATACTGAAGATTCCGTTCCCCAGATGATAACGGGACAGATAATCACATGCGTCTTCTTAGGCATTTTCTTCGGATATGCATATCTCAAGACGAATAATATCTGGGTTCCTGTGGCAATGCATTTCCTCAATAACAATCTCATACCGATCATTACCGGCACGTTCTCGGCAAGTGTTCTGCAGGACCAGCATGTCGAATGGCTGTATCTTATTGAGGTATTAGTGATAGACTTTATCTTCTTCGGACTTTTTATCTTCGCGAAAGAATACCGGAGCAGAAAAAAAGCAAAAGAGGCAGCAGATGCGTGATTTCAAAGTCAACGGCTCCCAGGACGGCCTTCACGTCGTAAAGGCATCTTTAGAGGCATTCCCGCAGCTTAAGTCCGCGGATCTTTTCCACGCCCTTAAAAGGCGCGACATAAGGATCGACGGCAAAAAGATCAATAAGGACATTGCGGTAAAGGCAGGCAGCACAGTAGAGATATGGCTTCCTGATGAGCTTTTCGAGGTCTCGAAAAAAGCTCCTGCCAAAACTTCGGAGAAGATGTATGAGATCGTCGCCGAGACCAAGGGACTTCTCATCGTCAATAAATTCCAGGGCATCGCGGTCCATTCGGGCAAGAGCGACATCGATGACACCCTGATCGACCAGATCAGGAAAAACACCAGGTTCAAGGAAGCAGAGCTCTGCCACCGGATCGATATGAATACCGGAGGTCTGGTGCTGATCGCAAAGAATAAGCAGGCGCTGGCAGACTGCGTCGCGCTCTTCAAGAATGACCTTGTAACCAAAAGATACAGGGCGCTCGTGCTCGGCGAACCTGACGAAGGCGAGCCTGCGGTAGGCGAGGACGGAACTCTCTATAAGGAAGTTAAGGGGTATCTTGAGAAGACCAAGGCCGGCAAGGTCTATATCCATGACGAGAAGCAGCCGGGCGATCTGGACATCGCTACAAAGTACCGTATCTTAAAGACTTTTAAGGATGTGGGACCTGACGGTGAGAGCGTATCAGACTTGGAGTTAGAGCTCGTAACCGGCAGAACGCACCAGATCAGGGCACAGTTTGCGCACCTGGGACACCCGGTCATAGGTGACGGCAATTACGGGCGCAATAAGGTCAATATGCATTTCGAGACTTCTGATGGAAAAAAGGTCAGATATCAGCAGCTCTTCTCGTGCCAGATAATGTTCGGCAGGATCCCGAAGAACAACATGCACGTTGACGTGTCGGGCAAAACCTTTAAAATAGGACCAGATTATAATGTTCGCCTTAATAAGGGGAAGAAGGATATAAATGACTGATAACAGACCGATCGGAGTTTTCGATTCAGGTATAGGAGGACTTACGGTCCTGAGAGAGATCTGGGAAGCGGTGCCCGAAGAGAGCACCATCTATTTCGGTGACAATTCGAGATCTCCCTACGGCACCAAGTCCAGAAGCACGATAATCCGCTATTCCCTGCAGAATATGAAGTTCCTGGAGAGCAGGGACGTCAAGATGATCGTCGTTGCCTGCAATACCGCGAGCGCTTATGCATATGAAGAGCTTAAGGCAAGGGCTAAGGTCCCTGTCGTTGAAGTGGTGACACCGGGCGCAGACGTTGCCTGCAGAGCCACAAAGAACGGAAAGATCGGCATTATCGCCACAAAGGGAACCATATCGACAGGCGTTTATAAGAAGGCTGTGGAGGACAGGGCAAAAGAGCTCGGAATGAATAATATCGAGATATTCCAGCAGGCATGCCCTCTGTTCGTATCCCTCGCGGAAGAAGGCTGGTGGGATACCGAGGTCACGAGACTTACGGCTGAGGAGTATCTTAAGCCCTTGAAGGCAGCGGGTGTCGATACCCTTGTAATGGCCTGCACGCACTATCCTCTGCTTTCAAAGGTTATTAAAGAAGTAATGGGCGACGGTGTCGTCCTCGTTAATACGGGAGAAGCTACGGCGCGGGTCGTAAAAGAGCTCCTGGGAAGCGAAGGAACGGCTTCTGAAGGAAATAAGTGCCCTGTAAGGGAGTTTTATACGAGCGATGAGCCTGAGCTCTTTGAGCAGGTGGCAGCGCCGTTCCTGGGCGAGGGTCTGCCTTCAGGAACCAGGCATTTTACGACGGATAAATATGAGGTGACTGTCTGATGGGTATAAGATCTGAAGAGCAGTGCCTGCTCGTGATCAGGTCCGGAATGTACGGTGAGCCCCTGACGACAAAGGGCACGATTACCGTTGAAGGCGCAAGAACAGTTTATAACTGGACTGAAAAACATAATGAGCAGGAAAAAGAAACTCATTTTGTAATGACTCTTATTAAAGAAGAATCAAAAGCCATTGTCGTAAGAAACGGCGACGTAACTTCGAGAATGGTCTTTGAGGCCGGAAATAAGACAACAAGCACTATGAATACGGCTTTCGGGCCTATTGAAGTCGTTATAGATACTGATTATATCAACTTTCCGGGAGGCTTAATTGACGGCGCTGAGATCAGTTATACGCTCGATCCGGACAGCGGTGATCCGATCAGGAATATCTTTTCGATAAAAAGGCTCTTGCAAAACGAAGAAATATAAGGTATTATCTTCAAGCATTTGTGTAAAGAAAGAGGTGAAGATGAATGGCACATCCGAAGCGTAAATGGTCGAAGGCAAGGACAGCTCGTCACAGAAGCGCATGGAAACTTAACATGCCGGGTCTCGTTGAATGTCCCCAGTGTCATGCTAAGATGCTTCGCCGCACGGTCTGCAAGAACTGCGGTTACCTGGATGGAAAACAGGTTATCAAAGTCGACGAAGACATTTGATCAAATTAAGAAGTATTACTTAACGAGGCAGTGTTATGGAATTAAGGCACTGCCTCTTATTTTTGCAAAGAAAGGAGTTAAGGCATGAGTAAACCGGTCGTGGCAATAGTGGGAAGACCTAATGTAGGTAAATCCTCTCTGTTCAACACAATCTACGGCGAACGCATTTCCATCGTTCATGACACCCCCGGTGTCACCAGAGACCGTATCTATGCCGAGACTTCCTGGTGCGGCAGAGACTTCATTATGATCGATACGGGCGGTATTGAGCCCGATACGGGAGATGACATTATCCTGCAGCAGATGCGCGTCCAGGCTGAGATCGCGATCGAGACTGCTGATGTCATCCTTTTTATGTGCGACCTCAAGAGCGGCCTTACGGCAGCCGATGAGGAGATCGCCGTCATGCTCAGGAAAGCAGGACGTCCCGTTGTTGTCTGCGTCAATAAATCAGACTATGTAGGCGACCCTCCGCCGGAATTCTATGAATTCTATAATTTGGGATTAGAGGATGTCTGTGCCATCTCGGCAGCTCACAAGTTAGGCCTTGGCGAGATGCTCGATATGGTCGTATCCAAGTTCCCTCCGGCAGAAGAGGGTGAAGGCAAGGATGACACGATAAGAGTCGCGATCATCGGCAGACCTAATGCCGGAAAGTCATCGTTGTCCAACAGACTTACCGGTACAGAGAGAAGCATCGTATCTGATATTGCGGGAACCACAAGAGATACGATCGACTCCCTGATCGAGAACGAATACGGTTCATTTACTATCGTGGATACTGCCGGAATGCGTAAGAAGGGCAAGATCGAAGACGTCATAGAGCGTTATTCGATGGTAAGAGCCCTTGCTGCGGTAGACAGGGCAGATGTATGCGTTATCCTGATCGACGCCGAAGCAGGCGTAACAGAGCAGGATGCAAGGATCGCGGGTCTTGCGCACGATAACGGCAAGGCTTCAGTGATCGTTATCAACAAGTGGGATCTTATAGAGAAGCAGACCGGAACGCTTGAGACCATGGAGAAGATCGTAAAAGAACGTCTTCCTTTCATGGATTATGCCCCGGTGCTCTTTATCTCCGCCAAGACAGGTCAGCGCACGGACAAGCTTTTCGCGCTGATAAATACTGTATATGAGAATTCCAAGAAACGCCTTACTACAAGCGTTCTCAACAAGATGATATCCGAGGCAGTTACACAGGTTCCGACACCTCAGGACAAGGGCAGGCATCTCCGCATCTATTACGGCACACAGGTTTCCGTGCAGCCGCCCACGTTCGTGCTCTTCGTCAACGACAAGGAATTGTCGCATTTTTCCTATGAGAGATATCTCGAGAACCAGCTTAGAAGAAACTTCGGATTCGAAGGCGTTCCAATACGTCTCCTTTTGCGTAATAAGAGCGGCGATGAAGACTGATATTTTGTGAAATATCACAGTCACAAATAGCGCTTATTCAGTAGCAAAATATTACTCGGTTTAAATTAATAATTATTAGAAATATCGGCTTTGGGCTTGATGCCCGATCTATTGACTTGGGAGAAATCATTTATGGCAGAAACAACTATCGAGAACTTAAGAAATATTGCGATCATCGCTCACGTTGACCACGGCAAGACAACGATCGTCGACTCCATGCTCAAGCAGGCAGGCGTTTACCGTGAGAACGAGACGGTAGTAGAGCAGGTCATGGACTCTAACGACCTGGAGCGTGAGAGAGGCATTACGATCCTTGCCAAGAATACGGCCATTGATTACAAGGGCATCAGGATCAACGTAGTAGACACTCCCGGCCACGCTGACTTCGGCGGTGAGGTAGAGCGCGTACTTAAGATGGTTGACTCCGTTCTCCTCGTTGTAGACGCATTCGACGGACCTATGCCCCAGACAAGATTCGTTCTTCATAAGGCACTTGAGTTAGGTCTTAAGCCTATCGTCTGCATCAACAAGATCGACCGTCCTGATGCAAGACCTCTCGAAGTTGTAGACATGGTATTGGATCTCTTCATCGAGCTCGGCGCAGATGACGAACAGCTTGAATTCCCCGTTGTATATACATCCGGTAAGACATGTGTCGCTACACTGGATCTCAAAGAATATGAAGCAGGCAAGGAACTGGATTTCACACCTCTCCTTGATACTGTTGTTAAGTACACACCCTGCCCTGTAGGCGATCCTGAGGGCCCCATGCAGCTTCTCGTATCCAACATCGATTCAGATCCTTATATCGGAAGGATCGGCGTAGGAAGAGTCGAGAGAGGCACCATCAAGCAGGGTGAGAACGTCGCACTCGTAACATACGGCGAGGACGGCAAGCGTAACGCAAGAGTCGTTAAGCTCATGAGATTCCACAATCTCGGCCGTGAGGAAGTTGCTTCCGCATCCATAGGTGAGATCGTCTGCGTTGCAGGTATCGCTGACATCAACATCGGTGACACTCTCTGTGATGCGCTCAATCCCGAGCCGCTCCCGTTCGTTAAGATCGACGAACCTACGATCGCAATGACATTCTCCGTCAACGACAGCCCTTTCGCAGGCCAGGAAGGCAAGTACGTAACATCACGTCACTTAAGAGACAGACTCTTCAAGGAGATCGAGACAAACGTTTCCATGAGAGTCGAAGAGACAGATACGACAGAAGCATTCATCGTAAAGGGAAGAGGAGAGCTCCATCTCTCAGTCCTCATCGAGACAATGCGCCGTGAAGGATATGAGTTCCAGGTAAGCAAGCCGAAGGTCATCATGAAGGAGATCGACGGTGTGCTCTCTGAACCTGTAGAGGAGCTCGTTATCGACGTTCCTGAGGAATTCGTCGGCCCTGTCATGGAGAAGATCGGAAAGCGTAAGGGAGAGCTCTTAAACATGCTTCCTCCTACCAAGGGATATACACGTCTTGAGTTCAAGATCCCGTCCAGAGGCCTTCTCGGATACCGTACCGAGTTTTTGACCGACACTAAGGGCAATGGTATAATGAACAGCATTATCTCGGGCTTTGAACCCTTCGCAGGTGAGATCGAGACCAGAAGTCAGGGCGTTCTCGTAGCATTCGAGACCGGCACGGCAGTAACCTACGGATTGTACAATGCTCAGGATAGAGGTGCACTCTTCATTGGAGCAGGCACACCGGTATACGAAGGCATGATCGTTGGCATCAACCCCAAGCCTGATGATATTACCGTTAATGTCTGCAAGAAGAAGCATGTAACCAACATGCGTTCTGCAGGTGCGGACGATGCAATGCGTCTTACTCCGCCCCTTGTTTACTCCCTTGAACAGTGCTTGGAATTCGTCGAAGATGATGAGCTTTGCGAGGTAACTCCACAGAGCATCAGACTTCGCAAGAAGATCTTGAATAATGACTTGCGTGCCAAGACACTTGCAAAGGCAAAGAGGGACGTTTGAGAATAAAACTTACCAGGGGGTAGTCTTTTACTTATGTTATCTAACAAAGTCAGAGTCGCTCTCAGAGTATTGATAGTAATCGTACTTTTATTCGGATTCGCAGTATCAGGCGTATACGTCGGATATAACTATGTCATCTCCCAGGACAAGCGATTCAATAATCTAAAAGAAGATATCAAAGAGGGAAAATACGACATCAAGGCCGATACCGAAGGTGCCGTAACCATAGTCATCAAGAGCGGTGATTCCACGTCGGATATTGCCGACAAGCTCTATGATGCCGGTCTTATCACGAATAAGACCCTTTTCTCGATCATAAGCAAGCTCAACGGTTTTGACGGCGCATATGTAGCCGGCACACATTATCTTTTGAAGGGCTTTACTTATGACGAGCTCATGTATTTCCTTACACTTGCGCCTGATGCCGTCAAGGTAACCATTCCCGAGGGCTCCACATATTACGAGATCAAGAAGATCCTTCACGATGCGGGTCTTAACTTTGACGATGCCGAGTTCGACAAGTGCATGAATTCGCCGAACCTTTTCGTTGACTACGAATTCGTATCACAGATCGAGATCAAGGAGGGAAGAGACTTTATCCTTGCAGGCTACCTCTATCCCGATACTTATTATTTCGACATCAATGCAAGCCCTGAGTCCATCATCAGAAGGTTCCTCAACAACATGCAGAACAATCTCCATGACGAGTATTACGTAAGAGCCAAGAAGCTCGGCATGACGATGGATGAGGTCATCACACTTGCTTCCGTCATCCAGATGGAGACAGGC
Organism: Oscillospiraceae bacterium; assembly: GCA_902764825.1. Taxonomy (GTDB): domain Bacteria; phylum Bacillota; class Clostridia; order Saccharofermentanales; family Saccharofermentanaceae; genus Saccharofermentans. The sequence goes on from CACWXL010000003.1 coordinate 277,655, forward strand.
AAGGTCCATGACATGATGCTCGTTTCGGCTGTTTTCCACAACAGATTGAATCATAAGGATGAATCAATGCATTTCCTCGGTTCATCTGCCACGATCAACTATCTCATCGAGATGCGCGGCGGCAAGGCTTCGATCCTTCATACTGACGATGAGCTTGGCATAGACAGCCCCTACAATACATATACAAATCCCGGACTTCCGCCCGGACCTGTGTGCATGCCGGGAAGCTGGGCCATTGCTGCAGCTCTTTATCCTGAGCCTAACTGCAATTATCTTTATTTCTGCGCTACCGGTATCGACGGCGGCACGGCATTTGCTACGAATCTCAAGGATCACCAGAAGAATATCGACAAGTATAAGGATAACTGGACCAAGGTCAACGAGCCTGAAGAAACGACAGAGACTACAGAGCCCACTGAGAGCTCCGGTCTGGTTGTGCTCGATAACTAGCGTTCTTTCAGGGTGTCCGAGATGGGTTACGACCGTTCGCGTTTTGAGATATTAAGCCCTGCCGGCAATCCGGACAAGCTCCGTGCCGCAGTAGCTTACGGTGCCGATGCCGTATACCTCTCAGGCCAGAGTTACGGTCTTCGCGCTTTTTCCGATAATTTCAACGAAGAAGAGATGAAGGCAGGAATTGCCTATGCTCATGAGCATGGCGTCAAGTGCTATGTGACTTTGAATGTAATGCCCACCGAAGAGGACCTGGGCGGTCTTGAGCATGCCATTAAGTTTGTAGGTCTGGAGAGCGGTGCTGATGCTGTCCTGATCTCCGATCCCGGTGTCTTTACCATGGCGCGCACACTTTGCCCTGATCTCGAGATCCATATCTCAACACAGGCAAGTGTCACTAACAGCGCTGCATGCAATTTCTGGGCCTCCCAGGGCGCGAAAAGAATAGTCCTCGCACGCGAAGTCTCTTTGGAGCAGATAAAGAAGATCCGCAAAGCAATTCCGTCCGACGTCGAACTCGAATGCTTCGTCCACGGAGCAATGTGCGTCTCATATTCCGGAAGATGCCTCTTATCAAACTACTTCACCGGACGCCGCTCAAATGGCGGCGCGTGCGCACAGCCATGCAGATGGGGCTATTACGTCGTTGAGGAAAAGCGCCCCGACATCCCGCTCCCTGTTGAGGAAGACAGGCGCGGCACTTATATCTTCGGCAGCCGCGATATCTGCATGATCGACCACATCCCTGAGCTCCTGGATGCCGGTATCAATTCATTCAAGATCGAAGGAAGGATCAAAGGCGCATACTATGCCGCAGCCGTTACCAAGGTCTACAGGGAAGCAGTGGATCTTTGCTGCAAGGATCCTGATAACTATAAGGTCGACCCGCGCTGGAAGGTGATCCTCGATAAGGTCGTCCACAGGGATTATGACACGGGTTTCTTTTTCGACAGCCCCGCAGACGATGCAAAGATCGATCCTGACAAGTCCTATAACAAGCCCGCCTTCGTTGTCGGTGTGACAGAGTCTTCGGATGCTGATTCCGGGCTTATCAAGGTTACCCAGAAGAACAAGCTCTATAAGGGCGATACGCTTAATGTGCTCATGCCTGAGGGTTATGTGGCTCCTATCGTTGCAGCTGAGCTTTACGACGGTAAGATGAATCCCGTCGATTCCTGCCCTCACCCTGAGATGACTTTCTATATGAAGGCCGTATCTTCTGAGGACGGTGGTGCTGTTGATCTGCCGCCTATGACATTCCTGTCCCGTGACGGCGACAAGGACTTCGGTATTCCGGCTCCGAATTAAATATTGTTCTGAATAGATACTGACTGCTATGGCTGTTTTTAGCCCAAATGAACGGCAAAACCAGCGGCATCGCCGTTCATTCTGCCGTTCAAAATGCCGTTTTTAGCCCAAATGAACGGCAAAACCAACGGCATCGCCGTTCATTCTGCCGTTCAAAATGCCTGAAATAAGCTGCATTCAGACTTTTCCCCGCTGCGAAAAAGGCGGTCTCATACAGTCCTTGGGTGTTGTGTCTGTTTGTGTCCAAATGTCAGAAAACGTTAACTTTTCTGTAACATATTCTGACCACGATTGTGTTATAGTGAAGCCATCAAGGAAATGGAACGAATTAGTTCTAAGGAGGTGAGACCAATGGGAAGTGAAACACAAACAAGCAGACGGTTGGTCTTGCTTGATTCAGTAGTTTCCTCCAAGTAAGTCTTTACTTAATATTGAGTTATTCTCAAAAGATGAATCAAGAGATCAATCGGAACTTGGAATTACAGCTGAATATTTTTTGTAACAGTTAACCCACTCCCGCACCAAGCTGCGGGAGTTTTTCGTTGCCCGGGAAAAGGGCGGAATAGCTCGCTTGACAATTCCAGACTATCGCAGTAGTATGGACTATAGGAATAGTCTGGAGAAATTAACATGAGTGAGAAACTGTTTGACAGCGAGATAAAGGTCATGGAGATCATTTGGGAGAAGGGGCCGCTTTCTGCCAAAGAGATCAGCCTGATCGCAGCAGACTCCATCGGATGGAATAAGAACACGACCTATACGGTCATTAAGAAACTCGAAGCCAAGGGCTTTATCAGACGTGATGAGCCGGGCTTCATCTGCACGCCGCTCGTAAGCCGTGAACAGATGCAGAAGCAGGAGACGGAATCTCTTATAAACAAGTTTTTCGGGGGCTCCAAAAAGGCTTTGTTCTCTGCGCTGATCGATAAGGAGGATCTCACGGACGAGCAGGCGGAAGAACTTCAGAGACTTATAGATAAGTGGTGAGATAAGATGCTGGGTGAGATTTGCTACTGGATCTTTAATATGAGCATAACAGCCTCTCTTATGGGGCTGATAATACTGCTCATAAGAAGGATAAAGTTCATTCCTCACAGAGTGACTGTCTTATTGTGGCTGATCCCGTTCATCAGAATGACTGTTCCATTCGGGATCAACAGTCCGTACAGCCTTATGTCACTGATATCAAAGTTTACGACCAGGACCGTTACGGTCTTTCAGCCGGCGGATGATATAGCGTTCTCGTATACCAATTCCATTATGGCTGCAAAAAGCTATGACCCGATTACGTATAAGGTCAATATCCTGGAAAAGGTCTTTGATATCGCAGGGATCGTATGGGCCGTTATTGCCCTTGCGATACTTATCACTCTTACGGTCCTTTATGTCACCACCATAAGGGAGATAAGGGATGCGAAGATCCTTAAAGATAATGTCTGTCTGTCGGAGAAGGTCACAAGTCCGGCAACATACGGTATCTTAAGGCCTAAGATCGTGCTGCCCGTATCTTATGCGGATAAGGATCTGAGATTTATCATCAGGCACGAGAAAACGCATATCAGAAGGCTCGATAATCTGTGGAGGATACTGGGATTTGCAGCTGCCGCGGTCCACTGGTTCAATCCTCTTTCATGGGTGTTCCTTAGGATATTCCTTTCAGATCTTGAGCTCGCATGCGACGAGATGGCAGTCTCAGGATACGATACCGGAGAACGTAAAGACTATGCAAGAACGCTCCTTTCGTGCACGGGGAGCAGGAGTCTTCTGGTCTCTGCATTCGGCGGTGCAAAGATAAGGACAAGGATCGAGAATGTGTTGTCTTATAAGCGTATGACGGTCTTCTCGGCCATAGGTTTTTCGATACTTGTAATCATTATTATTTTCACATTACTGACTAACGCAGGTTAGAAAGGGGATCAATATGAGAAGGTTTATAGGTGTCATTCTGGTGATGACATTAGTCTTGTTATGCGCTTCATGTAACAGAGAAAGGAAAAAGGAAGTTAACGATATAACACTCTTTGATACTGTCTGTACGGCTGATGAGGCTTTGGAAAAAGCGAAGGCGTCAGATACGGTGGTGCTTGAATTTAAAGGCTGCACATCAGGAAGTGAGATCTGGAACGGATTTTATGAGAGAGCCGATAAAGGGTTGCCGGCGTCAGTTCTCTGTGCGCGCTACTACACTCTCGATAAAGAACATGTAAGCGAAGAGCTTTATGAGGAAGATAAGGATAAATTTCCGAAGCTCTATTTCTGCCTGATCGAATATGACGGCGATGAATTCAATGTAAAGATCAGGAAGAGCGATGAAAGTACTGTGGAATCACAGGAGACGTACAAGTGCCTGATCCGCATGACGGGCAGCGCTCCGGAGACTGCCCTTTTCGATTCTTATGTAAGATACGTCCTTTGTGACGAACCGGCTCTTACATGGAATGACATAGAGAAGAGCATGATAAGTTCCGTATCACCCGGATTTATTAAGCATTGTCCCGTATATGAGGAATACAAAGGCTGGAAGGGAGCCTGACATGAATAACAAAACATATCTTAAGTATTATCTGCTTTCTTTGGCAGGTCTGGCTATAGCATGCGCTTATCCCGTCTATATGTGCATAAAGGTTATCCTGATGATGGTCGTATCAGGCGCGGTGCCTTATAAGGAATATCCGAAATACATCATTCCATACACACCGATCGCGGTATCTCTGATAGCCGGCGTGCTGATAATGCCGCTCATACAGAAGTTGTTCAGAAGGATCGACATCATTGCGGGATCGGCTGCTTCACTTGCGGTATTCTTTGTGACTGAGACCTTCATGGAAACGAAGATACTCGTTATGGCAGAGCGGACCGTGGTGCTCGGAAGCTGGCAGATGTCTTTATGCTATGTGCCGCCGGAACAGTTCGAGAGCAGGCCCTGGAAGGCCGTAGACGTGCTCCTGGGAGGCTACAGCCCCTTGTTTAAGGTCCATTTCTATCTGATCTCGGTCGTCATCATAATAGCGCTCTTAAACAGCTTTTACGGCTTTGCCCGAATGATAAGGACCGGTGATTACAAAAAGAAAAGGGCACTGGCGGTTCAGACCGTAACCGGAGTGATGTTCCTCGGAATGTGCATCTGGGCCTGTTTTACCGCGTTCTACCGCACCGGAGATCTTGTTGTAAAGCCCGTATCAGCGGTTCTGATGGGGACGTTTTTCGCGCTCCTGGGAGTAACTGCCGGAATATTCGCTGCTTCTCTTATGATCGCGAAAAGAAGACTCCTTTCCACTGTCATCCCTGTTGTTACTTCCGTTCTCGTAACGGTACTGATGTATATAGGCGAGATGTTCCTTTTGAACGGGCATCTCTACAGATTCGGCAGGGGGCTTCTCTTCAGGGGAATACCGGGAATGGTCCTTGCGCCCGCCGATATCCTGATCATCGCTGCGGCAGGCGTGATAACTGCAGTAATCTGTGTCTTCATAAATAAAAAGTCAAATAATTAAGAATTCTTAATTACTTTTAAAGTGATTTATGAAAACTATGTTGCTATAATAAGCGCATGGTCAATTATAAAGAGCGTTTCAATAAGACTGAGAAGAACAGATGGTCGGGCCTTACGATATCACTTTGTATCGTTGTGGTCTTTTATATGCTGTTGTCTCATATCGGCAGCATAAAGGGATTCTTCAATTCATTCCTGGCTATCACTTCCACGGTAATCATCGGTGCGGTGATCGCATATACGGTAAATCCGCTTGCTGTTTTCATTTACAAGAGACTGAAGAAAGCCATTAAGAAGAATGAGAATGCCGCATGGATAATCTCGGCAGTTGTATCTCTTATCTTTGTTCTGGCTTTTGTGGTCGCTCTTCTGGTAGTTATAACGCCGATGTTAGTCGAGAATATCACGAACTTCGCAATGGGACTTTCCGGGTATATGAACAGCCTTAAGGCGCTGGTGCTCAGCTCGGAACTCGATGAAGACTTCAAGCTGGCATTGCTCGATTTCATCAAAGATCAGTCCAACGTTACTGCTTTAATAAGGAAATTCGTTCTCGGAAACGATATTACGGCTACCGGTGTGATCAAGTTCTCGGCAAGCCTTGGATCCGGTGCGTTTAATTTCCTCATCGGCATCATCCTCGCATTCTATTTCCTGATCGGAAAGAAGAGCCTTGTTGAGCTCCTCTCGGAATTCTTCGTCCTCGTTATCCCTTCAAAGCATTACGAGAACTGCAGGAATGTATGGAACAGGTTCAATGCGATATTCTCAAGGTTCATAGTCTGTGAGATCGTTGATTCCCTCATAGTCGGTATCGTTAACGGAGTCTTCATGTTCGCAATGGGCATGCCATATGCAGTCTTCTGTTCGGTAGTCGTGGCTCTCACTAACCTCGCTCCTACATTCGGACCTTTTGTCGGCGCATTCATATGTGCAGTCATCTTATTGCTTGCCCAGCCGGAATTCGTCATTCCGTTCCTTATCTTCACGCTTGCCCTGCAGCTTATCGACGGTTACGTCATAAAGCCGAGGCTGTTCGGTTCGGCTCTTAAGGTTCCGGCATTTCTTATACTTGTCTTCCTTGTTGTCGGAGGAAAGATCTGGGGTGTACCGGGCGTCCTCCTTGCTATCCCGCTTGCGGCTATCCTGTCTTATATTTACAGGGAGATCGCGGTTCCGTGGCTTACAGCGAGGAAAAAGATCAAGGATGAAGAAGAGGCCGGAGATCAGGCTAAGGCAAAGTCTAAGCTCAAGACCAAAGAACATAATAAAACTGATGGTGAATAAAGCGATCCGCCTTATGGCGGGTCGTTTAGAATATAAGAATAAGGAGATTTTAGAAAATGGCAGTATGTCCTAATTGCGGAGCTTTCAATAACGACGGCTCGAAATTCTGTACCAGCTGCGGAGGAGCTATTCCGGCAGCACAGCCCGCGCCTCAGGCAGCACCCCAGGCAGCAGCACAGCCTGCACCTCAGGCAGCTCCTCAGGCGTCCGTTGAGATCCCGAATCCGCAGAATCAGTATTGGCAGCAGCCTGCACAGCAGCAGCCTGTACCCGTACAGCAGCCGCAGGCAATCCCGATCGTTCCTGCACAGCCTGTATATGCGCAGCCTATTACCCAGCCCATCCAGAATAAGGTCAAGGTCAAGAGCAACGGTTTCTGCACGGCTGGTTTAGTCTTATCGATAATCGGTCTTTGCACGATCGGTTCCACGAGCCTTTTCGGACTTATTTTCTCGATCATCGGATTGATATCAGCTTCCAAGAAGAATCAGCCCGGCAAGGGCAAGGCTATTGCGGGCATTATCATATCCGCGATCATTGTACTCGGACTGGGCTTAACATATGCCATGGCATGGAATGATATCAAGGACGGATTTGAATCAGGCCGTATCAGCAGTCCTATGGATTTTATCGACGTTGTTGATGAATCCTCTGACAGGAACTCCACTGATTACCAGAAGATGGTCAAGAGCATAACTGATGAGAGCTGGATAGAAACGAACAGCGGTTCCTATCTTGTTTTCGAGAAGGGCAAAAACTTTAAATATTATCAGTCCTATGCTGATACATCGGACTATTACTATACAGGAAAATACAAGCTCTATATCGGTCAGGATGCAGTCAATCAGATAACCAAGAACTATAAGGAATATGGAGTTACCGAATCTGAGATAAAGGATACTATTTCCAGAAGCAGCAGATATAAACTCAGCAACTTCGTTTTCCTGGTACTTGAGAATGACGGTCAGTGGATCGGCGGAAAGAACTTAAAGGATGAGGAATGGGAGACTCCTTATTTCGGATTCCTTGTAAAGTCTTCCGGTCAGACAGTCCTTGATATCGCAAATATGAATACGGCTGAGTATTATATGTTCGTACCCGAAGACGATTATGACAAGACAAATACTCCCGTAACTACCGCGGCAACGACCGAAGATGAGCCTGTTGTTACAACAGAAGCAACTACGGAAGCTACTACTGAAGCTACGACAGAGGCAACGACTGCAGGAACTACGGCAGATCCGAATGCAGAGACTTTCGGCGACAGTGTAACAGGTACAGTTACACTGACACAGGGATCCTGGGGCGTATGGAATGATGCCGACCTCTCCGGAGATAAGTACGACGGTACTGCAGGAAGGATCAATCTTAAGACCGGAACGATCATCAATCTCTGCGTTTTCAAGCAGACATACAATGATTCTTCCGTAAAGGCTGTCGCCAATGCTCTTAAGAACAGTGCCGAGTCCCAGAATTCGAATGCCGATCTTAAGGAGATTACTTTCGGAGGATACAATGCATATGAGATGTCCACCAGATATTCTGACGGAACAAATCTCAGCATCTTCCTCTTCCTTGACGGCAACAGCAAGCTCCATTACATCACTATCGAGTATAAGGATTCAGATGTTGCTTCTTATGAGATGTTAAAGAGCACATACAAGTTCAACTAACCAAAGACTGTAATTTTAGTTAATCTCACCCCCGGCAATGAATAGCACCGGGGGTGTTTTTTGCTTATAATCACAGCAAGTACATCAAATTGGGGATTGTACTTATTGGGGAAGAAAATAATTAAATAGGAGTAGAAGACTATGATTACGGCAAAGAAAACCCTTGCCGCTGTTATGGCGGTCTCCCTTTTGTTTTCAACCCTGATTTTCACCGGTTGTAATAAAAAGGGCAATGAAGAAAAGATCCCGGAAGATGAAACGTGGTATTCAGTTAAGAAGGTGCAAGTCGGGGAGCAGTTCTTACTGGAGAAAGATATTGAGAGTTATGTGGTTCAGTTTATCGGTGCGACTGATAACCGTGCTGTGTATTTAATCGAGCTGCAGAAGACTGTTCCCATGTGGGAAACGTCTGACACGTATGATTATTCTGACCTGAATCAATCCTATCTGGAGATCTACGGGAAAGACGGAAGTCTTGAAAGAACGATCAATGTTACCCAGAAGATCGAGAATTCAGACATGTTCAAATTAGATCCTGATGATTACCCCAGGATAATCGAAAGGCTCAGAAAAGATGAGGAAGAAAAGGGAGTTCCCGGAACGGAAAAGACGGACAAGGAACTCTTTAAGGAAAGCGGAATAAGCGTTTCCTGGTGCATCATGGGAGATTATACTGTCAGTGACGGTTTTATCTCACTTTCAGTTTCAGCGGTATATCCTTCTAACGCAGGCAATATTGACAGCCGTATCGTTGATGTTGTTTTTGATGCCGGCACCGGTGAGATTTCCAGGCACAAAGAACGGAAAGAAAAAGATGCGACGCTCACTGAGAAAAGATTCGTATTCGATGATTATGAAATAACATATGTAGAGAAAGACAGGACCGGCGGCGCAAAGCACTATTTTGATATTAAAACAACTGACGGACGGTCCGTGACTTTTGAAAGTGACGGCTTTTTTGCCGGTGCTGATGATGCGAAGATCGTAGACTCAATGATCTATTTGGGCGGAGGAAAAGTCTTGTTTTTCAGAGGCAATCCCGCATTCGGTAAAATGATGTTCTATGAAATGAATCTTAATACAGGTGATCTGATCGAGTCTGCAAAAGACTATTCCTGGATACAGTATGAACTTGATAAAACTAAATATGTTGACGGTATCGGTTATGTGATATGTGATGAGGAAGGACTCAAAAAGATAGACTTTGTGAATAAGTCAAAAGTCGGGGTGTTCTCATTCGATTCATGCAATATTAACCGCAGCGAAGCTTTGAACATGAAGCTGCTGGCAATGACAGATGAATGCGTGTTTTTGTCGGCTTTGACCACAGATGCCCTTGATACTATCTTTTCGCCGAATGAAGGCGGAGAGAACCTTTATATCCTGACGAAAGAAAAGGAAAATCCCCATGCGGGAAAAACAGTTCTTCATGCAACGGCAATGAGTTTCTATTCTTATTCCATGTGTGAAGCCGTGATGGCATTTAATGAAAGCAATGCTGATTACTACATTAAACTTGATAATGACTATTCCGTTATCAAAAAAGTAAACAGTGGTGAAATCAGTTTCTTTGACGATGATTATGAAGAGAAATACTACAAATTATCATCAGAGCTTTCTTATCAGCTGGCAATAGATCTGATGAACGGCGACGGCCCGGATATTGTATTGGACGGAGCGGGTATCGTTCATCTTAACAACAGTAATTACCTGATGGATCTGAAGAAGGAGATAAAGACTGACGGTCTTTTCGAGAACATGATCAAAGCCAGTGAATATGACGGAAAACTGTATCAGGTTCCGCTCGGAGTTACATTGACCGGTATTCTGGTTTCGAAAAAGGATGTTGCAGAAGATCAGTACGGATTTACCTTTGACCAATATAAGGAGTTAGTCGCAGGCCCTTGTAATGGTGCCGATCCGATAAGCATATATGCTGACCAGACAGAATACTTTGTCAGATGCCTGAATAATATGAAGGATTCGTATATGGCAAACGGAAAGGTCAATTTCGATACACCGGCTTTCCGTACTTTCGCGGAATATACCAAGGATAATGTTTCGCCTGAAATAATACCCGGATCTGATGAATTATTCCTGCAGGCAGTAGAGAACAGCAAGAGAACTGTCAGATATGAAGTCGGCCTGACCATACCTACGCTTGTAACTTATCTGCCTGACAGCATAACTGAGATCAAAGTGCTGGGCATTCCGTCTTATGACGGCAGGGGTCCTTCCATGAAGATCAGTTCATCGGTTGCCATATCCGCCACTACTAAAGAGAAAAAAGCTTGTCTGGAATTTGTAAAAGTCCTTCTCTCAGAAGAGTTGCAAAAATCTTTTGGCTTGTATGAGGAAATAACGCCGGTAAGGGAAACCGCTTACGAAGCAACTGCGTTGGAAGCGATCGGGAAATACAACTCGGTATATAAAAGATACAAGAGCCAGTATACAAAAGACATGCTTTTGGAAATGGGATATCCGTTCTGCGAGGTTGACAAAAATGCTGTCAGTGATTATGAACAGATGCTTCGATCCTGTTCTGTTATTGGCGAAGAAGATGCTGCGATAACAATAATAGTTAAAGAAGAGATGCCTGCATATTTCACCGGACAGAAATCATTGGATGATGTAATAAAGATAATCAATGACCGGGCCCGGACGTATGTGAACGAACGTGAAGGAAAATAAGTAGAGAATGCCCCCTGTTTTCATAGAATTCAGGGGGTATTTTATTATCAAAACGTTTTGATATAATGCTGGTATTAGTACAGTAATATGGGAACTGTACTTTTGGGGAATAATACGATAGGAGTTAATCATGAAAATGAAGAGACTGGTCTCCGCTGCATTGGCAGCGGTTGTTTGCATTACTTCGATACTGGCAGCAGGGTGCGGCAAACAAAACAAAAGCAAGAAAACAATTTCTGCCAAGGATACATGGTATTCGCTGAAGCAGGTAAATATCGGCGAGAAGTATTCAGAAGCTCCTGATATTGATATGTCGCATTCAGAGTTTGTAGGGTATTCAAATGACAATCTGATCTTCTTTGTCAACGCGACACGTATGATGCCGAAAAATATACCTGAAGGAAAAGCCGTCGCTGATTACATTGAGTATTCACTTGAGATCCTGGATAGCAACGGCGATATCATTAATCTGATAGACCTTAAAGATACAGTCATAAAATCAGGCATTGTAACTATACCTGATGAAGAGATGGAAAAGTTCCGTGAAGGGTGGGAAAGGGCGTATCCGAAATATAAGGATAAGTTTGTTGAGCCGACTATAGAATGGGCTATTACGAACAGGTTTGATATTACGGACAAGAATATAACTGTTACTGTGGAATCTTATTACCCGGACTATGATTACAAGGGCATGGAGGCCAGAATATACAAATTTGTTTTCGACATGACAAGCGGTGAACTGGTCTCCGTTAAGAAAAAGGAAGCCGCAGAATATTTTGAATCAGATGATTATACTTCTTATGTCGCGAAAGAATTTAACTTTGAAGGATATAACGTTAAAACTTTCTGGTCGTATGCAGAAGATGGAGAAACCCTTGCATTAACAGTTACTACACCCGACGGTAATGTAACCTCATATCCCATGTCTGAGCTGATTCCTGATGCCAAAGTAACTTATGTGCCCGGAATGCTCTATTTGGGAGAAGGCAAGGTCTTTTTTGAAGCGGGTACAGACGTTTACAGCGTCCAGAGATACTATGAGTTCGATCTTAACAACGGCTCGATCAAGCCGTACCTGCAGGATGTCTCTAACATAGAGTACGATCTTTATAATGCGGGTTATGTTAACGGCGTGGGAAACGTAGTACCGAATGCAGACGGCATTCAGAAGATCGACGTCAGGGAGAACAAGGAAACTGAAGTGTTATCTTTTGACTGCTGTAATATCAATCGCGCCATAGTCCAGAACCTTAATTTTTTGTCCATGAATGATAAAAAGATATATATGTTCTCTGAGTCTGAACAGAGGGCAAGTTTTTATCCGTCAAGCGGCAAAGAACCGAGAAAACTGTATATCCTGTCAAAAGAAGACACCAATCCGAATGCCGGAAAAAAGGTGTTGAATCTGGCTTATGTGGATTATCTCTCGTATTCCGCAAATGAAGCCATTTGTGAGTTTAATGAGACAAACAAAGATTACTTCATCCGGATCGACGACAGCTATTCGGTCGACACCAGGATCACTGAGAGCGGCATCAATTACAATGATCCGGATTTTGAGGCGAAAAAAGTAAAGCTTATGTCAGAAGCCACGTATCAGCTGTATGCTGATATTACTGTCGGCTCCGGTCCTGACATAATCATGAATGCCGCTAAATACTCGAATCTGAACAGCGGTGAATGCTTCATCGATCTGAAGAACGAGATCAGCAGTGATGATCTTTTCGCTAATGTTCTTGCTGCATCAGAAACAGACGGTAAGATCTACCAGTTCCCTCTGGCGGTAAAAGCGATTGGAATAATAGCCAGAAAGAGTGATGTCGGAGCTGATCAGTATGGCTTTACATTCAAGCAATATAAGGAATTTGTGAAGGGACCTTGTAACGGTAAGGATCCGCTTGATACGACGCAACTGATATTCCTGGAGACCTGCATGCGCAGTGTTCAATCAGGAATGACGGATGGCAAGAACGCGAATTTTGATAATGAGGATTTTCGCGATCTCGCAGAATATACCGCACAGAATATCATCGATCCTGCACCTAATAATGAAGTGATCTGGGTTGAACCTGTCGACAGTAAAAGCTTTGCTCCAACCTATAATGAGTTCTTCGGATTTCCTTATCTCATATATTGTTATGCGGATTACATTTCTGACTTAAGGGTATTAGGCGTTCCGACAAGGGAAGGAAAGGGACCGACACTCTCAGTCGACAGTTCTGTTGCAATCTCGGCTCATACCAAAGAGAAAGATGCCTGCATCACATTTGTAAACGTACTGCTCTCTGAAAATATCCAGTATGATTATGCCTACGGTGAAGGATATACACCTGTCCGTAAAACTGCATTTGAGAAATACGGGTATGATACTGTTGATGAAGTAAATAAGACGTATGAGAGATATAAGGAGTTTTATGAGCCGGAAGAGCTGAAGGAATATGGTTATCCTATGCATACACTTGACCGGTCAGTCGTATCAGATTATGAGACCATGATCGGATACTGTGATTCGATATTGACTTCAGATTCGGCTCTCGACATGATCGTAAAGGAAGAGATACCGGCATATTTTGCAGGTCAGAAATCATTGGACGAAGTTATTAAGATAATAAATGACCGTGCTAAAACTTATTTGAACGAGAGAGGTTAAATGCGTTCCTTGGCAAAAAACTGTTGACTTTTTGGGCAACAAGTATTATTTTTGTCATAACAATCAAACCGTTGAAGCGGAGATAAAGATAGTAGCAGGCCATACAGAGAGCTTCCGTTGCTGAGAGTGAAGCTGGAACCGGATTATCAAATGGACCGCGGAGGGTGCATTAAATGTGCAACGTCCGACTCGCGTAAGTAGTCCGGGATATGTTGGTATCCTTAGAGTGTGCGTCTCACAAACGCAAAGCCAGGGTGGCACCGCGGATTATGTTTAATTCGTCCCCGGCAGGAACACTTATATTCCTGCCGGGGATTTTTTATTTCCGGCAGAACCAACCGGAAGGAGAAAAACATGATTAAGGCGGCAATCGAGAAGATCGTAAACAAGGAAGACCTCACATACGATGAGGCTTACGAGACAATGAATGAGATCATGGGCGGCATGTCCACATCCACCCAGAACGCGGCATTCCTCGCAGCATTGTCCACAAAGAGCGCAAGATTTGAGACTATCGATGAGATCACAGGATGCGCTGCAGCAATGCGTGAACATGCTCTTAAGGTCGATAAGGGCGGCATGGAAGTCCTTGAGATCGTAGGAACAGGCGGAGACAGGGCAGGAAGCTTTAACATCTCCACAACATCAGCATTTGTTGCAGCATCTGCAGGCATCAAGATCGCTAAGCACGGCAACCGTGCAGCATCTTCCAAGTCAGGCACCGCTGACTGCCTCGAAGCTCTCGGAGCAAATATCAATCTTGACCCCGAGAAGTGCGTGGAGCTTCTTAAGGAAGTCGGCTTCTGCTTCTTTTTCGCGCAGAAGTATCACACATCAATGAAGTATGTAGGACCTATCCGTAAGGAGCTTGGATTCAGAACGGTATTCAATATCTTAGGACCTTTGACAAATCCTGCAACACCGGATTTCTATCTCTTAGGTGTTTACGACCAGTATCTTGCAGAACCCATCGCCCATGTATTAAAGTCTCTGGGTGCAAAGCGCGCTCTGGTCGTATATGGCGAAGATAAATTAGATGAGATCTCCGTATCTTCAGAAACATTCGTAGCCGAACTCAAGGCTGACGGAACGATCACGACATATGAGATCAAGCCTGAGGACTTCGGCTTCGCAAGAGGCACAAAAGAAGACATTGTCGGCGGCACACCTGCAGAGAACGCTGAAGTAACAAGAGGCATTCTCGAAGGCAAGATCACTGACGTAAGAAAGAGCGTCGTATGCATGAACGCAGGCGCTGCGATCTACGCTGCAGGCAAGGCTAAGACGATCGAAGAAGGTGTCGGCCAGGCTAAGCACCTCATCGAGAGCGGTGCAGCATTGGAAAAGCTCAACCAGTTCGTTGAAGCATCAAATAAGTAATCTTCGGAAGGATAACCCATGTCAGACATTCTCGAACAGATCGCTGAACATAACAGAACGATATATCTCGATAAGAAGCTTGATATACCGGTCTCGAAAATGATGGATATGGCATATGCCGCATCCGGCACCGATTTTGCATTCGAGAAGAAGCTTAAAGAAGACGGCATGAGCTTTATCTGCGAGTGCAAGAAAGCGTCGCCTTCCAAAGGCATCATCGCTCCTGAATTTCCATATCTCGATATCGCGAAAAGCTATGAGCAGGCAGGCGCTTCCTGTATCTCGGTCCTCACAGAACCCAAGTGGTTCATGGGCTCTCTTGATTATCTGGAAGAGATAGCTTCGGAGGTTCAGATCCCGGTCCTCAGAAAGGACTTCACGATCGATGAATACATGATCTTCGAAGCCCGCGCAAGAAAGGCATCCGCAGTCCTCCTTATCTGCTCGATACTTGATTCACAGACGCTTGGCAAATACATAAGGCTCTGCGATGAACTTGAGCTTACGGCTCTGGTCGAAGCACACGATAAGAACGAGTGTGACATGGCATTGGGTGAAGGCGCAAGAGTCATAGGCGTTAATAACCGCAACTTAAGAGACTTCACCGTAGATCCCACGAACTGCTTAAGGCTCAGGGATTATGTCGGAGACAAGGCGCTTTTCGTTGCCGAGAGTGGCGTAAAGTGCAGGGAAGATGTAGCGGAATTAGAACGCTCCGGAGTTGATGCGGTCCTTATCGGCGAATCTATGATGAGAGCTGAGGACAAGACGGCGTTCTTGAATTCTTTGAAAGGAATATCGTGATGTTTAGCACTGAGATCAAGATCTGCGGTCTTACAAGACTCGAAGACGTAATCGCCGTCAACAGGTTCGGTGCAGATTATGCAGGCTTTGTTTTCTACAAAAAATCGAAGCGTTACGTAGATTCCTACAAAGCCGGTGAGTTGATAGAACTCTTAAGGTCTGATATAAAGTCTGTTGGTGTTTTCTTAGATGAGCCGATCGACAGCGTTATCTCTACTGCAAGGATAAGCGGAGTCGAGATGATCCAGCTTCACGGTCACGAGTCTGATGAATACGTCGAGTACGTCAAAAGGACTTTGGGACGTCCCGTTATCAAGGCTTTCAAGGCATCTGAAGAAGGTGCGCTTGAGAAGGCAGCTCTAAGCAATGCCGATTATGTCATGATCGACTCGGGTGCCGGAACGGGAAAGAAGTTCGACTGGAGCATCCTGAAGGACTTTAAGAGGGATTATTTCCTTGCAGGAGGACTGGATCCCGAATCCGTGGGGGAAGCCATAAGATTACTGGATCCTTTCGCGGTCGATGTCAGTTCAGGCGTTGAGACAGACGGCATCAAAGACGTGGAAAAAATAGAAAAGTTTATAAAAGCAGTTAAGCATGGAGGTAGATATGCCTGATTCAAAAGGAAGATTCGGAATACACGGAGGTCAGTATATCCCCGAGACTCTGATGAATGCGGTAATAGAGCTTGAAGAGGCTTACAACCATTATAAGAACGATCCCGAGTTCAATAAGGAACTCACGGAATTATTGAATGAATATGCCGGACGCCCGTCAAATCTCTACTATGCAGAGAAGATGACCAAGGACTTGGGCGGCGCAAAGATCTATCTCAAGAGAGAAGATCTTAACCACACAGGTTCCCACAAGATCAACAACGTGCTTGGTCAGGCGCTTCTTGCCAAGAAAATGGGCAAGACAAGACTCATCGCCGAGACAGGCGCAGGCCAGCATGGCGTTGCCACAGCAACAGCGGCAGCGCTCTTCGGAATGGAGTGCGTTGTCTTCATGGGCAAGGTCGACTGCGAGCGCCAGGCCCTGAACGTATACAGAATGAAGCTTTTGGGCGCTGACGTTGTGCCTGTAACATCCGGAACTGCAACCTTGAAGGATGCCGTCTCCGAGTGCATGCGTGAATGGACGACAAGGATCGACGACACCCACTACTGCTTAGGTTCAGTAATGGGTCCTCATCCTTTCCCGACTATCGTAAGGGATTTCCAGGCTGTCATCTCACGTGAGTCTAAGGCTCAGGTGCTCGAAAAGGAAGGCCGCCTTCCTGATTATGTCCTCGCCTGCTGCGGCGGCGGTTCAAATGCGATCGGCTCTTTCTACCACTACATAGGAGATGAGGGCGTAAACCTCATCGGCTGCGAAGCTGCAGGCAGAGGTATCGATACCTTTGAGACGGCTGCAACGATCAATACGGGCAAGCTCGGAATCTTCCACGGCATGAAGTCCTACTTCTGCCAGGATGAGTACGGCCAGATCGCTCCTGTTTATTCGATCTCCGCAGGTCTTGATTATCCGGGCATCGGCCCCGAGCATGCGATGCTCCACGATACCGGCAGGGCACAGTATGTTGCCATTACGGACGATGAAGCAGTTAATGCATTTGAGTACCTGTCCAGAACAGAGGGCATTATCCCTGCTATCGAATCCGCGCACGCTGTTGCACATGCGATAAAGCTCGCTCCTACGCTTTCCAAGGATAAGATCATGGTCGTCACGATCTCCGGCAGAGGCGACAAGGACTGCGCTGCCATCGCACGTTACAGAGGGGAGAACATCAATGAGTAATATAGCTAAAGCATTTGAGAACGGCAAAGCGTTCATTCCTTTTATCACATGCGGCGATCCTGACCTTGAGACGACTGCAAAGTGCGTTGTCGAGATGCAGAAGGCCGGCGCATCCCTGGTCGAACTCGGCATTCCTTTCTCAGATCCGACCGCTGAAGGTCCGGTCATAATGGAGGCAAGCCTTCGCGCATTGGAAGCAGGCTGCACCACGGATAAGGTTTTCGAGATGGTAAGAAAGCTAAGGACAGAACTGGGCGTAACTATCCCCATGGTCTTCATGACATACGCAAACGTCGTATTCTCATACGGAATCGAGCGTTTCTGCCAGAAGTCATCTGAGGTCGGAATCGACGGTTTCATCCTGCCTGACGTGCCTTATGAAGAGAAAGATGAGTTCGATTCTGTCTGCAAAAATTACGGCATCGACCTGATCTCCCTTATCGCGCCCACATCCCACGAGCGCATCTCCATGATCGCGAAAGAGGCTTCAGGCTTCATCTACATCGTATCGAGCCTCGGCGTCACGGGCGTCAGGAGCAATATTACGACTGATATCCCGTCACTCTGCGCTGCAGTCAAGTCATCAACGGACGTACCGTGTGCGATCGGCTTCGGAATCTCGACTCCCGAGCAGGCAGCTTCCATGTCCAAGAGCGCCGACGGCGTAATCGTAGGCTCTGCGATCGTAAAGATCGTCGCACAGTATGGCAAAGATGCTCCGGAGCAGGTAGGGGCATATGTAAAGTCGATGGTCGACGCTATTAAGTAATTTCAAGCGCTAAATACACGAATTAACTGATAAAAGCAGGAGGACAGGGCTGTCCTCCTGTTGTTTTTTCGCGTTTACCCAGTCTGTGACCTGTTCGGTGATGGTGTAAGATAGTACCATCCCATCGTAAGGAGGTGCAGGAAATGGACCAGATAAAGATCGGAGCTTTGCTTAAGGACTTAAGGAAAGAACGCAATCTTACTCAGGAACAGATCGCCGACAAGTTCGGTGTATCTCAAAGATCTGTATCGCGATGGGAAAACGGTAACACGATGCCCGACATCAGTATTCTGATCGAGCTTGCCGACTTCTATGACGTTGACCTTCGCGAGATATTAAAAGGCGAAAGGAAGGCTGTCAACATGAATGAGGACATGAAAGAAACACTGGAAATGGTGGCCGATTACAACAAAGAAGAGAAGAAAAGAATTGCAAAATCCCTTCTGGGTAAGATCTGCGTGTGCGCAGCGGCATTCCTGATGCTGGCTGCAATAATTCTCTTCAATCTCGGCAACAACCTGTGGTGGCGTAGAGCTGCTGAACTTTGTTTTACATTGGGCATCACCTATGAGGTGTGCAATTTCTTCGAATTCCTTCAGCTGACCGGAAAGATCAGCAAGAAATCGGAAGGCAAAGTGATCGCTGTGGTCATTGTTGTATTTATCTCTCTAGAACTGGCAGTTGCTCTGGTGGATCACTTCATCTGATTTTCATTTAGAACAGTTTCATGATATTTAACAGGCGTTGTTCGAGTTCCAGGCGGAATTCCGGGCAGCGCCTGATGTCTTGCCTGGAGAATGGGGTAAAAACAGCCTGTTTTCAGGCGGAATGCCCGGCAGCGCCTGAAGTTTTGCCTGAAGTTTGGGGTAAAAACGGTCGAATTCCGGGCGGAATCCCGGGCACCGCCGTTGGTTTTGCCTGATTTTTGAGGAGTTTTCTTATCGTTTCCTGCAAATGTGAATTTTGACTTTATGAGGGGGGCTTTTTGATTGAAATGCCCCCTTTATTTATATATAATAACAACTCGGAAACTTTATTTCATTCCACCAACAAATTCCTTGAAAGGAAAGGAGAAATAGACATGATTTATTCAACAGAGATCAAGAACATGTGCTCTGTTCATCAGGGTGTTCATCACGGTGCTGCACCGATCCCTGAGGAAGCAAAGTGGGTAAGCTCCAAGGAGATCAAGGACATCTCCGGATACACACACGGTATCGGCTGGTGTGCACCTCAGCAGGGCGCTTGCAAGCTCTCACTCAACGTTAAGGACGGTATCATCCAGGAGGCATTGGTTGAGACAATCGGCTGCTCCGGTATGACACACTCCGCTGCTATGGCATCTGAGATCCTTCCCGGACTCACGATCCTTGAGGCTCTTAACACAGACCTCGTTTGCGATGCTATCAACACAGCAATGAGAGAGCTCTTCCTCCAGATCGTTTACGGCAGAACACAGAGTGCTTTCTCTGAGGACGGACTCCAGATCGGTGCCGGACTTGAGGACCTCGGTAAGGGCGCACGTTCAATGGTAGGTACAACATACGGCACACTCGCTAAGGGTCCCCGTTACCTTGAGCTCACAGACGGTTATATCACAGACCTCGCTATCGACGAGAATGACGAGATCATCGGCTACAAGTTCGTTAACTTCGGTAAGATGATGGATTTCATCAAGAAGGGTGACGATGCCGCTACAGCTCTTCAGAAGGCTTCCGGCAAGTATGGACGTGTAGATGATGCTGTTAAGTTCATCGACCCGCGTAAGGAATAAGGAGGAATGACAAATGGCAGATTTATTTGAATCATACGAGAGAAGACTCCCCCAGATCAACGCTAAGCTTGCTGAATATGGAATCGCTTCCATCGAAGAAGCTGAGAAGATCACAAAAGATGCAGGTCTTGATGTTTATCACCTCATCGAGGGCATTCAGCCTATTTGCTTCGAGAACGCTAAGTGGGCTTACACTGTAGGCGCTGCTATCGCAATCAAGAAGAACTGCCGCAAGGCTTCCGATGCTGCTGCAGCTATCGGTGAAGGCCTCCAGGCTTTCTGCATTCCCGGTTCCGTTGCTGACAGACGTAAGGTAGGTCTTGGTCACGGTAACCTCGGTAAGATGCTCCTCGAAGAGGATACAGAGTGCTTCGCATTCCTCGCAGGCCACGAGTCTTTCGCTGCTGCTGAGGGCGCTATCGGTATCGCTGAGAAGGCTAACCGTGTTCGTCAGAAGCCTCTTAGAGTTATCCTTGACGGTCTCGGAAAGGACGCTGCTAAGATCATCTCCAGAATCAACGGCTTCACATATGTTGAGACAGAGTATGACTACAAGACAGGCGAGCTCAAGGAGCTCTCCAGAACATGCTACTCCAAGAATCCTGATTCTCCGAGAGCTAAGGTTAACTGCTATGGTGCAGACGATGTTCAGGAAGGTGTTGCTATCCTCTGGAAGGAGAACGTTGACGTCTCCATCACAGGTAACTCCACCAACCCTACAAGATTCCAGCACCCTGTAGCAGGTACATACAAGAAGGAGCGCCTCGAGGCAGGCAAGAAGTACTTCTCTGTTGCTTCCGGCGGTGGTACAGGCCGTACACTTCACCCTGATAACATGGCTGCAGGTCCTGCTTCCTATGGTATGACAGATACTATGGGCCGTATGCACTCTGACGCTCAGTTCGCAGGTTCTTCTTCAGTTCCGGCTCACGTTGAGATGATGGGTCTCATCGGTGCAGGCAACAACCCGATGGTTGGTATGACTGTTTCCACAGCAGTATCCGTTGAGGAAGCTGCTAAGGCAGGCAAGTTCTGATCTTAAGAATAATCATTTGATGATATTGCCCCCGGAGTTATTCTCCGGGGGCTTTTCATTTTCGAAGGCCGTCAAATGTCAGAATGACTTTTTGAGAGGACTTATTTTATTGCTTTTGCGGTTTGAGACGGCAAATCTCCAGTGCTATTATGGACTTATCCTTATTCCCGGAGGTTTTTATGGACGCTGAATTTGTTCCTATTTTGTTCAACACCTTTTGGGCGCTTGTTCCGCCGCTTGTTGCGATCGTGCTGGCGCTTATCACCAAAGAGGTTTACAGTTCTCTCTTTGTCGGAATCTCAGTCGGCGGTGTTCTTTATTCGCTGACTTATACGGCATCAGGCAGGATCGTTATAAATCCTGTAGTCGCATTGGAACATGTTTTCCAGAAAGGTATCATAGGTTCGCTTTCCGATCCTTATAATGTTGGAATCCTGGTATTCCTTGTATTCCTCGGAATAATCGTCTCCTTGATGAATAAGGCGGGCGGTTCTGCCGCGTTCGGCAACTGGGCTTCCACTCACGTAAAGTCCAGAGTAGGTTCCCAGCTTGCTACGATCGGTCTGGGCGTATTGATCTTTATCGATGACTACTTTAACTGCCTGACAGTCGGTTCAGTTATGAGACCTGTTACTGACAGACAGAAGATCTCACGTGCTAAGCTCGCATATCTTATCGATGCTACTGCTGCTCCTGTCTGCATCATTGCACCTGTATCCTCATGGGCTGCTGCAGTATCAGGCTTCGCTCCGGAAGGCACAAACGGACTCATGCTCTTTATCAGAGCGATCCCTTATAACTACTATGCTTTGCTTACAATCCTTATGATGGTCCTCATGGCTGTTTTCAAGATCGAATTCGGACCTATGGCACGTCATGAGAAGAACGCTAAGAACGGCGATCTTTTTACTGTAGATCCGCCCGTTCAGAAGGCAGAAGAGAATATCGAGAAGAAGGGCAAGGTTATTGACCTCGTTCTTCCTGTCGTTGTCCTTATCATCTGCTGCGTAATCGGAATGCTCTATACAGGAGGATTCTACGGTACTGAATTACAGGGCAATTTCTTTGAGAGATTCGTTGAAGCATTCGCTAACAGTGACGCTTCCGTTGGTCTTGCTTACGGCTCGTTCGGCGGCATCGTTTTCACAGTCATCTTCTATCTCTGCAGAAGAGTTCTTAAATTCAAGGACTGCATGGCCGGCGTTGAAGAGGGATTCAAGGCAATGGTCGCTCCTATCACTATCCTTACACTCGCATGGTCTTTGAAGGCTATGACCGAATCTTTGGGCGCAGCAGAATTTGTAGCAGGTATCGTAGAAGCATCCAAGGGTGACTTTAATATGCTGCTTCCTGCTATCATATTCCTCATTGCCTGCGGTCTTTCATTTGCGACAGGTACATCATGGGGTACATTCGGTATCCTCATTCCTATCACGCTTGAAGTATTCAAGCTTACGGATCCCGATCCGGCAAAGGCAACACTTGCTGTTATCTGCGTATCCGCATGTATGGCTGGTGCTGTTTGCGGCGATCACTGCTCACCGATCTCTGATACGACCATCATGAGCTCTGCAGGTGCACAGTGCAACCACATCGCTCACGTATCCACACAGCTTCCTTACGCGCTTACCTGCGCAGCTGTGTCATTCATTACATATCTGGTTGCAGGTTTCGCCAAGAACGCTTTCATCTCGCTCTTTATCGGAATCGCCTTGATGGTAGGAATGGTTATCCTTCTGAAATATGTCTTCCCTACGACTGAGGTTGCTTCTGATTCTGCTTCTTCGAAGAAAGAGACTCCGACACCTGAGAAAGAATGATCGCGCCGAACATGATAAGGCATCCTGCCAGCTCTCTTGGCAGCATGTTCTCGTGAAGGATTATCGCAGCGGAAATGACTGCGAAAACCGACTCGAGACACATTAAAAGAGAGGCAACAACGGGACTTGCTTTTTTCTGTCCCAGTATCTGAAGAGTATACGCAATGCCGCAGCTCATTATTCCCGAATACAAAAGGGAAGGGGCTGCGGTTTTTATATCTGCTATTACAGGGCGCTCGAAAATGAACATCGCGACAATGGATATGATCGCAGCAACGAAGAACTGCATGAACGACAGCTGCACGCCGCTGGTCTTTCCGTCTTCGACGAACTTATCTATGAGCATTATCTGTACAGCATAGAAGATGGCGCAGATGAGCGCCAGGATATCGCCGAGATTGATGTTCGTGAGTTCAGACGGATTGATGCAGAGAAAGAAAAGACCGATAAGTCCGATGAAGATGGAGACCCATGTGAGCGCAGCGATCTTTTTCTTTAAGAACATGACCGAGAAGAGCGGAACGAAGAACATATAGAACGCCGTTATGAAAGCGATCTTGCCTGATGTCGAATAGTAGAAAGCAAACTGCTGGAAGTTCTGTGCGAATGAGAAGACGATACCGAGGATAAGACCCTTTTTAAGAGTTTCTTTGCTTAAGTCAAAACCCTTATTGATTATGAGCGTGAAGGGAAGAAGAAAGAGCATTCCGAGCGTGGTCCTTATTCCCGTGAATGTGAATGCGTCGATGCTCTGCATGCCGATCGACTGGGCAACAAAAGAAGAACCCCAGATGACGGCGGTGATGAGAAGCAGTATGACTCCCTGTGGCTTGGTCTTGCGCATTTGGATCCCTTTCTGATAAGCAAGAGAAATATATATTAAAGGAATAGGTTTTGCAAGAAGGGATAATGCGGAATTATCTTAAGATGAAGTCGCAGACAGGGTTTTCTTCCCAACTGATGTATTGATATCTGGTCCAGTCGTTCATGGTGTAGAACTCAAGAGAATTATCGAAGTCCCACCAGTTATACTGAGGCGTAAAAAGACCTTGGGTGCTGTCCGGGAGATGGAACTCCTCCGGAATGAAGAAAGCGCCGGACAATAAAAGCGCGAGGATCAGGACAGTCAAAGGGATCAATCTCTTTTGGCTCCGCTCCAAGATGCTTAACAGCTGCCTGATAAGAAGAATGCAAAGACAAACAAGAGCGGGCATGCTTCCTCTTGTGCAGAGATCGTTAAAGCGCCCCATCTCTATAAACGGGAAAATAAAAAGACATATCGAAGCGGCCCAGAGGAGCGGTTCCTTCTTATTTGCCTTGAGAAGGAATATGATCCATAAGCCCCATGAGAGTTCCTGCAGAATAAGTACCAGCGGGAAATTCCCGTATTCCACCAAACCCAATCCTATTCGGGCACTGTCCGGCTTGGGCTGCATGATGTTTCCTGACAGATAGAGAAGGAACAGTACGGCTGATATGACGCCTGATAAGTTTTCTATGCTCAGGATGCTCCTAAAAGACTGCTTGATCTCTTTATCCTTTATCAGATCCAGAATGAACAGTATAAGCATGAGTTCAACGGCTCCAATGAAAGAAAATGCCGAGAATGCAATAAGAGGAGATACTATAAGAGCCCATTTGTCATATCTTTTGCGCATCCTGAACATCAGAGCGATAACGATCAACGTTGGAACAAACTGGGGATAGACATAACGGAGCGAAGTAAGATGTGATGAGAAAGAAACGTTTATGCTGTCGCTTATCCAGTGTATCGCAGGGATGGGCTGGTCTGGATAAATGCAGATACACAAGAACTGCATGATCGCATTAAACGGTGCGAACAGCATGATTACGAGAAAAATATAAAGGAGATATACGGGCTTATCCTTTCCTTTATTATCTGACAGGCTCTTATACAAGATCAGAACAGCAATATAGATACCTGCTGCATGCCAGATAACAGAAAACAAAGAAGCCGCTTCAAATCCTGAGAAGAGTTTTCCTGCTATTGCCGGAACTATATAACCGGCTATGTAGTAACAAAGAAGGCCGTTGTTTCCGGTTGTGCCCAAACGCACCGGCCAGGGATTATCGATAAGGTCCTTCAGGATGAAATTGTGCTTGGTAGCGTCGTATGGCTGCTCCGTAAAACCGCCGATGCCAAGGAAATATGACAGCAGAAGTATCAATGCAAAACAAATAACTGAATAGAGAACAAAAGAAGGAGTTATCCTGATGCCTGAACTGCCGTCGCCGGACTTTTTGTCGAAAAGCACTTTGTACAGAGCGATCAATATCAGGAGCACTGCCGGGGCCGAGATCCATATCTTAAGCCATGAGAGCATGAATATAACGACCGGGATAAAAAGATATCCCAATGCAACAGTCTCTAATACGGATGCGGGCTTTTTGTTCTTCAGCATGAATCAATTATAGCATTTATGTTTTCTAATATATGCATGCGCTTGACATATACCCTATAGGGGTATATTCTTGTGAATAGAAATATACCCTGAGGGGGTATGTGCCGGGAGGTTATACTATGGCAGAGAAGAAGTGTCCGCATTGCAGAACGAAGGACAGATCCGAAGAAGAGATAAAGGATCTTATCACCAGGTTAAACCGCATAGAGGGACAGATCAGAGGCATTAGGAAGATGGTCGAAGAGGATGCCTACTGTGTTGACGTGCTTACTCAGGTAAGTGCTGCAAAATGCTCTCTGAACAGCTTCTCCAAGGTCCTTCTCGGAAGCCACATAAGAACGTGCGTTGCCGAAGATATCAGAAACGGCTCAGATGAGAAGACTGAAGAGTTGGTTGAGCTCTTACAGAAACTTATGAAATAACGATCAATCTTAGAATGCGTATTCCTAATGGAAAACAAAGAAGTTAAGACAGAGAAGTACTTGGTTACAGGTATGAGCTGCGCTGCGTGCCAGGCTCACGTTGAGAAGGCCGTTAACGGTGTGGAAGGCGTTACATCCTGCAGTGTGTCGCTGCTTACGAATTCCATGAACGTTACCGGTACTGCCGATGAGGCTGCGGTAATCAAAGCTGTTGAAGATGCAGGTTATGGCGCGTCTCTTGAGAAGGCAGGCGCTAAAGCCAAAGGACAGCTTTTCGAGAGCATGGAAGAACAGCTGGAGAACAAGGAGATCCCCGTTCTCAGGAACAGGCTTATCAGTTCTCTTATTTTCCTGCTCGTATTGATGTATTTCTCCATGGGTGTCTCGATGTGGGGCTGGCCTGCTCCGAAGTTCCTTGAGCACAATATGGTGGGCATAGGTATCATTGAGATGCTCTTATCCGGCATCGTCATGATGATAAATAAGAAGTTCTTCGTAAACGGTTTTAAGGCGCTCATCCACAAGAGTACGAATATGGATACTCTGGTCGCCATGGGATCCGGAATATCGTTCATTTACAGCTTTGTAACATTGTTACAGATGACAAATGCGGGCTCTCACGAGGCTCAGATGGCACTGATGGATGAGCTTTATTTCGAATCCGCAGCCATGATCGTGACACTGATAACCATCGGAAAACTCCTTGAGGCAATATCAAAGGGACGGACTACAAATGCGCTTAAGGCGCTCCTGAATCTCCAGCCGAAGACTGCCGTTCTCATAAGGAACTCGGAAGAGGTCACGGTGCCTGTTGAAGAAGTCGTTGCAGGAGATATCTTTGTGGTAAGACCGGGCGGACAGATCCCCGTCGACGGAATTATCAGGGAAGGTGAATGCGCAGTTGACGAATCCGCTCTTACCGGAGAATCGGTTCCGGTCGATAAAGCGCCGGGAGACAAGGTCTCGGCAGGAACTATAAACCGTTCAGGCTTTATAACATGCAGGGCAGAGAAGGTCGGCGAAGACACGACTCTTGCCCAGATAATTAAGATGGTCAGTGAATCTGCAGGCTCAAAGGCACCGATCGCAAGGATCGCAGACAAAGTATCAGGCATATTCGTTCCTGCGGTGCTCATCATCGCAGCAATAGTCCTGGTCATCTGGCTTGTTGCAGGAAAGGATGCAGGTTATTCGCTTACGAGAGCCATATCGGTACTTGTCGTTAGCTGCCCGTGTGCATTGGGCCTTGCAACACCTGTTGCGATAATGGTCGGAAACGGCGTTGCCGCAAAGAACGGGATACTCTTTAAGACTTCTGCCGCGCTTGAACAGACAGGCAAGGCTGAGATCGTCGTTCTGGATAAGACAGGTACGATTACAAATGGTGTTCCTGTTGTAACTGATGTCATCGCGGTATCAGATGAGTCAGAACTGCTCGAAGCTGCTTACGCGCTGGAGAATGCCAGCGAGCATCCTCTCGGAAAGGCTGTGACTGAATACTGTAAGGCTCATGAAGTCAGCCTGCATAAGATCGAAGGCTTTAAGGTGCATGCAGGAAACGGTCTGGAAGGAGATCTGAACGGCAGGCATCTAAGGGGCGGCAATCTTAAGTTCATATCAAGCGTTGATAATGATCTCGAAAACAAGGCAAAAGCGCTTGCTTCAGAAGGCAAGACACCTTTATTCTTCGAATCTGACGGCAGACTTACAGGCTTGATCGCAGTAGCAGACACGATAAGGGAAGATTCTGCAGAGGCCGTAAGAGAATTAAAGCAGCTTGGCCTTTACACGGTAATGCTCACGGGTGATAACAGCAGAACGGCTGAGAGCATAAGAAAAGCGTCCGGTGTCGATATGACAGTATCTGACGTCCTTCCGGGCGACAAGGAAAATATCGTAAAGAAGCTTCAGGAATACGGCAAGGTGATAATGATCGGCGACGGCATAAATGACGCGCCTGCACTGACTACAGCAGATACAGGCATTGCGATCGGTGCGGGAACAGACATTGCAATAGATGCTGCTGATGTCGTGCTCATGAAATCAAGCCTGAAGGATGCAGTTGCCGCAATAAGGATCTCAAGAAGGACGATTACCAACATACATGAGAACCTCTTCTGGGCATTCATCTATAACGTCGCGCTGATACCTGTCGCAGCAGGTGCTTATGCTGCTTTAGGCATTACCATGACACCGATGTTCGGCGCTGCTGCAATGAGCCTGTCGAGCTTTACGGTGTGCATGAATGCGTTAAGGTTAAATCTCATAAGACCATATGACACAAAGCATGATAAAGCTAAGAGCGATATCAGGAACAGACTTAAAGGATTAGAGATCAAGAATGAAAAGGAGATAAAAACTATGGAAAAGACTATCAAGATCGAAGGAATGATGTGCGGACACTGCGAAGCGACCGTAAAGAAGGCTCTGGAAGCTTTAGACGGCGTTATCTCAGCTGACGTATCCCACGATAAGGGCACGGCTGTCGTAGCACTCGAAAAGGACGTCGCAGACGATGTTCTTACAAAGGCCGTAGAGGACAAGGATTTTAAGGTTACGGGAATCGGGTAATCCAAGCGCAGACTGTTTTAGCGCCTGTCAGAAAAGTCTGTGATATCGGGAGATGAACGATTGTCTCTCGCTTGGTGTCATTTTGTCCATTCTGGCATGGAATTTTCTTGAGCGTACGTAATAGAAGGCAGAACCGACACTGTCTCCGATGTTATTGGATTCATTAAGAAAATAACTGAAGACGAAGGTAGCAACTCCGAAGCCGAAGCCGATTCCCAGAATTACACTTAAAAACTTGATCATACTTGTTCCCGCCCCCTTTTTACAAAATTAAATACAGAGCGTCCCTGAGTAAGGCCCAGACTCTTATGCACTTTTTTAAACATCTTGATTCCCCAGGCGAATGATATACCAATTAGTATTACTAACGACAGGAGAGCTTTGAAAATATCAAAATAATCCCAATCGGTTTCTGTGAGGAACGTGTTGATCATATATACGGCTCCGCAAGACAGTGCAGTTGCAAACAGAAAATAAAGCGAATAGAGGATTTTCCGGTTCCACGGGACACCGCAGACGACTTTGCCTGTCTCACCGTTAACGAGGATAGTGTTGTGCTTTCCCTTGTGCTCATAGATTACGAACCAGGCAGGGAGCATAGCATAACGAAGACTGTCGTAATCTATTTCTGTATGATGAACTGCCTCAATGATCCTCTCGGGATAGGCATTCATTATATCTGCCTTTGCTTCTTCTTCAAAAATAGCAGCTGCTCTTTTCTCGATAAGATCGGACAGACCATCGAAACTGTCATCTGCGATACTTGAGTAGAAACCTGCAAGATAATCTTCATTGAATTCTGTTGCATTCCTGATACCGTATGGTTCAAGCCTTGAGCTGATATCGTACGGTAAGATCCTTGATGCATCAACAGGAAAGTCCCTTATCATGATCGTTCCGGCTCTTCCATAGTAATAAGTATCAGGTTCGCCGGATTTTGACTTTTCAACGCTTCCCAAAATAATGGCAGAACCATAGTGCTCCGCATCTGCGATCCAATAAGGAATGTAGATTCCGCGGACCTGCTTTTCCTTGAAATGTTTAACTTCTCTCGGAATAAAAATGCCTTTATTGAAGTGCTTGCGTATAGCTTTCAGCGCGTCCTTTTTTGTTATCTTAAAAGGAACGATCAGCTCCGGTCTTCTTTGTTTTGCAATCCTGCTGAATACTATGACGGGATTGCCGCAGAAGATGCACATTGTCGAAGCTTCAGTACCGTTTACGATAACTTCACCGCCGCAATAATCACATGTATATACAGCGCATTCCATGTAGTTATCACTGAAATCCCATTTTGCAAAGTTTCTTTTTGCAAAGTTCCTTATAGGTCCGGGGATGTCTTTAAGAAGCGGCGGAGGATCTTCCAGCTCATAATCAGGATATTCTTCAGCGTCATTCTCTACAGTATCCTCTACAGTGTCTTCTTCGGATTCTTCATCCTGATCGCTGTATCTCACCGAAAGATCATCGTAAGGTTCGGCTCCCATTATCTTGCTGAGAGGAATGACCTTTTTGTTCTCTAATATATCTTTTGCGTAAAATTCAACTTCACCGGGAGTAATAAAGGCTCCGCAGCGGTTACAGGTCATCTTCTGTGATTCCGGATCGAAGACCAGTGTCCCTCCGCAGTTTCTACATATAACAGCCATTGCTATTCCTCCCTTATCCCATTAATTAATCTTATAACAGGAATTAGGCAAAAACAAATGAATTATGGGCATTTGCTTAAATAATGCGCGCGATAACAAGAAGAACAAAAATAATTAATACCGCATTCTGCCTCTTGAATGTATAATTGTATCTAGCGAGGTGGGGACTATGATACATATTTTAATTGTTGAAGACGAGAAACCGATATCTAACCTTATAAGAATGAGCCTTACAAAAGCAGGTTATTCTTGCATGTGCGCTTATGACGGCGAACAGGCTCTCGATATGATCAAGAATTATGTTTTTGACCTTATACTTCTTGACGTAATGATCCCGAAGATCGACGGTTTTTCTCTGATGCAATATATCAGACCGATGAAGATCCCTGTAATCTTCCTTACAGCGAAGAATATGGTCGAAGACAGAGTAAGAGGACTTGAACTGGGCGCTGAAGATTACCTTGCCAAGCCTTTCGAGATCATCGAGCTTCTTGCCAGGGTAAATGTTGTCTTGCGCCGCTATAACAAGACTGATACGGAGATAACCATTGCAGGTCTTACGATAGATACAAAGGCAATGATCGTATATAAGGACGGATATCAGATCCCGCTTACACCGAAGGAGTATGAACTGCTTCTTCTGTTTGCCAGGAATCCCGGAATTGCCATGTACAGGGAGACGATCTACGAGCGTGTCTGGAATGAACCGTTCCCGTATGGAAGTAAGACTGTCGATCTTCACATTCAGAGACTTCGAAAAAAACTCGGATGGGAAGACGTTATTCATGCTGTGCCGAAGGTAGGATATAGGCTGGAGGCTGATTAATGCGATTCAGGCAGAAGATGCTTCTCGTAATGGTATGGCTTCTCACATTGAGTTATGGTGTGGGAGGCGTACTTTTGATCAGACAGAATTTCAAGAGTACATTAAGTCAGATCAAGAGAACAAGTAATGAGTCTTACGAGATGATCCTTCAGTCTGTTCAGCTGGTTAACTTTGTAGACATCCAGCAGGATTTCTCGAGCATCAGTAATACGCTCGAGAAGATGAAGACTTCCGAGAGTATCGTCGGCATCAAGCTTTTAAGGGGCGATACGGTCTTATATCAGACCGGTGAGACAATCACGGATTATGAGAGCCGCTCTGATTTTGAATCAATGATGTTTACAAGAGACGGCAAGAATTACTACCAGATCTGCGGAAGCGTAAATACAGACAACAAACCTCTGCAGCTTGTCATCCTGTATGATATCTCACCTATATATGCTGCAAGAGATTCACAGGTCCGTACATATCACCAGATCTTCCTGCTCCTTATCGTGATCGGAGGCTTTACCGCATGGATCGCGACATATCTCATGACAAAGCCTCTGGCGAAGGTGTCGAGAACGGCAAGAGCGCTTGCTTCAGGTGATCTCGATGCGAGAGTCAATCCGAAGGTGATGGATGAGATAGGTCAGATCGGATCTGATTTCGATAACATGGCAGACAGGCTTTCCGATAACATCAACGAACTTAAGCTTACGATGGAACATCAGGATCAGTTCATGGGAAGTTTTGCTCATGAACTTAAGACTCCTATGACATCCATCATCGGATATGCGGATCTTCTAAGAAGCCAGTCGCTGACGGGCGAGGAAGCGCAGGAAGCGGCAAACTATATTTTCTCGGAAGGCAAGAGATTGGAGTCACTCTCGTTAAAGCTCCTTGACCTTCTTATGATGAAGAAGGAAAGCATCAAGCTCATCCCGACAGACATGAAGCAGATGATAGACAATCTTTCGCTTCATCTGCAGCCGGTCTATACAAAGCGCGGGATCATGCTTCAGAGCCGCTGTGAACACGGCATATGCCTTGTTGAGCCGGATCTTTTCAGTTCGGTACTTACGAACCTTTTGGATAATGCAAGAAAAGCTATCGATAACGGCGGTAATATCATGATCGTCGGTGAGAGCATACAGGGATATTACCGCATACGTGTTTTCGATAACGGAAGAGGTATGCCGGAAGAAGCGATCAAGCATATTACGGAGGCATTTTACCGTGTCGATAAATCGCGTTCGAGAGCGCAGGGCGGTGCAGGCCTCGGTCTGACATTGTGTAAGGAAGTCATCCAGCTTCATGGCGGAACTATTGCGTTTGCTTCGAGAGAAGGAAACGGAACCTGTGTTACGGTTACGATCAAGGAGATGACGTTATGAAGAAGATAAGTACGTTAATTACAGCGGTCTTCTTCCTTATGGCAGCAGCTCTGGGGTGGTTCCTTCCTTTGGCCGTTTATAACTTTGAAGACAGGTTATCCGAGGGAAAGCAGGAGAGCCTTAATATCGAGCAGATCAACCTTTCCTACAGGGATGACCTTGCAATGAACCAGAAGATCAATCTGGTTAACTATGAAACTGCGATTACGACCTATATCGAACTGGATAAAGGTATCTCAAATCAGAAGGCTGACATCGAACGCATAATGAATGAGTTCTTAACGGATTTTACGGGCATTAAATCGCAGACCGGTTTTGGAACGAATGCACAGCCGATGCTGGCAAACCTTGCCAACAACAGGGGCACCATAGTTATCTGGGTCGTCGATTGCAAGATAACTGACGAGTGGAGCTTAACCTGTTATGTTGATGACAGAACAGGTGCTATACTCCGCAGTAATATCTATGCCGGAAACGGACTATGGACTGATCTGGTAGATGGTGTCGAACAGTATTCCGATCCGTCGAAATCAATTGCGGAGAGATACAGCAATGCTTTATATAATCATTACCAGAGACAGCTTTCCGCAAAGCTCGTTACATACCACATGTTATCGGAATCCCCTGAGGAAATGGGAGTATCATACCGTCTTGTATTCAGGGACGGTAAGAACTATACGTTCCAGGTAACTGTAGAAGTTAGTTATATATATACGACGATCCAGACATATTGATTTTATGTAATTGATGCCGTTTTGATGCCGATTTAGTACTTTTTTGATTTTTCCCTTTGCCATAATAAGCTCAGAAGTTAAGCAAAGGAGGAAATAGCATGTTTCCGGATTTAGCTATAAGAGTAAAAAGTTATGCCGCAAATATGGGGAGCGGATTTGTAGTGATTGCGGGCTTCCTGCTCGCAATCACTATGGTGTTTGTTCTTGTTTTCGCACGCTGGAACGGAGTAAAGAATAATGCTTCATACAGCATGATCGAGGATAAACCCAGATTGGAATCAACTATCGATGATTCGGGATGTGTTACCGTATTGATTCCTGAAGCAGATTAAATAGATCAATCTTCACCGACGAAAACATTCCAGGATGCAATCTCTGTATCACCTATGGTCTTCATAACGAGTTTTGCATTGTCGAGAAGATAGTCGCTGTAGCCCGAAGACCAACCGCGTTTAACCAGTTCCTTGACAATCTCGCCGCTTATACTCTCTATAAGATCGACCTTACCCAGACTTTCTTCTTCGCTCATTTGAGAAAGCTTTATAAGCGGTTCTATCACGCAGCTCAAGACGGTAAACTCTTTCATCGCTCTGAAACGCCATTTGTAATATGGCATATAGCGGCCGTTAAGAAGGAACAATGCCGCAGTAATCTTGTATATGAATTCTGTAACGCAGAAATAAGCGGCCCCTACGTCACCACGTTTCATTGAGCGAGCATAGTTGAATTGCCCGGTTTTACCCGCCATGGCAAGGTCTGCAGCGACTTTCTTCTTCAGTATGTTTTCAGGATAAAAACCAGCCCAAACATTTCGAATAGCACTAAATTTGGCCGAAGGGTCACGGAATACTTTTCCGTTGACTGCTTCGGCTAAATGCATTTGGGGCGTAGCAAGCCAGTCCTGCGTGGTAACCGGCGCATGTGTCATCCCTGTATGTTCATAATAGAATTCCTCGATGCTGTGAACGCCAACCCTGTGGCGTCTTGCACCGGTCATTATATTGCTCGGTTCAGCCATCCCGACATCGCTTCTGTGATTGATGATGAACTCCTGTACCGGAAGATCCTCATAGGCTTTCTGAAGATCATCACCGATCTGCTTTTTTATTTCTTCCGGAAGCCACAGGCAGAACCCGGGCGCATAGTCGTGATCTCTTGAGATGTAGTCATCATATCCGAAAGCTTCCGAAGTCTGGCCCGCAAGGCCTGCCGCGATCTGATCTTTGTATTCGGGGAAATCCTTTTCGAGCATGGGAAGACCATACTCTTCAAAAAACACTTCAGATATCTTAAGTCCGTTCCACATAATAACCACCTCAAGAATTAAAAAGGAGCGCCGGCAGATCCAGCGCTCCTTATATTTTACATTAGTTTTGTCGATTCTTACTTGGAAGCTGCCATCTGCTGTGCCTGAACCGCTGTGATGACGATAACGCCTGCGAGTTCATCTACGCTGCAGCCTCTTGAGAGGTCATTAACAGGTGCTGCAAGGCCCTGGAGGAAGCTGTATGCTTCAGCCTTGCCGATCCTCTGGATGAGCTTATATCCGATGTTTCCGGCTTCGAGGTTAGGGAAGATGAGGACGTTGGCCTGACCTGCAACAGGAGAGCCGGGTGCCTTGGAAGCGCCGATCTCGGGAATGATCGCAGCGTCGAGCTGGAGCTCACCGTCCAGAAGGACGTCAGGATACTTTTCCTTTGCGATCTTAACAGCTTCAACGACCTTGTCGACGAAGGGGTGATTAGCTGAACCCTTTGTAGAGTGGCAGAGGAATGCGACCTTTGCTTTCTTGCCCATAAGAGCTTCGAAAGAAGCAGCGGATTCTGCACCGATCTCGGCTAATTCCTCAGGATTGGGATCCTGCATCAACGCGCAGTCAGCGCAGAGGATGATGCCGTCTTCACCGATGGACTTGTCGGGAAGTTCGAACATGAAGGCGATTGATGCGATCTTTCTTTCAGGTGCTGTCTTAATGATCTGGAGAGCAGGGCGGAGCATGTCTGCAGATGTGTGGCACGCGCCGGATACGAGACCGTCAGCATCTCCGGATTTGACCATCATGATGCCGAAAGTGAGCTTGTCGCCTGTGATGAGCTCCTTTGCCATGTCGAAGGTCATGCCTTTCTTGGCTCTGATCTCTGCAAGAAGTGTTGCATACTTGTCGATCTCTGTTGACTTTGTGTGGTCAAGGATCTGTACGCCTGTAAGGTCAGCGCCAAGTCTTGCAGCCGCACCCATGACCTCTTCTTCGGTTCCGATGATGATCGGCTGAGCGGTCTTTTCTGCCAGAACCTTTGCTGCCGCAAGTATTGTTCTGTCGTCTTCTGATTCGGGAAGAACGATAGTCTTAACGTCGCTTCTTGCTCTCTGCTTGATCGTCTCTATAAAACTCATAACATTTCTCCTTAAAGGTAATCGAATCCTTCAAATCTAGGCTTGCCGGGATATGTCTTAGCCTGTTCTTCGCCTCTTAATACTCTGAGCGCTGCAGCTCTCATAGCTTCGTGCTCGAGTTCGCCCGGATAGGATGCGACTGGTGCGATCCAGCCGCATGCATCCTTGATGCCGTCATATACGTCCTGGAAGCGCATAAGGCCGCCTGTCAGGACGATGCCGTCAACTTCGCCGTGAAGTACGCATGCCATGGAACCGATCCACTTTGTGATCTGATATATCATTGCATTCCAGATAAGTGTTGCCTTAGCATCACCTGCTTCAACAAGATCATGGATTGTATCGGAATTGGAAGTGCCGAACCAGGATGAGAGACCGCCTGTAGCAAGGCAGAGGCTTCTTATCTCTTCCTTCGGACGGTCCATCAGTTTGGTGAGGACATCTGTAACCGCCATGGTACCCATTCTCGTAGGAGTCATCGGGCCGTCACCGCCGCTGCCGTCATTGGCATCGATCATCCTGCCGTGCTGGTGAGCGGTAATAGTGATGCCGCCGTCGATGTGGCATACGATAAGGTTCATCTCGTTATACTTTTTGCCTACGCTTTTTGCGTATTTATGAGCTGTGGCACGGAGGTTAAGAGCGTGTGTGGCAGATGTCCTGTATATGCCCTTAACGCCTGTGATCCTTGCAACGTCCTGATATTCATCAACAACTATCGGGTCAACCATGAGAAGTCTTCCGCCGAATTCGTCGTGAAGCTGCTTAGCCATCTGAACGCCGAGCATGCTGGAGTGGTAAACGCCGCCCTTTGCTTCGCGGATATCGTTTACAAGCCTGTCGTCTACTTCGTATGTGCCGCCTTCGATGGGGTAGCATGCGCCGCCTCTGCCGACGATGGCGTCAATACCGGTCAGATCGATATTGTTATCCTTTAGCCATTTCTTTACATATTCCATGCGGTAATCCAGCTGGTCGTTAATCGTGGGAAAATTCTTTAGGATCGCTGAATCGTGGAATACATTGCCTTCGAGTACGCTTTTCTCGTTCTCGAAAAACTCGACCTTGGTTGACGTGCTGCCAGGATTTACTACGAATATCCTGTAAACTTTTGAATCTGACATAGAATTTTCCCTCTTTTCATAAAGATAACTACGACAGTATACACGCATTTTGCCTGAAATATACATATGCCAAAAAATAAAATAATTAAGGCAACGTTAAGGTGCGGTTTGGTTGCTATTAATGAAATGTAAGTAATATTTAAGTATAATTATCTGCGGTGTGAACCGTGTTAGGGATTGTCAGGAGGAATTTATGGAAGATAAAGCATTACGCAAGGGCTTATCGGTCACAGCGATCATACTTACGACTATCCTGGCGCTGTTACTCAGCTTCAACAATGCAAACGGCCTGGTTTACGGTGAGGAAGTGACATTATACGGTATCCCGTTCATAGCCGCTTTTGCGATCCCGCTTCTGGCTGTGCTCATCGTGCTCGCCCGCTGCTGCAAAAGCACTGATACCGTTGAAGAGACAATGGCCGCAATAGCGTCAAGATATGCTATATGGGGCTGGTGCTTCATATTTCCCATCAAATTCGCTTCGGCAGCTCTGACGCTTTTCTTCCCCGAGTTTTACAATGCGCACTTTACTACGATCTACCTCCTCATGAATTCGTTCAACGTAAGCGTATTGGGCTGCCTTATTCTGGGACTTTCTCTCAAAGTCCTGCCTTCCGTAAAGATAGAGAAGAAAAAGCTTACTTTCGGCCAGATAATGATCCTCATAATGATGGTCTACGGCCTGGCTCAGGTAGGATCCCTTATGGGACTGCCCATTCATACCGCTCTGTCATCAGTCTCTTTATTTGGCGGCAATTCTTCCGATGATGCATTAAGCAGCCTTAAAGACAGCCTCATAATCGGTTCCGATACATTTATTAGGATCGTTACCGTCGGTATCCTGCCGGCGATCTTCGAGGAGCTCTTATTCAGAAAATTCCTGATCGACCGCACTCTCCGCCACGGTGAGTTCATAAGCTGCGCTATGTCGGGCATCATGTTCGGTCTCTGGCACGGCAATTTCCAGCAGTTCTTCTTTGCATTCTTCTTAGGAATTCTTTTCGCATTCGTCTATATCCGCACCGGAAGGATCATCTATACAATGATCCTCCACGCGAGCCTCAATCTCGTAACATCCTCGGTCACAGTCGAATTGCTCGCCGAACTGATGAAGCGTATGGGCGTGGACATGAACACCGGAACAATGGATCCGAATATCGATTACGACGTTATGATGAAGTCGGTCCTGCCGCTCATTCTCATCATTCTTGTCTGGATCATTGTGCTCGTGGGCTTCCAGATCGCAGGCTTCGTAATGCTCATCGTAAGACGCAAGAAATTTAAGCTCATGCCGATAGTAGGGGAGCTCCCCAGAAAGCAGATCCTCCGCACCATGACGCACAGCGTAACGATGTGGGTATTCTTCACACTCGCACTGCTCCTGTTTGTATACACGTACCTGCCGGATATACTGACGTTGTTTATTAAATAAGTCCCGGCATTGGTGATATGCAAGTGAAAATGCGGCTAAATGAACGGCGCCGCCGCTGGTTTTGCCGTTCGTTTGGCAGTCTGTCTTCAGCGTTGTTATTATTCTGATAACGAAAACCGGAAAAACGTTATTAAATTAAAAGAGGTTGCCCGATTGGACAACCTCTTCTATTTAGCAAATCAGTTGATAAGAATTACTTCTTGCACTTCTTAGAAGGCTTTGTGTTAACCTTATC
The DNA here is from genome assembly GCA_902764825.1 of Oscillospiraceae bacterium. Classification (GTDB taxonomy): domain Bacteria; phylum Bacillota; class Clostridia; order Saccharofermentanales; family Saccharofermentanaceae; genus Saccharofermentans. The sequence goes on from CACWXL010000003.1 coordinate 315,779, forward strand.
CTTGAGTGCCTTACCAGCCTTGAACTTAGGAGCTGTGCAAGCCTTGATCTTTGTAGCAGCGCCTGTCTGAGGATTACGGCCAGTTCTAGCAGCTCTCTCGGATGTCTCGAATGTACCGAAACCAACGAGCTGAACCTTACCCTTGTTCTGGAGCTCATCAGAAACTACTTCGATGAAAGCCTTAACTGCAGCGTCAGCATCCTTCTTGGAGATGTCAGCCTTAACAGCGATTGCATCAACTAATTCTGTTCTGTTCATTATTAATTCCTCCCTTGGAATATGGGTTAATTACTTTGCCGGAGGGCCTTTCGGCGCCGACAATGCCGATATTATAAAGTTCTTTGACATTAAAAACAAGAGAATTTGAGGCTTTTTGGAAGGATTTTTTCTGAAAAAGCCTTATTTCAAGGGATTTGTAACATTATTACACCCTGTTTATAAGGGGTTGACGCCCCTAAATCCGTGTGATAGTATAATGAACAAATGAACATATGAGCAATCGTTCATATGTTGGACGTAAGGAGAAAGCGAAAGATGCCGCATAATCACGAGGAACTTTTAAAGCACATTAAGGCAGATATGCCTTCTGATGAGCTTTTGCAGGATCTGGGCGACCTTTTCAAGGTTTTCGGTGACACGACAAGAATCAAGATCATGTATGCGCTCTATGAAGATGAGATGTGCGTATGTGCGATTGCCGATCTTCTGAAGATGACACAGTCGGCAATCTCACATCAGCTTAAAGTCCTTAAGGCTGCAAATCTCGTTGCTTCCAGAAGAGAAGGCAAGACGATCTACTACCGTCTTGCTGACGAACACGTCAAATCCATAATCGGTCAGGGTTATGAGCACCTTACGGAATGATCAGGCCGTTATGAGCATTAAAGAGTATTTAAATTAGAAGGAGATATACCTATGAAGAGAACATTTGAACTTGAAGATCTTGACTGCGCTAACTGCGCCATGAAGATGCAGGAAGCTGTCAAGAAAATCCCGGGTGTTAAGGACTGCGAAGTAAGCTTCATGAAGCAGAAGATGACATTGGAAGCTGATGATGCTGATTTCGACAAGATCGTAAAGCTCGCAGTAAAGGCAATCGCCAAGGTCGAGCCCGACTGCACAGTAGTGCTTTAATCAAATGCGCCGCAGCCTAAAAACTGCGGCCTTTTAAAGAGGAAAATCTTTATGAAGTACAAGCTTACAAAAAAACAAAAGAAGATGCGCAACAGGATAATAATAGCTATTGCTCTGTTGGCCGTGACCGCTGTGACGCTCCATTTTGTTGAGGTCCCGTGGTGGGCTGAGCTTGTACTTTATATGATCCCTTATGTCATTGCAGGTTACGATGTCCTTAAGACAGCGTTTATCAATCTTATTCACGGCCAGATCTTCGATGAGAAGTTCCTCATGATGGTTGCCACAGTAGGCGCGATTGTGACCGGCGAGTATCCTGAAGCGACTTTCGTAATGCTCTTCTATCAGATAGGTGAACTTTTCCAGAGCATTGCGGTTGGAAGATCCAGAAAATCCATCGCAAAGCTCATGGATATCAGGCCTGACAGCGCGACAGTTATCCGTGATGGCGAAGAACTCGAAGTATCTCCTGAAGATGTTCAGGTGGGCGAGGTAATAATCGTTAAGCCCGGCGAGAAGATCCCGCTCGATGGTGTCATCATTGAAGGCGAGAGCTCTGTTAACCAGGCTGCTCTTACGGGTGAATCGGCACCTGTTGATAAGGCATTGAGCGACAATGTCATTTCCGGAACGCTGAACCTTACAGGTGTTATCAAGATCAGGACAACATCGACATTCGGGCAGAGCACTGTATCCAAGATATTGGAGCTCGTTGAGAATGCATCGGATAAGAAGGCAAAGGTTGAGAATTTCATTACCAAATTTGCAAGATACTATACACCTGCCGTTGTTATTGCAGCGCTGGTACTTGGTGTGGTTCCTCCGTTGTTCCTCGGTATCGGAAGCTGGGAGATCTGGAAAGAATGGCTTACGAGAGCCTGCGTATTTCTCGTAGTATCCTGCCCCTGCGCACTTGTCGTATCGGTTCCGCTGTCTTTCTTCGGCGGTATCGGCGGAGCTTCCAAGGACGGTATCCTCATAAAAGGTGCCGGATATATGGAAGTATTAGCCAAGATCGATACGGTAGTATTTGATAAGACCGGAACGCTTACAAAGGGCGTGTTTGCGGTAGATGATGTTCATCCGAACCTGATCAGCAAGGCTGAACTTCTGGATATCGCAGCCTGCTGTGAGAGCTTCTCGAGCCATCCTGTGGCGCAGTCGATCGTAAGAGCCCACGAAGGCCATATCGACAAGTCCCTGATAGGTGAAGTTACAGAGATTGCGGGAAAAGGCGTAAAGGCAGTTGTAGAGGGCAAAACATACTATTGCGGCAACGGACAGCTCATGGAGATGTGCGGCGCCGACTGGCACGACTGCCACCTGACTGGTACGATCATCCACATCGCACGTGAAGAGGTTGGCGGCTGCGAGTACTTAGGTCATATCGTAATCAACGACCAGATCAAGGAAGATTCCGAAGAAGCTATTAAGAGCCTTAAGAGCGTTGGCGTTAAACGCCTCGTAATGCTTACGGGTGACAAGAAGAGCGTTGCGGAGAATGTAGCGGGTAAGCTCGGTCTGACTGGTTTCTTTGCAGAGCTCCTGCCTGCCGATAAGGTAAGTAAAGTCGAAGAGCTGTTAAAGAACGGCAAAGGCAAACTGGCATTTGTCGGAGACGGTATAAATGATGCTCCCGTACTGATGCGTGCAGACTGCGGAATCGCAATGGGCGCAATGGGTTCTGATGCAGCAATAGAATCTGCGGATGTCGTCCTGATGGATGACAAACCGTCGAAGATCGCAGACAGCATAAAGATCGCAAGAAAAACGATGAGGATCGTCTGGGAGAATATCATTTTCGCGCTCGGCGTAAAGGCTGTAATACTTGTGCTCGGCGCACTAGGTATCGCAAACATGTGGCTTGCGGTATTCGGTGACGTAGGAGTGCTCATAATCGCGATCCTCAATGCCATGAGGTGCATGAGAAAGCTTAACAGGTAACAGTATGTTCTGGAATAAGATATCGCCCGTATATGATCTTTTCGAGAACGTTTACAATCGGAAAGTCTATAAAGGCACGGGAATAAAGGTCGCGGAATTCATTGATAAGAATGACAGCGTGCTCGAATGCGCATGCGGTACAGGCGCCATTACTGAGGAGATCGCGAAAAAGTGCAGGCAGGTATTGGCAACGGACTTTGCCGAGGGAATGCTGAAGCGCGCTTCCAAAAAGTGCAGGAAATACGCAAATGCATCATTCAGGCAGGAAGACATAACCGATATCAAGTGCGAAGATGAGAGCTTTGACAAGGCTGTTGCAGGCAACGTCATTCATCTGCTGCCGGAGCCTGAGAAGGCCTTAAACGAGCTTCTAAGAGTCGTAAGACCGGGCGGCAAAGTGATCATCCCGACATATATAAACATGGCCAGGGAATCGTCCGGATTTGCAGTGAAGTTCATAGAGAAGCTTGGAGCTGAATTTAAGCGCCAGTTTGATCTTGATTCTTATAAGGAATTCTTTGAGGAAAAGGGCTTCAAAGACGTTGAGTACTATGTCGTTGACGGCAGGATGCCCTGCGCCATTGCAGTTATAACAAAGAAATAGAAGTGTTGGGTTATAATAGGACCAGACTAGGAAAGAAAAGCAGAGTTTGGTTATGTTTGATCCGAAGACAAACAAGTATCCGTATCCGTTAGAGACAGATAAGCATTACCTTGAGATCCATAAGGACAGAGGTCTTGTCTTTGATGCGTATTATCCTTATATCGACAAGTCTTCGTGGTTTAAGTTCAAGCAGAACATGACACGCGTCTTTCTTAATCTGATCGTATTTCCTGTGGCAACGGTCCGTCTTGGACTTAAGATCGAAGGAAGGGAAAACCTCAAAAAACATAAGGAAGTTCTTGACGGCGGTGTGATCTCCGTCTGCAATCACGTGCACATGTGGGATTACATAGGCGTCATGAAGGGGATACGCCCCAGAAGGTCCGGCCTTTTGGCATGGGCACCGAATATAAACGGTGAGAACGGGACGCTTATCCGTATGGTTGGAGGTATCCCGATCCCTGAGAATACCGTGGCAGGACAGAAGGCTTTCCTTAAGGCCGTAAGCGGACTTCTTAAAGAGCGCGGCTGGCTCCATATCTACGCGGAAGGAAGCATGTGGGAATACTACAGGCCCATAAGACCTTTTAAGCGCGGCGCTGCTCTCATAGCTGTAAGCAACGATAAGCCTATAATTCCTTTGGGTTATTCATATCGCGAGCCGGGCTTCATAAGAAAGCATATTTTCAAGCAGATCGCGTGCTTCACGCTCCACATCGGTGAACCTATATTTCCTGATAAGGATCTGAAGCCAAAAGAACGCGAGAAAGACCTTACGATCCGTGCAAACAAAGCAGTCTGCGCGCTTGTGGGCATAGATCCCGATAAGAACATTTACGAACCTGAATTTAACGACTCGAAGCGCATCGATTACTATACGACGGAATACGGTGCCGGTTACAAGGGTTCGTGGTAAGGAAAGATAATGAAATACAGTATTACACATATCAAAGGCGGAACGGACAACTGCTATATAGTGTCGGACGGCAGCAAAGCCATACTTTTCGATACGGCAAGCAAAGAAAATCTCCAGATGGTGGAAGATGAATGCAGCAAATACGATCTTAAGCTGATCGTCTTATCGCATCCTCATTTCGATCACGCGGAAAACGCCGACGCACTGTCAAAGAAGTTCAATGTCCCGGTGGCTTATAACGAGAAAGATGACGGCATCTTCGACGACTATGATTCACAGCCTCTGCATTCATACGGGCTTGTCGGTTTTGTGGTGCTGAAGGCATCGCTTAAAGTACTGAGCCGGACTAAGGTCATAAGGCCTCAAAACCGTTTCTTTGTTAAGGAAGGCGACACGCTTGCAGAATACGGTTTTCCTGATATCAAGGTGACAGAACTTCCCGGTCATTCGAAGGGCTCCATCGGTCTTCTGGTAGCTGATGATGCGCTCCTCGCAGGTGACGCTCTCGATAACTGGATAAGACCCGGAATGGGACATCTCTATACTGATCTCGAAGCCGAGAAAAGGACCGTGGAGAAGATCCGTTCATTTGGCAAACGCACGTATTACTATGGCCACGGCAAGCCCACGGAGAAGTTCTGACCATGTATCTGTACCACTATTACGACAAACGGTCAGGACCGTTTAAAAGTCTTACTGCTTTATCCAAGGATAAAGCTTTATCTGTTCTCGAAAAGATCAAGTCAGACAGACCGGATTCCCTGACTGCTCAAAGAGATGCGGACTATATCTCCAAACGGATGAACTGTGAGAGGATAGTACGCGGGGAAGCAATGAAAAAAGGCATCGTCATGGATATCCCGTCGCCCCATTACATGGTTGTGGAACACAGTCCGTGGCTTTCCACATGGTTCGAGGATCCGGGCGTGATCAGGATACCTGTCGAAGAATTCGATACCCGCAAGTTATCGTTTACATACGGCGATTCCATGCCGACATTCAGTCCGCGCATAAAGGACGGGAAAGAATACAGGAAAAAGGTCTATACGTATGAGGAGATCCTAGACGTGATCGCACGATACGGACTGCCTCAGGACTGGAACGATGACGGCGCCCATGGTCCTGAACGCTATATCGAAGTGCAGGTCTGGTGTGACGATCCGGTAAAAAGGTATATGTAACGCAACAACGCGTTTCTTGTTTTGGACAGAAGCCATAGACATAATGGAGCTATCAAGCAAAGCAAAGGAGATATGCTCATGGAAACAAAAGATGTATTGAAGAAGATACGTGAGGAGAATAACCTCACACAGGATCAGTTCGCTGAAAGAGTACTGGTTACAAGACAGGCGGTAAGCCGCTGGGAAACAGGCGAGACACAGCCTAATACAGAGACTCTGAAGATCTTATCAAGAGAGTTCAACGTGTCGATCAACACGCTCCTCGGAAGCCCGAGACAACTTTACTGCCAGTGCTGCGGAATGCCTCTTAACGAAGACCTCAACATCAGCAGGGAGCCTAACGGTGATTTCAATGAGGATTACTGCAAGTGGTGCTACTCGGAGGGCAATTTCGTTTATGAGACAAAGGACGACCTTCTTGATTTCCTGATCGACCACATGCCGAATCCCGAGGGGCTTTCTGACAGTGACAGACGCGCACAATACGACGGCTGGCTCTCGGAACTCAAACACTGGAAGTAATACCGGAATTACAGATAACTGTTTAGCATCTCCTCTTTGATATAATGTTTGAAATCAACAGAGGAGATGCTTTTTTATGCGTGTCGGAATCATCGGTTATGGAAGCATGGGGAAGATGCTTTTGTGGAAGTTCTCGGAAGCGGCAAAGATAGGCAGACAGGACCTTCTGGTATCTAACAGAACGGAAGCAAAATTGGAAGAGGCAAGTAAGATCGCGCAGATAGTAAGCAATAAAGAGCTTGCTTCATCTTCAGATATCGTATTTGTTTGTGTCAGGCCGGTAGACCTTAAGTCTGTGCTGGAAGAGATAAGGGATACCATAAATCCGGATGCCCTGCTCGTATCCCTCAATGGCAGCGTCTCATTCGGGACGATCCGCAAAGTCATTGATGTTAAGACCGCCAAGGTCATTCCGAGCCTCACTGCTGAGATCGGAAGATCCCAGACTCTCGTGTGCTTCGATGAGAGAGTAAACGACAAGTCTGTGCTCAAGGACCTTTTGAGTTCTATAGGCAACGTCATCGAACTGCCCGAAGAGGAGATGGGCATGGGCTCTGAGCTCGTAAGCTGCATGCCGGGCTTTATCGCATCCATTTTCGATGTCATATGCAGAGCTGCAGAAGGACATACATCCATTCCGAAGGAGCAGATCGTAAAGATGGTGCTCTCGACCATGAGTGCCACAGGCGACCTTATGCTGCAGAAGGAAATGACTTTTGAGGATGTTGTAACCAGAGTCGCTACTAAAGGCGGCATTACGGAAGAAGGCACAAAGGTCGTCTATGAAGGTTTCCCGGAGACCGCAGATCTTCTTTTCGAGAAGACCTTAGAGAAAAGGCGCTTAACGACGGAGATTGCAGAGAAGAGCTTCTGATAGTAAACTTTTCATGGAATCAAAGGGAGGGATTATATGGCTGTATTGTGCTCAAACTGTTCCGGCAAGCTCATCTTCAATCCGGCATCGCAAAAGCTGGAGTGTGCCGCATGCGGAAGCCGATTTGATCCTGAAGACGTCAAGGATATCAATGCTGATGCCCATTCAAAGTATTACGACACAAGGGTCTATACATGTGCTCATTGCGGAGCGGAGATCATCACGAGCGATACGGAAGTATCGACATTCTGTGTGTACTGCGGCAACCCTGCAATAAATTTCTCAAGGATAAAAAAGGAATACAAGCCTGACGGGCTGATCCCTTTCCAGATAACAAAAGAGCAGGCAATAGCCAAGATCAAGGAGAAGTTCTTAAGCAACCCGTTTATACCCAAGGAAGTCAAGTCCAAGGCCGTTCCGGACAACATAAGAGGGATATACGTACCGTATTGGATCGTCAATACGCGTTTTACCGAAGCATCTTATATCCAGGCTGAGGTTAACAACGGTGAGAAGATAGTGACTAAGTATTACCAGAGAGTCGGAACATGTAACTTCAGGAACATTCCGATCGACGGTTCAAATATACTGATCGATGAGGTCAGCGCAAGGCTCGAGCCGTTCTATTTCGCGGAAGCCAAGGAATTTGATGAGGATTATCTTAACGGCTTTTACTCCAACACTTCTGACATGACTTATAAGAATCTTCAGAATGCGGTTGCCGCAAGGTGTCACGAACTCTATTCCGTAGAAGCATGCTCTACTGTCGAGAACGGAAAATCGTTTGTCAATGACGCAGCGTATTGGGCAGATATTCAGGACGATCCTCTGTATATGATGATGCCTGTATGGTTTTTCACGTTCATATACAACAAAGAGCCCCATACGATCCTGATCAACGGGCAGAGCGGCAAGGTAGTGGGAACTATGCCCTGGTCCGGGAAAAAGATCGGCATGCTCTTTGCTTCCGTTTGTTTGGCCGTATTAGCCGTAATGGTCCTGGCTGCCGTCGGAATAGCCTTTAATGCGGGGGGCCTTAAAGATCTCTACAACATTTTTATCATTGTAGTGACACTGATCGCGGCCGGTACTGTCGTGCCGGGTATTCTGGGACTTCGGAAGATAAGGAATAATATCAGTCTCACAAAGGCTGACGCGATCTTTAAGTTCGTAAAGAAAAGGCAGGGATAAGTGTATGGATACTGTGAATATGACAGCAGATGAGACATTTTTAGTGGTCATTATCTCGGCCCTGATCTTTGCATTCGTAAGCATCGGGATATCATGCTTTGTCACGTATCTGATCCTGAACAAATACAACAATTTCGGTGATACTTCCTGCAGTCTTTACCAGTATTCGACAAACGGTGTCTCTTACAAACTGCAGCGCGATAATGTGCTTCTCGAAGAAAAGAACGAATTCTTCAGTGTCTGGGGAGATAACCCGTATGCGAATGTCGAGAGATCCATACCCGAGCAGCTCCTGAAAAACGCTGAAGATCAGGCTGAGGAACAGTCTGAGTAGCTCTGAATGACTCGAAAATCTGATGGGACGATCCGCAAACTGTCCCATTAATCGCTTTGAATTTGCCTCATAAAACCGTAAAATTAGCTCATAAAGGTTTTTGAGGTATAAGCATGATCAGGTTTAAGACATACAGTGTAATAAGGCCGGTCTCACGTGAAGTAATAGAGGATGCATTCTGCGACCTTAACGGCAGGGATATCATCTTTGTCGCGCCGGAATTTGCCAAGGCCCAGGTTGAGCGTGAAGTCCTTGCGTTTAAGGAGTCTCTTTCAGCAGGAGAAGGCTCGATCGATACGGGAGACGGCATTATCAGTCTGTCATCTTCTCTTGTATCCGGAGATGTCTTAAGCTTCAGGAGGCTTGCGGGCAATATCTTAGACGACCTCGGCACCAATTATATTGCCGAAGGCGGAGAGATAATGCTCCGCAATGCGATCTACAACATCCTTGCCAATAACAAGTCCAATCTCAAGGCATTCGGCACACTGTCCTCGAGGATAGACTATATCAACATGATGATCGCGCTCTTAGGCGACTTCTCGCGCTACGGTGTCGGTATCGATGATATCGGAGAAGCGATCAGGGCTGTGGACAATGCCTCTAATTCAGTGGCTTTCGTTAATAAGCTCAAGGATCTTCATCTGATAATGAGAGAACTCGAGCAGATGAATGACAGATACGGATTAAACCTGTTGAGGGAGCCCATTGCGCTTGCGTGCGAGAAGTTATCTTCCGCAGATCCTTCTAAGCTCTCATCAAGAAGGGCAAGCGGACTTTCAGCCCTGTTGAAGTCCAAGATCGTATTCATCGGATTCGGTGCAACGCGTATGCTGACGCCCAAGGAGATAAGGCTTATTTCGCTTTTATCGGATCTGGGCTGTGATATTGAATTCAATGTCATTTCCGGTGATTCAGGATCTTCATTCTCATCCGTGTACAAGGCCGGAGAGGATTTCTCGGGAATGCTCGAAGGTCTCGGAGCCATAGGATCGGAACTTAAGATCAGGAATACGGGAGATGTCTTAAGCCTTATCGTTAAGGGCTTTGCATCAGATAATGCGCCTGAAGGCTTAACCACGGACGGTGAGGTAAGACTCGCGGAGCTCTCAGGTCTTGATGACAGAGTAGGATATATCTTCAACGAAGTGATCAGCCTCACGAGAGAGCAGGGCTACAGATACCGTGATATCAGGATCGTGTGCTGTAACGAGGATCTGATGAACAGGATGAGGAGCACGGCAGAGCTCTACGGATTGGACGTTTTTATCGACCGCAAGATCGCTTTGGGCGGTACCGTGGTCCCTTACATGATGCAGATCATCTTAGAGCTTCCGAGAGCGGGATATACACTTGAACTCATCATGAAGGCAATGCGTTCGGGTATGCTGAGGATCCCGCCTTATATTGCTGACGGCTTTGAAAATTTCTGTTATGCCAGGAACATAACGGACAGCGTAAGGCTGTTTGATGAGAATGCCTATATCGTTCCTGAAGAAGACGGACACAGGAGAAGATCCGGCTTCTGGATCCTTGAAGGCACCGTTCCGGGCCTTAATGAAGGCTTTGTAGACAGCGGAAAGTTCTTTTATGAATATGTTGTCGTAAGGACCCTGATCCCTCTGAAGAAGGCGTGCGAATCCATTTATGGAGAGAAGACTCTTTCCGGCAAGGCGAGGAAGAGCCTGGAATTCTTTAATGACATGAGAGGCTTTATCGAGCCTTTGAGAGATGAGTTCATCTCACGCGGCGATGATGCTGCGGCAGTAGCTCTTGTAAGGGGTTACGACGAGCTCATAAGCCTCCTTATGTGCTCCACTCACGAGATGAATGACTGCGAGATAAGCCAGAAGGATTTCCTTTCGATGATCAGGACTGACATGAGGAACAGGACTGAAGGCACCATTCCGCTGAAGGTTGACTCGATCGAGATAACGGCACCTGAACATGCCTTTGTTACACCCTGCAAGGTCCTCTTTATCGTGGGAGCACAGAAGGATAATTTTCCTTATGTCCGTATGAGAGAAGGGCTTTTGAGCGGTATCGAGCTTAAGAATCTTTCAGCTTCCACTGACAGCATCGAGCTTCCCGACAAGGCGCAGAACAAGATGAGGGAAGAATTTGTCACATGCTGCCTGCTTTTGGGTTCTGCAACGGACAGGCTTTACATGGTCCATGAGTACGGCAAGCCGAAGAGCCGTGTTTTCGAATATCTCGAAAAATATGCGGGGGACCATCACATCGTAAATACATTTAAGAATCCGGTCGCCGGCGAAGCGGTTAAGTTCAGGCACGATGCAGAAAGTGCGGGTATCCCGCAGGAAGTAATGGACAGGCTTCTTACGGTGAGAAGAGAAGACGGGACTGCCGGTAAGGCCATCTATGCAAGTGTCTCTTCCATAGAGAGTTTCAGGGAATGTGCTTTCCAGTACATGCTCAAGAGCCAGCTTAAGATCGGACCGAGAGAAGATAATACCAAGATCCAGGCAAATTCCTTCGGAAGCCTTATCCACGGCATGTTTGAAGAAGCATACAGGAATCTTAGGGATTCGAGCGGCAAAGAGCCCGAGAAGTTCAAGGAATTGGCAGACGGACTGCTCGAAGATGAAGACAAATATAATGAATTTGCAGATAACTGCTTAAGAAGAGCGGTGTCCGAGAGGGCGTCATTCGGATCGGTCGATAAGGATGGCAATCCGACAGACAAGGTCTTTGAGATGGATACATATGCCAAGCTCAGAAGGATGTTTACCAAGATGTTCAGAGGCGTGCTGCAGGATTCTGTCGAGACCGGCTTTGTGCCCGAAGGGATCGAGGAGAAGATAGGAAGCAAAGATCTGGTGCTTAATATTCCTTACGAAGGCGTTGATCTCAAGTTTACCGGCTATATCGACAGGTTCGACCTAAGAAGGGATGAAGCAGGCAGGATCCACTTAAGGACGATCGATTACAAGAGCTTCGAGAAGGATGTCGATGCCGCATCTCTGATGAACGGCACGCAGATCCAGCTGCCTACGTATTCCGGCGCGATCCTTGATAAGTATTCGGAAGAGGGCGAAGCCGTGATCGACGATTACGGTTATGTCCAGGTCGGACTTAAGGTAAGTGATAAGGGTGAGCCTCTTACATGTGCTCCTAAGCTCTCAGGATACGATGAAGCCGCAATGAAAATCGCCATAGATTATTCGAAGCACATCATTAAAGAGAGCGTAGACCTGATAACTTCAGGCAAGGCAGATGCCGTAACGGCTGAGCCTAAGCTCAAGCTCTGCAATTACTGCAGTTACAAGGGCTATTGCGGCAACGATCCTGCCTCCCCGAGATACAGAAAGCAGCCTGATCTCGGAAGCTCAGGAAAATACGGAACAATGGTTACAAACTGCGAGAAGTTTGCAGAACCCACCAAATCGGGCAAAGCCAGAAAAGACCCCGGATACGATGAGGTCACCAAGATGATCGGTGCCGATAAGAGCATGAAGAAATCCGACAGGATCGCGATCCTCGGCATGAAGGACATACTCGAAGGCACGGATGAGAAGGGAAAGGAGGAATAAGTTATGAAGTTCTCGGCTGAACAGGAGAAGATAATCAACGCGGAACTCGGTAACAACCTCGTTTCCGCATCTGCAGGATCCGGTAAGACGACTGTCCTTACCGCAAGGATCGGTGATGAAGTAATGAGCGGCAGGCTTTCCGTAGACAGCATGCTCGTTGTGACTTTCACCGAAGATGCAGCCGCACATATGGCTGATAAGATCGAAGAGAAGTTACGGAGCCTTAGAAATGAGGCTGTTCAAAAGGGAGATGCGGAGATGGCTGCAAGGCTCTCGACGCAGATAGATCTTCTGCCTAATGCATATATCCAGACCATGCACGGCTTTTGCTCACGTGTCATCAAGGAGAAAGGATATCTTCTGGAAGACGGTCCGATGGCGGAGTTTACTGATCCTTCGTGCAGGATCTTAAGCGAAAGCGAGCAGGGCGTGCTGCTCCAGACCGCTGTCGAATATGCATTCAAAGGCATGTACGAAGAGTGCAGGTCAGAAGACGATAATTTCATAAAGTTCACAAGAAGATTCGGTGACGGAAGAAGCGACGATTCTCTCGGTGGGATCGTAACAGGCACATATAAGACGTTGCGGAGTCTGCCGGATTATCTTGATGTCTGCGAAGATTTTGTCGCTGACAGGGAAGAACGTGACAGTAAAGATGAGATCATGTATTTCGAAGGTGATAACGAGATCCCGCGCGTTATCACTGAGTATCTGGCCAATGTCAAAGCCATGTTGGAAGACAGTGATTTCGATTCCGTTCTTGCAGATCACGAGACATATCAGATCGTGGAAGAATATTCCAACGACGAATTCATAAGCCTGGTCAAGAGCAGGATCGATAATGTAATTGAGCACTATAAGACCCACAAAGGCGCTGATTTCTTCAGTTCGCTCATACCCCTTAAGGAACTCGGAGAGCTTAAGTTTAAGTCATTCTTCAGAGGTGCCGATCTTAAGGGTGACGACAGGCCTTTGCTTGCGATAGTTACGCTCAGACATTTCCTGACGCCGGATAAGTGGGCTGATTCCAAATTCGATAACCCGTATGACCTGCCTGAAGAATACAGCAGTCTTATAGGTTTTACCGAAGAGCAGATCCTCGCAAACCAGAAAGAAGGAACCAAAGCCTGCAGGGCATTTGTCGATCTTCTGAAGAAGACAGACCTTTACTATGCGAAGGTCAAGAACAACATGCATGGCATGGATTATTCGGATCTCGAGCATACTGCATACGAGATCTTAAAGACGGAGGAAGCATCTTCGTTCTACCGTGAGAAGTTTACGGAGATCTTCGTAGATGAGTATCAGGACAATACAAGGCTTCAGGATAAGATAATCGAGAAGTTCGAGCGGCCTGAAGGCAATGTCTTCCGCGTTGGCGATATCAAGCAGAGTATTTATAAATTCCGTTTTGCCGATCCCAAGATATTCGGCACGAGAATGAAGGAGATCTCTTCCGGTGAACAGAAGGGCACGGTTCACTATCTGAGGGAGAACCACAGAAGCACATGTGAAGTCCTTGCATTTGCCAACTATGTCTTCGATCAGATAATGAGCGGTGAAGCATCAGAGATCGAATATGACTTAAGCCAGCGCTTAAGCAAGGCTGACGAGACACGTCACGGGGCGGTTCCGAGGATAATCGTTACCGACAGCGCTGTCCCTGAAGAAGATGACGGCGATAAGACAAAACCCGAGAGAAGGGCCGTCTTTGCGGCTGTTGAGAGCGAAGTAAAAAGATATCTTGAGGAGTGTACCAGAGTTGACGGAAGCAAGACCGAGTTTAAGGATATATGCATTCTTACAGCCTCTAATAACCAGGCCGAATCAATAGCGAGATATCTTAACGGATGCACATTGAAGGACGGCAGGAAGATAGAAGCATCAGGCAGATTTACGACTGATGTTTTCGAGGATCTGGATATACACAGACTGATCAATTTTCTGATCTGCCTGGGCAATGAATACAGGGACGAATATCTTGCGGGAGTAATGCTCTCGAATTATAAATTCTCGAATTTCACCGTTGCCGAGATCGCTGATATCCAGGCTTTCATCCATGAACTCGACAGCGCTCCGGTCGAGAAAGAGCCTCTCATGTTAAGGCTCAGGATCTTTGCGGAGAAGAGCAGCAGCGGTCTTGCCTTAAGGGTAAGGAGTTTCATTGACGTTTTTGACAGGATCAGGATGAGCTCGATGGTATCTGATATCGATGACATCATCGAACTGATCTACCGTGAGACCGGCATCAAGGCTACTCTGGAAGCAAGAGAAGGCGACAGCAGCAAGTTCGATGTCTTCAAGGACTGGCTGTCAGAGAGCTTCAAATTAAGGGGTTCTGACCTCTCGGGCATAGCAGAAGAGCTTGAGCAGATGAAGATCCACATAAAGAAAGCTGATATCGAAGTCACCGATGCCAACAAGAACAAGATCACCACGATGACCGTTCATAAGAGCAAGGGCCTTGAATTCCCGTTCGTTATCCTTGTTGCGACAGGCGGACAGGACGAGAGGAAGGATACTCTGTCGAGCATCATGTTCGACCGCGATGACGGCTTCATTACCGAAGACTTCAACTTCGAAGACATTACGAGATCTCATTCTTTCGAGCAGTATATCTACAAGATGAAGATGAGGCTTGAGAGCAATGCCGAGACCTGCAGGCTCTTATATGTCGCTCTTACCCGTGCAGAAGAGGATCTGTCTATTATCACGAGCTGCGATATAGATGATAAGACTAAGACGAGTCCCATGAGAAAGGCTTTTACGCAGGCTATTGAATATAAGGACAGACAGTTCGATAAGCGGCACTGGCTCGCTGGAGACATGAAGCTTCCATACTGCCTTTTCAGTGCCCTTGCAAGAAGTGCTGACGGTGCTAAGTTAAGGGAGATCGCCGAATCAGGAGATCTCAAGGGCAGCAATACTGTTCCGTTCAGGGATCTGGACGGCAATGAGGCCCGCGGCTTTGAGGTCAGCGTGATCACGGCTGATATGACAGCAGAACTTTATAAGGCCCAAAAGCTTCAGGCTCAGAAGAATGCTGAGGCGGATAACGAACCTGAAGATTCGAAGACCGCCCCTGAATTTGATCACGATGGCAAGCTCATTCTCCCGGAATATAAGTATCAGGAGAGCGTCAATATTCCGTTCAAGGTATCCGTAACAGGCATATCAGGCGACAGAAAGCCTTCTGACACAACGCATGTCGACCTTGAGATCAGGAGCATAGATGATTTCGACAGTGTCAATGTTTCTATGCTTACAGGAGCCGCCAAGGGTACGATCCTGCACAGGATAATGAGATTTATCGATCTTGAGGGGATCAGGAGCGGAGAAGTCACGTTCGAATCAGAGATCGAATCCCTCATAAGTGAAGGATACATGAATATATGCTCTGCTGATAACGCCAGGGAAGTTGCAGAGCTCTTTAAGGACGGTATTACCGCATTCTGCAAGAGTGACAGATGTGAAGAGATTATAAAGAGCTTTGCGGATGGCTCGGCACGTTCTGAGAAGCCTATTGTTTTCGCGGTCTACATCGAAGGCAATGAGGGCGATTCGGCTCTGGTACAGGGAATCATCGACCTTATGTATAAGACGGAGGAGGGCTACACCATCCTCGACTATAAGACTGACCGCCTGGACGGAGCAGGGCCTGAAGACAGGGCAAAGGAGGCTCTTGCAAGGCACAGCATGCAGCTTAACAGCTATGCTGCGGCAGTTGAGGAAGAGGGGCTTAAGGTTGCACATAAGCTTCTTTATCTTGTCCGTTACGGGGAATTTGTTGAGGCTTAATCGGCTGAACGCTTTTTGCCGGCGTCTCTTTTCCTGATCGCGCGGAAGAAATCGAGCATCATCTGAGAGCATTCCTTCTCCATGATGCCCCCTTCGAATTCGACCTTGTGATTATGTCCGTGGGATACTTCGAAAATGTCATTGCAGGATACTACGGCGCCGCTTTTGGGTTCATATGCACCGAAATAGACTTTGCGGATCCTTGACTGGATTATTGCGCCCGAGCACATAGTACAAGGCTCTAACGTGACATACATGTCCATGTCTTCCAGACGCCAGTCACCAAGCTTTCTGCAGGCTTTGTCTATGGCTATCACTTCGGCATGGGCTATTGCATTGCCCCTTGTAAGACGCAGATTGTGGGCTCTTACAAAGACCTTGCCGTCTTTGACTATAACGCAGCCAATGGGGCATTCGCCGAGGTCTATGGCCTTTTCCGCTTCTTTGACGGCTTCCAGCATGAAGCGCTCCTTGTCGGAGGAAGGTTTGAAATCAGGATATAACTTGGATCTTGTCCTTGGCACGAAGAATACCTCACATGTGATCTTTCTGGACTGATAATACAGACGGGGAGCGGAAAGTGTCAAGGATATGTAATTTGTGCTTGACGATATAGAATTAGCATATTATAATTTACGATTGCTATAAGTAGAACTATGCCTGCAAGAGGGAATGCCGTATTTACGGCCCGTTATAAACATTATCCCTGGATCACAAGACGGCTTTTGTTTGCTTAAAGCGCATACTTCAAGACAAAAGGACGATTTTTTAATGGCGACTAAACAAGGTATGTGCAAGAACTGCGGTTCTCTTGTTATGTTTGATGACAGGGACGAGCTCTGCGAGTGCGTATTCTGCAATTGCGTTTTCCCTTCTGCGGAAGCGGCTAAGATTCTTGAGAATCCTGACGGATACGAGTTCAAGAATGAGAAATTCGAGAAGAATACAGAAGCAGGTGCCAAGCACTATTATTCAAATCCGGTATTGCCGGACGTTGTAGAGAAGGCAGTTCAGAGGGATAAGACTTCGAAGACACAGAAAGCAGAAGTAAAGCTTAAGCCCAATGAGTTCGAGATCTCGCCTAATGACGTTAAGGCTCCCAAGAAGCTCGTTATCGGCATGGCAGTAGGTGCTGTTCTTGTTGTAGGCATCATTCTTGCGATTGCATTCCCGCTTTATTTCTCACGCAAGGCACTGCACGATTCCATTTCAGCTGATATCAATAACATCTATCAGTTCGGTTCTTATGACAGCTTTACATACAAGCAGGCTGATATCTACGGATTGAGCTGCCAGTACGTTAAGCTTGGTCTTTCCGATGAGATCAACAGCGAACAGGCTAAGGAACTTTATCAGAATTATTCAAAGCTTCGTGCCGACAAGCGCGGTTTTGAATCCGATGACGTTGAGATGTACATCTATACTCCCGGCTCGATCTATTTTGCTACAAAGAACGGCGTAACTTCGGATGTACAGGAGTCAGTAAAGATCCTTGAACCTACAGAGACGACTAAGTAATTCCTAAGCAGCCGGCAATTGCGGCTGTTGTTACTTTGACAGCAAACATTTGAAAATCTATGAGGTGACCTTTCAGATGACAGATTTTGAGAAAGCACTGGCACAGGCAAAGAAATTCGCAGAGAAGAACGAGAATCAGATTACCGAGACTGAATTCGAGGCGATCACAGATTCATATAAGATCGAACCCGATGAGATGATCAATCTCAGAGCAGAGCTCGAGAATGGCGGCGTAAAGATCTCTGACCCTGATCTTGATAACGACGATAACGATATCGATACAGACGGCGAGGACGCCAATGTCGTAGATGACTCGGTCAAGATGTATCTTAAGGAGATCGGTAAGATCGAGCTCCTTGATGCAGAGCAGGAGAAAGATATCGCACAGAGAATGGCAAAGGGTGACGAGGAAGCTAAGGTCCTCCTCATCAATTCCAACTTAAGACTCGTTGTTTCGATCGCAAAGAAATACATGAACCGCGGTCTTTCACTCCTTGACCTCATTCAGGAGGGCAACATCGGTCTTATCAAGGCAGTAGACAAGTTCGACTACACAAAGGGATTCAAGTTCTCAACATATGCTACATGGTGGATCCGTCAGGCTATTACGAGAGCCATTGCGGATCAGGCAAGAACGATCAGAATTCCCGTTCATATGGTTGAGACGATCAATAAGCTCACAAGAGTACAGCGTCAGCTCGTTCAGGACCTGGGCAGAGAGCCTACGACAGAAGAGCTTGCCGAGGCTATGGGCATGGAAGTAGCAAAGATCAGAGAGATCCAGAAGATCTCCCAGGATCCTATCTCCATCGATAAGCCTGTAGGTGAGGAAGAGGACAGCCACCTGGTTGACTTCATTTCCAACGATGAGCTTGCAGCACCTGAAGAAGAGGTTGCAAGGATCCTTCTGAAGGAAGACCTCATTCAGGCTCTTAACGGCTTAACAGACAGAGAAAGAAGAGTTATCGAATTAAGATTCGGTCTTAAGGACGGCGTTCCGATGACTTTGGAGCAGGTTGGTAAGAAGCTCGGAGTTACGCGTGAGCGTATCAGACAGATCGAAGCAAAAGCAATCAGAAAGCTCAACAGATCGCCTAAGTCAAAGAAACTCGAAGGTTATTCCGACTGATAAGCCTGTCAGCTTAAATAACCTTCCTTTTCGGGGATAATTGAAAGTGGCAGACCGAAGACGATATTCATTTTACAGAGGCCTATTTACAGGGGACGTTTTGAATTTTTCGAAGCGTTCCCCTTTTGTCAAGGAGATCATGTTCGAGAGGATCTATCCTTCAAAGATAATCCTCCCGATGAAGATGCACTATGGCGTTCCTGCCATTCCGGCGGTCAAGGTCGGTGATTATGTCAGGATCGGCCAGTGCGTAGGTGTTCCGCCTAAAGGAGCATTCTCTGTTCCGGTACACAGCGGTATCTCCGGAAGAGTATCAGACATCTCAGAGATAAGGCTTCCAAACGGCATTATCACTCCGGCAGTTACCATCGTTAACGACATGAAGCGCACGAGGCTTGAATCTGTTAAACCCAGATCAGGCTTTAAGATCAGCGCAAGTGAGACTATAGGCATCATCAGGAATGCCGGTATCTGCGGAATGGGCGGAGAAGGAATCCCCACGGCAGCCAAGCTCAAAAGAGCCAGGAACGAAGCCATAACGGACTTCCTGGTAAACTGCCTTCAGAGTGAACCTTATTCCACATGTGATCTTGTGGCCATAACCGAATATCCCGATTATGTTGTATTGGGTGCCTGCGCATGTGCAAGAGCAGTCGGAGCATCGAAGTGTGTTTTCCTTATTTCCGAGAACAGAAAAGAGCAGAGAAAGGCTCTTGCCAATTCAATAGATAAGTTCAAAGCGGATTTTAAGGATCTGGAATTTGACATTAAGCTCTTCAGGGAAAGGTTCCCGCAGGGCTATTACAGACTCGTTGCGAGAGCTTTGTACGGCAAGAATCTCATGCTCGGCGAGACACTCGAAAAGACTTGCAAGGCAGTACTTTTCAACTGCTCCACAATGCTCGCATGCTGGGAGGCACTGTCAGATAATATTCCGATGATGAGCAGGATCGTATCTGTCACCGGAGACGCTTCAGGCGGCCACAATATGCTTGTTCCGATCGGCACACCCGTATCAGAACTTCTTGTAAATGCACAGGACGTCAGGAACGGCAGCGACAGGATCGTCTGGGGCAACTGCCTTACCGGAATCGAAGTAAAAGATCCTGAGCATACGCCCATAGTTAAGACCACTTCGGTCATTTCTGCGATAAGAAGGACTGAAGTGCCTAAGACACCTTGCATTCATTGCGGCCTTTGCTCAGAATGCTGCCCGATGAACCTCTCGCCCAATACTATCTATGAGATGCTCAATCAGGGATTAAGACAGAAGGCTTCGGAAGAGGGAGCCAGAGACTGCATAGCATGCGGATCCTGCTCCTATGTCTGCCCGGCAGGGATCAATCTTACAACGGCGATCGCAAGCTTTGCAGGAGAAGGAAGGATCATTGAAGTCAACTCGCTTCTGGATAACAGCGGCATGGATGAGAGGCTCCTTGATGATTATGAGGCACCTGATGTCGGCGGAACATCGCTTCTTGAAGACTATTCCGATGACGGTGATAATAATGACAGGAAAGCAACGGATACCATCACGCTTCCGTTCGAGAAGGATAAAGAAGTATGAGTACTGACAACAGACAGCTTGCGCCCTTTATCCATACGGAGAAAAATGCTCCGTATATCTATATCACGATCCTCGTATCGCTCGTCCCCTGTATTTTCTGCGGAGTGTTCTATTATGGCCTGAGAGCATTTATCCTTATCCTGTTCTGCATGGTCTCGTTCGTTTTATCGGACAATCTCTGCATGAGGATCACCGGAAGAAGGTCCGGTGGGGACTACTTCGATCTCAGCTCCCTTGTTGAAGGCCTTCTGATAGCTCTTATGCTGCCTCCTGATACGACTCTCATCACGGCACTCACGGCTGTTTTATTTGCTTCCATCGTTACCAAGCAGGTTTTCGGCGGTGCAGGAAGCAACATCATAAATCCTGCATGTGCAGGACGCTTATTCATTGAACTCGTTATGCCTAACGGAACACAGGGCTTGTCATACGGCGAAGATAATTCCAGGCTGCAGTTAATGAGCCTTATCGTACAGAAGAAGCCGGGCGCTCTGCCTGATCTGACCAACCTATCTTTTGCAGAGCTTTTAAGCGGCAACTACCCCAGCATGATCGGTACGGCCTGCTTTGTCTGCATTTTAGTAGGCGGCATTTTCCTTACGCTCAAGGGTACGATGAGACTCTATTCTCCGGTCTCCTACATCCTTACACTGCTCGTTCTATATCCTGTTGCAACGATCCTGCAGACCAGATCTTTCTCTTTTGACGGTCTCTTTGTATATTTCATGTCATCGGGCGCTGTATTTGTTGCGGTATTCCTGTTAGGTGACATGACCACGATGCCTTCGAGGTTTGCAGCAGGCGTTTTTGCGGGTGTCGTGTGCGGAATACTGACACTGGTCACAAAGCCTTTCTTATCGCCTATGGTATCGCTCCTGGCACCTGTTATGGCAGTTAACTTCCTTTCGTTCGTTTTGGATTTCTTCTCGAAAACCCTGACCAGAAGGAAGATCCGTTCCAGGGAGGTGGATGTATCATGATGACGCATACACAGTTAAAGACACTGATCACTGAAGCTGTTCTTCTGTTTATCTTAAGTGTTGCTCTTGTTATCGGAGGCTATTTCATTTCCTCCGAGAATGCAAATAAGCGTCTGCAGAATCTGTACCATTCAAGATTTGATATTGTAATGAATTCCGCTTCTTACGAGAAGGTAAACAGCAAGGCATTAAACAGTTATCCGGAGATCAAGGGCGTCTATATCGGTTACGATGCAAACGGCGCACCTGACGGATATGTTCTTGACCTTACTGTTAAGTCGCTTTACGGACAGAATCTGAGCATGCTCGTTGCACTCGATTACGAGAACACCAGGATCAAGGGACTTGCTTTAAATGACAACGATGACGAGAATGCTTTTGTCATCAACAGCCGAGATATGGATCTGATAAAGGATAAGCTCATAGGAAAGCAGATTCCCGTGGCTTTCGTAAAGGAAGAAAAGACAGATGATAACGACAACGGCGATAAGATAATGGTTCCGGGCTTAAAGGACGGCGTATATTATGCCCAGCGCCTTTACGATGACAGAAACCGCTATATCGACTATGTTGAGATGGAAATCAAGAACGGCATCATTGCAAAGGTTAAGTGGGATGCCTTCAGTACTGATAAGACGAATCATGACCGAAGTGAAGCTTCCTTAAGAGGAGCATATCTGACCTCAGGCATTGACTGGGCTACACAGTCCTACAACGTCTGCCATGCTCTCCTTGAGTGCCAGGATCCTGACAGATTAGCCATGAAGTCTGACGGCACTACAGATATCGTCAAGGGCGTTACATGCGATATCAGGCCGTTTTATGAGCTTGCTATGGAGTGTATAGAGAACTCCCGTGCCGGCTATGACAAGGATAAATACATGGTCGGCCTTGATATGATGCTGCTCCACCTTTATCAGAAGGACGCTGAAGATCTGGAATACCTTAACGATGACGGACATGTAGTCTTCTCTTTCGAGAAAACACCTGAGATCTATACCGTCTACAACAACGATAACGTGGTTACGGGTTATCTGACCGTTATGCAGATCGAAGCAAAGCTTCGCGGAAATACGATCCCTGACAGCAAGAATAACACCGACCCGAAGGAGCAGGACGATAATAACCAGGGCGGCAGCGGTGCCATCGATTACGATGCCAGCGAGGATGGTCTGACTTCAGGTAATTCTTATGACGATCAGATAATCACGAACAGTTTGGACGATCTTCCCATGAGCGAAATGGCTTCCTTCATCGAGCCTGTTCCTGAGCGCTACGATCAGACCAGAACGGTAGTTAAGGCATGTAATACCTGTTACAAGTTCCTTAAGGAATACCTGAATTGGAAGGTAACATAATGGGACTGTTTACTGAGAAATACAATACGCCTTTCGATAACGAGCAGATGAGAAGACCCGTGGACGAGAAGTTTACGGCTTCCCACATCAGACCTGCAAAATATCTCTCAACCAGAGCATCCTTGCTTTTGGGCTATACCCTTGTGTCGCTCTGCCTTGAATTCATGATCGCAGGAAATGCCATCTGGTGGCCTGTTGCATGTTCGTTCGCATGTCTTTTTGTGTGGGCGGCAACGATAAGGTTCTTCATGCCGAGAAATCTGTCCGTAATCAGCCTTATATTCGTTCTGGCGCTCTTTATCGCAGCCGGCGAATACTCATACAGACTCGGTTTCTGCGTGCCTTACGCGGTTGCAGGATTCATCCCTATGGCGATTGGAATCATGTCTGTAGCCAGATTTAAAGATGACGACAACGACAAGTTCACAAGGCCCGCGTTCGGCAGGGAAGTAATGCTCCCTTATGCCATTGCGCTTGTCTGCTCGGTGTTCGGCACAGTCAGCACTTATATCTTTGAGAAGCGTTATCTGTTCGTATCGCTCCTTGCATCCGTAATGTTCCTCATAGTTATGAGCTGGACGGTATCTAAGCTTTCCGGTGTTCCGAGATGCGCGACCTCGAAAAAGCTGACTGAATTCTGGGACATTCCTGTTGCAAATATCTCAGAACTCAGGCGTTTCTTGAGTGCAAGAGGCGAATTTGCGGGTGTCTGCCTTGTCTGTACGGCTGCAGTATATGTTCTGAAGATATTTACCGATGATGAACTGTTCAGGATGACAGCCGTCCCTGCATGCATGTTCGTGTCTCTTCTTATCGGCACCATTATGGTCTATGCGGCAAAGCACAATTACAGGAGCTCGATCTTCGGCCTGAGATACTTTATCAGCGAAGTATCGACCGCTTCGGCCTTTATATCAATGCTGTTTCTCTTAAATCCCGGGTTCCCGAAGATCTGGCATCTTCTGGTCGCCCTGGCGTTGATCATATGCACGGATATCATAATTACAGGTCTTCTTGCGGTAATAAGACGAAGGCTGATCTTCGTTTCGAAGTCAAAATACATCGACGGTCTGCCTTTTTACCTTATTCTCATATCTTTGGTTGTAATGTTGGCAGAAACTTGTCTTTATAGTATCCCGGGTTTGTGATATAATCTCGTACGCTTGATTGTGTAGCTCAGCTGGATAGAGCGACCGCCTCCTAAGCGGTAGGCCAGCGGTTCGAATCCGCTCACGATCACCAATAAAATCAAGGGGTTCGAGGCTTTTTCGAGCCCCTTTATTCTTGCCCGAAAATGGTTGCGAATGGTTGCGAATGTGAACAAGCCTTCATTTTTCTTCGTAGACAGCTATCCGCCTCTATTTTACCGGCTGATTATCCTCTATTTTGCTGATATGCAGTAATACCAAAGTATTTTGGTGCATGAATGAACGAAAGTAATTATCAAGTGGCCGAAGAGTGCCTTAAGAACGGAAAACGAAGCCCGGAAACACTGTTCTTTCATTGTTTTAGCTGTTCTTGAAACGCTTCTGAGAAACAATCAAACTTCGGAATTTAATAACTGTTGACTTCGGAATTCGATAATAGTAAACTTCAGAATAAGATAATCTGAGGTTGGCTTATGATAGAACGAATAGCAAAACAGACCTTATTACGCTTGGCACAGCAATTCCCTGTAGTTGCCGTGACTGGTCCAAGACAAAGCGGAAAATCAACGTTGGTTCAGGAGACGTTCCCAGATAAACGTTATGTGACTATGGATGATTCATCTGCAAGAGAGCTTGCTTCTTCAAGCCCACGGGACTTCTTAAGAGCATTCAAGGACGGAGTCATAATAGATGAGGCTCAAAAAGTACCGGAACTGTTTGATGCGTTGAAGTTGATCGTAGATAAAGAGAAATACACACCCGGCAAGTATATTCTTACCGGATCTTCACAATTCAAATTGAAGAAAAACATCAAGGAATCACTTTCCGGGAGAATCGGAATTGTTAATCTCCTTCCGCTTTCTATAGCCGAACTTAAGCTTCACGGCAATCTCAGCGACGATGCATATGACTATGCTTTTAACGGATTCTATACTCCATTTTATGATGATAAAAAGCATTATGTTCGTGAAGACTGGTTTGAGAACTATATTGATACATATATTGAGAGGGATGTAGCAGAAGAAATACGTCTCTCGAATCTCTCTCAGTTTAAGAAGTTTATTCAGTTTTGTGCGATATACAGCGGACAGATGCTTAATATGGAGAGCATATCACGGGAAATCGGCGTATCAGCAAATACGATCAAATCCTGGATCTCGATCCTTGAGAATTCTTTCATAATCCATTTATTGGAGCCGGATACTAATAATCTAGGCAGAAGCATCGTAAAGACTCCAAAACTCTATTTTGTTGATGTTGGACTCTTATGCTATCTGCTCAGGATAGATTCCAAGGAGGAATTGCTGTTATCACGCTATAAGGGTGCTGTTATAGAAACTATGGCAGTCTCCGAGTTGTTGAAATTGAGGTTCAACAAGGGTCGTAAGGCCGAACTCACATATTTCAGAGACAGTAATGGATTCGAAGTAGATGTAATTGCAGATTGGCATAAAACATATGCCTTGGAAGTTAAGAGTGATTCAGAGACAGAGAAGAAACTGTCGTCGAATGTCCGCAAATACATAGAACTTCGCGAGACTGAAATTAAAGGGTATGTTTACTATCTCGGTGATATTACATGCGAAATCAACGACATCAAATATGTATCATGGAAAGATTGGGGAAAAAACGAAGACTCTATAAAATGATCGTTCAGTCGGAATGACTCGGATAAAAGAATTACATAAACATATATCCCCATTTATCTATTCAATTAAACTAACTTCTAATAATATAAAACCAGGTGTGAGGAAATAGAAATTAAGTGGCTGAAGAGTGGCTTAAGAACGGAATGTGAAAATCCGGGAAGGATGGATATCTAAATACTTTATGAAAAAGATTTTATTCAGATTCGTTGCATTGGTTCTGGTTTTCGCAATGGCAATGTCTGTTGCATCATGCGGAAACGGCAAAAAGAAAAATGCAGAGATAATAAACGAAGCTGATCCGTGGTTTGACAGTGAAGTAACTAAAATTGATCTGGGATTGGATACCACCAGGATGCTGGGCGGCTACCTGATCAACATGGCCGGTGCTGATGAAAAGAATATAGTGATCGTAGCAAGCGGTTCTTACAGAGCCGATGACGGATCGGACGACTATGATAAAGCCGAGAATTTTGTTCTTGTTTCCGTTTTCGATCAGGCAACCAAACAGGTAAAGAAAATAGACCTTTCAAACGAATTTACAGCCACAGACTTTATTAATGATACATCATATAAAGACGGCATACTCTCGCTGACAATAAACCATTACGACCCCAAGACATTCAATTCGAATCTGCTGTTAACTGAGATCGATTTAGATTCAGGAAAGATCCTTAATTCAAAGGGAACAACCGATTTTACCTATTCCCGCCGCTTTAAACTGGGTGAATTTTTAATCGGAGCTTATTTATTTATCGATAACAATAACATTGGACGGTGCAAATTATACGTTCAATCTCCGGGCGAAGATAAACACACTACTATTGAACTCAAAGAGGACGGTGTCAGCTATCAGTATATACCGTTCATTGTACCGATTAGCGAAAGCAAAGCTCTCGTTTGCGCTGTCACAGAAAAAGACAACAGATACTATGAAGCAGATCTTAAAGAGAAAACTGTCAAAGCTTTGGACGCAAAAGATTATGAATGGCTGGATTTAGATGCTCTTGGTGATATTCATGATGTTCATGCCGGAACAGACGGCAAATCTTACTTTACGACTTCGAACGGGATTTCGAAAATCGATCTGGAGAAAAAGACCATTGAAACATTCCTTGATTATAACTGGACAGTAACAAACAGGGACTTGTTGGAATACATGGAGATCGTCAGTTGTGACGGCAATTCAGCAGTCGTTGCAGGTCAGAAAAGTCTCAGCTACGGAATGGCGCTTAATCCCACCAAAGATTCAAATGAATATTATGTAGTCAGCTTCAAAAAAGCAGAAAAGAATCCTAATGCGGGAAAGACCGTCTTAACGCTTTATGAAGCCGAGGACTTTGCATCAGACAAAGTAAACGAGGCTATACAGATATTTAACAGTTCGAACAGCAGCTGCTTTATCAAGGTAACGGATAAATACAAAGAAAACCGCTCCGTCCTTTCAAATGCTAAAAGTGATGATGAATACAGTAAAGCGCTTCTCAACGTGAAGAGCGATATGAGTAATCAGCTCACAATGGATATCATTAACGGCACCGGCCCTGACATTTTCATCAGCACGAGTGATATCGGAGCTCTTAACAGCAGCAACTATCTTGCTGATCTGGCTCCTTATTTCAAGGATATGGATCCTTCTAAATACTTCACCAATATTGTTGAGGCATCAAAATATGACGGAAAACTGTATCAGATGCCTGTCTGTTTCAGACTTTACGGAATCATGACTGAAGCAAAGTACAGTGGCAGCTCCGGTGTCGGATTTACTATTGAAGAGTATAAGGAGTTTCTAAAAGGTCCTTTAAATGGCACAGATGCTCTCAATAAATCTCAGGCATATTATTTCACAGATCTTTTCACTTCCATGAGCGATGTATTTATAAAAAATGGTAAAGCGGATTTTACTTGCCCTGAGTTTTCTGAACTTGCCGTTTTCGTAAAGGAGAATGTTCCGGAAAAACGTATTATTGCTGAAGACGATTCCGTGGCATCGGCAACGCATAGAACAGCTTCAGCCGGCACATGCTATGGAATCGGTGATTGTTTCCGTGAACAATATCAATATAATGGGAACTTTGCACTTTTAGGGCTGCCTTCCTCAGATGGCCGGGGACCTGTGTTCGAAGCTTATACTTCTGTGGCTGTATCCTCCCAGTCAACAAATGTTGATGCATGTGTTGAGTTCATAAAGATCCTTTTGTCTGATGAGATCCAAAAAGGAATGGCGGAACAGGAACACCTGGTGTTGAACCGGAACGCATTTAGAGAAGCCGCTATGGAAGCGGCCGAATACCTTAACGGACCTGGCGGTAATTGGATCTTTGGCTATGATGTTGCGGTTTCAAACAGACCGATGACATTCTCTGAAAAGACTGTTAATGACTTCGAGAAGATAATCGACAGCTGCTCGAGAATTTATTCCGAAGATGCTGATATAAGCAAGATCCTTATTGAAGAGATGCCGGCATACTTCACGGGACAGAAGGATCTGGATTCAGTAATAGCGATTGTTCAAGACAGAGTGCAGAAAGTTTTGGATGAACGAGGATAGCTGAAAGAGGCAATGATTGACTTTTTTATGGGATATCAAGGATTTAAATGCTTGAATTTGATGATTGGGGATAACGAATGGATGTAATTGTTATTAACGGGCAATGGAAATTGGCAAAACAACGGTAGGGACATATATTGCGGATTCAAATCCCGGTACTGCATTCATTGACGGTGACTGGTGCATGGATCTTTATGGTTATGAATAGTTAGGGGACAGGAATGTTTTCAAGAAAAAACAGATGTTTCGACACAAAGCATAATAAATTGAAAGCGTTTTTACTCGGCTCCTTTTTAGCCGTTGCTACAGCATTCGTATATGTCATTAGATATATGATTTTTCCATTTAAAGAAATAAGTCTTGATCTTATTCTTCTTATTGGAGTGCCACTGGTATTTCTTTGTGCATTCTTCGGCGGTCTGAAATACCTTCGAGGTGCTGTTAATACAAGGATAGAGATAACGGAAAAAGCAATGAACATAACTGTCGGAAAAAGTGTTCAGAACTTTAACATCAAGGATTTCGTTGGATTCCTGCCTGTGAATGAATATGAGTATTTCGACAGCCCAAAGTTCCTTGTTTTTAAGCATGGTGCAGATAATAACTCAAGATCTTTCCTTTTACCGGGAATGACTGATGAACACTATTCTTATGTATTGTTGTGTGGTGTTAACAACAGGCAGTATAAGAAACTGATGATCTGGTTACCTTCGATATTGAAAGACATGAATATAGAAATAGATAAGAATTGTAAGACTGATTACCAGCCTTTAAGCTATGAGAAGCTTATGGAAGAGTATTCTCATTCTACAGGCATGGTATAATTCCTTTTGAGTGCTGAAAACCATTGAATAAGATAATCAACAGAACAATACGTTAAGAGATTGGGGATGAATATGAAGTATTACAGAGTACACATGAAAGACTGTGCTTACATCACTAAGCAGCCCAGGGGCATCTTTACGGCTGTAGGAAGGCTCGTATCAAGCAAGACGTTGACTGAAGACGAGGAGAAGGAATACTGGCGCAACAGAGAGTATTTCGAAAGGGTTTTGCCTGTTCCTCCGCTTTATGAGAATAATAATCCTGACGGTGCAATCACATGGTTCAAGAACAATGACGAAGCAAAGAAAATCTGGGATCAGATGACGTTCTACCGTGAGATGTGTAACAAGTATGGGATAAAGCTCTATGTTTCCGAATGCGATGAGATCCCGGGTGAGCTTGTTTACGAGGATGCATTTCAGATAGCCGTTAAGAATCAGCCTGAAGACGCTGAGATAATCACCAAGGAACTTTGATCTGCAGAATTATAAAGGGAAATTCATGTATGGAAACTAATGATATCTATGAGGTATGGAATAAAGAGACGGCGGGGGTGTTATCTGTAAAGCCGCTTATACTTAAAGCATGCGAGGCGGGAATGATCGGGCAGGCTGTTTCCTTCCCCGGCGGCTGCATATATAAGTCCATGTTTACGTATCTGTGCGGAATACCGGACAGTGATTTTCTGGCGGAACATAAGGATCTGCTGTATGAGTCCAGACTCGTATGCATGAGCGATGAATGGGCTGAATATATCAGAAAGCTGCCTGCTAAGTTTATTCTCAGAAGAGAGCTCATGGAGCCGTTTTGTTCCGGATCTTCCAAGATCTTGAATGAACTGCCGGAAGGGTGCAGCTTGAGCCCCTTTACAGAAGAGATCTTCGATATGCATCCTTTCGATCACGGACGGAGTTATTCAGACTATCAGGAGTTTGCGAAAAAAGGAGCCGGTGCTGCGGTAATGTATAACGGACAGGTCGTATCGGCAGCTTCGAGCTTTATATCTTTTGAAGACCATGTGGAACTGGACGTTTTCACTGAACCGGAGCACAGGCATAAAGGTCTTGCAGATCATTGTGTTTTCGAGATGCTGAAGCAATGCAGGAGCAAGGGCCTTACTGTGCACTGGGATGCTCAGAACCGTATGTCATCTAAGATGGCTGTAAGTCACGGCTTTGTGCCCGTAACCGATTATGCCGTATACTGGCTGGAAGGTTGATCATGTCTGATGCTATAAAGAATTACCGTAGTATGGTTGACCAGCCGTGGGGCAGGATGTTCTATGAGCTGATCTATAAACAGTTGGATGTATCTGACAGTAAGAAGCTGAAGATCCTTGATTTTGGTGCGGGATTCTGTATCACGGCAGATCATTATGCGAAGTCTCATGATGTTACCGCTGTAGAACCGAACGCTGAGATGCGTGCTCTTCGCGTTGGGGACGATGCGTATACTCTGGTCGGTGCCGGAATAGATTATCTCCGGGATCTGGATGACGATTCCATGGACCTGGTTATTTGCCATAATGTTCTGGAGTATGCAGATGACAAAGAAGCTATTTTAAAGCACCTGGTAAGGGTGACAAAGCCGGGCGGCATATTATCGGTCGTGAAGCACAATCTTTACGGAAGGGTTATGGCTACCGCCGTAATGTCTGATGATCCCAAGACTGCATTAAGCCTTTTGGATCAGGGAGCTGAGAACAGCATGTTCGGGAAAAGGGACGTGTACAGCAATGAGTGGATTACAGACATTCTTAAAGACAGAATGACGCTTACAGGTACATATGGAATAAGGACATTCTTTGGTTTATCCTCAAATAACGACATCAAGTACACCGATGAATGGTATCAGTCTATGCTTGAACTGGAGACTAAGGCCTGCAGTATGGATGAATACAGGAAAGTGGCCTTCTTTAATCATTTGATCTTTGCGAAAAAACAGAATGCAGAGATGTGACTTTATGCTTTCTTTCCGGATCCCGGTCTGCCTTTGCATCGCGCGATCAGCTCATCCGTATCTCTGTAGCCGCGGATCTTCTCAAATTCGTTCAGGGCACTCTTGTAGGATCTGTTATTAAAGAAATGCTTTCCTCTGCAGTAGGCTTCAAACCGCTTAACGTTTGCAAGGCCCTCGTTGCAGAACTTAATAAGATCGGAAGAGACCACATCGTTAAATCTGTTGCATTCTTCTGTTGCCTGATTGAAGAGGAGCTTTGCCTCATCAGCCGCAGCAAGCGTTGTCCTGTTGTTCAGGATAGTATTAGCCTTTTTAATTGACGTGATTATGCGGTTGTACTTTACATAACCCGGATACAGGTCGATGATGGCACGCTTTTTACCGCAGTTTGCACATGTGCATGTGCCGTCAAAATGATTATGGATAAGTTCTCCGCCGCACATCTTGCAGTTTGCCGGGAGCTCGTCTGATGCGGGAGCCTCAGGCGCAATCTCTACCTCTTTTTCCAATAACGTATCAACGGAGACTTCATAAAACTCCGCAATTCTTTTGATCAGGAATTTATCCGGGTATGCGCGGCAGGCCTCCCATTTATAGACCATGATGTCCGGAACGCCCAAAGAAGCAGCCACGGCCTCCTGAGTGAGCGAGTATTTCTCTCTTAACCTCTTCATGTTCTCGGCAAGAATGGTATCCATAGCAAGATCTCCTATCCTCTATATTCTTTCCATATAATAGCGAAAAAAGTGTTTGATTTAAACAGTAATCGGATCAGGAAGGCTTATTCTCATCTTCTTCATCTTTTTTGCCGGCTGCGGGAATTGCCGATGAGGCAATATTTACGGCAATGGATATCGCCGATGCGATCTGCTTGGATATTACAGTAGTCAGAGCATTGCTGATTATGGAATTGCTTATAACGGCAGACCGCATTCCGTATGTCTCGGCAACGAGCATCGAAGCGTACATCATGCGTTTTTGTCTGTCCATCTCATCGGCCTTGAATCCCTTAAGATCTTTGAGGCGCACTTCAGCTTCCAATACTTCATTGACTAATGTGTCAGTATCGGTATTGACGTTGATCAATGAACCGAGAACGATAAAATCACTGCCGTTACCAAACTTGGCTTTGCGGTCTGTAAAAGTATTGAAGAGTCTTACGACCTTATCGCATTTATCCTTGGTGTCTCCGTAAGAGATCGCGAGCACTTCGCTTATCCCCTGAACGGCGTCTGAAGATGCCTTGACCTTACATGTGTTCTTAAGATAATCATATGCTTCTTCGATATCTTTCACGATAGTATCGGCGCTCTTGTCGGTAAGGGCGAGAAACATAATGAATGAAGTGTCATCGGCAGATGTCAGAACAGGATGAGCTTTGTCCATGAGAGTTCTTATCTGGTCTGCCTTGGCGATCAGGTCATCTGCTTCGTCCTGCCTTCCGAGATCACAGATGAGAACGGCAGAAAGAGCCATGTACGAGTTCTCGAGTTTAGTTCCCTTGTGGATCTTCTTATAGACTTCCGAGACGTTCTTGATGTATTTCTCCGGATCATCGGACAGTGCCATCTTACTTAAGATGACAAGTTCGGGATTTGCCCTGAGATTTGATAAAAGACCGGTATTCTTCTCCAGGATCTTTTTGCATTCCTTAAGTCTTTGGGTATCGGCTTCTTTATCTTCCGAAGTGAATATAAGGCTTGCCATCAGAGCCAGAAGCTTGTCATTTAAGAAGTATTTCCTGTGGATTTCTGAGCAGTTCCTTATAAGAAGATCGCACTTTTGATCTAACGCATTGTTCATGTATTAATCACCCTTTAGGCTCACGAATTAAACAGATCTCCGAGTTTTCTGTATGTATCGAAGATAGTCTTTACGCTTTCCTCGAGTGTTTCCCTGACGTCATCAGTTAATAAAAGGGCAAGGCAGACTTCATCAAGGATCTGCTTTTCCCTGTCATCAAATGCGGTATCGGCATAAGCAACTCCGAAGAGCTCGAAATAAACGATCTTACGGTCCTTGGCGCTGCTGCCTCTTAAGGTGTCGAGCTCTTTTTTCAGATCGATCTCAGCTGCAGCAGGGTATTCAAATCCCGTGCCCATCTCGTCGTTATACTGCTCGAGGATTGATTCTTCTTCTCTTGAGCTTCCGTCAGATGATGCAAGTAAATTAGCTATATTCCAAAAGGCTTTCTTCTCTTCGGGTGTTAATTGATCAAGTAACATATGTATCCCTTTCTTAATTAATAGATTCCGGATTCATTATAACAAATTGCGATGCTGATTATTACGGAATCGTCGGATGCAGGGATACAAAGATAAGATGAATTTATGGAAAAAGTCTTTTCCGGCACATTAAATTAGTGCATAATTTGTTTGGGGAAAATTTATATGGGAAATAATAGGATTAAAAGATTTGTTAGTGTGCTCATTTCTATGCTTCTGGTTTTCGCACAGATCATATCTGTTGCCGGATGCAAAGGCAAAGACGAGGATGGAGTCAAAAGGGTATCCAGGGATTCCACCTGGTTTAATGCAAAAGTAACCGGGCTCGATGGAAAGTACAAGAATAAGAAAATGGACAGTTTCTACTGTGATTTTCTCGGAGTATATAAGGACGGTGTTCTTATACGGTCCGAAGGAGTAATTGATATTTTAAATCAGAAATCTGACCCTGATAACCAGTTTGATAATATTGATTACTATAGTTTTTCCGGTGACCTGATATCTTCTTTCGATGCCCGTGAACTGCTATTAGATAAAGAAATCGACGATGTTATTATCTGTGACACGGAAGTTGTCTTCAGAATGCATAAAAATGTTCTGCTTGAAGGTGAGAAAGAAAGCAAACGCTATCAGCTAAGTATAGATCCTGAGACAGGGACTGTTGGCGAATTAAAAGAGATTGAAGGCGTTCCGGCAGGCACATTCAGCGGTCTGGATGAGAATGGCACTTTTTATGAAGGAACCTGGGTTATCGGAGATTATTCAGTATCCCGGTACAGTTCACTCAGATCGGCATCATTTATTATTTCGAAAAACGGTAAAAGCAAGATTGTTGATCTGTCGCAGGACCCTCAGTTTTCAGAAGTAAGTATCAGTGACTATATAATTGTTTCAGAAACAGAAATCCTTTTGGTTAATTTTTCCGATAAAGCCGCCTTTATCTCTTTGAACCTGGAGACGGGAGAAGTTAAGAATAAAGACGAAGAATACAAGTGGCTTAAGAAGATCAAGTATTTTACCAGACTGTCATCGTTTGGCGGGAAGACATATGTTAAAGATGCTTACGGTGTGAAATATATTAATTTCGCATCGAAAGAATTGACAGAGGTTTTATCTTTTAACGATTGTAGCGTCAACAGAATAGATTTGACGCAATCGGATCTTCTTTATGTTAAAGATGAAAGGTTTGTGTTCGCAAGGAAAACAAGTGATGAAGAGCTGTTTTCTGAAGATCACAGGAAAACTAAAGATGTTCCTGAAATAATCATCCTTGAGAGAGCAGATAAAAATCCGAATGCCGGCAGGATAATCCTTTCGGCAGGCACAGTCGGAAGTTTTTATTTGGAATATTCTATCTGTGAAGCAGTCAGAGTATTTAACGAGACAAATAAGAAATACTATGTGCAGTTGGAAAACAAACTCAATATCCTTGATTATGTGGATTACAGCAATGCTGATAACAATGATGCAGTTAACGGAATCTTTTACAGCGGTTCTTCTGAACTCAGCAATCAGCTGGCCACGGACATGCTCTCGGGCGACGGTCCGGATATAGTTCTGTATGCGGGCGATTACAGACAGATCCATTCGGAAGAATACCTTGTAGACTTGAACAGGTATGTAAAAAGCAATAACGGGATCAATGAAGCAGATTATTTCTCGAATGTGATCGATGCAGCTAAAGTTGACGATAAACTGTTATTTATTCCAATGGACTTTTCTGTAAAAGGCATATTAACCGACAGATCCAATGTCAGAGACGGACAGACAGGATTTACTTTCGATGAATACGTTAAATTCGTTTCTGAGGCATGCAACGGCGGCAATCCGCTGAGCGGGACGCAGCTTGAAGTCCTCACGACTTTGTATTCATATGCTGATGATTCCTGTATAAACGGGAAAACTGTTAACTTTGATAATGAATCATTCAGGGCTGTTTGCGACTATGTAAAGAATAATGTCAACGATAAATCCTTCAACATATCTCAAGACGCTGATGAAGCGTATTATAGCGGCCTGGATGATCTGTTGAGCCGTAACGGGTTAAAAGCAAAAAATCTGACGCTTTTGGGATATCCGTCGGCAGACGGACGCGGACCATTGATAGATATAGGTATTTCTATCGGGATCTCGGCTTCCGCGCCTTCTTCAGTTGCTGACGGTGCCTGGGAATTTATCAAGGTCTGCTTAAGCGATGATGTTCAGAATACAATTGGCAAGAGCGTCAGCAATCCGCTGAGCATTAAGGCATGTGAGTCACTCTCGAAAAATACGATTGAGAGTTTTAATAAAGCCAATCCGTCAACTAAAATAGATGAATCGATCATAGAATCTTACAAGAAGGTTCTCATGTCCGGGTCGCTAATCGATAATACGGATCCTGCGGTATTGATCGTAATAAGAGAAGAAGTTCCGCCTTATTTTGTTGACCAGAAGAGCCTTGATGATATCCTGCCCATAGTGAACAACAGGGTAAAGACGATACTGTCTGAGAGATCGTAAAATACAATCTCAAAAAACTCTTGAAAACAATTTTTAATCATATTAGCCTTGTTTTTGGACGTCCAAATCTTACTTAAGAGGAGACTGAAATGAACAAAGAAGAGTTCCATGCTTATGTTTCAAAGAGCAAAGGAAACGAGAGCAACATATGCCAGATATGCGCAATGAGAAACGGTGCTGCTGTCTATGAGGACAGCTGGAGAGGCTTTAAGGCAGATGATCCTGTTAACGTTAATTCCGTGACCAAAGGTGTCATGGCCCTGCTTGCCGGTATAGCGGCTGACAAAGGCTTTATAAGCATCGATGACAAGGTTATTGATTATTTCCCTGACTATCAGGTCAAGCGCGGTGAGAAGACAATCTACGATGTTACCGTAAGGCACCTGCTTACAATGACAGCGCCTTACAAAGGTAAGTCAGAACCGTGGAAGAAGGTGTGCACTTCAGATGACTGGACCAAGGCAGCTCTGGATTTTCTGGGCGGAAGAACCGGCATCACCGGCGAGTTCAGATATGCGACTTTGGGAATACAGATCTTGGCCGGCATTATCGAGAGAGCGTCAGGCGAAAAGCTAATAGATTTTGCAAATAAGAATCTGTTTATTCCTCTGGGGATTCCCGAACATACCATTCATGGTGACAGCAGCAAGGAAGACCAGTTCGATTTCTTCATGAACAAAGGTCCCAGGAAGAATGAATGGTATTCGGATCCGCAAGGTGCGGTGACTGCAGGATGGGGTTTGTGCGCATCTGCAAAAGATCTCGCCAGGATGGGCGATATGGTGCTTAATGATGGCCGTTTTAGCGGCACCCGGATCGTATCTTCTGGCTGGATAAACAGTATGCTCACGCCATATCAGAAACTCGGCGAGAGATTCGGGTATATGTACTACGGATATCTGTGGTATAAGCCTTTTGAGGACAGGGAGGTGTATGCCGCGATAGGCGACTGCGGAAACATTATCTATGTGAACAGAGAGGTCAATATCGCAGTAGGCGTGACCGGTACGTTTAAGCCCATGATATTTGACAGGGTCGAGTTTATTGAGAAGAACGTGCTCCCGCTGACGTTGTAATGTGCTCATCAATTATTTCTGATATAATGAGTCTCAGGAATAAGTGGATAGGGGGTATTGTTTATGAGATTCCGTGAGGATCTTAAGGCTTACTATTTCAGCACGAATCATGAGACTGATTCAGAAGAGCGCTCGATCATCTATGAGCAGACTAAGGATTATCTGAAGGAGTATCTTCACACCACATTTAAACCTGCAGATACAACCGGAGGAACTGTTAAGAAGTTCCTGCCGATAGTTATATTTGCCATCGCTGTTGTACTCCTGATCATCTTCTCAATAAACAAGATGATTCCCGCTCTGATATTTACATTTGGAGGAGTGTTCATTCTCTTCGGCATAGCTTTCTTCCTGCCGGGCAATAAAGATGAAGAAACGCCGGAACTTCCTCAGCACTCCAAGGTTCCAAAGGCTATTCCCGGAGCTGCCATCATAGCGTTCGGACTGGGCGTAATCGTCCCTGCGGTTTTTGCACCGTCGATAGGCTATGCAAAGGCAATGGCAGCAGGCTGCGGAACATGGTTCGTTCTTGGCGGACTCTTCTTTATCGTCTATACGATCGTTGGCTACTTGAGGTTTTCGAAGGCTTCGAAAAATACGGTGCAGGGCAAGTGCATCGGTTATATCAAGATGGTTGACGGGGGCAATAATAACAGCAGCACTATCAATCATCCCAGATATTACATTACCGGAACTCCTGTTTTCGAATACACGATAAACGGCGTTACATATCAGGCTTTCCAGGAAGACAATATGAGGACTGGCAAGCTTACGCCTTATGTCGGTGACACGGTAGAGCTCGGTGTTATGCCGGACGATCCTTATGCTGTTTTCTATCACAAGAATACGGGTGCAAAGATCTTTGCCATAGTGATGTCGGTCATTGTTCTCGCTGCAGGCATTTTCGTGTTCTGTATGCTGCCTTCCATAAATGACAACGGCGGTTTTGTGGTTAACACCATGGGTGGACAGACGAGGCTTGCCAAGGCTAAGTTCGACGATAAGACCATAGCGAAATACATCACCGTGGATTATACGATCGAATATGTTACGGTCACAGGCACACATGAAACCAACGGTATGCCTGCAGTAGATCTGTCCAACGGCAGAGGGTTGATACTTCAGGAAAAAGATAAGGACAAATATCCTGTAGGCACAGAGCTTTATGTCGTTTATCCTGCAGACGGTTCTGCCAGCCTTAACTTCCGGGCCGAAGAATGGGAGTATTCCGGCACGCATGAAGTAAAAGGACTTCCGTAAATATTTATCAGGAAATAAGAAATCAGGCTGTCTCTCATGTGAGGCAGCCTGTTTGCTTTTAAGTCATGTAAGTCGGTTTGGGTCCTAAGTACGATTCAGGGATCTTGGCGCCTTCCTCGCATATCACGATCTTCTGCAGTACGAGATTCGGATTGATCGAGTGTATGCTGAAAGTATTTAATCCTTTATTAAGCTTTACCGTAAACGTAGTCTTGCGGACGTTGTCGAGAACGCCCTGTGACCAGTATGGATTGCCGTCTCCAACTGC
Source organism: Oscillospiraceae bacterium (assembly GCA_902764825.1). GTDB lineage: Bacteria > Bacillota > Clostridia > Saccharofermentanales > Saccharofermentanaceae > Saccharofermentans. The sequence goes on from CACWXL010000003.1 coordinate 353,843, forward strand.
AAAGCCTTCAGGGATCATGTTGATCTTCTTAAGCTTGCCTTCGTTGACGCTGATGCCTACCAGGATCTTCGGCTCTCTGGAGAACGGATTGCTGGGGTTGGTATAGAGCGTTACATCGTATTTGCCTTCTTCAGGAACGTTTATCTTATATTCAAGATAAGGTGCGTTCTTTACGCCAAGGACTTCATCCTGCGGATATGCCTTGATCACATCCATGCCGCGGCTGTAATCACGGATAACGCCGTAAGCGGCAAATGAAGGAGAAGAATACGCTTTGCTGTAGTCTAGTGGCAGGATGGAGATGTAGTTCATTCCAAACGCATTCTTTTCGAGCGATCTGTCGAAGATATTTGCCTTGATGATGTCTTCTCCGTAGTCTTTCCTTCCGACCCAGTGATGGACTTTCTCGCCCTTGAATGCGGAAGCCCTGTTGAAAGGAACCTTGACTACCGTATATCCGTCAGCGCTGTGGATGCAGAACTCCGTGGAGTCGCCTTTCTTTATGGCAGAGCGGTCGATCTTAACCTTAAGTTCGTTAAGTGTGTAAGGCTTGATGGTGCCTTCTGTAGAAGAGAAGATCAATCCCTTGCATGGGTTTTCTACGGAGAACTTAACGTCCTTGTCGCATGCTGTGCTGAGGAGCAGTGTAGCTTCATCGCAGGAAGGATCGAGGAACTGATCCAGAAGAAGGACTCTGCCTGTCCAGAACTTGCCTTCTGTTGCCTGGCATGAGCCTTTAATGGTTGTAATGAGTCTTTCTTTATTGGCAGGTTCGAAAGTGCCCACCACAGGATATTTGCAGCCTTCCTCACACCAGTTGTTGAAGCCGATGTGTTCGGATAAGCCCATTCCGTACCACTTGCCGCCATGTATCTTATGAAGTTCATCGACAATGATCTTATCGTACGCGATGCACTTGTTGATCTCCTTGGCGAGCGTCATTGCGTATGTGCTTCCAAGCTCACAGAACGCGTGGTTCAAAGTGGTCAGGAGCCACATTCTCTGAACATTGAGATTTGCTGTCAGAGGAAGCCAGACTAACTCATAGAAAGCGAATTCCGTGTTGCCTGTGAACTTGGCCTTGATCTTGTCGCACTTCTTCATGAGCGCATCGATATCCTCAAGAAGATCAAATGTCTCATTATAGTTAAATGCATTATAGACTTTGTCGTTCATCGCCTCTGTGCGGCGTGCGGAAGTAATGCGGGTATAGCCTGAGAGCATTTCGCGGATGGCACGCTTGTCAGATGCTGAGATGTTCGAACTGAATACACGGTCAACGATAAGCTTCGTGTATTCGGCCGGAGCGTCCGGATTCGTTGTTCCCCAGCGGTCGAAGTCGTAAGCGAGATCGAGGAAGAATGACAGCGGATATTCGGTGCTGAAGATATCGCCGACATTGACGATCCATAGGTCTCTGATGCCGAAGTCAAAAGCTGTGGTCATCTGCTCCCAGGTCTTTGCGAGATTGGATGTGTTGAACCACTCGAAAGAGATAGGCAAGCCGTGGTAATCAAAGTGATAGTACATTCCGTAGCCGCCCTTGTGACTGCGCATCTCAGGTGTCGGAACCGTACGGAGATTGCCGAAGTTATCGTCGCAGAGCATCAGGGTTACGCCGTCAAGCTCAGGATCGCCCATAAGGCCGGGCGTCTTCTCATCGCCGTAGAAATAAGGCTCAACTTCCTTATAAAGAGCGAGCATTCTCGGTACTTTATCAAGGTCCTTGTTTACGTATTTTCTGATGAGCTTATTCTGTGTCTTCAATACCTTGCGGAGCAGGTCGATATTGTCCTTGAGCGTTGCATCCTTGCCCATTATCGCGGTATCGGCTTCGCCGCGCATACCGACGGTGATGACATTTTCGAACTTGCCGCTTCTCTTGAGGCCGTCTTCCCAGAATCTCGTGATGCCTTTCTCGTTCTTAAGGAAGTTCCAGGCATCTCCGTAGATTGACTTGGGACCTCTTAAATGCTTATATTCCTCGCCCTGTCTTAAGCACGGCTCGTGGTGGCTCATTCCCATGACAACACCGAGCTCATCTGCGAGCTCTGCATTTGCAAGGCCCGGACCGTCATCAGGGAAGATCTCCGCCCACATCGCAGGCCAGAGATAGTTTCCTTTGAGTCTTAACAGGAGCTCGAAAACATGTTCATACATCTTTGCGTTGAAGCCGCCGAAATTGTGCATGCAGAAGTTACCGAATGCGGGCCATTCGTCATTAATAAAGAAGCCTCTGTATTTTACGGATGGCTCTTTCGATACCATGCAGTAATCGGAGGGGATCTTAAATGTCGTCATCTTAGGAGGCTTTACATCAAGCCAGTCGATAAAAGGGGAGACGCCGAGCATCTCGGAGAGCTTGAAGAGACCATAGATGGCGCCGCGCTTGTCGCTTCCGGTTATTACAAGAGCTGAATCCTTAACTTCGATCTTATAAACTTCGCGCTTGCCCTCAATATCGGATGTGTCGACGCCGGTATCCTTAATGAGCTTGTCGCCTGCAAGGCCTACCAGGATCGGAGACTTGCACTTGGAGGATTCAACAACGGAAGGTGCAGTTCCGAATACGGCCTTGATATCGCCTGAGACCTTTGCTGCTATCTTCCTGACACCGCTTAATGTGTCTTTGCCGCAGACGATCTCGATATCCTTGTTCCTGAGCTTTGAAGAAGAGATTATATAGTCCATAAGTACTCCTCGTAAATTAAACTTCCATACAAGCATACAACACTTGCTGAAGTTATTATATCGCAATCTAAGTAATATTTTATTAATTACCGCGGTCAACAGCAAATTTAAATGGTGATGCCGGCGAAGGTGACCGTCAGCCCGCCGGGTTTATCCGGTGCGGATGATCATCCGGAAGGCTGTAGACGATTTTGCAGACGGAATCAGCAAATAGTGTCTACATTTCCGTCTACAAGTGCCTTTGTAGACGATTTTGCAGACGGAATCAGCAAATAACGTCTACATTTCCGTCTACAAGCTTTTTCTATCAGCAGGCAGCAGACATAAACAGTTTCATGGATTCTTCTTTTTCGCTTACGGGGAAATGACGTATGAAACTATTTCCCTAATCAGCAAATATTTATTGAGAAACGATAAAAAACTCTTGAAAAACGAAAATCACTATGTTAGTATTCATGCTGTAAGACATGTTTTGATCTTTATCAAGGAGGAATAACCGATGAGATATGACGACGTTATCTTAAGATGGGCGAAGATAGCCACGGTACTTTTTACCGCTTTGGCTGTTGTTGCTGATATCTTCGGTGTAGTCATTATTAAATATATTGCTTACGTATGGGCCGGGGTTTTCGATACCCCCAGAGTCATCGCTCTTATGGTGATCTTCTATATCGGAACCATCGGCGGTTATCTGGTGCTTATCCCGCTATTTAAGATGTTATCAAATATGAGCAAGGACAAGGTCTTCGACAGAGAGAATACCAAGATCATGACGATCATTACATGTGCTCTTGTCGGGATCGCGGTTGATTGCACCGTATGCGGCTTTATCTGGAACGGCGGCTGGATCCTTGCTATCGTAGCTCTGTTCATGTCACTTGTCGTACTCAGCATCAGAGTAGTATTTGCCAAGGCAATCACGATGAAGGAAGAAATGGATCTTACGATCTGAGGAAAGGAGGAGAAACATGATCATAGTAAATCTTGATGTAATGATGGCTAAGCGCAAGATCTCCTCCGGCGATCTGGCTGCAAAGGTCGGGATCACACAGGCTAACCTGTCCATTCTTAAGAACCAGAAGGCAAAAGCCGTCAGGTTCTCAACACTAAACGATATCTGTAAGGCATTGGATTGCCAGCCCGGGGACATCCTCGAGTACAGGGAGGACTGATCACAAATGGATAAGAAGATTATTATGCAGAGGCTGGGAATCCTCCTGGCTTATCCTTTAGCATACGCTTATTTAAGGCTCATAGCGCCGCTTACGGAAGAGTTCTATATACCCTTAACGGTCGGCCGCGGTAATTTTATGTACAACATCGCATATCCGTTATTTGCACTGCTCTTTATTGCGGTCAATGAGATAGTCAGACGGGGCAGGAGAGGCATCGGCACAAAGCCTTCCTCAGGAACGGTTTTCTGGTATGTCGTAACGTTCCTTGCAGGACTTACTGCCACGATCGCTTCTGAAGAAGTATTCGGCGAGATAGAGCTGGTATCGTTATTTGCAATGCACCTTGGCGCAGTATATTCCGTGCTGGTATCTAATGACCTGCTGCTTGGGGGAAAGACTTCCGGATTTATACCGGCAGACCTCATACACGGCTTCTACGTAAAGTCATTTGCCGGTTTCCCGAACTTTGTAGTTGACTGGAAATGCTTTGCAAAGCCTCGCAAGGAAGGCGAAGACGGCACCGAAGCTGCACCTAAGAAGAATCATCTAAGCGCAGTTTTATTCATCATCATAATGGCTGTTCTGATGATCATATCGGTCTGCCTCATGGCTTCGATCGATAAGGATATCGGTATCTTCTTTGAGACCATCTTCGATGATCTTGAAAAATACCTGGTAGGCTTAAGAGCAGAAGAGATAATATCACGCATGATCTTCGCGATCCCGGTGTGCTTTTATCTGTACGGCCTTATGTCAAGAAGCGCTAAATCTGACGGGGAAAGAGAGAAGCGCGTCGCAGCAGGGCTTCTACGGACCAAGGGACGTGGCAAGACTGTATCTTCCGCGCTGGTCTATGCTGCCGCAGGCATCTTTGTAATCGGATATATACTCTTCTTTATTAAGAGGCTTACTTATATGTTAGGCGGCTTTGCAGGTGATGTTCCTGACGGAATGCTCGTATCACGCTATGCGCAGGAAGGCTTCTGGCAGATGGTCGGTATCGCAGCTGTAAACATGTGTGTGTACATTGCGATCATCCTTCTCGGAAAAACAGATTCCGACGGCAAGTTCGCTCTGCCTGCCAAGATACTTGTTACGCTCCTCATGATCGAGAACATCATCTTCTCTGTTATATCAATGAGCAAGATAGGATTGTACTACAGTATTTACGGATACACGCCTAAGAGGATACTCGCCATGTGGGCTACTCTCTCGCTGGGCTTTGCAGCACTGATGACGATCATCACGGTTCATCGCGGAAAGCCTCATTTCAGGGCAGGGGTTATTTTCACGACTGTCTCCTACATCGCGATCTGTATCCTGTCGGCAGTACTTGTTGCGGTCGGAGCATAAGCTTAAGGCTTAAAGGAATAGGGAATATCGAAAAGGGCTGTCCGGAATATCCGGGCAGCCCTATACACTATATATATTAATATAATATATATTATATGTGTCTGATTAATAGTTATTTTCGAAGAAATGTAATATTACAAAACCCAAGATGTAGTAAAATGTCACACAAATCCTGTTTACATTCAACTGCCTTGGTGTTATGATTACTCCATAAGAATAACATACATTTGTTCGTTTTTGGCAAGTGTATTTTCGTGTTTTAAGGAGTTATTAGTATGGTTGAGTTTAATTGCACAGTGAAGGACATTTTCAGAAGGCCGAATATGATCGATAAGGCGGTCAGGGAGCTCGCGGATAAGGGATATGCAGAGCACGCCGTTACTTATACCAGGTTAAGGGACAATATCTTTAATGCGCTTGCGTATACCGCAGGCAGGATGAAGGATTATGAGTATGACGTTGCCGTCAGTTACCTGGGGACCAGGTGTTCCGAGCAGTCCCTTGCGAAGATGACATTTTATACCCACAGGACTATAAGACGTTATGTTCGCAAGGCATGTGACCTTATAAGCGAATATTATCTTAACGAGATGGGGATAAAGCTCCTTCCTGTGGATACGAGGTCTGTTAAGTGCAATATCACTTCCGGAACATTCTGGGATAAGGTTGATTCGCTGATGCGTGACAGTATTGAGAATGCCTGTGTCGTGATCCTCTGCTGCTATGAGAGGAAGTCGGTCAATTACGTCTGCAGTACATATTCCATGGGAAGCGATAAGGTGAAGAAGATCGTCGGCTCATTTGATTCCGTGCTTACAGTTTACGACCTTCCCTCCGAGGATCTCAGCGCAGTTTAATTTGTTTATAACCTCCGTATTCATTAAGGCAGAGTGTTCACATAAGACGCGAATACTCTGTCTTAATGTTATAATCTTAACTGCTTGATATAAACGCAAAGCATAATGGAGGATCTTAATATGACCATTACTTTCGATAAGCTTCCCTGTAATGTAGAAGAACTTAAGGCACTGCCCATAGCTTCTTTGAATGAACCCGAATATGGCGCTGCACTCTTTGTTGCAGCCATGATGCACTATTCCGCTAATAAGGAAGAGACATTTGAGATGCTGGATTTCCTTAACGGACCTTATGAAGTAACTGAGTATCAGAAGCAGTTCATTGCAGACAGAATGGCAGACGGCGATCATGTGGTCAGATCCTTTTTCAGCGGTACATCACCCGATAACGATTACACACCTTCCATGCCTTATACGATCGAGACGGAAAGAGGCTTTGACCAGGATACAGACGGAAGGATGAGGATCCTTCTTACATCATCCGGAGCTGATACCAAGCGCTTTATTACCATGCGTCATAAGCCTTCCACCAACCAGTGGTTTGTTGAAGATCAGATGATATTAGGCATGATCAGGGCTCCGAAGTCATCTGATCCCTGGGCTTGATAAGGTCGTATCAGCATGAAGACAGAGAGAATTTACCCAAAAGTCTCAATATCCCAGAAGGCAGCCAGATCCTTGAAGAATGGCCATCCGTGGGTATATGCGGATGAGATCTCATCAGATGCAGAACTTAAGGACGGCTGTATCGTTGATTGCTTTGAAGGCTCAAGCTGGCAGGGCGCGGGATTCTATAATTCAAATTCGAAGATCGCCGTAAGGATAATATCCCGCAACAGCAATGATGTCTTTGATCAGAAGTTCTGGTTTAGGCGCCTGCTCTATGCGGTCTCATACAGGAAGACTGTCATGCCCGGAGATGACTTCAAGTGCTGCAGGCTGATACACGGAGAAGCTGACCAGATACCGGGCTTTACCTGCGACAGATACGAAGATATCGCCGTAACGCAGATAGCCTGCCTCGGTGTGGAGCTTAATAAGGATATTATCTATAAGGCTCTTATGGATGTTTTCGAAGAGATCGGAGAACCTCTTAAGGGAATCTATGAGAGAAATGAGCTTGCCCTTCGCGAGAAGGAAGGCCTTACGCTTTATAAAGGCTGGTATGGCGGTGTGGACTGTCCCTGCATTACCGAGATCACGGAGAACGGCATCAGGTATTCGGTTGATGTGGAGAACGGCCAGAAGACCGGGTTCTTTCTGGATCAGAAGTATAACAGGCTGGCTGCTGCCAGGATCGCCAAGGGTAAGAATGTCTTAGACTGCTTCACGCATACGGGTTCATTCGGCCTTAACTGCGCTTATAACGGCGCCGCTCACGTTACCAGTGTCGACATATCCTCACAGGCCATAGAGATGGCCAGAGCGAACGCAGAGCGCAACGGACTTACAGATAAGATAGATTATGTGTGCGAGGATGTTTTCGAGCTCCTGACAAAGATGGCAGAGAGGAAGGATCACTCGTTTGATTACATAATCTTAGATCCGCCTGCTTTTACAAAGTCCAGAGAGACCGTTGATTCGGCGGGCAGGGGATATAAGGAGATCAACCTCAAGGCGATGAAGCTTCTGCCGAGAGGCGGATACCTTGCGACATGCTCATGCTCACATTTCATGACGGATGAATTATTCAGAAAGATGCTCTCTTCTGCGGCAAGGGATGCGAGCGTCAGCTTAAGACAGATCGAAGCAAGGACACAGGCACCGGACCACCCCATACTTTGGAATGTGCCTGAGACAGAGTATCTAAAATTTTACATCTTCCAAGTTGTTTGATATGCCGGTTTTCCGGACATGCGCGAAAACCCTGAAACGCCCTGAGCATATAGCTTTGCGGCGTTTTTTACTGATCTCTTTCACACAGTTTAGCCTATTTTTTCTCTCAATCTTGTTGTCGTTTTGATGCTGATATGAAGATGATTTGAAAAAACGCAGTAATAACCTTGTATACAGAAAGCGAGGTTTGCATTATGTGCAGTGAGATCTTAAATGAACAGAATAACAGTTGTTTTGATAAGGACGCTACTCTGGTCATTAAGCAGGAAGCGATCATAAACAACGTAAAGTATATCAAGGAAAAGACAGGAGCGAAGATCATCGCTGTTGTTAAGGAGAACGGATACGGCTTAGGCGTAGCCAATCTTTACCATATCATTAAGGATCAGGGTATATTCATGTACGCTGTAACGGCTCCCTGTGAGGCTATCGCACTGCGAAAAGAAGGATGCACGGAAGATATCCTGATGCTTACTCCCATCTCCGATTTCAGTGAGCTCGTAACGATGGTATCTTTAGGTGTCGTTATCGCTCTCGGAAGCGAGAATCAGATCCCTGAACTGCTCGATGTGTATAAGCTCACCGGAAAGAAGCCGAGAGTTCATATCCAGATCGATTCAGGCCTCGGCAGATACGGATTTAATGCCGATGATATGCTTGATTTCAGCAAGATCAAGGATTCCATCTCGATTGAAGGATGTTTCTCGCACCTGGCAGGAAGCACACACAACTATAAGAAGAGCGTTGAGAACCAGGTACGTGTTTTCGAGCTCGCGCTCGAGAAGATCAGGGCAGCAGGCGTAGAACCCGGAATCTGCCACATCGCAAATTCCAAGGCTGCAATGACGTTCGGTTCTCTGGGCTACGAAGCCGTAAGAGTCGGCAGTGCCATATTGGGAAAAGTCGCTGACAACAACGAGCTCGAGGAAGCCGTATGGCTCGAATCAAAGGTGTTCTCCGTATATGAGAGACTCGAAGGCGAACACATCGGATACAGCGGAGAAGCTTATTTGAAAAGGGACAGCTCCCTTGCAGTAGTCAGGATCGGAACGGGATGCGGGATCGGCCTTGTCCAGAAGAGCGTAATGGATTTCTCGTTCATAAATGTCTTGAAGAACATTCTCAAGAGGATCAACGAAGATCCTGTATTGAATGTATGGATAAATGGTAAGAAGAGTCCGGTGATCGGCAGGATCGGTGTATCGCACATGACTGTCGATGTAACAGAAAACAAGGTAAAGGAAGGAGATATCGTTAAGATCGGTGTAAATCCTTTACTGGTACATCCTTATGTAGAAAGGCTGGTGGTCTGACATGAAAACTATGGAACAGAAAAAGCGTTTCAGTTTAAATTCGCTTATAAAGTCTGTACCCGTCGAGAGCTTTCTCGCCGGTGTAGTCAACGTAAGTGTCTGTTTCCTCTCTGACGAGAACATAATTATCCCAGTCACACTCACAGGAGAAGGAAGTAACGATGTAGTCGAAGTATCCAGCTTCGATCAGTCGGTTCTGCTCTTCAAGAATTGCAGGGTAGCCTGATTCGATATTGAGGAAGCAGAAGAACCTGTTTTGAGGAAGAAGGCCTGCAGCAGTGTAGAAGCCTGAATCCATAACATCGTAAGTAAGGATCCTGGCGTCCGTTGTCTGATTGATAGTTTCAGCATATCGGAACTGCGCCAGGAATTCCTTTTTTTGGAATATCAGATAAGTATTCTTGTTCAAAAGTAATATCAAGGCATAGAAAACAACAAGCGCGCCTGTAATGAGTCCCTGCATGAATGCAGGATTCTGCTTGAAGAACTTCTTTATTAATGCCATGCCCTTGCAGAATGGAATCAATGCAAGAGCGAAAAAGCCTGCCAGGATATAGATGTAATAGTAGATGAAAGTGTTCCTTGTAAATGTTATCCCGGCCGAGAGAATGAATGTCGTCAGGAAGAGAAGTAAGGTCTTCTTCCTGTATTCCTTTCCTATGAAGAAAAGGGATACAAATGTTGCAAGCAGCAGTATTCCGAACTTGGGATATTTTACGGACATCTTGAAGATCGCATATAACGGGATATAGATATTCCTGATCACCGGAACAGAGGCCTGGGCTGAATCTGCTTCTCCTGAATGGTACAGGAATATGTTGTTGTAGAAATATGCTTCCCATAAAGAATCAAGAGCGCCGTTAGCGAGGAAATAAACCAGGACAGGGACCGTGAGTATCAGGAAGCCTGCGGCAAATCTCCACACAAGAGCCCAGAGCTTTTTGAATTCTTTTCTCTTTATCGTGAGGATCAGGATATATAAGCAGAAGCCGGCCATGAAGCCTATGAACGTATACTTTATCCAGAACAGTGCCGATGTGATGAGACCGCAGAAAAGAGCATCCTTCCCCGAAGGCAGCCCGTCACCTTTTACGATGGCTTTAAGTCCGAGATATAAGGCGATCGTAAGAAGGGGGAAGCAGAGTTCTTCAGCATTGCCGCCGAAATTAAACAGTCTGGTCGAATAAGTAAGTCCCAAAAACAAGGGAACCAGAGCGATTGCAAACTTCGGAGGCTCAGTAAAGAGCTTTACGGTCTTCCATGAGAACACCGCAAACAAGGATGCCATGACGCATTCTGCTATCCATGCGCCTATAAATGACTTCTCTGATATCAGGGCAGCCAGAGCATAGAGAAAATAGAGCAGGGGGCCTTTCTGTTCGTAGAGGTCCCTGTATGGAACAAGACCGTGGATAATGCCTCTGCCTACCGTAAAAAAGCAGTTTGCATCGTCCCAGGGATTGAAGGGGTAAAGAGGAGAGCAGGCTGACACGATCGTTATCGTGACTGCTGCCGATATTACCAGGATGGCAAGTTCTGATTTAGAAAGCTTGCCGCCAACTTCGGGTCCCGGAGATCTCATCGGTGATTACAGCCTTATCAGATCAAGCTTCAGCCTTCCACAGACCGTGGAGGTTGCAGTATTCGTAAGCTGCGATGACCTTCTCGTCAGCACCGATCGTGAAGACTGCCTTAGGCTCGGAGCCGGGCTTAAGCTGTCTTATGACGGCACCCTTGTCTGTCTCCAAAGCGATGAAAGTGATGTAGTGCGCATCCATCATGGGGTGAGCGACTTCGCCGACAGCAACGGTAACTTCCTGTCCGTTTACGCTGATAACGGGAACGTGCTTCTCACCTGCAGCATCAGTAGTGTTGGGGATGAGTTCTTCAAGATGACCACCTTCGCAATCGGTCTCGAAAAGCTTGGTTACAACAGTTCCACACTTACCAATAAAAAACTTCATAACTCTAAATCCTCCTACTGAATTTATTAAGTAAAACCATTATAACATTTTGTCCCCGTAAAGGTTCTTTTCCGCATGAATTGAAAATCATTATGGAGCCTTTATGTCTAAACGAGATTAAATCTTAATGGAAACAACACAAGCAAGACTGAAATTGCTGAAAAAGAAACGCTTTTTGACTTAATGAGACCATTTGACTTTTGTATAATTTCTGTGGAGTTAAGAAGTGCTCCGCAAAATAAACTTATGAGGTGGAATGGATATGGCTAACATTTTTGATTTTACGGGAAGAGTTGCTGTTATTACAGGCTGCTCTACAGGACTCGGTGTTCAGATGGCTAAGGCTCTTGCAAATCAGGGCTGTGATATCGTAGCCATTGCACGCCGCCAGAATCTGCTTGATGAGGTTTGCGCTGATATCGAAAAGACATACGGCGTTAAGACACTCGCAGTAAAGCTCGATATTACTGATACGGCAGCAGTTGACGCTGCAGTTGATGAGATCCTTGCAAAGATGGGCAGGATCGACATCCTTGTAAACAATGCAGGCACAGGCGCTGTAGCACCTGCAGAAGACATCACTGATGAGCAGTTCATGAACGAGATCGACATCGACCTCTTCGGATCCTTCAGAATGGCAAGAGCGATCGCCAAGAAGGCTATGATCCCTGCTAAGTACGGCAGAGTCATCAACATCGCTTCAATGTATGGTCTCGTAGGCAACAAGGTCGCTCCCGCATCTCCTTATCACGCAGCCAAGGGCGGCGTCGTAAATCTTACAAGAGCTCTGGCTTCCGAGTGGGGTAAGTACGGCATCACAGTAAACTCTATCTGCCCCGGCTACTTCTACAGCCCTCTTACAAAGGAGACATTGGATTCCGAGTTCTTCCAGGCTAATGCAAGAACAATGATCCCTCTTGAGAGATACGGCAACGACGGCGAGCTCGATACAGCAGTCTGCTTCCTCGCATCTCCTGCAACAACATACGTAACAGGCGTAAATCTCCCTGTAGACGGCGGATATACAGCAATGTAATCCTGCCCCCGCGGATGCACCCCGTATCCGTAGCTGTTAACTAATACAGAGCCGTGCAATTCTTTTGTTTTTAATAAAGATTTGCACGGCTTTTTTTGTTATGATATGCGGTGGAAGGGGTGAGTTCTTGGAAAAGACAAAAGACAGTTTTGTATTTTCCCGCAAAGATCTTAAGCGGGAAGCAAAAAACAACTTCAAGCATCATTATCTGATGTACGTTGTTGCCTGTCTTTTCTCACTCATTATCCAGGCAGAGTTCTTTACTTCAGATAACCTCATCACGGTAAGAAGACAGGTCGTTGCCGACGCTGTCGATGCTTTTTGCGAACTTACCGGAATGGAAGATGTCAGAAGGATCGAGAATGCCTATAAGTCCATCGACGCAGATGCTGACTCTTTATATACCGATGTCAAGCAGTTCCTTTACAGCAAGACCCTGGAAAACGACAACGCCAATAAGATCTTCGGCAGGACCAGGGGCGTGCTTAACCAGGTGATCAATTACATTACTGAAGAAACGATCGTATCGAATCTCTATTCAGTCGTTGTTCAGTTCATAGCTTTCGGAAATGTCGGGAAGCTGTTGCTGATAATACTTCTTGCGGTAATAGCGGCATTTGCCTGGCTCTTTATCCGTAACTTATACATTGCCGTAAACCGAAGGATCTTCCTGGAAGGCCGTACCTATAAGAGGATCCCTTTCTCGAGATACCTGTTCTTCATAAGGATGAAGAGGTGGATCAGAGCATCGTTTACGATGGCGCTTAGAACCGCGATAGAACTGCTCGGAATGTCGACAATCATAGGCTTCCCGATCGTTCACTACGGCTTTTTCCTGATGCCTTACATCATTGCCGAGAACCCCGATATCAAGCCCTTCGAAGCTGCGAAGCTTTCCTGGCTGATGATGAGGGGTAATAAATGGAAGCTTTTCATGATGAGCATGTCCTTTATGGGCTGGTATATTCTTGGAAGCTTCACATTCGGATTGTCCAATATCTTCTTCTCCAACCCTTACATGATCTGCTGCTATTCCGAGTATTATGCGCAGATAAGAAAGCATGCAAAAGAGAAGGGCATACGCGGAACTGAAATGCTTAATGATGAGTATCTCTTCGTCAGAGCAGATTCCAATACCCTGGCCGATGTATATTCCGATGTTCTTGCCGAGATCTCAAAGGATGATTATTCGCTCGAGCACCTTGAAGGCCGCCGTGAGAAGTTCTTCGCAAAGAACTTCGGTGTCATTCTCTGGAACAGCAAGGAAGAGATCGAATACGAGAACAGACAGGCTCACAGGATGAAGATGCAGGCATATGAGAAGGAAGCAACGGGGCTTGTCTATCCTTCAAGGCTTTCTCCGATCCCTGAGCAGCGAAGGATCAAGGCTCTGGACAATATCCATTACATGAGGCACTATTCGCTGTCCTCACTTGCTATGCTGTTCGTTATATTTTCGAATTTCGGCTGGACATGGGAGCTTTTCTATTACTTCCTCATGAAGGGCCAGCTTATCAACAGAGGCTTTAATCACGGACCGTGGCTTCCTATCTACGGATTTGGCGGACTTATCGTTCTCATGGGACTTCACCGCGTGCGCAAAAGACCGGTTGTATTCTTCTTCTCGACCATCATCTCATGCGGTGCCGTGGAATACTTCACGAGCTGGTTCCTGGAAGCAGCCTTCAATAAGAAATGGTGGGATTACAGCGGATATTTCCTTAACCTCAACAGCAGGATCTGTGCCGAGGGCCTCTTTGTATTCGGCGTCTGCGGCCTGGCGTTCATCTACGTCCTTGCGCCGCTCCTCGATAATCTTATCCGCAAGATAAACAGAAAGATCCTCGTGCCTTTGGCCGTGGCCCTTGTGATGATTATCGCTGCTGACTTCGTATATTCGAACTTCGTGCCTAATACCGGTTACGGGATTACGGGCAATTTCGATTATGAGGACGATGTGGCTGTCGAATCTGTCCTTGAAGAAGGATAGATTTAGAACCAGGTCTGAACCGATTCGACTGCACCTGTCGCAAGCACGATAGCGAGTGCCACGATGAATACCAGGAAGCATATGATCGTGTAGCAGAAGTGGGATCTTGCGAAGTTTTTCTTGTTGATGTTCTTTGCGCCGATCGCGAAAATGATGAGGAAGATAAGGCCTATTACAGGGATAGAGAATAAGATCTCATATCCGAAGTAGCCCCACATCGATATCGGACGGTACTCCTCAGGAATGTTATAATTGTCCATCTGTTGTTCCTCCCTTATTCAAAAAGCACTAAAAATGCTGAAGAAAGCACGGGTTTTCTTCAAAAGTAAATATAGCACAAATGCCTTGTATTTCATTTAATAAAATGTTAATTTACCTCATACTGATTTTTACGTAAGGAACTGAAAGATATGGAAAAGAAGCCTTTTGTTACCAAGAGCCAGATCGAAGAGATCGCCAGAACACACCACACGCCTTTCTATATTTACGATGAGAAGGGGATCCGTGAGAACTGCGAACGCGTCAAAGCAGCTTTTGCCTGGAATAAGGGTTTTAGAGAGTATTTCGCAGTAAAGGCAACACCTAATCCTTATATCCTGGACATCATCAACGATTACGGATTCGGTTTTGACTGTTCTTCCGAGGCTGAGCTTATCCTTGCAGACGCTGTAGGCGGCCCTATCATGTTCTCGTCAAATGACACTCCTGCAAGAGAATATGCGCTCTGTGCCAACTTAGGCGGCATCATCAACCTTGACGATATCACGCATATCCCTTTCTTAGAGCAGATCCTGGGCCCCGAATTCCCTGAAGTAATGAGCTGCAGATATAATCCGGGCGGAGTATTCAAGCTCAGCAACGGCATCATGGATAATCCGGGCGATTCCAAGTACGGAATGACAAAAGACCAGCTTATCGAAGCATATACAAAGCTCAAGGAGCACGGTGTAAAGAAGTTCGGAATCCACGCATTCCTTGCAAGTAACACTGTTACAAACGAGTACTATCCGACACTTGCAGGCCAGCTTTTCGAGCTCGTTGTAGAGATCGCTGAGAAGGTCGGCATCGAATTCGCATTCGTAAACCTCTCCGGCGGCGTAGGCATCGGATACAGGCCTGAGGATCCCCAGAATGACATCATGGCAATAGGTGAAGGCGTAAGAAAGCAGTTCGAGCGCGTTCTCGTTCCTGCAGGCATGGGTGATGTCGCTATCTACACTGAGATGGGAAGATTCATGCTCGCTCCTTACGGAATGTTGATCACGAAGGCAATACACGAGAAGCACATCTATAAGGAATATATCGGGGTTGACGCATGCGCTGCCAATCTCATGAGACCTGCAATGTACGGTGCTTACCACCACATTACTGTATTCGGCAAGGAGAATCTGCCCTGTGACCACAAGTACGACATTACGGGAAGCCTCTGCGAGAATAACGATAAGTTCGCTATCGACAGGATGCTCCCCAAGATCGACATGGGCGATATCCTCGGAATCCACGATGCAGGCGCTCACGGTTCCGCGATGGGTTATAACTACAATGGAAGACTCTGGTGTGAAGAACTGCTCTTAAAAGAGGACGGTTCCGTAGAGCAGATCAGAAGAGCCCAGACACTCAACGATTACTTTGCTACATTCGATAACAGCAAGTACGCAAATAAGCTTATAAGCGAGTGATTTAGCGTATTTTGACTATTTGTCGCATTGATTGTTTTAAAGGTCTCGTATTGTGCATTGTGCACAAAAACGAGACCTTTTGATTATGCAATCTGTTTAACAAATGAATTGTTTGAAGCGGGGAGGAAGTGTACTATTAGGCTGTCCAAAGGGAAAGCCTTTGGGGATAGTAAAAGGACATAAAACTGATACTTAGGAGGTATTACATAATGAAAGCATTTTACTTAGACAACATTGATGTTGCAACACTTATGAAGGCACTTGACGAGTGCAAGGGAAACGTAATCCTTCTTACAGACGAGGGCGACCGTTTCAACCTTAAGAGCAAGCTCAGCCAGATCACAGGCATCATGAAGCTCATCGAAGGCGGTATCGTTTGCAATGCAAAGATCTCCTGCTCTGATCCTGACGACGAGGCAATGCTTTTCAGACTTAACCTTTTCGGAAAGGTTGACGAGGAAGCTTAATTCCTGCAATTATCAACAGTAAGTTTTTAGTTTCTCAAAAAGAGGTTGCCTTAGGGCAGCCTCTTTCCATTTAATCAATGGCATCCGGCCAGCAGCCGACCATATCTCCGGTTTTCGCATTTATCAATATAGTGTTGTTTTCCAGATCATTACCGCAGTCGTACTTGAATTTATATACGAAAGGGCATTCGTTGTTTCCTTTGCCCGAAAAACAATAGAGTTTTTCAAGATATTTGTATTCGCGGTCATCTTTATAGTTTCCGGCATATATCTTGAGCGCTTCATCCTTATCGATCACGTCAGTGGGATCGGCAAAAGTACATGTTAATACCGGTGATCTGCCTTCGCAGATTGTACCGTCAGTAAAAGTGATAACCATGAATTCAGCGTTCATGACAATAAAGTCTTTATAGCATAATGTGAACTCATACCACATATATGCGCCGGGGTCGTTTTCTGATGTATCTGTCAGTACGAATTCGAAATCTTTTCCGGGAAGTTCAACGCAAGTTTTCAGGTATTCTAAAGCCTGGTCCTTATTTGTAATGACATCATCAGAACGCTTTATCTCATAAGGCCTGTCTGTGGATGCTTCGGAAATAGAATAGCCGTGATTGAAAGTGCCTGTTGTTTCAGTCACGGATTCTTCTGTTGTTCCGGCCGTGTCCCTTGCGGGGACTGAGCTTGTCGATTCTATATTGTTTGCGTTGCAACCGGATAATAAAGCTGCGGCTGCCAAAGCAACAGCAGTAACCCTTAAGCACTCATTTTTGCGCATAGTTATCCCTCCTGAATAAGTGATTCTAAACTAAATACAGATGATAAGGAGATAATGTTGCAAAAATGGTGAAGTATAGCCCAACCAAATAATAAGCCCGCTAAGCCAAAAACTCAGCGGGCTCAGAAAAACAAATCAATATCTTATCTCTCGTCTATCGGATGGTATTCGACTCTTTCCTGAACGCTCTTGTAAGCAGGTCTTATGATCTTGCCCTTGCCGTTGAGCTCTTCGATCCTGTGCGCAGACCACCCGGAGATCCTCGCGATCGCGAAAAGAGGAGTGTAGAGCTCCATCGGGATACCGAGCATCGAATATACAAAGCCGCTGTAGAAGTCGATATTTGCAGAAACGCCCTTGTAGATCTTGCGCTCTGCGGCAATAAGGTCTGCGGAGAGCTTCTCGACTCTCTCGTAGAACTCGAATTCCTTTGTGCGGCCCTTCTCGGCAGAAAGATCCCTTACGTAACGCTTGAAGATCTGTGCTCTCGGGTCGGAGATCGAATAGATCGCATGTCCCATGCCGTAGATAACGCCGGAACGGTCGAAGGCATCCTTATGCAGGATCCTCTCTAAGTAAGCCAGGATCTCATCGTTGTCTTCCCAGTCGGAAATGCTCCTCTCGAGTTCCTTGAACATCTTGACGACCATTATGTTCGCGCCGCCGTGCTTTGGTCCCTTAAGGGAGCTCAAAGCTGCAACAACTGCTGCATAAGTGTCTGTACCGGAACTCGTTACGACGTGGGTCGTAAATGTCGAGTTGTTACCGCCGCCGTGCTCTGCGTGGAGCATGAGGGAAACGTCCAGGATCTTTGCTTCGAGCGGTGTGAATTTATTGTCAGGTCTTAACATGTAGAGGAAGTTCTCTGCAGTGGAAAGATCCGGCCTTGGCCTGTGGACTACAAGTGAGTCACGGTCAAGGTAATATTTCATAGCATTGTAGCTGTGTACGGCAAGGCTGGGGAAGATGGAGATCAGTTCCAGAGACTGCCTTAAGACATTCGGAATAGAAGTGTCTGCAGCCTGCGTGTCATAAGCATACAGGTTAAGAACGCCTCTCTGAATGTTGTTCATTAGGTCAGATGAAGGCTTCTGCATGATGACGTCCCTGAAGAAGTTTTTGGGCATCTTCGAACGGGATTCTGCAAGAAGACTCCTGAAGTTTCTGAGTTCCTGCTCGTTAGGCAGTTTTCCGAACAGCAGAAGATATGTGGTCTCTTCGAAACCGCAGTGCATCTCTTCGGGCTGTCCCTTGATCATTTCCTTTACGTTGATTCCGCGATAGAACAGTTCGCCGGGTGCAGGAACAGTCTTGCCGTCAACGGTCTTTGTGGCGTTGACTTCGGATATCCTGGTAAGTCCTGTAAGAACTCCTTTACCGTTAATGTCTCTCAGGCCGCGCTTGACATCATAGGTGGTGTAGAGCTCAGGATCTATGGCATTTGACTTGCAGATCTCAGCAAGACGCTGGATCTCAGGCGTTATCTTGGAATAGTTGTTTGTAGCCATAAGTCCTCTCCTTTCTGAGGCATAGTGTACGTGTCCCATGAAAAGACACGACTTCAAATATTTTATATTCTCAAAAGAGATAATTCAATTAAATCAGGTATCCGCCGTTTACTCCGATGACCTGTCCGGTTATGAACGAAGCCTTATCGGACTGCAGGAAATAAAGCATCTCGGCGATCTCAGACGGTTCACCGAGCCTGCCGACCGGAGTGTCTTCGCAGATGGCTCTTCTGTCGTCTTCACCAAAGCACTTCATCATGTCTGTATCAGTTGCTCCGGGCGATACGGCATTGACCCTTATGCCTGAAGGTCCGAGTTCCTTGGCGAGTGCCTTGACATATGAATCGACGGCACCTTTGCTTGCCGAGTATAAAGATTCACATGATGCTCCTGTCTGTCCCCACATTGAAGATACGGCGAGTATGACACCGCGCTTTTGCTGTACCATATCGGGTATTACTGCATTTGCGAGATTGAAAAGGCCGCCGAAATTAGTGTCCATTACATCCCTGTAGTCACGGTACTTCATGTCCTGGGCAAGGCCTGTTACGGATATTCCGGCATTAGAGATGAGCACGTCTATGTGGCCGTTCTTTTCGAGCGCACTGTTAACGCATGATGCAACGTTCTCGAAATCTTTGATGTCGCAGGCATAGTAATCTACGCCTGCGATGGCGTCGTCGGGCCTGCCTGAGCGGCTGAGCGATGATACCTTATATCCCTGGCGCGCGAAAAGCTCCGCGCATGCTCTGCCGATCCCTCTGGTACCTCCTGAGATCAAAAGATGCGGCATTGTATTATCCCCCTTAAAATCAATTCCTATAACAGATATTGTACACGATTCTTTAAGACCTTGCAGGCTTTGAAGGACTTTTGTTTTACAAGAGCGGTCTTTATCTTTATAATATCAGGGTTAAACCGGAGGATTCCTAGTTATGTCTAAATCTAAGAACAAGGGCAAAAAGCCCCAGCAGAATGAGAATAAAATCAAAGATGAACTCGAAGCAAAAGCAGAGGAGATCATCGATACGGCAGATGAAGTGACTGACGGAGAGATCGCTGAAGAAGCTGAAGAGACGGCTTCTGAAGCTGCTGAAGAGACCGTATCAGAGGATATCGAAGCATCTGAAGATCCCGGAGAAATAGAGGCATTCAGGAAGCTTCATTTCATTGAAAAATGCAGGAAAGATCCGATCATTCCCGTATGCATTATCCTTGCTATCCTGGCACTTATTGTTGCCGGTATCTATTTCATGCTTCCCAATGCGATGACACCTTCCATGGGCCTTACGCTCTCGGATTTCCAGACAAGATACAATAACGGCCAGGTTGCCGCATCCCTTCTTAACAACGGCGTGGATATCACTTTCAGGTCTCCTGAATATGTCGATATCACATCTCAGCCGAGCGTCCTTGGCGATAAGGCTGTTATCACTGCTAAGAGCACCTATGCTGATTTCTTCAACGGACCTTTCAAGTACACTTCTATCGGAGGCGTTGAAGGCGCAGCAAGAAAGAGCGACGGAAATCTCGCTTACGTAAGGGTCTATGTCCAGTATGCAAATGATGATTTCAATACCGTATGGCTTTACGCTTCCAATGTCATTAGTGCCCTTTATCCTGAACTTTCCATGTATCAGGCTATGGACATCGGCATGAAGATGATGAACGAGTATAACGGTGATGCCAGGTTCTATGTAAAGGGTGACTATGCATACAGGCTTGTTGCCGTAAAGAAGACTGCCGATGGCGGCGGTGAGATCGTTTATATCGTTATCGACTGTGTTCCGAGATCAGCGATCAATGAATCACAGATAAGAGAGAATATCGAAGCCGAATTTCCTTCGCCTTCCGCATCTGAATCAGTAACAGAGGCGGTTGCGTCCTCTACCTGAATAACCAATAATCACTGACTATTTACAAAACCCCCGTCAAATCTTATTCTTAAATCGGAAGCAGATTTTGCGGGGGTAGTTTTATGGCAAGCGGAGGACATCACGGAGGAAGTTTTCATTCCGGCGGACACCATTCCGGCGGCGGACACTCTTTTGGAGGAGGACACTCATTCGGAGGAGGAGGTCACTATAGCGGCGGCAGTCATTACAGCGGTGGCTTTTCCCACGGCAGTTATTCCGGCGGCGGCAGAAGTTATTCCGGCGGCGGAAGCGATGATATGAGCGGCTGTTCTATAATTATTTTCTGTTTTCTCTGTGCAGGCTTAACCTTTGCTGTTTCCTCGATTAACGCGTTGATCGAGGGATATATTCCGGGACTTAACCTGCTCAATCTCGGTATTTTCATATTGGCAGGATTGTTGTTTATTCCAAGCTTTAAGCAGGCTGAAAGGACTGTAGCACTCGTTGATCTGCGCAGAGACGGTTCGTCTAGTTCTTATGTGGGAAGCGAGACATTTACCTATGAAAGAAAAGGCTCCAAAAGAACCTGGGCCGGCAAAAACGACAAGAGCTACCGCATCTCTTTTGCCGGTGCCGACCAGGGCAAAAAGAACAGTGCGGAAGTCCTTGAGACCATGAAGAGAACGCCAAGGATCGTCTGGATGAGACCCGGCACGTGGCTCATTATTTCCATCGTGATCTTTTTTGTGAATTTCTTTTTCTATGAGAGCATAATACCGATCTTCGAGAACATGATCATGAGCGATTCCGCATTTATGTTTTTCGATGAATTAACATTCTATCTTCCGTCGGTCCTTGCGCTCGGGTGTTCCGTATTAAGCCTTGTTTTCGTTAAGGTCAGGGACAATATCCTCTATGAGTGCGCGGTAAGATTAGCATCTGAGATCCAGACAGAGGAAAAGACCGCTGAGACGGAAGCGTTTATCAAAAACGAGATGGGTAAGAAGTGGTATCACATTATCTGTCCTAACTGCGGAGCCAGGTCTTCTTCAGCTCTTAAGCACTGTGTCAGCTGCGGCAGTTCTCTGGAGGTCATGGAAGGCGACAAGAACCTGTATTCCATAAGACAGATTAAAGAGGACGGTAAAAACTGACATCGGGAAATAGGCTGTTGAACGGAGGTAAAGATGGCTAGCGGTGGTTTTCATGGGGGCAGTTCTCATTCAGGCGGTTTTCACAGTTCGGGCGGAGGCGGTTTTCACAGCTCCGGCGGCGGAAGCAGCAGTTTTCACAGCTCCGGCAGCAGCAGGGATTCCTGGTTAGACTCACGGTCCGATTACGGGTCAGACTATGATTCAGACATCTTATCGGGTCCTGCCGGAGTGGTCATTTTAATCTGCGGACTGGCTGCACTGTTTGTCTTTGCGGGTGGAGCGGTTTTCGCTTCTTCAGCCGTAATCATTTTTTCAGGAGCGAATGCTGTAACTTCTCCGGTT
The DNA here is from genome assembly GCA_902764825.1 of Oscillospiraceae bacterium. Taxonomy (GTDB): domain Bacteria; phylum Bacillota; class Clostridia; order Saccharofermentanales; family Saccharofermentanaceae; genus Saccharofermentans. Next base: position 375,842 of record CACWXL010000003.1, read on the forward strand.
TTCCTCGTATGCGGCATTCTGCTGTTTTTTGGTATCAAGAGCTACGGCAGAACCAAAGCTGTCAGAGATCTGTTGAAAAACGGCCCGTACAAGAGACCGGCCAGGGTCTGGAGCAGGAAACTGAAAAATAAAGATACGACTGACGGCAAATCGTTTTACGGAGAAGGTAAAACATATGCCATAGATTTTAATGACAATGATTTCGGAGACGAGAATTCTCAGAAGGTCTACGATATGGTGATAATGACTCCCGGGATCGTCTGGATCAGTCCGTATAAGCTGCTTGTTATTTCGGTGATCTTATTTCTGGTGAATTCTGTTTTCTATGAAGCGGTCATCCCGATCTTTGAGAAGATGAACATGACGGATTGGGCATTTAAGTTTATTGATTATCTCATATTCTTCCTTCCTACGGCCGTATGCCTGATCCTTTCCGTGTACAGTCTGGTAATCGTTAAGATCAAGGACAATCTTCTTTATGAGTGTGCAAAAAGGATCGTTGACGACAATAAAGCTGTAGCAAGACGTTTTAAGACCCAAGAAAAGATCAAATTCGCATTAAGCCGGGTGTGGTACTACAATATCTGTCCTAATTGCGGCGCAAAAGCATCTGAGAAGGATAAGGTCTGCGGAAACTGCGGTTCTTCCTTAGAGTCGGATTTTTATGGCAGCGGAAAGCCTTCTATGTACCATCGTGTCGTAGAATATAATAAGAGCAGCAATCAGGTTACAGAGGATCAAGCAAAGGAGAAGACGGATAAATGATGAGATTTTTCAAGCACTCATTACTCATAGGAATTATCGGGATTGCCGTAACTCTTATCCTGTTCATGACGAACTGGTACTATGAACTTGTGATCCCTGTTTTCGAAAAATCGATGGATGACGGACCTCTTTTCACATTTATCGATTACCTTACGTTCTATACTCCCGTGATCTTTATGGTGCTGTTCCTGGCTTATATCATCGCAGGAAGGTTCTACATGAAGAACTATCATCTCAAAACCGAGCAGAAGGCGACGGAAAAGCTCATTGAGAAGAATAATGAGATCCAGAAGGCTTTGGACGAGAAAGCGGAATTCCTTAAGCATAAGTACTACACGAATTGCCCGAAGTGCGGTGCCGTAAGAGAAGAGAACAAGAATGTCTGTTCGTTCTGCGGTGCTTCGCTGATAATCGAAGGCAGCAAGGATAAAAAAGCGTAAACTGCAGATAGGATCAGAAGATGGCAAGTGGCGGATTTCATGACAGCGGTTCTCATTCGGGAAGCTTCCACAGCTCAGGCGGAGGCAGTTCTTTCAGCGGCGGTTCTTCCGGAGGCGGTGGAGGCGGCGGCAGTTACGGAAGTTACGACGGAGATCCCGGAGATGGGGTTGTCCTTTTTGCTTATTTGGCAGCAGCTGTAATCGGAGGCATCATTACTTTTTTGATGAAGGTTGCCCATAACGAGATTCCCGGGCTGAACCTCATTAATCTGGCTATGTTTCTTGTAAGCAGCGGTTTCCTGATCAAGAGCATCAGTGAATATCACAGGACCAAAGCGCTGGCGTTTTTTAAGGAATACGGGCCGGGCAAGAATCTTACCTATATATGGAAAGGCGATTCCGTATCAAAGATCGAAACCGATTCCAAGTCATGGTACGGCTATAACAAGTGCTATTTCATTGCTTTTTATGACCTTGATTTCGGCGACGAGAATGCGGAAAAAGCATACGAGACGATGACAAGCACGCCGAAGATCATATGGGTCAGTCCCTTTGTGTGGCTGGTCTTATCTATCATCTGCCTGGTCAGCACATTCTTTTTCTATGAATCGGTAATACCGTTCTTCGAACACGCTATAATGACTGACTTTGCATTTGCTTTTGTTGATCATCTTGTATTCTATTTTCCGGCGATCCTCTGTCTGCTCTTTGCTGTCGGAAGCTTTGTTCTGACCAAGGTAAAAGACAACCTTTTATACGAGTGTGCGGTCAGAGTAGTTAAAGACAACAAAGCCGCAGCAGAAAAGCTTGAGAAAGAAAATGCGATCAGCGCTAAGCTCAGCAATAAATGGTACTACAATATCTGCCCGAACTGCGGAGCTTATCCTTCACAGGTGCTTAAACATTGTGATCACTGCGGAGCCTCTTTGGAAGTTGATTCTTTTGAAAACGGTACTCAATCGCCGGTTCACAAGATATCTTTAAAGGAGTAATACTCATGGCAAGCGGCGGTTTCCACGACAGCAGTACGCATACAGGAAGTTTTCACAGCTCAGGCGGTGGCGGCGGCTCTCACAGCAGCAGTGGAGGCGGCGGTTACAGCAGTTATGATTCCGGCGGCGGCGGAGGCGGCGGAGGAGGCTCCGTCATGTGGATATGGGTGGTCGTTTATACGGCTGCTTATTGTGCTATGTATATCGATGAGATGGAGAGCTTATCAGTAATGCATATAGTAACGCTGGTGATGGTAATCGCAGTGTTCTTTTTGTTTTCTAACGCAATGCAGGACAGGAAAAGGTTTGCCGCGATCAGAAGACTCAGGAATAAGTATTCTGAAGCAGACCAACTGGGAGTCTGGAGCGCTGAATATTCCGATAACCGTAACGGCAGCGATGAAACATGGTATGACCATTCCAGTAAGAAATACAGCATCTTATTTACCGAAGAAGAATACGGAGTAGAGAATGTGAAAGCAGTCATTAAGACTGTAAAAAGAACTCCGGGGATCATATGGGTAAGTCCGGCAGTGTGGTTCGTTCTGAGTCTTATCTGTGCCATCAGCAATATCTTCTTTTATGAACTTGTTATTCCTTTTTTCGAGAGGGCCTACATGACCGATGAGGCTTTTGCATTTTTCGATATCACGGTACTCTTGCTGCCATCAGTGCTGGCGCTGACATTCGCTGTCCTCAACAAAGTATTCGTTAAGGCCAAGGACAAGATCTTATATGAATGTGCCGTTAGGATCATTACTGACAGGCGGGCGAAAGAGAATAAGGAAAGAACAGAAAGAGGCATCGACAGAAAACTCAGCAGCAAGTGGTATTACAACAACTGTCCGAACTGCGGAGCCAAAGCCGATTATCACCTTAAGACCTGTCAGAACTGCGGTTCTTCCCTGGAAGCAGGAACGGCTGCGGGCGGCGCGGCAGGTGCCATCCACCGCCTGATCAAGACGGAAGAGGGCGGGGAGAAATCCTGATATAGGGACAAAATGAAAAACAAAAAAGGAGTTCTTAAGGCTTAAGAACTCCTTCTTTTTTGGCAGGGGAGACACGATTTGAACGCGCAACCGGCGGTTTTGGAGACCGCTGCTCTACCGTTGAGCCACTCCCCTGTGTTTGCAACGAACAGTTTAATGGTTGGTTTGCACTCTGTCAAGGGTAATGTTAAGATTGTCTCGTTATATTTTAATATATAAGGAGTGCAGCTCTATGAGATTGGCAGTTATCGGTACAGGCAACATGGGTAAGGCCCTTTTGGGCGGTTTTGTTAAGGGAGGAGTCATAAATCCTTCCGATGCCTGGTGCTTTGATGTATATACTGAAGCCTGCAGAAAGTGCGCTGAAGATCTTGGCGTTAACGCAGCTTCTTCCGCTATAGAAGCGGTAACGGACGCTGATTATGTCCTTATGGCAGTTAAGCCCATTCACTTTGACGATGCGTTGAAGAGCATCAAGGACAGCTTAAAGCCCGGTGCGATCGTTCTTTCCATCGCAGCAGCAGTTACATGCGCAAGGATCGGAGGGATCCTTGGTGAAGGCAGGAAGTTCGTAAGGATCATGCCTAATACTCCCGCTCAGGTAGGACTTGGTGTGGCAGCAGTCTGCCCCGTCGGACTGAGCGATGAGGAATCCGATTTTGTTCTTAAGCTTCTTAATACTTGCGGAGAGACCATCCTCTGCGATGAGAATACATTGGACGCGATAGGCTGTGTATCAGGCACAGGTCCTGCTTATGTCATGCTCTTCATTGAGGCTATGGCAGATGCGGCCGTAAGCCTCGGTATCAAGAGAGCTGATGCTCTTAAGATCGCTGCTGCAACTGTTGCAGGATCCGGCAAGCTCGCACTTGAGACAGGCACTCATCCTGCAGTACTCAAGGATATGGTCTGCTCTCCCGGCGGCACAACGATCGCAGGCGTTATGGCTCTTGAAGAGAACGGCCTGAGAAATGCGGTTATCAAGTCCGTTACGGCAGCTTATGACAAGACCCAGGAGATGAAGGGCAATAAGTAAGCCCTTGTCCGTATCGATATGGCAGTGATCAGCGAAGTTACAATCTATACTGACGGAGCCTGTTCGGGCAATCCCGGTCCGGGCGGATGGGCAGCTATCCTCATGGCCGGCGGAGCCAAGAAGGAGCTTTCAGGCGGTGAAGCGGATACGACCAACAACCGTATGGAGCTGATGGCAGTAATAGAAGGCCTCAGAGCTTTAAAGCGTCCCTGCAAAGTGGATATCTACAGTGACAGTGCTTATGTAGTCAATGCTTTCGAGCAGAACTGGCTCGATAAATGGACAAGGAACGGCTGGAAGAACAGCGCCAAGGCGGAAGTCGCCAACAGCGATCTGTGGAAGGAGCTCCTTAGCCTTACGACAATGCATAATGTCACTTTCCATAAGGTCAAGGGACATGCTGACAATGAATTTAACAACCGCTGTGACGAGCTCGCCGTAAAGGAATGGAAGAAGATCAGCGAAGGTAAAGGACACGAATAATGGGTAAGATCAATTGCAATGATGAGATGCTTTTCGAGAAGACTGTTGATTCGAAGACAGTATTCGAAGGTCATGTCTTTGACGTTGAGATAAAGAAGATAATCACGCCGGAAGGCAGAGAGAGCACGAGGGAGATCGTAAAGCACCACGGCGGTGCATGCATCCTCCCGGTAGATGATGAAGGCAACTGCTATCTTGTAAAGCAGTTCAGGAGCCCTTTTGAGAAGGTAATGCTCGAAGCTCCGGCAGGCAAGATAGAAGAGGGGGAAGATCCCTTATACTGCGCTTCCAGGGAGATCACCGAAGAGACTGGCTTCGTGGCAAAGAATATCGAGTGCGTCGGTGCCGTTACGGCAACTCCCGGTTATTGCAGTGAGGTCATCACGCTCTTTATCGGAACAGGACTTGAGACCGGAGATGCCAATCCGGATCTCAATGAATATATCTCCACAGTTAAGATGCCGCTTAAAGAAGCAGTCAGGATGGCGGACGATCAGGAGATCGAAGATGCCAAGACTTTGGTGTTGATATATAAGGCTGCCAGGAGGTTGGGAATTTGAGCAGAGATACTTCACGCAAAGAAGCAGCGGGAATCGTACTGTTCTTTGTTGCTGTCGCGATAATACTGATCTTCTATTTGCCTGTAGCACTTACGGGTATCATCGGAAGTGCCGTAAAGAGCTTCTTCTTAGGGCTTATCGGTGTAGCTGCCTATGCTATTCCGGTCTATATCCTTTATGTTGCTCTTGATGTCTTTTTCGAGAAGAGGCAGGGCGTATCCGGAATAAGAGTCAGGAGTATAATCCTCCTTCTGGTATCCGTTTCCGCGCTCCTTGCACTTATTACAATGGACATGTCCCATTTCGAGGGCCTGTGCCTGAACCAGGACGGGAAGACATCTGCGCTTAAAGCACTCTCGCTCTTATGGGAATCCGGTGTTGACGGAAGCCTTATAAAGAATCCTTCTGCAGGTTCGATCGTGCTCCCCGGCGGTATCGTCGGCGGCTCCATTGCGGTCGCTTTATTTGAGGTAACGGGAAATGTTATAGGAATACTTGCTATCGTTGTATTCCTTCTTACACAGATCATGCTCGTATTCAGAGTATCATTGAAGGCTACGGCCAAGAAGACCGCACATGCCATCAGTACGGCATCCGGCAAGGTCTATAACAGCGTCGTAAGCCATAAGACACAGAGACAGAACGATCCGGAGTATCAGATCTATTCAGGCAACAATTATGCCAGACCGGAGCCTCAAAGACCGAGACAGAATGCCGGCGGCACTACTTTCATCACTTACGGTGAAGGCGGTGTTATCCCGCCTTCGGCTACGCCTGAATATCCTGATTACGGAGCTTCACGTTTTGTTCAGAGCGCGAAAAAGCCCGCCCAAGGCCCTTATTCCGAGAAGCAGGGTCCCTTCATGACGAACCTTCCCATTGACGGACAGTCAGGTTTTACCGATGTCGAGAAGCTTACGGGCGGACAGATCCATCCCGTACAGCAGGAACCCGGCAAGCTCGCATATAACGAGAAGGAATATGATGTCTCCGATTCACCCGACAACGATGCGGATTTCGGATATATCACGGATCCTCTGAATGTTCCCGGCGCCGCTAAGGTCAAGAAAGAGAAGAAGACTTTATCGTTCTTAGATCCGAAGAAAAAGGAGGATTTCTACGATTTCACTCCTGTTGAGAATAAGAAAGTTCCGGAAGAGACCGATATCTATAGCGGCACTGAAGATCCTTATGAGATCAAGGAAGACAGTGAAGGCTCAGGCTACGATTATTCCGAACCTGCAAGAACCGTAAGAGAACCCAATATCGATCTCTCGATGTATGCAAATAAAGAGAACGCCGCAGAACCTGTTCCTGCTGCAGTTCAGCCTGTTTCTTCAGACGGCATAACGATCAATGCGGAAAATGACAATACTGAAGGCTTCAGCAGGACAGAAGGCAGGATAATTAAGACGTCCTCCCGTGATGTCACGGAGCAGAAGAAGCCTGACATCGAGTTTGCAGAAGAGACAAAGCAGCACGAGGCACAGCTCCGTGCACAGAAGAGAAAGCTTAAGAATTACAGGCCTGCACCAACATCGATCCTTGCTCCCGATATCAAGCAGCGTGCCGATGCCGACCTTGAGAAGAAGCTCAAGGCCAAGGCTCATAAGCTTGAAGATGCATTAAAGAGCTTCGGCATCGTTGCTGAAGTTGTAAATATTACTCACGGACCTTCGATCACAAGGTTCGAGCTTACACTTGAGACAGGAACCAAGGTATCGAGAGTTACGAACCTTCAGGATGACATCATGCTCGCCATGGCAGCGATCTCAATAAGGATCGAGGCACCTATCCCGGGCAAGAGCGCCATTGGTATCGAGATACCTAATGATGTTCCTACAGCTGTCCAGTTAAGGGGTCTTGTAGAGACTAAGGAATTCAAGGCTGCAACTCCTCTTACGGTTGCCTTGGGAAGAGACATTCCGGGCAGACCTATCTACTGCGACCTTGCAAAGATGCCTCACCTCATGATCGCAGGATCTACCGGTTCCGGTAAATCCGTATGTATCAACTCGATACTTACAAGTATCCTCGTTCATTCCTCACCTGAGGAAGTGCGCATGATCCTTGTTGACCCTAAGGTCGTCGAACTCTCTGTTTATAACGGCGTTCCGCATCTCATTATGCCGGTCATCACAGATCCCAAGAAGGCTGCCGGCGCTCTTAACTGGGCAGTAACCGAGATGCAGAGAAGATATAAGCTTTTCGAGGAAGGCCAGGTAAGAGACATCAAGGGCTTTAACGAGAAGTACAAGGATGACAGCCAGGTAGAGCATCTGCCTCTCATCCTGATCGTAATCGACGAGCTTGCAGAGCTCATGATGGTCGCTGCAAAGGAAGTCGAGACATATATCTCCAGACTTGCCGCACTCGCAAGAGCCGCAGGCATCCATTTGCTCATTGCGACACAGAGACCTTCAGTCGACGTCATTACGGGCGTTATCAAGGCAAATATCGGTTCCAGGATCGCATTCGCCGTTACGTCAGGCGTCGATTCCAGAACGATCCTTGATTCCTACGGTGCCGAGAAGCTCCTGGGTAAGGGCGACATGCTCTATGCTCCTATGAGCGCTCCGCAGCCTGTAAGAGGCCAGGGTGCGTTCCTTAAGGATGAAGAGGTTGAGGCAGTTGTTGACTTCCTCAAGAAGCAGTACGGAGCAATGTACGATGAGACCATAATCAAGGACATCGACAGGGTTACGGCAGGCGAGGACCAGGCTTCCGGCGGATCTTCTTCAGGAGGATCATCGGGCGGCGGTTCAGGTGCAGATGATCTGTTCAACCAGGCCGTACAGACTGTAATCGAATACGGAAGCGCGAGCGTATCTGTTCTCCAGAGAAGACTCGGCATCGGTTATCCTAGAGCTGCAAGGCTTGTAGATGAACTCGAAAAGAAGAAGATAATAGGACCTTTCGAAGGCAGCAAACCCAGAAAGATCCTGATCACTGAGACAGAATGGCTCGAAATGCAGGCGAGGAACAATGATGGCTGATATTACTGAACTCATCTTCAGCAAGGCAGCAGAGCTCGTCACTATCGCAGGATTTGAGAAGATAACGATCGGATTTGCAGAGAGCCTTACGGGCGGATTGATATCCTCTTCCGTTGTTGCCGTTCCCGGCGCTTCGGCAGTATTCAAGGGCTCTGTAGTCTCATATACAAACGAAGTTAAAGAAGGCGTTCTCGGAGTCCCTTCGGGCATTATCTCGGCATATACCGAGGTTTCCGCAGAGTGCGCAAAGGCTATGGCTGAAGGCGCGAGGGACGTTTTAGGTGTTGACCTTGCCATATCAGTGACCGGGATTGCGGGACCTACGGGCGAATTGCCCGGCAAACCCGTGGGAACGGTCTATATGGGGTATTGTTTCCGCGATATTGCGGGATCTTTGAGGTTGAACTTTAACGGAGATAGGGATACTATACGTACCTGCACCGTTCTGGAGGCAATGAATAAGGCGATCTCGCTGATAAAGGATGGTAAGGCTTAAGTGGCTGAGAATACTGGTACAGAGAATAAGACAGCGGCATCCCCGGCTAAGAAGAAGGGGATGAGCTTTGCCTTATCGGCAATAATCGTAGGCATCGGTCTTATCATTACTAAAGGATCCGGACTGATCCGCGATGTCATCGTTTCCTTAAGATTCAGTCAGGGCATCTACCGCGACGCGTATACGCTTGCTTTTAACATTCCCGATCTTTTCTATAACCTTCTTGTAGGCGGCGCCATCTATTCAACGATCGCTCCTTACATGAGCGCACAGCTCGCTGTCGGCAGGGAAGAAGAAGGAATTAAGACTGTAAGTAAATTCATTACGGTCGTATGCATCGTCATGGTGATCTGCTGTACGATCGGTACGGTGTTCTCTGAGCCTCTGTACGTTGTTTACGGACTGTTTAATGACGTTAAGAATCCCGATACGATCCCGCTCGCGGCACAGGCTTCCAAGTTATTATTCCCTCAGATATTCTTCATCATGCTTGCAGCACTCTGCAACGGCATCCTTATCGCATACAGAAAATTCACCATTACATCATTTGCCCCCGTCTTCTATAACATCCTGGTCATTGCCGCTATCTTTGTCTTCGGCGGCAACTCACTTAACAGACTCATGATGACAACGGGAGGTATCCTTGCGGCATCTGTATTCTATTTCCTGTTCCAGTACACTTTGGGCTTTAAGCAGATGAAGAAGTTCAGGCTTAATTTCCATTTGGCTGACAGGGAGTTCCTTAAGCTTTTCGTAAGAGCAATTCCGATCCTTATTTCCGCTTCGGTTATCCAGATCAACAATATCGTACTTAACAGCTTTGCTCTCCAGTTCGACGAGGGAAGCGTTTTCGCGTTCAGAAATGCATCATCTATCTGGCAGATCCCTTATTCCGTATTCGTAGTAGCGATCACTACGGTAATGACGCCTGAGCTTTCCGGCGACTACGAAGCAAAGAGGTTCCAGAAGGCTTCGACTCTGATCTCACATTCGATGAAGAGTGCTTTGTTCATGACGATCCCTTCTGCGATCTTCATGGCAGTATTAAATGTTGACGTTGTTAAGGCCGTATACCAGTGGCATTCGAACTATACCGACAGACACGCGCAGACTGCCGCCATATTCCTTTTGGGATTCTGCAGCTCGATCATTACCGCAACGGTAGTCCATGTATTTAACCAGGCATTCTATGCGATCGGCCAGACCAAACTGCCGCTTATTGCAGGTGTCATAGGACTTGTTATAAATCCTGTCGCATGCCACTTCATGGTAGCCGTAGGCGTCGGTCCTTTGTCTCTTTCACTGGCATATTCTTTTACCAACATCTGTCAGATGATAATCCTTGCGATAACATACTGCAGACGCAAGGAACTTGCGCCTTACGGAATAGTCAGATTCCTGATAAAAGCAGCTGTCTGTGTTGCGGTAATGGCTTTGGTTGTCTTTGTTCTTGACAGATTTTTACCCGCACAGGGTGGAAAAATCACTCAACTTCTTATAATCTCTATAAAGGGCGCAGTTGCCGTCGTTGTTTATTTCGGAATGGCGGTATTGCTCCGCATGCAGGAAGCCACAGAGTGGATCAACAAATTTAAGTCAAAGGTGTTTAAGAAGACCGCAGCAAAAAAGGCATGAAGAGCAGGGGATTATCACTAAAGCTTATTACTGTATTGGCAGTCACAAGCGTTTTGTTTGGTGTTTCCTCTTGCCGCGTAAATACTTCCGTTGAGACTGATATAAATGTCGTGATCAACAGTTCCGGGATAATCGGAACATCCGATACTTCCGTTACTGAAGCGCCCACTGAGACAACTCCCGTGTTAGGACCTGTCCTTGCAGAGACGACGGCTGCTGAGACAACAATACCGGAGACTTCGGAAGAGACCTTGGCAACAACTTCCGAGACAACAGCAGAAACCGTTATTGAGAACCTGTCACCGGAATGGGTCAGGGCTTTGCCGCTGGCACAGGATCTTGGAACTAATCAGATGCTGATAGTTGCAGCTTCCGGAATGACAAAGACTACATGCACTGTTTCAATGCACGAAAGGGATCCCCAGGGCAATTGGATACAGATCCTGTCGGTTGAAGGTTATGTCGGCAAGAACGGCATGATCATGGATTCTGAGCGCAAGGAAGGATGCGGCAAGACTCCGATAGGCGTTTACCATTTCAATAAGGCATTCGGCATCGCAGATGATCCGGGCTGTTCTATTCCTTATGTCAAAGTTACCAAAGACCTCTATTGGTCAAGTGACATGCGTGACGGCATGCGCTATAACGAGATGGTCAGCATAGATGATTATCCGGATCTTGATAAGAAGAACAGTGAGCATCTTATCGACTATTCAAAGGCATATCAGTATTGCCTTAACATAAGCTTTAATGAAGAGTGCACACCGGGCAGAGGTTCTGCGATCTTCCTTCACTGTACCGGTAATAACAAGTACACGGCAGGATGTGTGGCAGTTTCCAAGGACACCATGGTACAGATAATGAAGTGTGTCGATCCCTACTGTGTAGTCGTTATAGATACAAAATCCGCACTCGGCGCCTGATCTTTAAAACTGTCCGGCAGAGCCGGATAAGGTCTTGAATAATTCGCAAGATTACGTGATATTATGTCTTTATAATCTTTTGAATGTGAGAGAACGATGCTTAAGACCTGCCTTATCAGATTTTCGTGCTTCATAATAGCCTTTTCATCGTTATTCTGTTTGTTTGACGGGTTCTCTTTCACACCTGTTGCGGCTGATACTCTGCCTGAAGCAAATATCGTAGAAGATGAGGAGATCGACCCCAAGTATTATCAGTTTGTCGGAAGATTATATTCTATAGTTATCCGCCGTGATACCTGCGATCCTTCCGAGAAGGAGGAGATGGCAAGAAGCCTCAAGGGCGGGATCACCGAAGCATACAACATTCTTTATCACTTTTATTTTTCGCCCGAGTACAGGGCTCTCCATACGTCTGACGAGCAGTTTGCGGAAGACCTTTATACCGGATGCTACGGCAGATATGCCGATGCCAAGGGCAAGGCTTCTGTCGTAAAAAAACTCGAAAAAGGCACCAGCAGATATCTGGTATTCAGGGAGTTCGTATCGTCCAATGAATTTGCTCAGCTCTGTGCTTCCTATAATATCCGTGTAAAGAAGATCCTCTTGAGCAACTATATCGATCACCTGAACGGCATGACATGCATCGGTGATGACTATTATGATCTCGATAAGAACGGCAACCTCGGCTGGAAATACACCAATGCCGCAAAGCATGTGCGCTGCATAAATGAACAGTTATTCAGGAGTGAGACGGATTATTTCATAATCGCCGATATAGATAACTGCTATATCATGATATTCAAAGGCAGCGTAGGCAACTGGAAGCTTTATAAGATCTATCCGATGTCCTGCGGCAAAAAGGACCATTCGACCCCCAGAGGCAATTACAAGGTCACAAAGAAGCTTACGCACTTTTATTCCCACGGCTCACTTTGCTATCACGCAACGCAGTGGAACGGACCTTACTATTTCCACAGCGTCACATATAACTATAACGGCACGATCCAGGACGGCAGATTAGGCCAGCATGTATCAGCCGGCTGTATCAGACTTAAGAAGGATGTTGCATACTGGATCTATCAGAACATACCGAAAGGCACGGCGGTCAAGACTGTATGAAGATAGTAGTAATTAACAGATTACTTAAAGAGACACATAAAGAACAGATAAGAAAGGCTGCAGCCGTAGCAGGCGGCAGCGTTCTTTTTGTCGGATCAGAAGAGGATATCCCTTCCGGCTGGGAGGATTGCGAGGTCATATACGGATTCGGAATGAAAAATGCCGGTAAGAACAAAGATCTCAAGTGGCTTTCCGTTCCTTCTGCAGGTGTCGACTACCTCATGAAGCCTGGAGTCTTTGCCAATGAAGACTGCCTTGTTACCAATTCCTCCGGAGCTTACGGAGTTACCATTGCAGAGCACATTATTGCCGTCAGCCTTATGATGATGCGCAGGCTTGACTATTCCTACAGAGAATCGCTTAAAGGAAACTGGAGCAGCCCTGTGCTGCAGAAGTCCCTTAAGGACTGCAGGATCCTTGTGCTCGGAACAGGCGACATAGGTTGTTCTTTTGCAAGAAGGGCAAGGGCATTTGAGCCTGAATGCATAATAGGCGTATCAAGGAGCGGGATGTGCGAAGATCCGGCATTTGACGCAGTAAAGAAAGTATCAGAACTGGATTTGCTGCTTCCGTCGGCGGATCTTCTTGTAATGAGCCTTCCGGATACTCCGGAGACAAGAGACATATTGAACCGTGAACGCATATCGCTGCTCCCTTACGGTGCCTTTGTTGTAAACGTCGGAAGGGGCTCAGCTATAGATGAGGATGCCCTTTGTGAGAGCCTTGAGAACGGAAAGCTCGGAGGTGCCGCTCTGGATGTATTCAAGACGGAACCGCTTCCTCCTGACAGCAGGCTCTGGAAGACCAAAAACCTCCTCATAACGCCTCATGTGGCAGGCAATCTTACTCTCGAGCATACGCTTAACGTTAATGTGGATATGTTCTGTAAGAATCTGATCAATTATTCGAAAGGCCTGCCGCTCAATAATCTGATCGATAAGTCCAAAGGTTATTGAGATTGCTCTCCGAAGAATCCCTGAAACATTATTCTTTGCAGGTTTTTATGTCGGTTTGAAGACGTTTTTTGCAGGCTTTTGTCGTATCTTGTCGTTTTTTAAGTTTTCAAGGCGTTTTTTTGCCTGTCTCGAAAAGCCGGAAAACGCGGTTTTAAAGGCTTTCTTAAATGATGTGTCCGATTAACGGGACTTGTTTGCTTTTGTTCGAATTTGTAAGGTAAATTTTGTTGACAAAAGTGTATCATAACAATAGAATTAACTCATAAATGAGAACAAATGTTCAATTCTTCAGGAGGATCAATATGGCAAAGAGTAAGAATGCTGGTAAGGGCTCCGTTGCCCAGGTTCAGGATAAGGATGAGAGAAGGAAGGCCCTTGACGCCGCTATGGCGCAGATCGAGAAGCAGTTCGGTCAGGGTGCCGTTATGCGTCTGGGTGATAAGTCCCAGGTAGAGATCGATACCATTCCTACAGGTGCTCTGACACTTGATATCGCTCTCGGTATCGGCGGACTTCCCAGAGGAAGGATCATCGAGATCTATGGACCTGAATCTTCAGGTAAGACAACAGTAGCTCTCCACTGTGTAGCAGAAGCACAGAAGATGGGCGGCACATGCGCATTCATCGACGCAGAGCACGCATTGGATCCCGTTTATGCAGGCAATATCGGTGTTGATGTGGATAATCTCCTTTTGTCCCAGCCTGATACAGGTGAGCAAGCACTTGAGATCTGCGAGACACTTGTAAGAAGCGGATGCATTGATGTAGTAGTTATCGACTCAGTCGCAGCACTCGTACCGAGAGCCGAGATCGAGGGCGAGATGGGTGATTCCCACGTCGGACTTCAGGCACGCCTCATGAGCCAGGCTTTGAGAAAACTTGCTCCGGTCGTATCCAAGTCAAATACGATCTGCATCTTTATCAACCAGCTCCGTGAGAAGGTCGGTGTTATGTTCGGTAACCCTGAGACCACACCTGGCGGCCGTGCTCTTAAGTTCTATGCATCAGTAAGACTTGATGTACGTAAGGTTGAGACTCTCCGTAACGGTACGGACGTAGTCGGAAGCCACACAAGAGTTAAGGTAGTTAAGAATAAGGTAGCTCCGCCGTTCAAGGAAGCTGAGTTCGATATCATGTACGGTAAGGGCGTATCCTCTGAAGGCTGCATTATCGATTTGGGCGTTGAGAACAACATCATCGATAAGAGCGGTTCCTGGTTCGCATATAACGGTGCGAAGATCGCTCAGGGCAGAGACGCTGCCAAGCAGTACCTTATCGACCATCCTGATATTAAGGATGAGATCGAGGATAAGATCAGAGAATCTTACATGCCTGCAGATGATGACGATATTCCGGCAGGCGCTGCAGCAGATGCTGCACCCGAAGAAGAATCTGATGATGACGATATCTTAGGTATCGATGTCTGACAGTAACATGACCAAGGAAGCCGTAACCTGCGCGATCAGGCATATCGGTACGGGCATATACTCTTCAGGTAAGATAAGGCTTTATCTTATGCAGAGGGGTTATTCGGAAGCTGTCGCCGCCGAAGCGGTCAAGCTTCTGATTGAGTCCGGCTATATTGACGATCTGCGTGCTTCGCGCAAGGTCTTAGCGGTTCGTTCAGGCAAGAAGCAGGAGAGCAAGCAGTTCATGTATCAGCGCCTGCTCGAGGCAGGGATCGATCCTGAATATGCCGATCTTGTAGTCGGTGAATTAGACAGTGATACGGATACCTGCAAAAGTCTTTATGAAGCAAATTTTGGAAGTCCTGATGAAGAAAGCTACGGCAGGGAAGATGAGTTCCTGAAGATCGCCGGGCTCAGGGGATACTCCATGGAGACTGCCCGGAAAGCTTTCCGGCTTTATCTCGAACAATGATCTTACAGGCTCTCGTGATATATGGTTCATGAGAGCCTTTTTCTTTTAGCCGATTTTTGTTATATTCGTTCTTATGGAAAATAAACTTGTCAATAAAGATATTAAGATAACCCTTCTTGCTCTTGGTTGCTCCAAGAACCTTATCGACTGCGAGAATATGTCCACGCAGCTTAAACTTGAGGGATTTGATGTAATAAATGATGTGCCCGAGTCGGACATCGTGGTTATCAATACTTGCGGATTTATTGAGTCGGCCAAGAAAGAAGCTATCGATGCGATCCTTGAAGTCGCCGATTTCAAGGTCCCCAACGGAAAGGTTAAGAAGATAATCGTATCAGGATGCCTTTCCCAAAGATATCCCGAAGATATCTTAAAAGAGCTTCCTGAAGTAGATGCTGTTCTGGGAACGGCTCACTATGGCGATATAGTTGAAGTCGTATCTAAGCTTGCATCTGAATTTGACAAGGAATCCGACAAGATCAATCTTACGACAGGCGTAGGCGGCTATAAGCACCTCATTAAGGAGAGAGAACTTTCCACTGAAGCTTATGCATGGATCAAGATCGGTGAAGGATGTCTTCACAGATGTGCTTTCTGCGCTATCCCTCTGATAAGAGGAACATTCGTATCCCGTCCTATGGAAGAGATCGTTGAAGAGGCAAAGATCATCGCTTCGAGAGGCGTAAAAGAGCTCGTTCTTGCAGCTCAGGATACGACTAACTACGGAATCGAACTTTATAAAGAGAGAAGCCTTACCAAACTCTTAAGGGCTCTTTCTGAGATAGAAGGGATCGAACTGATCCGCGTAATGTACGGCTATATGGACGGGATCACGCCTGACCTTATCGAAGAGATGGCTAATAATCCCAAGGTTGCCCATTATCTTGATATCCCGATCCAGCACGGATGCAATAAGATCCTGAAGGCTATGTACAGGAGGGATACTGCTGAACTTATCACCTCAAGACTTGAGATGATCCGTAAGGCCATGCCTGACTGCATAATCAGAACTACCGTCATGGTAGGTTTCCCCGGCGAGACGGAAGAGGACTTCCAAGAGCTTAAGGAAAATCTTAAGAAATGGAAGTTCGACAGACTGGGATGCTTTATCTTCTCTCCTGAAGAGGGAACAAAAGCCTATGACATGCCGGACCAGATCGATGAGGAGACCAAGCAGAGGAGATATGACGAGATCTATGAGCTTCAGAAGCAGATCTCGGGCGAGCAGTCTAAGAAGCGTCTCGGCACCGTTACCAAAGTCAATATCTGTTCCGTATCTGATGACGGCATCTTCTATGTGGGCAGAAGCTATGGCGAGTC
Organism: Oscillospiraceae bacterium; assembly: GCA_902764825.1. Taxonomy (GTDB): domain Bacteria; phylum Bacillota; class Clostridia; order Saccharofermentanales; family Saccharofermentanaceae; genus Saccharofermentans. The sequence continues at coordinate 392,433 of CACWXL010000003.1, forward strand.
CCCTGAAGTCGATCCCGTTATCTACATCGCTTCGCAGGATGAGGAGCTTAAGATCGGTGATATCGTTGACTGCAGGATCGTGGATTGCTCTGACGATTACGATATGACCGCCGTTACGATTTGACGGAAAAATAAATCTGTGTATTATTAGTGTGTTGTCTTTAAAGACTTCATAAATAATTATTAAGGAGCATTAGGTCATGAATCTTCCAAACAAGTTATCTATCTTGAGGATCGTTCTTGTCCCGGTCACGCTCCTTTTCATGCTGCCGATCAGCATATTCGGCTGGGAGCCTTCCGGCTGGAACAGTTTTATCAATTCCTACGGCATGATAGTAGCAGCTGTGATCTTCATCATTGCTTCATTTACCGATATGTTCGACGGCAAGATCGCCAGAAAGTACAATCTCATCACGGATCTGGGCAAGTTCCTGGATTCACTGGCAGATAAGATCCTTGTCATAAGCATCATGCTGGCGTTTATCGGCTTGGGAAGGATTTCAGCCTGGGCAGTAATGATCATAATCTTAAGAGAGTTCGCAGTATCCGGTCTTCGTATGATCGCTGCGGCAAAAGGCGAGGTTATTGCGGCAAAAATGATCGGCAAGGTCAAGACCGTAACCCAGATGATCGCCCTCATCTACCTTATGTTTGAGCCTTTGCTCCTTAAGATCTTCGGTTTAGGTTTTAATGGTTATCCGATCGAGATAAATGCGGTCACGATAATTGGGGATGTACTTTTTGCAATATGTGTTATTATGACTATTGTTTCAGGCATTGATTACCTTATTAAGGGTAAGCAGTATCTGAAGGGATAAATGTCAAAGAACTTCGATAGTCAAAATAACCTATTGACAAAAGTCGTGTCTTACATTAAAAACAACTTGTAGATTTTCGAAAGAATCGTACGGAGGTACTAATTTATGTCAAACGAAGAACTTTTCAACTCGATTAAGCAGATGATCGTTGATCAGCTCGGTGTAGATGAGGATACAATCACAGAGGATTCCTCTTTCGTAGATGATCTTAACGCTGATTCTCTTGACATGGTTGAGCTTGTTATGGCTATGGAGCAGGAGTTCGATATCGAGATCCCTGATGACGTAGCTGAGAAGGTTGTTACCGTCAAGGATGCAGTCGAGTATATTCAGAGCCTTACAGAGGGCTAATATACCGGAGATTCAGATCTCTGAATTAACTTCAAAAGTTTTGACGGCTGGGTGCAAATCAATGCATTCAGCCGTTATTGTAAATAAGACTATGACAGACTATTCAAGATTAGAACAGGATTTGGGTTATACCTTTGTGAACAAGTCGCTCCTTGAGACGGCTTTTACACACACGACCTACGTTTTCGAGACGGGAAGAGGTCATTGGGAGTCCAACCAGAGACTTGAGTTCATAGGTGATGCGGTGCTTGACGTTGTTGTCGGACAGATGATCTATGAGTTAAAGCCTCAGGCTGATGAAGGATATCTCTCCAAGATGAGAAGTGTCTCCGTTTGCGAGAAGTCTTTTGCCGAAGTAGCCAGAAAGCTCCATCTGGGCGATTATCTGCTCCTTGGCAAGGGCGAAGCGCAGAGCGGCGGCAACGATAAGGATTCGACGCTGGCTGACTGCTTTGAGTCGGTCATTGCGGCGGTATATTTTGACGGCGGATTCGAACAGGCGAAGAAATGTATCTTGAAAAATCTTACCGAAACGGTGCAGAAGGCTGTTAACGGCGAGATCTTCCTGGATTACAAGAGCAGGCTTTTAGAACTCGCGCAGACCAGAGGCTTCCAGCACAGGATCAGATTTGAAGTGACCGGGGAGCGCGGCCCTGCCCATATGAAAGAATTCGACGTCAGTGTTTATTCCGATGATGTGCTCCTGGCTTCGGCTACGGGACACAGCAAGAAGGATGCCGAGCAGAAGTGTGCCGAGAAGGGCTTAAAGGAGTATATGCGCCTTTACCCGGAGGGATGCTAAAGCAGATTGTCCTACAAAAAGGCGCTGTTTTTGTTATAATGCTAAGGTTAATTATTTCTGATAAGACGGAACTGACTATAGGATGTATCTAAAGAAATTAGAGCTTCAGGGGTTCAAATCATTCCCCGACTATACGTGTATCGACTTTGACCGCGGTCTTACGGCCGTGGTTGGTCCTAACGGATCAGGTAAATCCAATATCAGTGATGCTGTCCGCTGGGTTTTGGGCGAACAGAGCGTCAAGCAGCTCCGTGGCGGCAAGATGGAGGACGTCATCTTCAACGGTACATCCGCAAGACGTTCCATGAACTATGCCGAAGTATCCATCACTTTCGATAATTCAGACGGCTATATAGACTATGGTTTCCCTGAGATCTGCATCACGAGAAGGCTTTACCGTTCCGGTGAGTCCGAGTATCAGATCAACAAGGTCAACTGCCGTCTTAAGGACATTACGGTCCTTTTCCTTGATACCGGTCTTGGCCGTGACGGCTATTCACTGGTAGGACAGGGCCGAGTAGATGACATCCTCTCGACGAAGTCTGAGGACAGGAGAAGGGTCATCGAGGAAGCATCCGGTATCGTCAAGTACCGTGTCCGTAAGGATGAAGCTCAGAGGAAGCTTACGAGCACTGAGCAGAATCTCGTCCGTATCAACGATATCTTAGGCGAACTTGAAGAGCGCAAGGGACCTCTCGAAGAGCAGGCCGGCAAGGCGCGTAAGTTCAACGAGAACTACGAGGAACTCAAGAAGCTCGAGACATCTCTTCTCGTTCACAAGATAACTGAGGCCAACCGCGAGATGGGCGATTCCGCCGGCCTTAAGGAGCAGCTCGAAAAAGAGATCAAAGAGCGAGAGGACGAATACCTGAATCTTCGTAAGAGCCACCAGGAGATAATCACGAAGACTGAGACTCTCGAGAACGAGATCGAGGATAAGAGACAGGAACTGTCCGACCTCACCGAGTTCGAGCACGAGACACAGACTGATAAGAAGGTCTCTATTGAAAGACTCAACCAGACTAACCAGAGAATAGAAGAATTAAAGACTGATATGGAATCTACGGATGAGACCGTAGAGAAGCTCACAAATGAGCTCAATGAGAAGAAAGCAAAGGCTGACAGTCTCTTAAAGGCTGCAAACGATGCAAAGCTCTTAAGCGAGGAATTGGATAAGGAGCGTCTTGCAAAGTTTGAAGAATATGAAGCCAGCAGAAAGGAAGCCGGCAAGGCCGATTCGAAGGTAAAGGCCAAGACCGAGGAACTTTTCGAGACCAGAAAGAAGCTCACTGAATGCCAGGCAGGAATCTCTGCCCTTGACGATAAGATCAGGGATATGCAGGAGGCAAGAGCGGCTTCCGAGACAGGCAAAACTGAATTAAGCACGAAGCTTAAGGAAGAAGAGAAGGCCTTAGACGAGATAAAGAAGATCAAGGGCGATGTCACGAAGGACATTGACGTCCGCAATAAGAAGCTTGAGGAGTTAAGAGGCCGTCAGGTCGAGCTTAACCAGTTTTTCGAAGTTAATAATAAGAAGCTTTCAGCTGAAGAGTCAAAGCTCCAGACATTGAAAGATATCGAGAGGCGTAAGGAAGGTTATCAGGAATCCGTAAAGCGCCTTTTGGATGCTGCCGACATTAATAGATCGGTAAAAAGTCTCATGGTAGGCGTCTTAGGAGACCTTATCAATACCGACAGCAAGTATGAGACAGCCATTGAGACGGCTCTGGGTAATTCGCTCAACAACATCGTAACCAAGAGCGAAGCGGATGCTGCCGAGCTTATCAGTTACCTTAAGGAAAACAGACTCGGAAGAGTTACGTTTCTTCCTATCGAGAATATCAAGGCAAGATATGTGGACGAGGATGATCTGCGCAAGGCAAAGAGCGTCAACGGATATATCGGAGTCGCTTCTGACCTTGTAAGGAGCAGCCGTGACTTAGAAGACATCGTTGCTAACCTTCTGGGCAGGATAATAGTTGCTCACGACTTGGATAGCGCAAGAATAATCGCATCGAAGACAGGCCGTGCCTATAAGGTCATGACTTTGGAGGGCGACTCTGTTAACCCGGGCGGATCACTTACAGGCGGTTCGCTTAAGAAGACCGGCGCGGGAACGGGCGTTATCGGAAGAAAGGCAGAGATCGAAGCTCTCACCAAAACCGTTGCTGAACTTGAGGCAAAGCTTGCTGATTCCGAAGACCAGCGTCAGGAAGTAGACGACGGTATCGGAACGATCAAGCGTGAACTCGCACAGTTAGGAGAACAGCTCAAGTTCTACCAGCTTGAAGAAGTCAAGGCTGAAGGCGAATACAACAATACCAAGACAAGACTTGAAGAGACTGAAGAGACCCTTGCTAACTTCGATGAGAACATGCAGACGGTATCCAAGTCCAAGTTAAGGCTTGAAGAGGATATGGAAGAGCTTTCACATATCGAAAGAGAGATCAACGGCGAGCTCACGGATTTCCAGGAAGAGATCGAAGAGCAGCAGAAACTCTCGGAAGAGCAGGCAGTAAAGCTCGAGCAGATCGTTGCAAAGGTAAGGGAAGCAGCTTCTCTTGCTGAGCGTAAACTCACCGAAAGAAGCGGTATCTTGGATCTCGCTGGCCACATCAAGAAGCAGATCGAAGAAGCCCGTCAGGGAAGAGACAAGTTCGATGCCCAGATAAGGGAAGCCAAGGATACAGTTAACAGCATCACCAAGGAGATCAACGACCTTGATGCCAAGCTCGATGAGAATGCAAAGCAGCAGAAGGTTTTAGAAGACGTTATCGCCAAGCTGTTTGAACAGAGATCGAGCCTTTCGGGCGACCTCTCATCCTTTGGTGACAGACTCGCTGCGAGCGGCAATGAGATAAGCGCACTGCAGGCTAAGCTCAATGCTCATGTATCCAAATACGACAAGATTATTTTCGAGATCGACCAGAACAAGAACAGGCTCTGGGAAGATTACGAGACAACATATGACAACATTAAGGATTCCGTAGAGCCCGTTACCAAGATCGGTGAACAGACCAAGAGGATCCAGACATTAAAGAATGCGATAAAGGCATTGGGCCCGGTCAACCTCGGAGCTCTTCAGGAATTCTCCGAGCTTTCCGAGAGACTCGAGTTCATGACCAAGCAGAGGGACGATATCGAAGCTGCAAAGAAGGATCTTGAGAAGGTAATCGACGACCTCTTAACGAAGATGAGATCAGAATTTACCGAGCATTTCGATATCATCAACAAGAACTTCAGCCAGGTCTTCACGGATCTTTTCGGTGGCGGTACCGCAGAGATAATCCTCGGCAACGATTCGGAGGATGTTCTCGAGTGTGCTATCGACATCAAGGCGCAGCCCCCGGGAAAGAAACTCCAGAATCTCTCGCTCCTGTCGGGCGGTGAGCGCTGCCTTACAGCGATCGGTCTGTTGTTCGCAATTCAGGAATTGAAGCCTTCTCCGTTCGTCATCTTAGACGAGGTCGAGGCTGCATTAGACGACGTTAATATCACGAGATTTACGGACTTCGTCAGAAGGCATTCGGCCAAGTCCCAGTTCATCCTTGTTACGCACCGTAAGGGCACGATGGAAGCGTGCGACCAGATGTACGGTGTCACGATGGCTGAGCGAGGCGTATCCAAGATCTTGTCAATGGAGCTTAAATAATGGGATTAGCTGATCTGTTTAAAAGAGGACTCGAAAAGACCAGAAGTTTCTTTGCCGGGAGCTTTACAAAGCTTGCCGCATCTTCCGGTCACTTCGATGAAGACATGTTAGATGAGCTTGAAGAACTCATGATAAGGGCTGACTGCGGTGTTCAGGCAGCAGATGACATCATGGACAGGGTCAAGCAGAACATCAGAAAGACCGGTGACGACAGCAAGGAAGCTGTTCTTGCATCCGTCAAGGAGAGAATGCTCGAGATCCTGGGTGAGCCTGAGACCATCGAGATCGTTCCGGGCAAGCTCAACATAATCCTCATGATCGGTGTTAACGGCACCGGAAAGACGACCACTTCAGGCAAGCTTGCCGCAAGATACAAGAAGGAAGGCAAGAAGGTCCTTATGGCCGCATGCGATACTTTCCGTGCGGCAGCAGTAGGCCAGCTCAAGACTTGGGGCGAGAGGACCGGCACGGCCGTTATCGCTCAGGAGCAGGAGGGAGCAGATCCCGCATCCGTTGTTTTCGATGCTGTCCACGCAGCTCAGGCAAGAGGCACCGACGTGCTCCTCGTTGATACGGCAGGACGTCTGCACAATAAGAAGAATCTCATGGAGGAGCTCGCGAAAATAAGACGCGTCATCGAGCGTGAAGCCCCTGATGCCGTCATCAAGTCGCTGCTTATTATTGATGCTACAACGGGCCAGAATGCCGTTATTCAGGCTGAGGGATTCGGTGAGGTTACAGGCCTTGATTATGTCGGCATCACTAAGCTCGACGGAAGCGCCAAGGGCGGCGTTGCAATTGCTGTTGCATACCAGTCCAAAAAGCCGATCGTGCTTGCCGGATTGGGTGAGAGCGTTGAGGATCTGGCTGATTTCGATCCCGAGCTTTTTGTCGATTCGCTCATCAACGAATAATTCGTAAAAAATCGCTGTTTTATACGGAAAATTCCGATTTTTTTTGATTGTCAAAGCAAATTTTTATATGTATAATCGTTCTCGGTTTACACTGAGGTAGGGTTTATTATGCCCAAATGCTTCACAAAATCTATATCAAAATTCTTAAAAGAGAGGGGCCCGGTATATGTCTTTATTAACATCTTCCTGGTTAATCGTACTCGGCGTAGTATTCCTTGCGTTAATCTACGTTGCGTTCAACTACTTCCGTATTAAGAAGATGCCCGAAGGAACACCTGAGATGATCGAGTTATCAGGAATCATCCGTTCCGGCGCGCAGACATTCCTTAAGACGGAATTCAAGAGCATCGTCATCGTGGTTGCTGTTGTTGCTGTTATCTTTACACTCTGTGTTGAGAAGACCAGCGGTATCACATTCCTCATGGGTGCCTTGATGAGTTCTATCGTTTGCGTTCTCGGTATGCAGAGCGCTACATACGCTAACGTTCGTACTTCGAATAAAGCAAAAGAGAGCCTTTCGATCGGTGAGACTGTTAAAGTAGCTCTTTGCGGCGGTTCCATCAGCGGCCTTGCAGTTCAGGGCTTCGGTATGTTGGGCTTCCTCGCAGTTCTCCTTTGCTTCGGCGGTGTACAGCATGACGCTGAAAGCTCCGGTCTTGTTATTAAGACACTTACATGCAACCCTTACATCATGAGAATCTCCACATATTCTCTCGGCTGCTCCATCGTTGCTATGTTCAACCGTGTAGCAGGCGGTAACTACACAAAGGCTGCAGACATTTCTTCTGATATCCTCGGTAAGCTCAGACATGACCTCCCTGAGGACGACTCCAGAATCCCTAACACTATCGCAGACTTCATCGGCGACAACGTAAACGATATCGCCGGCAACTGCTCTGACCTTCTTGAGTCATTCGTTGCTACAATGTCTGCTTCCATCATGATCGCTGTTACTCTCTACCAGACACACGGCGAGACAGTTTCTGACGCTACTTTCAATGCAACAGTTCTTTTCCCGACGATCCTCGCAGGCTGCGGTCTCGTAGGCTGCCTTATCGGTCTTGGCCTCGCTAACATCAAGAAGATGGGCGACAATCCGTCAAGAGAGCTCGACCTCTCCACATGGATCTCAGCCGGCTGCACGATCATTTTCGGCGGTGTTGCTGCTTACTTCATCTTCAACGGTACAGGCGTTTCTGCAAATGACCTCGCTACATACGGCTTCAGATTCGGCTGGGCTTCCCCCTGGATCTCTTCCGTAATGGGTATCGTTGCAGGTATCGCAATTGGTATCATCACAGAGTACTATACATCCACAGATCACAAGCCTACTCAGAAGATCGCTGAGATGTGCACAGAGGGTGAGGCTTTCGTTGTTACAAAGGGTGACGCTGTAGGTTCAAGATCAGTTCTTCTCCCTGTACTCGTAATCATCATCGCTTTGATCGTTTCCGGTGTTATCTGCGGTTCTTACGGTATCGCAATCTCCGCTCTCGGTATGCTCGCATTCGTTGGTGCTACAGTTTCCATCGATGCTTTCGGTCCTATCGCTGACAACGCAGGCGGACTTGCAGAAGCTTGCCACCTCGCACCTGACGTTCGTAAGATCACAGATAAGCTCGACGCAGTCGGTAACACAACAGCAGCTATCGGTAAGGGCTTCGCTATCGGTTCTGCAGCATTCGCTACAGTTTCCCTCATCATGGCTTATGTTGGTAACTATACAACGATCGGTGAGCCTCTCCAGCTTAACTTCGCTTCATTCTTCGTTGTTGCCGGTGGTATCTTGGGCGGCGCACTTGTTGAATACTTCTGCGCTATCCTCACAGATAACACGATCGACGCAGCTAAGATCATGGCTGACGTTGGCGACAAGCAGATGACACAGGAAGTTCTCGACGGCAAGGCTAAGCCTGACTACAACATGATGATCGCCATGGCTGCTAAGGAAGCTATCCACAGAATGGTTCTTCCTTCAGTTCTCGCGCTCCTCATTCCTATCGTTGAGTTCGTCGGCGGTATCCTCGTTGGTGCTACTATCGTTGCTATCCCGAGAGCTATCTTCATGGGTAACTCCGGTGGTGCATTCGATAACGCTAAGAAGTACATCGAGCAGGGTATGCTCGAAGGCCACGCAAAGGGTTCTCCTGCGCACAAGGCTGCTGTTACGGGTGACACGATCGGTGACACACGTAAGGACGTTGTAGGCGTTGCTTTGGACATCTTCATCAAGCTCATGTCCACAGTTGCAAACACAATCGCTCCTATCATCAGAAACTTCAGCATCTTCCACTGATACTGATATAGCAGATCGAAAAAATGGCGGCTGTCTTGATAAAAGGCAGCCGCTTTTATATAATTCCACTGTTTGCAAGGGCTTTGGACATTTTTGGCTTTACAAAACCCGAAGCAGATGGTATTATCACCAAGTTGCCTTAATCGCAGTTTTGCGGAAGACTCCGACCCTTACCTTCGATTTTGGCGTATATATTATTAAGGAGGAAAGATTTATGTCAGCATCTTTCGACAAGCAGGCTATCATCAAGGAATATGCTCTTTCTGAGGGCGACACAGGTTCTCCTGAGGTTCAGGTTGCACTTCTTACTTACAGGATCAATCACCTCACAGAACACCTCAAGACTCACAAGGGCGACCACCACAGCAGAAGAGGTCTTCTCATGATGGTTGGTAAGAGAAGAAACATCCTTGACTATCTTGCAGGCATTGATATCGAGCGTTACAGAACACTTATCGCTAAGCTCGGCATCAGAAAGTAATCTTTCAACGGATTATGAACAGAAAGCGGTTCCTTACGGGGACCGCTTTTTTATTGCTTATTAAAGGTGCTATAATTTACAGATAGGACATTCCGGGAGGTATTTACCATGCTTGACGGTTTTATAAGAGTTGCGGCGGCAAGCCCGAAGATCAAAGTCGGTGATGTTGATTACAACATCGAACAGACAGTCAGTTTTGTAAGAAAGGCTGCAGCCAGAGATACTGCGGTTATCGTTTTTCCGGAACTCGGCCTTACGGGTTATACCTGCGGGGATCTTTTCGGACAGAAAGCTCTTCTGGATAAGGCAAAGCTCGGACTTTTCGATCTTGCCGAGCAGACGGGAGATCTTAATACCGTCATAATCGTGGGACTTCCTTATGAACTCGGCGGCAAACTCTATAACGTTGCTGCGGTCATCCATCAGGGTGACATCATCGGCATCGTTCCCAAGCAGAATGTTCCTAACTATTCAGAATTTTATGAGATGAGGCATTTCACGCCTTTTTACGACGACGGCGTCATCATGACGGAAGATGACATCTGCTTCGGAAGAGCGGTGTTTAAGTGTGACGATCTGTCATTTGCCATTGAGATCTGCGAGGATCTCTGGGTGCCTTCGAGCCCTTCTGAAGAGTATGTCAGGAACGGCGCGCAGATCATATTCAACCTGTCCTGTTCTGATGAGGTCATCGGCAAGGCTCAGTTCAGGAGAGACCTTGTTAAGATGCAGAGCGCCAAGCTCATGGCTGCCTATGTCTATTGCGACGCAGGTTTCGGTGAATCAACGCAGGACCTTGTTTTCGCAGGCCACAACATTATTGCAGAAAACGGCAAGATCTTGAGCGAGAGCAAGAGATTTGCAAACGATAACGAGGACGAGGCGATCCTTTATGCCGATATCGACCTGGAGCGTATCGATGCCGACAGAAGAAAGGCAAATACTTTCTACACGGACATCGCGGGCGCTGACGGTGTGGACATCGTCGAATTCGATGCGAAATTTTCTGATATCGTTCCCGAAAGATATATCAGCAAGACGCCTTTCGTGCCTGAGAGCAGGGTAGACCTGGAGGCTAGGTGCGAGGATATCCTCAATATGCAGGCTGCAGGTCTTTACACGAGACTTAACGCCATCGGATGCAAGACGGCGGTAATAGGTCTTTCCGGCGGCCTTGATTCGACGCTTGCCCTTATCGTCACGATCCATGCATTTGATAAGCTCGGGCTCGACAGAAAGGGCATTATCGGCATTACGATGCCGGGCTTCGGAACGACATCAAGGACTAAGAACAACTCGATAAATATCGCTGAGGAATACGGCTGTACATTAAGAGAGATATCCATCTCCGATGCAGTGATCCAGCACTTCAGGGATATCGGTCATGACAGGGATGTTCATGACACCACATACGAGAATTCGCAGGCAAGAGAACGTACGCAGATCCTCATGGATATCGCAAATCAGGAGGGCGGACTTGTCGTAGGCACGGGTGACCTCTCTGAGCTCGCCTTGGGCTGGGCTACGTATAACGGTGACCACATGTCCATGTACGGCGTTAACTGCTCGATCCCGAAGACTCTCGTAAGATATCTCGTATCATATGAATCACAGCGCACGGCAGAGTCGAATCCGACTCTTTCCAAGGCTCTGGCAGACATCGTCGCAACACCCGTATCTCCTGAGCTCCTTCCGCCTACGGCAGACGGTAAGATCTCGCAGAAGACAGAAGAAACTGTAGGACCTTATGAGCTCCACGACTTCTTCCTTTATTACATGATCAGATTCGGTTTCACGCCTTCGAAAATATACCGCATGGCACTTATCGCCTTTGAAGGTTCCTACGATGCCGAGACGATCTATAAGTGGGAAGAGACATTCTTAAGACGCTTCTTCTCTCAGCAGTTCAAGCGTTCCTGCGTGCCCGATGGTCCTAAGGTCGGTACGGTATCGCTGTCTCCGAGAGGCGACTGGAGAATGCCTTCTGACGCTTCCAGGAACGTATGGATCGATGACTTAAAGACGGTAAGGGAATAAGACATGAAATCAGTTGTTTGCTTCGGTGACTCTAATACATATGGACATAATCCGGTAAACGGCGACAGGTTGCCTGAATCTGTCAGGTGGCCCTGCCTTTTGCAGAATCTTTTAGGCAGTGAGTTTAAGGTCATTGAGGAAGGCTTGAACGGCAGGACCACTGTTTTCGATGACCCCAACGATGACTGGAAAAACGGCCTCGATTACATAAAGGGCATCTTATGCACCCACAGACCTGTCGATTACCTGATAATAATGCTCGGAACCAACGACATGAAGACTGTTTACAATGCATCTCTTGATGAGATAGCCGCAGGCCTTAACGAGATCGTTCAGAGGGCCGAGAAAGTAATGGATCTTAAGCAGGGCTATGTTCCGAAGATCCTTATCGTGTCTCCGCCGGAGATCACCACGGATATCCTTACAGGACCTTTCAGCGGCTCGTTTAATGAGGTGTCGATCGATAAGTCCAGGCGTCTTGCAGAATACTATAAGAGAGTAGCTGATAAGCACGGATGCGCTTTTCTTGATGCCAAGCAGTATATTAAGCCTTCGGTCGAAGACGGTCTCCATCTTGATCCGGCCGGACATAAGGGCCTGGCAGAGGCCGTCAGTGAGGCAATTAAGCGGCTCTGAGCTTTTTATTATTTGTCTTATTGCACTTTTAGTATATAATTAAAAGGTTCGAGAAGGAGTGTAGTGTGTAGATTGACTGCCCGAACATCGAGCCTTTTAATTTGCTCGGACCGTGAATCTACGAACTACCTCCTTTACCAAAATTTAATTTTTTCGAAAAGGAGTTTCAGATGGAAAAGATTTTCAGAACTGAAATCGCCGGCAGACCGTTGGTAGTCGAGACCGGTAAGATCGCGCAGTTTGCAAACGGTTCCGCTCTCGTAAGATACGGTGAGACAACTGTTCTTTCTACAGCAACTGCAAGTGCAACACCTCGTGAGGGAATCGATTTCTTCCCGCTTTCTGTTGATTACGAGGAAAAGATGTATGCCGTAGGCAAGATGCCGGGCGGATTCCTCAAGAGAGAGGGAAGACCGGGCGAGAAGGCTATCCTTGTTTCCCGTGTTATCGACCGTCCTATCAGACCTTTGTTCCCTAAGGATCTGAGAAACGACGTTTGCGTAAACAACCTCGTTATGTCCGTAGATCCGGACTGCTCTCCTGAGATCACGGCTATGCTCGGTACATCTATCGCTATCGCTATTTCCGATATCCCGTGGAAGGGACCTGTCGGCGGCGTTGTATTAGGCCTTATCGACGGCAAGACGATCATCAACCCTACACTTGAGCAGCGTGAAGTCTCAGACATGTACGTTACTCTTGCAGGTACTCTTAACAAGATCTGCATGGTTGAGGCAGGTGCTAACGAAGTTCCTGATGACGTTATGCTCAACGCTATCGCAGAAGGTCACGAAGAGATCAAGAAGATCTGCGAGTTCATCAACAGCATCGTAGCTGAGATCGGCAAGGAGAAGTTCACTTACGAGTCAGCAGACGTTCCGGAAGAGATCTTCGAAGCTGTTAAGGAATACGGCTGGGACAAGATGCGTGCTGCTGTTCTTTCAAAGGACAAGGAAGTAAGAGACGCTAACGTTGCTAAGCTTCAGGAAGAAGTTGCAGCATTGCTCGAAGAGAAGGAAGAGGGCCTTTCAAAGTGGGCACCTGACGCTATCTACAAGCTCGAGAAGAAGGTCGTAAGAGATTACCTCTTCAGAGAGCACGTAAGAGTTGACGGAAGAGCATTGGACGAGATCAGACCTCTGTCCTGCGCTGTAGGTATTCTCCCCAGAGTTCACGGTTCTTCCTTCTTCCAGAGAGGTCAGACACAGGTAATGAACATCTGTACTCTGGCTCCTCTCGATGACGCTCAGAAGCTTGAAGGCTTAGATGAGCAGACATACAAGAGATATATGCATCACTATAACTTCCCGGGTTATTCAACAGGTGAAGCTAAGCCTTCCAAGTCACCCGGAAGACGTGAGATCGGTCACGGCGCTCTTGCCGAGAGATCTCTCATTCCTGTACTTCCTTCTGAGGAAGAGTTCCCTTACTCGATCAGAACAGTATCCGAGATCACAATGAGTAACGGTTCCACATCACAGGGTTCTGTATGCGCTTCCACACTCTCACTCATGGATGCAGGCGTTCCGATCAAGAGACCTGTTGCCGGTATCTCTTCAGGTCTTATCACAGATCCTGACAACGACGACAACTTCCTCGTATTCATGGATATCCAGGGCATCGAGGACTTCTTCGGCGATATGGACTTCAAGGTTGCAGGTACTACAGAAGGTATCACATCCATCCAGGTTGATATCAAGGTTGAAGGTCTTACATTAGACATCATCAAGGCTGCTTTCGAGATGACACACAAGGGAAGATTACAGATCATCAACGACATCATTCTCCCTTGCATTCCTGCACCCCGTGCAGAGCTCAACAAGTGGGCTCCCCGTATCATCTCCATGCAGGTTCCTACAGATAAGATCAGAGAAGTTATCGGTTCCGGCGGAAAGGTCATCAACAAGATCATCGCTGACACAGGTGCCCAGATCAACATCAATGACGACGGTATGGTCTATATCTCCACACCTGATCTCGAAAAGGCTGAGAAGGCAAAGATGATCATCAACGGCATCGTTGCTGATCCTGAGGTTGGTACAGAGTACGACGGTACGGTTACAAGACTTATGGACTTCGGCGCTTTCGTTGAGTTCTTACCCGGTAAGGAAGGTCTCGTACACATCTCCAAGATGGCTTGGAACAGAGTAGAGAAGGTCGAGGACGTTCTCCACGAAGGTGACAAGGTTCACGTTAAGCTCATCGAGATCGACTCACAGGGCAGACTTAACCTTTCTATCCGTGACTGCCTCCCTAAGCCGGAAGGCTATGTAGAGGAAGAGCCCAGAAGAAGAGAGGGCAGACCTAACCGTGAGAGAAGAGGCGGCTTCGCAGGAAGAAATGATAAGCCCAGAAGAAACTTCAACGAAGAATCAGAAGAGGCTCCTGAGAATCCGAAGGGCAGAAGAAGAGAGTTCTGATAAAACTTAAATAAAGAGGTAACACTTATGGCAGAGAACTTGGGAAACGCTGAAGAACAGATCGAAGTTATAACTGAGGGAATGACCGAAGACGTAACTGACAAGAAGTGCCCGAACTGCGGTGCAACTGTTGTTTACGATCCTGAGACACTCTCCATGAGCTGTCCTTTCTGCGGATATTCAAGACAGCTCCCCAAGCCGGAGGACAATGGTCAGGACGTAGAAGAGCTCGATTTCTCTTCTGCAAAGAACCGTGAGAGCCTTGACTGGGGCAAAGCAAAGAAATCACTTGTTTGTAAGAACTGCGGCGCAGAGACTATCATGGATGAGGCAGATACTGCACAGTGCTGCCCTTACTGCGGTTCCACACAGGTAATGCCTGTAGATAACGATGAAGATGTTGTTGCACCGGGCGGCGTTGTTCCTTTCGAGATCACGAAGGAAAAGGCTGCACAGATCTTCAAGAGCTGGATGAAGGGCAAGCTCTTTGCGCCCAACGATGCGAAGAAGAGCTGCGAGGCTAAGAACTTCAGCGGCGTATATCTTCCTTACTGGACATACGATTCACAGACCACATCTCCTTATGAGGTCAAGCTTGCTTTCGACAGTACTGATAAGGATGGTCATACATCGACTACTTATAAGACCTACAGAGGAATCTACGAGCGCTTCATCGACGATGAGACTGTATATGCCAGCAAGAAGACAAACAACCGCTTCATAAAAGCTGCATCCACATTTGATTTCTCTAAGCTCCGCAAGTACTCTCCTGAGTTCATTGCAGGATTCCTTGCTGAGCGTTATACGGTTGGTCTTGATGAAGGATGGGATATTGCTAAGACTCAGATCAAAGCAAAGCTTCAGAATGAGATCGGCAGCATGGAGAGGAAGAGACATCATGCTGACCGTGTATCAAAGGTTACTTTTAATACAGCTTATTCCAAGGTTACTTATAAGTATGTACTTGCTCCTATCTGGATCGCAAACTTCAAGTTCAAGGAAAAGATCTACAACATCGTAGTCAACGGCCAGACAGGTCAGATCAAGGGCGAGGCTCCTGTATCACCTCTCAAGGTTGCATATTCGGCAACTGATCCGCAGGATAATCAACCAAAACATCCAAGGCTGTCTCGATTACAAAGAGACAGCCTTTTTGTTATCCGGCAGGGCGGTTTTTGTTCGGAAACTCTGATAACCTTGAAATCCCTGAAACGCAATAAATCAAGGCTTTTTGAGTAAACTTATTTTTACAAGTTTTTTGTTTGATTAAGAAAAATGAACGAAAAATGATTTGTTTGTCAAAGATTTGATATAATCAAATCCAATGCCTTTAATTCCATAAAGAAAATACTTAAAATGCGCGTAATTGAATAAGTAATGGGGAATTCAAATGTTCAGTTCTTTAAAGCGTGCAGCGTCGGCGTTTATGGCTGGCGCGTTTGTGGTAGGTTCATTAACCTTTTGTCCTGATCTTTTTTCAGGCAATCATTCAGTCAAAGCAGCGGAATTATACGACTCATCAAGTTTAGTTAACTATTCAACTATTCTCGGCCGCGCCACTGATTACGGTATCATAGCCAAGAAATTCACTCAGAGCGCTCATATGGAGACTACTCTGGCGACAAGCAGTTATTCACGTACAATTGATACTAATATCGATGTAGACCTCACTACAGCCAAAACAGCTGGTTTTATTATCGGTGAGATTACAGGCAACAGGCCCTTAAATACAATTAAGTTCGGTTCTGTCCATGGCGGCCAAAACAGTAACTATCCTGTATATGTTGAAAATATAAATATTACTTTTGCTGACGGTATTGATCCTGCCAGAAAAGTAGAGAAGATGAGTGACGTTGCAAAGACAACGGATTTCAACTATTCTTTCAGACCCAAGCGTGAAATCGATTCACACATCGAGAGTATCTTCAGTCATGCAGATGATGAGTCCGAGAAGATCTTACTTAGAACGCAAAAACCGGAGTATAAATATGATACTTCTGCTGCCAAAGTTGACAATAATTCCAGAATTGTATCTTTAGATTTAGATAATGATATATATGAGAACCGTGTCGTTTATATAGATCTCAATGATCCCAAGGTTAATAATCTGCTTACATGGTGGAGGGACGATCCTAACGGTCAACATTTCAATATAAAAAAGAGATCCAGTACTGTTATCTGTTTTACATATTCCGGCACCGGTAATGTTTATCTCGGTAAGGTCAATGTAGATGCCGTAGATTCTCCTTTAAAAGCGAATGCCGGTTCGGGTGTACAGAATTCTAATGATACTTTAGCTTCAGTTACTTCCTGGAGCGGAGATATCTCAGGCCATAATAATTACGTTGATCAGGAAATTGCCCAGAAGATGATCTGGAACATTCCCAATTCAAGGAATATCAGAATTTCGGGCAGTGCGGGCACGTTTATCCTCGGCCGTGAGAATGCGAACATTACAATGACAGGCAGCCCTTGTGCAGGTTGGGTCATTTCCAGAGGTAATGTCAGGAATGAATGTGAGTTCCACTATATCTATGGTGTTCCGAGCAATGAGAACGAAACTGAGGGAAATGGTCAGATGCACTTTGTTGCTCATAAGGGCTTCACCTCTGAATATAAGAATAAGAATGAGATAGCACCATACACCGATACGACAGTTACTCTTAATGATGGTGATTACGAGTTTTACTGGCAGGAGTATACTGACGATACGTTTACCGAGCCCTATGGCGGATGTGCGAAAAGATACATCAACAAATTGAGCGTTGTTGACTTCCCCACGATTACAATCAGAAATGACGCTACAGATCCTCACTACAAGCTCGAAAACAACCAGCCTAAGTACTTCTATTTCCGGATTACAGAGAATCCGGATAAAGGTATTTTCGGATATTCGAATTCTGTCGGTTATATTGATATCAGACTTAAGGCTGTTTCCGATAATAAAGGAACCGTAACTTTCCAGGTTCAGTCCAGGACATACAGCGGAGATTATTCAGACAGTCTTATTAATTATGCTGAAAACGGTGTTTGGAATTCCGACAAGAACCCGGATTGGGTCGATGTAGTCGGCAACCGATTCGACCTCGGTGCTTTCTATAACCGCAAGGTAGTTCCCGGCTATATCAATATCACGAAGACCATTCTTGGTGATGTAACTGAAGAAGATCTCCAGGGACTTACATTCAGTGTTAAGTCCGATGGCGTTGAGATCGCCAGCTACCTTTTGGGAAGAGATTTCGAGAAGAACCCGTTTACAGGAAAGTATGAACTTAAGTATCCTCTCGTAGTTCTTGATTCCGCAAAGAGATATACTGTCGAAGAAACACTCCACACCGTTGAAGGTTTCACTGTATCAACGAGTTACACGATCGATGGCGGCGAATCTTCTGACGGTACAGACGTTATGCTCAATGGTGTAAGCGAGGATTCTTCTAATCCTACAACCGTTGCTTACGAGAACGACTACCAGCGCATTATCAAGCCCGGTTACATCAACATCACAAAGACTATCAAGGGTGATGTAACTCAGGAAGATCTCGACGGTCTCTCATTCACGGTTAAGGATTATAAGCTTGGCGTAGACTTTGAGCAGAACGCAAGCGGTGTTTACGAACTCAAGCAGCCTATCGAAGTAGACGATTCCGTTAAGACATTTACAGTAGAAGAGACACTTGTTACTAAGGATGGTTACATCATTACTACAAGCTATTCAGTAGATGGTGGTTCTTCTTCCAATGGAAAGACAGCAACACTTGACGGTGTCAGTGAAGATTCTTCTAATCCTACAACAGTTGCTTACGAGAATGACTATCAGCGCATTATCAAGCCCGGTTACATCAACATCACATCTCGATGGTCTCTCATTTACAGTTAAGGATGGTGATACCGTCGTTGGTACATACAAGCTTGGCGTAGACTTTGAGCAGAACGCAAGCGGTGTTTACGAACTCAAGCAGCCTATCGAAGTAGACGATTCTGCTAAGACCTTCACGGTAGAAGAGACTCTCAAGACAAAAGAAGGTTATACAATCTCAACAAGCTACACCGTAGATGGTGGTTCTTCTTCCAATGGAAAGACAGCAACACTTGACGGTGTCAGTGAAGATTCTTTTAATCCTACAACAGTTGCTTATGAGAACGACTACCAGCGTATCATTAAGCCCGGTTACATCAACATCACTAAGACCATCAAGGGTGAAGTAACTGAAGAAGATCTCCAGGGTCTTACATTCTTGGTTAAGGATGGCGATACAGTAGTAGGCAGCTATCTCCTTGGCAGAGACTTTACTAAGAATTCTGAGGGTGTATATGAACTTAAAACCCCCATTAAAGTAAAAGATTCAAAGAAGATCTATACAGTAGAGGAAACACTTTACACAGCCGAAGGATTCACAGTATCTGTAAGTTATAAGGTAGATGGTGAAGCAAGACCTAATGGCACAAATGCAACACTTAACACTGTAAGTGAGGATTCAAGCAAGCCTACAACAGTAGATTATGAGAACGATTACACCAGGATCATTAAGCCCGGTTACATCAACATCACCAAGACGATCAAGGGTGATGTAACTCAGGAAGATCTTGATGGACTCTCATTCACGGTTAAGGATGGAAGCACTGTCGTTGGTACTTACAAGCTTGGTGTTGATTTTAAGCAGAATGCAGATGGTACATATGAGCTTAAAGAACCTATTAAGGTAGATGACTCAACAAGAACATATAAGGTTGAAGAGACACTCAAGACCAAAGAAGGCTATGAAATCACTACCAGTTATTCCGTAGATGGTGGTGCATCTTCAAATGGAACGTCAGCTACACTCTCTGGCGTAAGCGAGAGCTCTTCTAATCCTACAACTGTAGCGTATGAGAATGATTATAAGAACATAGCAACACCTACACCTACGTCGACGCCTACACCGACGTCAACACCTACATCGACGCCGACACCTACATCGACACCTACACCTACACCTACGTCGACACCTACACCTACACCTACGTCGACACCTACACCTACGTCGACGCCTACACCTACGTCGACGCCTACACCGACATCGACGCCTACACCGACATCGACACCTACACCTACACCTACGTCGACACCTACACCTACGTCGACGCCTACACCTACGTCAACACCTACACCTACG
>CACWXL010000004.1 GCA_902764825.1 Oscillospiraceae bacterium
ACCGCATCGTTTTTCAATGAATAACCTCCTCTTGCTGTATTGAGATCTCACTAATAATACGATTCTAATGCTCAGAACCTGACATTCACATAAAAAAACGAGATTTCTCTTCTCGCCTTAAACGGAGCCCTTTTTGTGTGCTCATAGAAAAATGTAATATTACATTTTCATAATTATCGCTAAAAGCGGGGGGGCAAAACGGGGGTCAATGTCCAGTAATAGTGAAGGAAACATTAAATCATCTTGTTATTTACTCAAGACCACATAATTTTGACCTCTCCCATTTCTAGTTAGTAAAGGGGTATGTAACCTTCATCGAACTTTGACAACTGAATAAACTCCCGCAAAAGCCGAAGGCATCCACAGGGTTTCAGGGGCTCCCCTGACAAGCATTTTCTGTGTTTGTGCGTACAAACACGTTGCTTGCTGCTCCGTTATCCATTTTGCAGGCACCACCCGACCTGAACCTCAAGCGTCGCATGAACCCGACGCTTTACATTCCCGATAACAGGGAAAATTTGATTTAAGGAGGTCATCTTATGACTGACACAGATAATTTTATGGCTCCCCCAAAAGGAGAACAGGTCAAAGCGGTTTCGGGTTCAACCAACAGGAAGGAAGTGCCCATCTCCGATAAGGCTCTCCTTACTCTAGAAGAGGCGGCGGTGTACTTCAACATCGGAATGCAGAAACTCCGTGAGCTTACGGGTGATGATCACTGTCCCTATGTCTTATGGAACGGCAGTAAGAGACTCATCAAGAGGAAGCCGTTTGAAGAGTATCTGTTCAGACAGTTTTCGGTCTGACACTGGTTTTTCCTTCAAGAAAGGTGTTCCCGGGTTTATAATGAACCCGGGACATCTTCTGGGAAACTAACGGAGGTTCATAGAAGATGAAGAATAAAAGATATACCCAAAACAAAACTAAACTAAGAAACGGAGAGTATCAAAGAAGCAACAAGACTTTTCAGTACAGTTGGTACGACAAAAGCGGCAAACGGCATTATCTATATGCCAAGACCCTTCCCGAGCTGAGGAAGAAAGAGGAAGAACTCTTAAGAGACACCTTAGACGGTATCGACTATACAAAGCTCAATGCCACCATAAACTCGTATTTCGAGCTGTGGAAGAAGGTTAAGACCGGTATAAGGGAAACAACCTTTGCCTCTTACGTCAGGTATTACAAGCGATATGTAGAGCCTGAATTCGGCAGGATGAAGCTGAGGGATGTAACCTACAGCAGCATCGTAATGTTCCTCAAGGACACGGCAACCAAGCGCAACCTGAGCTTTGGCAGCATAAGAAACATCAAGGTAGTTCTCTCAATGGTCATTGATGTAGCCGTCAAAGATGATGTTCTAAAGGGCAATCCCTGCAGAGGAGTCCTAAGAGAGTTTCAGAGAGAGTATGAGAAAGACACCAAAGAGGTTCGGGCTCTTACCCTCAAAGAACAGAAGACCTTTGAGTCCTTCTTAGCCAAGCCAGGCAAATACCACAGATACTATCCTGTATTTACAGTGATGTTATGGACCGGTATGAGAGTCGGCGAAGTACTGGGATTAAGGTGGGAAGATATCGATTTCGAGAATAACGAGATCAATATCAACCATACACTCCTGTACTACGATAAGGGAAAGGGCGACGGAAGTGATTACAAAATCAATCCGCCTAAGACCAAGAACAGCAAGCGTACCGTACCAATGCTACCGGTAGTCAGAGAAGCTCTGCTAAAGGAAAAAGAGTTTCAGGACCTTTTCGGGATCAAGTGCGAATCAGTTATAGACGGTTATACAGACTTTGTATTCCTCAACAGCAAGGGACATGTCTGGCACCACAAGAAACTGAACTACAAGCTCACAAAGATCTGCGAAGCAATAAATTCGGAGATGCAAGGCATAGGGGATGAGTTCCCCCACGTACACAATCATATGCTCAGGCACACATTCGCTACAAGAATGAGGGAAGCCGGAGCAGATATGAAAGCAGTATCCGACATGATGGGCCACGAAGGTATCCTGATAACGCTAAAAACCTATACAGACGCTTCGCGTGAGTTCAAGAACAGAGAGATTGCAGTCCTCAAGGATTATTACGAGAACGCAATCTAAGGAAAACCGAGCTTACCACTAAACTTACCACTAATTACGGCAGATTCAGGCAGGTTTTTAACATATCGCAAAAACGTCATAATCGCCTGAAAGCCCTATAACAAAGGCACTTTTAGAGAGTTGGGCAGTATTACAAAGCATAAAAGATTACTGCCCCCCTTCTCCGCCAAAAACCTCTCAGACATATTGTTTGAGAGGTTTTTTATTTGCTGACTGCTTTATTTATTGTCTTTTACAAAGGGATTCCTACCTTTTTCTGACCACGAGTCCTCCGATACATGAGCTTTCCCAGAATCCGGGGATATACAGGAAATACACCTCTGTTCCTGTTCTGTATCTCGGATTAAGAGCGACTCTGCTGCAGTATTCATCGTCTACCAGATAATAATGGTCCATTCTGAGATACTTTACAGTCCACAACCCCTTTTTGCGTGTGATACGGCCTTCACGCCAGTAGAAATCCTTCTTATTGATCCTGATATAAATAAACAACGACATTATGCATAGAGCGGTCAGATAGGCACTCATAGCTATGCAAAACGCCACCAGAAACATCAGCGCTGTAGTAATGACCTCAGAGATCACATACAGTTTCTGAATGACACCGGTAAACCAAAGTGAAGCAACCGCAGCCGCAATAATAATTCCAATGAGAGGATGAACGACCGTCTTCTTAAAAAACTCATTACGGATATTCTCGAATTCGCTGCTGTCCAATGCGGACGCTTTTTCGAATTCCGATTCACGTAATTCCATTTCATCAAAACTTCTGATCATCTTCTATTTAACAACCGTATCCCGTTACATGTTCCATCCTCTGTACAAGTGAATTATAACATGCCTGTATATTGAAGCTTAATCCTTGTGCGGCATCTGCGAATAAAGGATCATCGCAGTCTTGGAGATCGGCATTGTCTGTATGGTAATATGGCCGGGACCTGTGAGTGTCGTATTGAAAAGACCTTCGCCACCAAAGAATACGTTTGCAACACCCTTAACCATCTGAACGTCCAATGTAACCGAGGAATCCATCATTACAACGTAACCGGTATCAACGATCTTGGTCTCTCCGGGAGCAAGATCATACTCAACAGCTGAACCGTCAACTTCGAGAAATACTGTGCCGTTACCGGAGAACTTCTGCATGATGAAGCCTTCGCCGCCAAAAAATCCGCCGCCGATCTTTTTCTGGAAGCCTATAGACATCTCAACGTCACCAAACATAGCCAGGAAAGAACCCTTCTGGCACATAATGGAGTTACCTTTAAGATTAATGGCTATGATCGATCCCGGGAAGGAAGAAGCGAAAGCAATCTCACCTCCCTGAGTTGCTGTATAGTGATTGAGTGCAAGAGACTCACCGGAGATCATACGGCCGAACATCTTGCCAAGACCGCCTGTCTTTGTCTCCATCTTGATTCCTGAATCCATCCAGCTCATAGAACCGGATTCGCATTGGATCGTTTCACCCGGTGCAAGTTTAATAATGACTGCGGGAAGAGTGTCTCCGATAATTTTATACTCCATAAAAGCACCTCCAAATAGATAATATAGTCTACTGTTCAATGCATTTAATTATATCGCTATGATTTATTGTGTCTGATAATATATTTGGAGCATATCGGAAGTCGGTGCCGTAGAATTCGTTGAATTAATGCTGCAATACACGTATATATAAGAGCATTTGGAAGCATTGAACTCGCCGCTGTTGATAATATCCGGCTCCCGTTCTTTCAGTTTTTCGATCTCATCTTCTGCTAATTTACCTTCAGTGAAATATACGTTCCAGGTAGCGCCCTTAGTGGGCTCATAGTTTCTGACTTTAACTATATTGTGATATTCCAAGTCTTCGAAATACCATCCATTATCATAAACATCACTTCCGGTGATGTTTTTCTCGTATGTAGCCGGAATAAAGGCAGGTGCTGAACGGTTGCTCTTGGTTGTTATGGTGCTGTCAGAATTTGAGCATGAACAAAGCACAATAAGCGTAAATGTAATAAAAACTATCGCTGATTTCTTAAATGTATTCATCTTATTAACCCCCATTGCTTGACCCGTCAGGCGTAATCCCTGAAACTGGAGAGATGGAATGTCGCGTCGACCGGTGCGGATGCAGTATCTTTATTGATGCTGCAAAGGACGTATATCCACTGGCCCTCGCTTATTGCATCCGAGCCTTCGTTGACTCCCAGCGATTTTGTTTTGGAAAGCTCTTTGATCTCGTCTTCCGAAAGTTCCTTATCGGAAAGATATACGCTCCACTCGATGTCTGAGCCGGAGTTGTTTTTCGAGGACCAGTATAAAAATGCGCCCGGGAATGAATCGTATTGCACGGCGTAATATCCCTTCTCGAAAACATCCTCATTTGAAATATCGAATCCCATCCCCTGAGGCGGTTCGTGATCCATACCTTCCGGAAAATCAGGAGCCTTATAGTTCGAAGATCTTGTCGAAGCTGCAGACGTGGAACCCTGAGTTTCAGTCGTCTCAGACACGTTCGAGCATGCAGGCAGCGTGAGGATAAAGCCTGCGACAAGAATAGAAATCAAGATATGTTTTTTGCTGATCACCTTTAAGACCTCCTGTACTCCGGATGCAATAATACTCATCAGTATACTCTGTTTGACCTTTCATCGAGCTTCCGCTTTTTGTCCCTGAAATCGAATTGGGACTTGCTTCCGCTCCTCACCTTCACAGATTCATAAAAATACTCGGTATATGAACTGAGTTCTCCTCCGACAAAGTATTCCGATCCCGTCTTTTCCCCGTCGGCGTTGTAATGGTTGACCGTAATGACTTCCTTAAGCTCGGCATCTTATCCGTCACTGTAGACCGCACTCGAGATACGTTTCTCGGTAATGATGCTCTCCTTGCTAAGATAACCTTCATCCGAATATTCGTATTTGGTTTCGGTTCTGTCACCAAGCACGTAGACGAAGTCAATGACGCGGCTTTCTTTGTCATAGGTATATTCTGAAGATGACAGGAACTCTCTGTCGCCGTTTTTGATACTGTAAGATATTTTCTTGAGGAGATTTCCCTTAGCATCATATTCCTTCTCGGTAACATAACGGAGCTCATCATTACTGTCATATTGGTTTACCGTCTTCTTATTACCGTCTTCGACCGTCTCGCATCTCTCGGCCAGAACGGTGCTTCCGTCAGGCGAAATGATGGTTCTCTGAATTCTTTCTCCCTCGGAATCATAAATATCCTCGTAGATATTTCCCACCACGTTGTTATCGTCGTAATCGGTTTCGATCTCTTTTTGAAGTTTCCCTTTGTCATCATATTCATATTCAACGGTATATGTCCACGAAAAAGACTCTTTACGGACAGGCAGTCCCGCTTCGTTATATTCTGTAACTTCTTCGACCTCGCCGTCATAGTCATAGGTGGTTTCTTTTCTAATGACACCGTTCTTGTCGTACTCTCTCAGATACTCGACATTATTCCTTCTGTCGGTCTTCTTCTCGGTGAAACTTCCTGACGGATCATATTCGCGCTCTGTCGTTGTTTTCAGGCTGCCGTTATAGTATGCGCACTCTTTCACCTGATTGCCGTTCTTGTCAAATTTATATACATACTCGCTGAAGCTCATCAGGCCGCCGTCAGCATAATAAGTGCATGCACCGGCATAAAGCCTCGTCTTATCATCGGAGCACGCAGAAAGACTCAGCATAAGAACAATTGATAACAACACGCAAGACAGTTTCTTCATACATCCTCCGCTTAGACGAATCGCCGGATCATTTATCATTTCGACGGCATGATATCTTATATACAATTAGGAGGGGCTTTTTGTTGCAGGCGCAGATTGTTTGGTTCAGATTCTTCAGCAGCATCTTCAGCCGGCCCACACAGCATTCATGTTGCTTAAAGAATACTTATCATCAACACACGTCATGTCATACTCCAGGCATCTGGCCCACCTTGTCGCAAAGTAATACGTGATGAGCGCCTTTCCTTCCTTAAGGTCAATATTAAAGTGTATTTCCGGTCTAAAGAAAAAATCGCTCTTATCCTTCAGCGAAATATCTCTGCCCCGGTAAGTCACACCGGCCATCAGTTCATCCTTTTCGAACAGCCAGGCCATCTCTATTTCCGATTCTCTGCTAAAGTGAGAAAGCTTCTTGTCGTACAAGATCCAATAACGGTCGGAAATATCAGGACAATTGCTTTTGTTCTCCTTATATAAGCGTTTGCACTCTTCTACCATGACCGGCAAAATTCTCTCGATCCTATGGTAATTAACCGTATATTCAACCTGTGGAAGTATCTCTTCATCCACATGCTCAAGGTTTGCTTCGAGCACAGGGAACGGACCCTGGCAATAAGAATCCAGCAGTTCAAGAGCATCTTCCTTAACGTGAATTGACTTATCGGAAACCACGATTTCCTGCAGCAGGGTTATCAGTTCATCTTTGATGTCAGAAATATCCTGTCCGTAATAAGGATCCATAAACCAGTCAAGGCAAAACAGCAGCCTGAGTTTGGCATCTTCATCATTTCCGGTCAGCACGCTGCGGACCGCACCAATACCCTGTCTGACGATCTCTTTTTCGCTTTCAGAATAAGAAACAAATCTGCTGTCCCCCACTATTGCTGCTCCTTTATCTCTTAATCATAATTATCAATGCATGCGCATAATGACGGCCTTTAGAGCCTTCTCGCCATCACGCCTATCATGAAGGACTTCCATTTCGCGTCCTTATATTCTTTAACGTAGATATCAAAACTGTCCATTGCAATCTAGCCCGTTAGTTCTGCTAAAGGTTCACTTTTGTAATTATATCATTCCTGTGTAGACAGAAATGTCGACAGTCTGGGGCTTCTTTTGTCTACATATTCGTCGAAAAGCTCGTTTTAGACGTTTTTGTAGACATTCTGAGGTGTTTTACGTCTACATTTTTGTCGACAAGTAAGATTTGCGCGAAAAACGATGACCTCAGCGAGAAAAGGGGGCACCGCGGACAAAAAAGGCGGCGCCTCATAACGAAGACACCGCCCCTTAACAATCATCTTATCAGCTCTTACGCTCTCTCGCTCAAGACTTTCTGTGCTCTGTCCTGGGCGATCTTCACGACGGAAGCGAGGTCCTTCTGGCCGAGGAAGTAGGCCGGCATCTCCTCGTAGAGGATGATGCTGATCGCGGCGTCTTCGGAGTCTATTTTCGCAGCGTTCGAAATGATCTTCTCCATGTTGTCGATGTTCTTGTCGGAGAAATGCCCGTAAACGGGGCCGCTGATCGGCGTTGACGTGTTCGAGCGATTGTCATCGTTGTAGTAAGCCACCGTCTCTTCCGCGCTCTTTCGGAATGCGGCGCGGCTTATGACGAAATCATCGCTCAATGAGAGGGAATACATGACTTCGTCGGTCATGAGGAGTTTAACGAACTCGACGCAGGCTTCAACGTTCGTGGCCTGAGCTGAGACGGCAACGGAATTTTTGACGCTGAACATCGGGCCGCGGCCGTCAGTCGAAGGGATTCCTAATATCGTTTGGTCACTGTCTGCATCGATCATGTTCATAAGGAAAACTCCGATACCGTTGACCGTTGCGTAGTAACCGGCCGGATATAGAGCCGGCGAATCACTGAAGAAATCGTCATTATCATTATCGTTATCGGTCTTCGGTTTTTCCATGACGTTATTCTTGACGTAATCTGCAAGCTCAGCGAATTCCTTGCCTGAGAAATCTGCCTTGCCATCCTTGATGAACTTGTCACTCATGCCGTTAAAGAGTTTGGTGAAGTAAATCGCCTGGCCTGAAGTTATTGCGTCCGTGCCGTTCAATGGTCCCTTAAGGAAGGCCTCATATTCCTTGGTTGTAAAGCCGACGCCGCTGCTGCCCGCATATTTGGCTTCAGTCACGATGCCTTCGATACCGAAGCAAAGCGGCATCTGGTAAAGCGCGCCGTCGACCTTCGATCCTTCAATGATGTTAGTGAAATACTTATCCTTATCAAATGTTCCGGTGTACTTGGCAAGATCAACGAGATAATTGGAATTATTGAGCTGGGCCAGACCACTTACATTCATAAGGATGTCAGGGCCCTCACCGTTCATGATGTCCATTGCAAGCTTGTTGCTGAGGTTCGCATTGCCGGAGAGCGCGAGCAAATCGCTTTCGTCCTGGTTGCCGGCATTTCCGTAATTGATCCTCTCATTGCCTGCGTAGCGGCTCGAAAACTCGATGAAGTAACTGCCGTTCGTAGTGTTGAACTGATCAATCGCATCAGAGATCTTGTTTTCGACGATACCATAAGGAGCATAGAGTTCCAGGACGGTCTTTCCTGCATGAGGGTTCTTGTCCGCCTTTGTCAGCTCAACGATCACGAAGGGCGGCTGTGTTATGTTCCTGAACTGGGTCCTCTCATATGTTTCGCCGCACAGAAGGATCGAATCACCCGAACAGCTTCCGATCCGAAGATCAGAAAGGACAGCCCTGCTCTCGCCGCACCAGCTGTAATTAAACACTTCCTGGGTTGTCTTATTATTAAAGTCTGCCTTGAAAACTCCTGCGGAAGTGCTGTAATACAGATTCCCGTCGGCACCAGTTCTTGACGATTCCATGTTATCAAGATTCAGCCATTCGTATTCCTTGGCATCAAGCTCTTTGAACTGTCCTGACGCAAGATCGACTTCCAATATCAATCTGGCATCACCGTCGGTATGAGCCGGAACGATCACCTTACCCTCACCGGAAGGGATAATGGTGTTGACATCCCACACGCTCTTGCCTTCGAGCTTAAGATCAACAGTTCTTTCCTGTCCGTCCGGTCCGTCTATCTTAAGAACGTAGTGCTGTTCTTCATTACCCGCACTGCCAATGCTGATCCTGTATGGACCGGTATAAAAGGTGTTCTCGATGAACAGATTTTTTGAAGGCGAAATCTTCCTGCTGTCTACGACCGAACCCGTGGAAGGATCGATAATCTTCTCGATATAGCTTGGATCTCCGGTAAGCTCATCAAACAGGGTATACAGGACATTGGCCTTGCCGTCAGAATAAGACACCGACTGAATATAGACCGTATCCTGGAAATCCTTATAAAGGTCTATCGTATTCTTAACCTGCTTGGAAGCTCTGTCCACGACGGTAAGCGTGGCAACAGAATTATTCATGGCGTCGTAACCCACGTAGATAACACCGGGCGTAGACATGGAATCACCGCGCGTAAAGATGACTATATTGTTCTCATCTGCTCCCGCCAGTGAAGAATTTGCGTACTGGATATTCTTGCTCGGATCGATTGCCGGCATGATCTCCGTCTTAACGGAATTGAACCATGGCGAATCTTCCGCGATCTTCCTGCCGGGCCTGCCACCGTTAACGGGAGTCGTTCCGCCGCCGTCCTTCTTATCGCACGCTGCAAATGATAACGCCATCGCGAAAATCAGCGCAGCCGAAACCAATCTGAGACTTGATCTCTTCATCTTACTTTCTCCATTTCCCCATTATTTTGTCAAAAAATATTGTAGGGCTTCGGAGAAAATAAAGAGCCTCAACATTTAGGCAATTTTCAGGTATTGTCGGTTGTCCGGGCTGCTCTGCTACGCTCGTTCAGTTAAGGATTTTGTGCGGCAAGACGGAGGAACGCCCGGTTAAGGATTTGTTGCCTTCCGGGCTATGGCTGCAGCGCCCCAGCTAAGGATTTGTTGCCTTCTAGGCGGACAAAAAGAGCAACATTTAGAGCAACATCGCCAATGTTGCCTTATTTGTTGCCTTCTGGGCGGACAGAGAGAGCAACATTTTCGCGTTTTTCTAATACCGCGAGAAGCAACGTTCACAAAAACATTTTCGCGCAAATTAGCACGCTCTACAGCACCATGCGGCTGGCGCGAAAATAAAAAAGGCCGCGCCATCATAAGACACGTCCCTCACGCAGGGCTATTATATCCCGCACGCGAAAAAATTCTTATCCGGGCAATATCTCCCCTTGTTCCGTAAACTTGAGGGTGGCGTTTTCCGCATGCATCATGACGGGTCTGAATCTAAATGGCCTGATATCGCCTTGAGGTGTTGATAATACGGTCCCGTATACGGGTTCTATGCTCCTTAATGCACCGCTCTCGTAGAGCTCAAATCCGAGCTTTGTGCGGACAGGGCCTGCCGGAGTCATCACGCTTATCTCGTCGCACGGCCAGATCGTAACGGCCCTTATCTTTCCCGAAGGATAGAAGAATATGCACTGGGGCCTTACATGAAGCGTTGCTCCTGATATCTCGAAGTCATAGTAAGGAGCTGTCTCAACCTCTTCTTCGATGCTCCAGTATGCGCTTATCTGGCCATACAAAGGGAATATCCTTTTGGCATTGCCGTCTTCATAGAAAGTGATAAGTTCGGTCTGAAAATCGCCTGCAGGAAAAGACAATACCTGCGGCTCTTCAAGATAGACGCTCTTTAAGGCGCCGTCATCATAGTGATCGACGGCAAAACGGAACTTTTTCCTGTAATCAGAAGCTCCGCTGTATGGCATAAGGCAGCCGTATCTTGTCTTCACCTTGTCCATAAGGATCAGCCGTGACTGAATGTGTCGGCAGTGCGTTCCTTACGGTCTTTATAAAGTTCGCTGTGAAGGTCTTTGCCCTTGCCCGGAATGCCGAGGCTGTCTGCCCTGCAGTGCTGGCAGTGACGGAATACTTCCAAGTACTTTCCTGCCTCTGTACGGACTTCTTCCAAGTCGGCACAGGTCGGAGCAGGAATATCCTTCATCTCGTTCTGAGGGATCAGAGGGATGATATTGAGGATCGATGCACCAAGTTCTGAAGTGACCTTCGCTACCTCGGGAATGTGCTTATCGTTGATGCCTGGTACCAGTACACTGTTGATCTTTACGACGATGCCTTTCTCTGCGGCAAGGCGTATTCCCAAAAGCTGCTTCTCGATAAGCATGCGCGCGCCTTCGATGCCTTCGTGCTTTTGACCGTGCTCATCTATTACGAAGTTATTTATCTGCGCTTCGATCTCCGGATCTACTGCATTAACGGTAACTGTAAGAGTCTCTATGCCGATCTTCGCGATCTCATCGATCTTATCAGCGAGTCTGAAGCCGTTTGTCGACAGGCAGCAGATAAGATCAGGGAACTCTTCCTTGACAAGCTTGAAAGCTTTAAGCGCCTGATCGTTTGCAAGAGTGTCACCGGGGCCTGCTATGCCGACCACGGTAAGTTCCGGACAGAGCTCTTTAGCTCTCCTTACTGTCTCCACTGCCTCTTCAGGCTTTAAGACAAGAGAGCTTACACCGGGCTTTATCTCGGATTTGTTGAAGGCTCTTGTGCAGAACTTGCAGCTGATATTGCAGACGGGACTTACCGGAAGATGCACTCTTCCTGCGGTTACATTCGAGTGTCCGCCAAGGCAGGGATGTCTTTTCTGGAGGTTCTCGAAAGAACCTTTCCTTGCTGATCCACCGTATTTCTTTCGCGGCTTTTCTTCTGCATATTTGGGCGCAAGAATGCTGACACGGGAATTGATCACCCTGTCCAGAACGAACTCCACCTTGCGCTCCACGTCAACTGCCTGAATAAGCTTGCCGTCCAGAGCCTGCTTTGCATGAAGTCCTGACTTTGCAGAGAAAACGATATTGCAGTCGTCGATGGCTTCAGCAAGGCGGTCGATCAGGGAATCGTCATGCTGGAGGCTTACTCCGTAGCTGTCGATCCTTCTCGTATCAACAAGTTCATACTTCTTATTCTCGATGTCTATCTCATAAATGTCGAACCTGTCGGCAATACCGAAGTGCCTGTTGATATTTATTCCGTCGCCTGTCGCAAATGCTGCTCTGATCATTTCTTTTTCCTTAGATGTGATAATTGTCTTTGATGCTGTCCATGAGACCGAATTCGATAAGGATCTCTTCTAATCTTTCCTGAGTCATCGGCTTAGGGATAACGAACTGCGTATTGTTCTCGATTGCGAGCGCAAGGTTCCTGTATTCCTGTGCCTGAGGATGGTTCGGATCGTGATCGATTACGGTCTTCTTCTTGATCTCTGCCCTCTGTACTTCGTTGTCTCTCGGAACGAAGTAGATGAGCTGGCTTCCGAGTTCTTTTGCAAACTCTCTCAAGAGCTCGTTCTCACGGTCAACCTTACGGCTGTTGCAGATGATGCCGCCGAGTCTTACGCCGCCCTTGAGAGCGTATTTCTGGATACCCTTACAGATGTTGTTTGCAGCATAGAGAGCCATCATCTCGCCTGAAGCTACGATGTAGATCTCCTTTGCCTTGCCTTCTCTTATAGGCATTGCGAATCCGCCGCACACAACGTCTCCCAGAACGTCATAGAAAACATAATCAAGATCATCGGTATATGCGCCCAGATCTTCGAGCATTCCGATGGAAGTGATGATGCCTCTTCCTGCACATCCGACACCGGGCTCAGGTCCGCCGGACTCAACGCATCTGATGCCGCCGAAGCCCTTCTTCTCGATCTGGCTCAAGTCATCGACTTCGCCTTCTTCGCGGAGCGTATCAAGAACCGTTCTCTGGGCAAGGCCGTTAAGAAGGAGTCTTGTCGAGTCTGCCTTAGGATCGCATCCGACGACCATTATCTTCTTGCCGAGTTCAGCAAGGCCTGCTGTAAGGTTCTGTGTTGTTGTGGACTTTCCGATTCCGCCTTTTCCGTAAATAGCAATCTGTCTCATTTTTGGTAATCTCTTTTCTCTGTTTTTGTCTTTATGTCGTTTTATCTGTATGTCGCAAGAACTCTGTCGTAGATATCCTCTATAACTCTGAGTCCGCCCTCGTAACCTAAGTAACCGCAGTTCATGACGAGTCTGTGCTGTACAGGTACCGAGATGATCAGAAGATCTGCATGAAGTTCATCTGCAATGTGCTTGTCCCATGAGCTTCCGAGGATAAGAAGTCTCTTGTCTTCGTAGTCTTTTGCATCTTCCAAAAGCTCTAACTGGTCAAGTCCCGCATCGGGATTGAAGACGACTTTAACATCACGTCTCTGAAGGTCTGATATTTTCGAGAACTCTTCGAGCACGCTCTCCTGATACTTCTCAGGAATGTCATCAACGATGAACTGGATGCCCGGAATGATGCCGAGTTCGTTTAAGAGGAACTTGGAGAATCCCAAAGAATAAGATGCGTCAGCAAGAGAATAGAATCTTCTCGGGATTCCGTATCTGAATTCGAGCATGAAGCTGGCCATCTTATCGATATGCGAATAGAACTTCTTCTCTTCGCGGTCTATGAAAGCTTCGACTTTGTTCTGATCGAGCTCACCGAACTCTGCAACTGCTCTTAAGAACTTCGATGTCTCCTTTGCACCGATCGGTGCATAAGGGAAATGCAGATATGGTGTACCGTACTTTCTCTTAAGGTGCTTTACGATATCAAGGCCTGCCCATGTTCCCGCAAGGATGTTGAACTGTGCCTGGGGGATCGACTTCCACTCCGATACGCCCTCCGACTCATTTCCGAATAGGATGTTGACCTTAAGTCCGATTCCTTCAAGAACCCTCTTGAGCTGCTCCAAGTTGCCGTTCCAGTAAGGATCCTGATAAGGAATGCTCGCGAAAACATTTACGAGTCCCGGAATGACTTCACGGTCTTCATTGAACTTATCGACATACTGGTCGATGATGGCATTTACGACTCTTGAGTGGCTTACATAGTTGTTGGACTTGAATCCGCCTTCCTCAACATAGACGATGGGCTTGTCCTCTTCCTGGAATGAACCGACGACTGATGCAACATCGTCACCGGTGATCGCTGCAGTGCATCCTGTAATGACTACATAAAGATCCCCGTCGATTACCTTGAAGGAATTCTCTACGACGTTTCTTAATTTCTTCTCGCCGCCGAATACGACATCTGCTTCCTCAGAGTTTGTGCAGGGCATCGTGGATCCGCCTGCATAGCCTTCGCCCTGTCCGATGATCCGTGAGACCTGGACTCCGCAGCCCGGGCCGGAGTGAAGGATCGGAACGCCTTTCTTTATTGCCACTACGCTCTGGCAAGCGCCCAAAGCGCATGTAAATCTCGGTTGTTCAATTGCTCCTGACATCTTAGAATCCTCCTCTTCCCTGAGCACAGCCTTTTCCTGAACCGTCACCCTGGAAA
The DNA here is from genome assembly GCA_902764825.1 of Oscillospiraceae bacterium. Taxonomy (GTDB): domain Bacteria; phylum Bacillota; class Clostridia; order Saccharofermentanales; family Saccharofermentanaceae; genus Saccharofermentans. The sequence goes on from CACWXL010000004.1 coordinate 14,188, forward strand.
TATCCGGGATCCTGTTCGAACCACCACTTGGTATAAGGATTCGAAGCGTGCTTGGAGTAGTTCTTTATGAACTCGATGGAATCTAATGCATCGTCAATTCTTCTTGCGTAGTTGAGAGCGCCCTTGTATCCGATACCGAACTGCTCGTCACCGATGAGGAGTGAAGGGATACCGAATTTTGCGCCCCACAGCGTCATGCCGCCGTGTCTTGCAAGGATAAGGTCAGGCTTGATCCTGTTAAGTGCGTTAACGAGCTCGCAAGCCTGCTTGTTGCATACTCTGTAATCAGGAACGTCACCGTAGTTCTTTACTGCCTGGTCAAGGATATCGAGCTTGTCATCACCGCTGTCGTAGACAGGATCGTGATGGAATACGGCTGCACCGACAACGTCCATTCCGAGCTCACCGAGCAATGTGATAAGTGCCTGTCCGTGAGCTGCGCCTGCAGTTACATAAGCTCTCTTGCCCTTGAATCTTTCCTTGAGCTTCTCGATCTCGGGAACATACTTCTCGTGGCCTTCCCTGATGATCTCTTCCGCGATCTCTTCCTTGCCTACGAGCTTGCCGAAAGCTCTAAGCCATCTGTCTGTTCCTGCAACACCGTATGCCGGCGGTACAAGTACTTCAGGCACGCCGTGGAGCTGATCCAGACCTGCGCCCATGTATGTCGAGAGCGAAGGGCAGATGTGGATCGAAGCTGCTGCCTCACTTACATGAGACAATTCCTCGACTGTTGAGAAAGGAATAATATACTGAGGCTCATAGCCGAATCTTCTTACGATGTCGTCGAAAACATGACTGCCCCAGAAGTTAATGATGTTTACCTTATTTGTCTTCTTCTCGGCGGGCTTAACGATGCCTCTTAAGACTGTGTGATAAGCCGCGTCAAAGCCTGTTGTCCAGATCTTGGACCTGAAGCCTTCGCATGTGCATGTGACTACGGGAATTCCGAGTTCCTTTGAAGCTGCATCAACTACTGCTTCGATATCCTCACCGATGATTCCCGATGCGCATGAAGTCGTTACGAAGATCGCATTCGGATGAACTCTGTCATATGCGAGTCTTATCGTCTCTTCAAGCTTTTTGGCTGCACCGAATACCGTATCCTTCTCGAGAATGTTAGTGCAGAAATATCTTCCCAATGCAGGGGGAAGATCTCTTCTTGCCTGCTCTACTCTGTAGGTGAAGTTGAAGTCAGCGAACTCACCTGCACAGCCGATCGGTGCGTGGTCGATAACTGCCGCATCCCTGATCATTGCGAGCTGGCAGAAAGCCTGCTGCTGATTGCAGCCTAAGCACTGCGAGAACTTTCTCTTGCAGTCCTTGAGCTGGCCTTTTGCAGACTGCTCAACGATCTCTGATGCTGCTCCTGTAAATGCGTTAATTGTTCCGAGTCTTTTCTCGCGGATAACAACGCTTGGTTCCTTGATGTTGATCTGTGACATTCTAAGGTTTCTCCTTTTACAAAACCACTGAAATGGTAGGTTTTGCTTTGTGCTTAAGTGATAATACTCCTACGGTTTTAGAAGTGATAATACGTATGATTGATAGTCAGATATAACCTTGGGTTATAACAAAACTTAACGTCATGATTTTCCGGCAAATGCTTTGAGGTTATCTATGTATTCCTGCCCCAATCTGCTTAATGTACTGCCCGCGCGTGTGACGTAGATAACGGAAGTCTTCTCCCTGCTGTCATAGGGAATGGCTTTATATCCCGTTCCGTTTAATTCCTCACAGATAATGCCGGAGCAGAGCGTATAACCGTTTAATCCCACCATCATGTTGAGCATGGTTCCGCGGTCATTTACCTTTATGATCTTCCTTCTTTCAAACATGCTGACAGGCTCTTCGGCCAGATATATAGGGTTCTCTTCGCCCTGGTTGAACGTAAGGCACGGATAGGGCTCCAAGTCGTGGTTTGTAAGTTTCTTCTTATTCGCCAGAGGGTGTTCTGATGACAGATATACAAATACCTTGCAGTCGAATAATTTCTGATACTCCAGGTTATTTACCCTGAGATACTTCAGAAGGAAGTTATGATTATATTCATCGAGATGGATTATGCCTATCTCGGACCTGAAGGTTCTTACATCATTGATTACTTCAGACGTCTTTCCTTCATAGATCGAGAATTCGTATTTCTCAGGATCGTGGTTTTCGATCAGCTCGATATATGACTTAACTGCAAAAGTATAGTGCTGCGCCGATACTCCGAATCTCTTCTTCTGCTCCTTATCAATGTATCTCTCTTTGAGGAGGTCGTACTGCGCTACGACCTGTCTTGCATAGACAATAAAATCCGCGCCCTCCGTTGTAGTCGTTACGCCTCTGTTCGAGCGCTCGAAAATAGTGATCCCTATCTCATCTTCAAGATCTCTTATCGCATCGGATATCGCAGGCTGCGAGACAAAGAATCTCTGTGCCGTCTTATTGATCGATTTCTCATCTGCCGTTGTTATCGCATACATCAGCTGCTGCAAAGTCATGTGTATATTCTCCTCTACCGTATCTCATGTCATAAAAAAGCCCGGGAAAGCTTGCGCTGGCTCCCGGGCTGATATTCCGTATCGTGCATCCTTATGCGAATGTTCTATATGCACATCGACATGACGCACCCGTCAATATTATTGCCCGGGAACTTCAGCATTCGACAACACATCATGATGTTATTTGTCATGGTAATGCCTGTCATGTCGTATCTCCTTTGCTCAAACTTTGTGGGAATGGTAACGTAATTTGCCTACTATGTCAATAGGTTTATCGGTTAAAGTCTTTTGATACTTCGCTGAAGGAACGTATTCCTTTTATGTAATCGTCATATGCTAATTCGGGATCCTTGCCGTGAAAGACTTTGCAAAGGCCGCACATATCGCAGTCAGCGATGCAGGGAAATCTGTTCTTTATATATTCCCTTCGATCCGTCTCTGTTGATGCATGGATATCCGGCGCTTCGTTCATTGTATCTGCCTGTTCTGGCGGTATTCTTCCATATAACTCATGTTGATATCACGGATCTCGCGCTCGCCGTCGATATAATCCTGATAGATATCCCACGGACTGCCGCCTCCGAGCCAGCATGAAGAACAGTTCTCGCATCCGCCGCCGCAGTCAAGGGAAGCCTTTACGATTGCTTCTCTTTCTTCTCTGGTAGTGTCCTTGATAAGGATAGACTTCATAAGATGTCTCCTTTGTTATCCTTCGGCCGCCATCTCCGAATTGATAAGATCTTCATTGGCAGCCATTGCCTGCAACGTCATCTCAAGGAGCTTGTCAAGTTCCCAGCCCAATTGCTCTGCACCGCGCTCGATAACTTCTCGTGAGCATCCTGCAGCAAAACCCTTGCTCTTATACTTTTTCTTAAGTGACTTAAGTTCCATGTCCTTCGTGCTTTTCGAAGGCCTCATAAGAGCTGCTGCCCAGATAAGACCTGTAAGTTCGTCGGCTGCGAAAAGCACCTTCTCCATCTCATGGACAGGCTCGACATCGATAGTCGTGCCGCACCCTACAGTAATGCCGTAACCATGCGAGCAGACAGCATGGATGATATCATCGCCGAAGCCGTTCTCACGAAGGAGTTCAGGTGCCTTAAGGCAGTGCTCTTCAGGATAGAGTTCAAAGTCGATATCGTGAAGGAGTCCAACGATGCCCCAGTATTCAGCCTCATCTGCATATCCCAGTTCAGCAGCATACCACTTCATGACCGCTTCAACAGTCAGTGCATGCTGGATGTGGAAAGGGTCTTTGTTATATTTCTTAAGGACTGCAAATGCTTCGTCACGTGTGCTCATGTCTTTACTCCTGAACGTAAAACTATATTAATTATAAACCTGCTTAAGTGATATGTTAAAGCCGGTGCTTCAGGTGATCTTAAGGATCTTCTTTACTTCTGCGATATAGCCTTCAGTAAGGGATCCCAACTCGATATTATTTTTTGTGATATAGCCGATGTGCATTACCGCATCGTCGCCGTCGCCCTTGAACCTGATCATCTTATACTGCTGGCCGTTTACGTCGTCGCAGATTATTCCGGAGCAGAGCGTATAACCGTTGAGTTCGTTCATGAGATTAAGTCCGGTTCCTCTGTCGATTACCTTTATCCGTCTCGGATATTCTTTCTCGGCAAGTATCTCTTCTGCATAGTAGATCGGGTCTCCGTCGCCCTGCTCAAAGGTAAGGCACGGGTAAGGCTCTAAGTCTTCCATGGTAATCTCTTCGCGGTCAGCCAGAGGGTGCGTCTTCGTAATGTACACGCATGCCTTGCAGTCGATGAGCGGCGTGAAATGCAGATCGTTGTCGCGGAGCTTTTTCTCAATGACCTTTCTGTTGTATTCGCTGATAAAAAGGATGCCGATGTCGCTCTTCATGGAGCCGACATCGTCGATCACGTCGCGTGTCATAGTCTCCCTGAATGCGAATTCGTATTTCGCGAGATCGAAATCCTTTACGAATTCGGTGAAAGCCTTTATCGCAAATGAATAGTGCTGCGTGGAGATGCCGAAACGCCTCTTGCGTTCAGCCGAACCGATGAAGCGGTCCTTCAATATCTCATACTGCTGGCTTACCTGCTTGGCATAGATGATGAATTCCCTGCCTTCAGGCGTTAAGAGCATGCCTTTGCCCGATCTTACGAAAATCGAGAATCCCAATTCATTCTCTAATTCCTTGATCGCTTTGGTAAGCGAAGGCTGCGTTATGTAAAGCGTCTCTGCGGCGCGGTTCATCGAACCTGATTCGGTAATCGTTATCGCATAGAATAACTGTTGGATCGTCATATATTCCAACCTTCCTTGATTTTGATTACCAATTGTATTTCATTTCGGGGATTCGAAATAATATGCATTTCCGATAACCAAATATAACTTTTGGTTATAGAAAAGGATAACCGTTATCGATGGTCAGACTGCTTCCTTAAGACTGCCCTGCTCCATCCCGTATACTTTGGAAGCATATCCCAATGTCTCTTTCTGATGAGTTACGACAATCACGGCAGTTCCCTCAGATGCAATGTTCTTAAATATCTCCATGACCCTGGATGTGTTTGCCGAATCAAGGCTTCCCGTGGGCTCATCTGCGATTATCAGAGAAGGTTTGTTTATGACGGCTCTTGCGATGGTAGCGCGTCTCATCTCGCCGCCGGAGAGTTCTGACGGATATTCGTCCAGAAGGTCTGTTATCCCGAGCTTGTCTGATACTTCAAGAAGCCGTTCAGGAGAAGGCTTTTCGAGGCCTCCGACAGTATAAGGGAAAAGGATATTCTCCCTTACCGTAAGAGCGGATAAAAGACTCTCTCCCTGCGGGATATACTTGATCTTCTGATTTCTGATCTTCGAGAGTTCTTCATCGCCGATGTCCTTTAAGGGTTTTCCGCTTATCAGGACATCGCCGGACGTGGGCTCCGTAAGGCCTGTAAGGAGATTAAGAAATGTCGTCTTGCCGCTTCCGGATTCGCCTTCTATCATGACAAAATCACCGGTATCGATACTAAAATCTATATCATCAACAGCGCGGAAAGACACCCCGCGCCTTTTATATTCTTTAACAAGTTTCCGAGCTTCCAGAAAAGCCATATTATTCACCTGCCCGCATCGTGTAATATGTCTCTGCGTGCGTCAGACTCAATGTCGACAGGAATGACGAGACAGAGCCGAATATTGTCGTTACCAGCACTCCTGCAAGACCGTATAAGATCACTGCAAGGGCCGAAGGCATGAGATAAGGGACATCAAGAGAATTCTCGATGTAGTGATTGAACGGGAACACCGTAAGTATTCCCAAGATAAGGCCTGCGATGCCGCCTGCCGCGCCGATCGTAATGCCTTCAGTAAGAGAGAAAAGGCAGATGCGGCGTGAAGAAGTTCCTAAGATCCTTAATACTGCAAATTCCTTTTTCCTCTCATGGAAGATGACGGAAAAGAATAAGATCATCGTAAGGAATGAGAACACGAGGAGCACTGTAAGTGTTACATTGATGATGTTCTCGACTGAGCCGAGCTTTACCGTAACGTCGCTGATAAGCTTGTCCGTCTCAATGAACTTGATGCCTTCGGCGTTCTTATAGATCTCCTTCTCGACTTCCGTGATATCGGCATCACCTGTAACTCTGATGAGCACCGTGGATACCCATGAAGAATCGTCTTCGGGATTTAAGAACTGATATCCCTTGTCCTTTGCATCATTCAAGATCTCATGCATCGTGTCTCTTGTCATGAAGACCGAATGATCAAGACCTGTAGCAGTCTCGCCGAGCTTGCCGGCGACAGTGTATTCGCTGCCGTAGAACTTCACCTTGCCATTGGACAAAGACGTAACTTCGCTTCCGATTATCACACTTCCGCCGGCTACATCTGATGTTACTCTCTCATCGATCCAGGGATTGATGACAAAGTCTGTATCAGGGTCGAATGCAATGAGCTGGACTCTGGTAGAGCAACAGTCTGAAGATAATGATGTGAAATAGAACTGGCTCGTCGCACACTCTACGCCTTCTATATCAGCGACAGCTTTTGCGACTGAGACATCCATGTAGAAGAACTCCGGCTCGCCCGTAAGAAGGATGTTGCGCGCCTCGATCTCCGATGATTCGGGAACGATCATGAGGTCTGCGCCCATTCTCTCCTGCATCCTTCCAATGCCGTTGTTAAGCGATGCTTTTAATGCCAGGCCTACGAAAAGAGCATAAGATCCGATCACGGCAGCAAGCATCAGGCAAAAGGACCGGTATGGTCTTTTCCTGATGTTCCTGATGCCAAATCCGAAGCTTTCCTTAATTGCGCTCATCTTATGCTTTCTTCTTTGAGACAATGTAAGATACTGCGTTGATAAGAGCGGTTACGATTATCAACGCTCCCGCGATTATGAGTGCAGGCTTTGTTCCTGAATGGCAGGGCATGTCAGCAGAACCGCATACGCCGATGACGACCGTGGGGATAAGGATGACCAGAACGCCATTGATAGCCGAAGCTACGGCATAAGCTGCACCTGCGGCCTTCTCTTTGGAGAGCACTATGAGAACTCCGAGAACCAGTGTTGCAATGCCTACTGCAACTTCAGTCTGTGATGTCCAGTGGCACTTCATGAACTTGCCGTCCATGGCTGCGCACACCTTGAAGATAACTGTGGGTATAAGTGCTGTAAGAAGTCCTAAAACGACAATCACGATGCCAGTTAATCTTGTCTTGTTCATATTGATTCCTCTGTTTTCTTAAATATTGTATTCGGGCTCGGGGAGCGCCGTTGCCAGGTCGAATTCCTCAAGGAGCTTTCTTCTCATTGCAAGGAATTCCACGCCGCCTCTCTGCCTCGGATGAGGTATCTTTACCTCAATGATGTTGCTGATCTTACCGGGCCTCGGGGTCATGATGACTATCCTGTCAGACAGGTAGATCGCTTCATCTATGTCATGTGTAACGAGCACCATCGTGATGCCGTTTAGTCTGTGAAGTTCCAGGAGCTTGTCCTGAATGTCGGCTCTCGTGAATGAATCGAGAGCGCCCATCGGCTCATCAAGAAGGAGCATCTTCGGTTCGTTGATGAGAGTCCTTGCAATGGCGACTCTTTGGGCCATTCCGCCGCTTATCTGGTAAGGATATGAATCTTCAAATCCTTTGAGTCCGACGAGCTCAATATATTTTGCAACATCGCCCTTTTTCTGCTTATAGACTCTTCTTGTCTTGAGTCCGTAAGAGATGTTCTGTTCTACCGTGAGCCAGTTGAAAAGGCCCCCTTGCTGAAACACGTAGCCTCTTTCCGGATCGGGTTTTGTTATAGGATGATCATCCATCACGATCGAGCCGGAATCAGGCTTATCAAGACCTGCGATGGATCTAAGAAGTGTTGTCTTTCCGCACCCGGAAGCACCGATTATCGAGATGAACTCGCCTCGCTTTATCTTAAGACTTACGTCTTCAAGCGCTTCGACATCGGCGCCGTCATCGTCTTTGTAGATACGCCTTAAGTTCTCGATCGTAAGAATGTTATCTTCATTTTTGTTATTGTCTGCCATTATCTTACGAGTCCCTTCTGCCATCTTAATGCGTATTTTTGGATCCTCTCAAGGATCGCAGTAATGAAGCTGAATAATACTGCCATTACTATGATCGCCGCGAAAACCTTATAGTAAGCGCTCCATACCTTTGAGAGATTGATGTAATATCCTAAGCCTCCCGGCTGACCCATCATCTCCGCCATTACGAGCGTTGTAAATGCAAATGCATTTGCTGTCGAGATGCCTGTAAATATCTGCGGCATCGCATGCGGTACGGCTACTCTGAACACGAGATCAAATGTGTTTGAACCAAGTGTCCTTGCAGCTTCGAACTGTACCTTCGGCGTTGACTTGATGCCCTGAGCAGTAAGGCTCGTAACCGGGAACCATACGCAGATCACGATAAGGAATACCGCAGCTGCGAAAGGTGTCGGAAGGAGCGTTAACGCAAACGGCATCCAGGCTACTGCCGGTATTACGCCCGTGACGTTCAGCACGGGCGTAACCCAGTAGTATACCTTCGGGAACCAGCCTATCAGGATGCCGGTACCTACTCCGAAGACAACGCCAAGCACAAAGCCTGCAGCATAGAGTCTTAAGGAATAGAGCGTATTTTCAAGTACGAACTGAGGCTCTATGAGGAACGCTTCGATTATCCCTGCAGGACCTGGGAAAAACGGCTGAGGCAGTAACTGCCATTTTGTTCCCAGAAGGTCCCACAGCAAAAGACCTATGCCTGATGCGAATCTTAAAGGAGCGCCCTTTGCGAACTTCTTCCACTTATCGTGATCCTTAAGGGATATAAGTCCCAGGATAAGGAACAATGCAGCTAAGAAGAACAGCACGATCCTGTATGCGATGTTGATGTTTATGAATGCAGATCCTACAGGATAGTCGACGATCTCAACGGGTGCCGTGATCGGGATCAGGGCGTTAAGAAGTGCCGCGATAAGGAATCCTGATACTGACAGCAGCAGACCATAGATGACAGAACGCTTCTTTATCATTTGCCGCCATCCACATTCACATCAGCGAAATACTTGGAAGTATAAGTATCCGCATCAGTCTTAAGGTAACCGATATCGTAGAGCTGCTGGGCGAAATAGTGTACGTCATCTTTTACGTTAAACACACCTGCCTGGCGCTGCTCAAATGAAGGATAGTTATATGAAGTGATCAGGTAGATCGCAAGATCACGGTCTTCGATCTGTGAATACTTGCCCTTGATGATGATGTCTACAGCCTTCTCAGGATTCTTGTTGATGAAGTCCTGTGCCTTTCTGTATGCTCTAAGGAGTGCTGCAACTTCTTCAGGGTTCTTCTCATATAAGACCTTTGATGCATATAAGAAGCAGCATGCCTTGCCTGCGAAAGGTTCATCCTTTGTGATATCCAGGATAGTCTTAACCTTGCCTGCCTTCTCTGCTACGCTTGCGAGCGGGTCCCACATTGCTGCGGCATCAAGATCACCCTTATAGAGTGCTTCGAGTTCGAGGTTGCCGTCTGCGAAGGGAAGGAACTCGACTTCGTGATCTTCCTGTCTTGCTGAGATGCCTGCATTCTCAAGCCATACGCTTGCTACCTGGTGGGGTGTTCCGCCGACTTCATCGACACCGATCTTAAGGCCCTTAAGGTCTTCGGCTGTCTTGATGTCGGAATCAGGACGGACAACGATCTTGATGCATCCGTCGTGGAGCTTATCTACTACGATCGTGTTGACGCCCTGCTCCATCGAAGGGAAGAACTGGAAGTCGCCGTTTACGATCGGGATAGTACCGTTGTTAAGGCCGATCTTTCTTGTCTCGGTATCAGCCGAGATCAAAGTAACATCGAAGCCTTCTTCTTTGAAGTAACCGTTCTCATATGCAATATAGATCGGGGCACCGCATAACGAACCGTCAAGTGCCGGGATATTGATCTTACCGAATTTGGAACCTTCTTCTTTCTTTGCACAGCCTGCAAAAGACAATGTAAGCGAGAAGAGTGTAACGACTGCTGCTGACTTCTTCAAAGCAGCGAGAACCTTCTCTTTTGTGAATCTCTGTGACATAACTGCCGCCTCCTTTTTTGATTGAGAAGATTTAAGCACAGAGATGATTTTGCCGCTAATCTATAAAACTCATAGAAACCTATAACAAAAGGCTATACGGGCTTGAATGTCAAACGCATTTGATGCCACGTCACTCCGCCGTGAAGTGATTTCAATGTGACTCCTTCATTAACAAAACCGAAGCGTGAATAATAAGGTATAAGTTCTTTTTTACACGTAAGGACAACACCGTCGCGGCCCTGCCTGTCCGCTTCACTTATGACATGCTTAATGAGCATGCCGGCACAGCCATTTCTGCGATATTCAGGAATAGTATTAACGCCGAAGATCATCTGCCAGGCGCCGTATTTATCGTGCATTGAGGCATCTTCGTACATCCTGTCTGTAAGATCACGTTCATCGGTCGCAAAGCCGTCAACAAAAGACACCAGCCTGTCTCCGTCAAAAAGGAGCCAGAAATGGTCAGCATATACTTTAAGCCTTTCTTCGAACTCCTTTGCCGTCGCAGCTTCATTCGTCGGGAAGCATTCCTTCTCGACAGCCGTAATTATATTAAGATCTTCTATCGTCGCGGTCCTTAAATTCATGGTCCTATTCTATACGATACACCGCAAATGCGGGGTATACCTTTTGTTTATCGGAACCGATAAAAAACGTCTATTATCTTTAATTCCGCAGCTATTCTATAATCCCTTCCAACACAGGAGGACATGAATATGGCTTATAATTTCGACACATTAAAGATCCGTGCAGGATATAACCCGCTTGAGCATAACAACGCAGTAAGCGTACCTATCTACCAGACAGTTGCATATGAGATGGGAAGCACCGCAAGGGCAGACGCACTCTTTGCTTTCGAGCTCGAAGACCCGCTCTACACAAGAGTCTCCAACCCCACAGTCCAGGTGCTCGAAAAGCGCGTCGCAGCACTTCACGGCGTTGACTACGCAGTCGCAGTCGCATCCGGAATGGCAGCTATCTCTTACACGGTACTTGCTCTTGCAGCAAAGGGCGGCAGGATCCTCACAAGCCCCAGACTCTACGGCGGCGCCGTAGACGGCTTCCACTCGATCCTTGAAGAACTCGGCGTCAATTACGACATGATCGCCAACCCCGACGACCCGCAGGAGTTCGAGCGCAACATCAAGGAAGATACCAAGGCGATCTATATCGAGACGATCTCCAATCCTCTCGCTACAGTTCTTGACTTTGATGCTATCGCTGAGATCGCCCACAAGCACGGCATTCCGCTCGTAGTAGACAACACGGCAGCTACGCCCTATCTCTTCAATCCTTTCGAGCACGGCGCAGACATCGTCGTATATTCCGCGACAAAGGCTCTGTGCGGCCACGGCAACGTGATCGCAGGCCTTATCCTCGAGAAGGGCGGCTTCAATTATGATCCTGCGAAGTTCCCCATCCTCGACAGAAAGCTCTGGTTCTTAAGAGACAGGAACGAGAATCCCAGGAGCATCCTCGACATCTTCCCCGCTTCACCCGTCACAGGCAAGATCAGAGCCGTACACCTCAATTACCTGGGCGCCGCGCTCTCACCTTTTGACGCATACCTCATCCTTCTCGGCATCGAGACGCTCTCCGAGAGAGTCGCAAAGCAGACATCTTCCGCAGTCAAGATCGTCAAGTATCTTGAGACAAACAAGCACGTCAACTGGATCAGCTACCCTTACGCCGCAGGCAGCAAATATAAGGCACTCGCCGATAAGTACCTTCCGAAAGGCGCCGGCGGAATCTTCTCTTTCGAGTTCAACGGCACGGAAGAACAGAAGCGCAAATTCATCGAGTCCGTCAACATCTTCGGCTACCAGGCCAACATCGGCGACGCAAGATCTCTCATCGTCAATCCCGCCCAGACGACTCACGGCGAGCTCACGCACGAGCAGCGCGATGTCACGGGCCTCTCGATCAACACGATCAGATTATCCATCGGCCTTGAAGATCCTCAAGATCTCATCGACGACCTCGCCCAGGCCTTCGAAAAAGCATTCACTTAAGCCAATTTGCCTAGCCTAAATAGCAAAGGGGGACCGTTCTTTGGAAAGCGAGCGGCCCCTTTTTGTGTGTGGGGTTATACGGGCGGATTCCCGGCCGTGTCAAAAGCAAAAACGCCTTTACTTCGGGTTCCCGTCCGCATCAAACAGCGGGATCTGCTCAAGGAACTTGATGTCATCGCGCTTTGCCGCATCGCCTTCTGCAAGTGCGGCGATCTTGCCTGCGACCGTGCCGCCGGCGATTTTTACGAGTGCTTCCATCGCGCGGAGTGAACCGCCCGTGGATATAACGTCATCTACAAGAAGGATGCGCTTGCCCTTGATGAGGGCGGCGTCATCGCCTCCGAGATAGAGCTTCTGAAGACCGTTTGTCGTTATGGATTCATCATCGACGGAGATGGGATCGGGCATGTAATTCTTGACGCTCTTGCGCGCGACGAAATGCTTCTTCATGCCGGCCTGCCTTGCCATCTCGTGACCGAGCGGAATACCCTTGGCTTCTGCCGTTAAGAGGTAATCGTAGTCTTCGCGCGGAACGAGTTTTAACATCTCCCTCGCGCAGGCTTCCGTGATCTCGGCGTCGCCGAAGCAGATAAAGGCCGCTATATAAAGATCGTCGGTAACTTTGCAGATAGGAAGATCTCTTTTAAGCCCTGCGATATTGATCGTATATTTCTTTGCCTTCTCCACGTCCGGTCCTCCCACGAAATAAATACTTGAACAGGAAGATTATAACATTTCCTTTGGCCGTTACTTAACCCGCCACGCCAAATGACTTAACCCGCCACTCGCGGCATTAACTTACCCTGCCTCGCCGAATGAGATGCTCTTCCTTCCGACATGATCCTTGATGGCCTCTGCAATGAGCTTCTGGCCTTTGACATTCGGATGGATGCCGTCGTCGCAGAGATAGTAGGAATAATTCTTCTTTTCAAGGAAGACGGAAGTGATGTCGATGACGGGCACTTCGTTCGCGATCGCGAGCTTAAAGATCTCGATGTTGTAGCGCTCGTGCCAGTTCGTGATGAACTGCTTGTCGCCGCGCATCCACTGAAGGATGTTCTCTGCGGATAAGCCTTTCGAAATGTGGTCGAAATAACGCCCGGAATCGATCGGCGGAAGCGACAGCAGAACGGGGATCTTGCCGAGTTTCTTGATCTCGGTGATCATGGCCGTATAGATCGATACGAAGTCGTCGATCGTGCTCATCGGAAGGTGCTTGGCCTCAGGATCCTCAGCGACTTCCTTCCAGTTGAAATCGCAGTCGTTGCCGCCGAATTCGAGCACGACATATTTGCCGGTCGACATCCTTATCGTCTCCAGGTTGCGCTCGAAAACGCTCTCGCCCTTCTTTATCGTGCTCCCGAACTTGGCCTTGTTCTCGATCTTAATGCCGAACGATTCCTCGCAGATCTTGTGGAAAGAACTGTCAGTCACCTTGTAGTGCTCGTTCTCCAGGATCACGCCCTTCAAAACGGAATCTCCGAAAGCTGTTATTGTCTCCATTTTTATATCTCCGCCGGATATCACCGGTACTTTCTGAATCTATAATTTCGTACTGCCAGTTCGATTTTATATATTTCTGCAGACTATAATTTCGTACTGCCAGTTCGATTTTATATGTTTGCGAAAACATAAGCCCTAACTGCCGGTACGATTATATCAGATTCCGCCTACCATAGACATCTCACAGGCATCCGGCGCGCGCCCGCCGCCTGCAATTACCCATAAATCGCCTTACAATGCACTTTTGTCTGAAATCTTGAGGAGTATCGTATTACCATCGCTAAATATGGTTAGGAGAACAGGAATATGAAGAAGACAACGAAACACTCTACAGCATTGGTTCTTGCGCTGATCTGCGCATTGACGATGGCGCCTGTCACGGGCTGTTCGAGCAACACGAATGCAGGCGCAGATACCACAGCAGAAGAGAGCACGACCGCGCCTCAGGAAGAGACGACGAACGGAACTTTGCCTGATACTACATCTGACACGGCCGCAGCGCAGGAAAGGCTCACTGAGGACCAGGCCTATGAGGCTTTCCATTATTTCATGATCGAGGGCCTTATTAACCTCAATTCACCCGTAAGAAGATACTGGTATCGCGAGAAGACCGAAGGCGACGTTGTAACCTTCTGGTTTACGGGCAATAACCCGAGCTTTCCTACAAGACTTGACATGAATCTTGCGACCGGCGAGACTGTCGCGAGCGCTTACGAACGCAAGGGCGCGGATCTCACCAAGATCGACGATCCCGGCGTCTCCGAGTACGACTTCAACGCATGGGATTATCTCAAAAATCCGCCTGCGATCAACAGTGCCGCGAATGCAAAGGACATGCAGCAGTATATCGGCAAGAACATCAAGGATATCACCAAGGAATACGCAGATCTCGAGTATAAGCCGGACCAGAATCATACCGGCTGGGTCAATAAGGATCTCATGTTCGATACGTACGGCCAGGATAAGGAGACCGTCGAGTACGTGCGCGTTTGCGGTGGCGCGGAATTCAGTGTATACGGCATCGTTCCCGGCATGAGTTCTAAAGATGCTATTTCATGCGCAGTTATAGGTGGCGCAGGAAGCATGATCACAGGCGACCCCGCGTCGATCGACGGCGACGGCACGCTCTACTTTTTCGAGATGGGCGACGGCAACACTCTTGAGGTCGTCCTCACCAAGGACGGCAAAGTCAATTACGCCGGCGTCATAAGCGTGAGTATAAAAGATAAGTTCGTTACGGACATGTAAGTTGCTGAAAGTTGTAAGTGCAAGGGCTGCGTTGATGCAGCCCTTTGTTTTTGGGTGAGTGGCGAGTTTTTCATATCCTTGTGGGGGGCATTAGAAAAAACGTGAAAATGTTGCTGTTGTGAGCGTTGCTTCCCGTGGTGAGAAAAGCGCTCTTCGTATGTCACGGCACTATGCTGACACAAGACCAAAGCCCTTATTTATGGGGTTTTAAGGGGATCATCAGATAATTTGACCTCCGTTTGACCCCAAGAAAAACAAGGTCCGGTGTGGTAAATTTTTATTGTGAAAATGTATCGAGAACAGTATTTATAAACAGGACTAATTCGAAATATCAATTGTCTTCTCTTCAACTAGATTTCGGGCCACACTCTTGCTAATAATTCTCATTTCATCATCATCTTCTTTGATATTTGAAACAAGATTCATACTGCCGTACCAAAGAATTTCTTTATCAATGACTGCATATCTGGAAGGAATATAGTCAACAAACAATATTTCTATGCCAGCCATCTTGAGTTTATTATGTATAATCTCAATCCTATTCTTAATTTCATCAGAGTACTTTGAAGACGGATAAGTAATTAGAGAGATGGTGGCTTCCTTATTGATTATACCCGCATATATTCGAAGCAGGCGCTCACTTCCCGGTGTACTCACATACGGACTGGAGATTACCACCTCCGCTTTGGCATTAATTATATCGTTTTTAAATGCCTCACTATAGGTCTCATTGTCATAGAAATATCGTTCATTCGGTTTAACTCCTGCATCCTGCGACAATTCATACCCGATTCTCTTGTAGGTGCGAAGACGTTTGTTATACATATTGGCAAACAGCTCTATATGATGATCAACATAATCTATTACTGTTACTTTGCTTTTCCCTTCATAACTCCGGTTAAGCCTTCCCGTGTATTGTTCTACATTTCCATCCCATGATATCGGCATGGCAAGAAACAACGTATCCAAACGGGAACAATTGAATCCTTCTCCAACATACTGTCCTGTAGCAAGAATGATCAGAGATTCACTTACAGGTATAGAACTAAGTCGTTCCCTTATATCCTTGCGTTCCGACTGCTTCTTTCCGCCTGTCAAAACAAAAACGTGATCGGCTTTATCTTTGACCTTTTCAAAAAGAACATCAAGTTGTGCTTTTCGCTTAGATAATACCAAAGGTGTGTGTCCCTGCTTTACACACGCCTCTATATCTGAAGCAATTATGCTATTGCGAAGATCACTATTAACCACAATCTCATATGCTTCATTTGATGTCAGTTTATCTTTTGTGGAAATGATCGGTGTAAACCTAGGCTCAAGTATGTGTTCCATCCCCTGTAAGCGAATCTTATCTTTGGCTGTAAATCTGTAACGGACAGGGCCGAACTGCATCAACACTGTTTTGTCTTTCCTGTCTTCACGTTTTACAGTGGCCGTCAGACCATAAACATATTTTGCATTTACTTCAGACAAAACTGCTTCTATACTCTCTGCAGCACCATGGTGGCATTCATCCATTATCACCATGCCATATGTTTTTACAAATGGTTTTATTGAATCACCGGATCCCAGAGAAGATACCATGGCAACATCAATAATGCCAGTCATGGAATTATGAGATCCAGTCAGCCTTCCAATCAGACTCTTTCTGGTCTTCACTCTTCCGGTTTTGGTCTTGTACTGCGGATAATCCTCGTTAATAACAAGAAACCGTTCAAGATCATTTATCCAGTTCTGCATGATTTCACTGGTATGAACGAGAATCAATGTATTTACTTTTCGCTCTGAAATCAGACATGATCCGACTACTGTCTTCCCGAATCCTGTCGCTGCTGCAAGCACTCCAATATCATGTCCTGTCAAACTACGAACGGCATCTTGCTGTTCCGGATACAGATTGCCGTTGAAAGAAACATTAATCGCTTTGCCTTTGTTACGCATATCATCAACAATATATTTAATCGATGCACCATTCAGATTATCGCAGAGGTTGTTAAGGCAGCCTCTTGGAATGGCTATAAATTGTTCTGTATCCTCTCCGGAATAAACTATTCTTGGTATTCCAAAGGTTGTGATTCCCATTCCCTGATTTCTGAAATATTCTGGGTTATTGTATGCTGCTAATCTTCTGATCTTATTCTGAAGTCTTGGCTTAATATTGTTCTTATCCACATATATTTTATCTGCAAGAACAATCCGAACCGTTCCTTTTGTATCGGAGCTCTCAAATCTAGTACTGTTTTCCCACGGAGTCTCATCAATTGATATTTGTCTTGGTGTTTCATAGTCAGTATCGCTGCCGCTTAAGCTGTATTTGTTTCCCCAAGAAGACAGTTTCTCATCTATGAATACTTCGCTGAGCTTACCTGTATTCTTAAGCACACTCCACTGATCATAGTAAGGCCGCCAGTTTTCATCAACAAAAATACTGTTCTCATTTTTCACCGCACGTCCCTGCAACGGAAGCGCTACAAGATTTCCGAGACCGCCTTCTGGAAGTTTATCCTGTGCAGGAATCATACGATCGTAAGAATCAAAAGACTGCTGGTTAACACTTTCAGCGCCTTTATCCAAAAGAGTTGCACCAAACAGCCTCGCCTTCTTGATATTAATCGCCTTTTCGAAAAATATCCAAACATGTGCGCCTTTGCCAGAACGCGACCTCTCGACCAGGCAGGGAACATCATTATCTACACAGATTCTTCTTAAAGCACTGGCTTCTTCCTGCCATTTTATTGAGTCAGAACTATCATTGTGATTATCAAAATCAAAAACAAGATAATTGCAAGTTCCATCCGGCCAAACAGGGTATAATCCCACGACATCTGAACAATCCTCCTTCACACCCATCAGATGTGCATAAATAATCTCCCCCGTCAGTGGCTTGTACTTCTGATTTGGACATGCTTGGCATTTTATGTTCTTGCCTTCCTTCTTACCGCAGATTCCGGCCTTCCAAAAGTTTTCACATTGAGTGTAATAACCATGTTTTCCTGTCTTGGTATTAGGCTTACCGGAACGAAGACTGTAAACATCTTTACGTCCTTTGAACATGGAATAAAAGAATTGAACCAATTCTTTAGTAATGACTTCTTCTTTGATGCTTGTTATCTGCTGCTCATTCTTTTCAGAAACTACATCTGTTTTATCATAGGAAATACCGGCATCATCCAACAGCTTCTTGAGATACTGATTCTCAGCCTCAAGTTGCTTTATATGCTCCGTGAGCTCGTTGAACTGTTCATCCGCAAGAACTCTCATTTTTCTGCTCTTTTTCTTATCTCAAATAACTATATTTTCCAAATACGATATTATGCCTTTTGTTATTTCATGAATATCGTTATCAATCCATCTCTGCCTTGATCCTGACACTCTGCTAAGATACTGTTCATCCTTAAATATATTACTCAAGCGTTTGACAATATCATCCATTGTATTTTCATACATTTCAGCATCATCGAAAATCAAGATTCGGATCATATCGGCCATCTTCCCGTCGGATGCTACGTTCTTTAGATAGGACATATCATAAATATCTCGGTATCTTCTGCTGTTTGCTCCGAATTTCAAAAGAGAACGCAACTTTTCAACAAAAGATTGTTCAACAGTATTTTTCAATAAAGTCGCGCCATCGTCATCCATACAAACATCGAAGCAGTATTCGTCCTGATCTATCTCCATATGCTTATGAACACCTATATCTATTTTGCTTTTTACGGAGTTTCCATATTCATCGACAATTTTAACCTCGATGCTTTTTCCATGATAATCCTGATGCTTAAGCTCAGTAATTTCATCGTCCATATAAATTTGGATTCCGTCAATGCAGTTAAGTCTCTTTACAAACTCACGTATTGAAAAGTCATCCAGAGAATAATGAATGAAATCCAAATCGATATCTCTAGTAGCCCTACGATTATTCTTCGTAAGACTTCTCATAACAACTCCGCCTTTTATTGTAACATTTCGGCTTAACGGTCCCTCTGCTATCGCTTTCAAAACGATATCCTGACACACACGTGCTGCTGCGAGCTCTCTTGTCAATCCTTCTTCGTGGTAGGCATCCATCAATTCCTGTAAATTCATTTACATTACCTCCTCGTCGAGAGCCTTTGTTATCATTTTGCTTTTGGGAAATACAGAAGCATATTCTTGTATCCGCCATATCTCGAGATCGCAGATTATCTTTCTGTAGTGAATTAGTATTTCCTTGTAGAGATCGTACGGCATACTGTTTTTTGCCCGGAGAAGTTCAATGAGCATTCGCTCTTTATCATAAACTCGGATATTAACTCCGTTTTCTTCTTTTTCTTCAATTCCAAGATTTAAGATGTCTTCTCTAACATATATCTGTCTGACTCTCTTATCTGTTAGCTTTGCAGCCTTTGATCCGGTTGCCAGATCGTATTTTTCAGGAATAAGATTTGTCAGTCCATGGACATAAAATGCGTATTCTCCGGTCAAAACAGCATTAGGATACTTCTTCATGATTATTCCAAGCTCCGGTTCCCGTTGGTTGGTAGAGTATATTCCTTCTTCCAACTTATAAACAGCTCCATTAGAGACTGCTTGAGAAAGTTTATATGCATTACCAAATTGAGTAATTGCCTCTTTATAAGTTAATATCATTTGTGTAATCCTCGGTATTTTTTAGCATTTTACCTGCTTTTACTCAAATATACTTCAAGTTAGATTGTTCGTCAACGCGATTCTCGGTAATTTTATGACTTTTACCGATATATACAATAATATTGAGATATCAAAAAGAGACTTATTTCTCAATATATAACGCAGGTTCAAAATTAGATTATTGCAATAAAGTCAGGGCATTCAGCGTTTTTACCGCTAAACTAAAATATGATAAGAGTGCTTTTCGAATGTCACGCAACTCGAATGCATGAAAATGCAAAATCAATGATTTAAGGCTTTTGAGGGAATTTCTGAATAGTTTTGACCCTCGTTTGACCCTAGTTTTTCTAACCCGGCGTGTGTATTCAGTCCTGCAGAAATGCAGGGCTGTTTTTATATTTTTATATCAATGTTTAAGGAGATTGCTCTGCCATAGCAAAGTAGCATATGTCATTTTTGGCGACTATCAGGGCACAAATCTTGTAATCCATTACACTGCTTTCGGGGCTGATTCGCGTGGATAACGGAGCAGCAAGCAACGCGTTTGTGTACACAAACACAGAAAATGCTTGTCAGGGATGTCCCTGAGACCCATTTAAAAGCCCGAGATTGCTCTCGGGCTTGGATTAGATAATTCGTGAATATTATAACCAGCAGATAAATCCTTCTACACTCTCAATATATTGGCGTGCTTCTTCTAATAGAAGAAATGTGCGGCCTGAGTTGTAGTTTTCAGGATTGACCAGATCCTCAAACAAAACCTGATAGCATGTAATCTCCTTATCTTCCTGTACATCAACCGGATCTTCATAATCTCCGGAACCAGGGAAAATATCACTTTTTATTACTACTGCGTGGTACTCTTTTATTCCACCATAAAGCAATTGAGCACAACAGATTATTTCCTTATCATTCATTCTCATAATTCAGTTTCGTCTATATTCCTGTTTATTTAATGATTCAGGCTGATTCAATTTACAGTCAGACTTCTTAGCAATGGTTTCAGCAGAGTCTGATCAGCTTCAAACTCGAACATTAAAGAATTCGAAGAAAAAGTCGATCCTAATCTCCCAGAAACGTTTAATTTACCTAAAGACTTCATCTTGAAATCAATATAACAGTCAGTATCCCCGCCCAAATCATATAACCGGAACTCTCCAACGAGATTTTCATAGACGCCTTCAATTAAACTAACAGTCTCTGTTAAGTAATGATCAAAGACGGTGATTATATCTTGACCTTTAAAGAACGCATTCTCATAAGCGATTCCCAATGTGACACAGGGTTTGCCCTCGATGTATTTATACTGTTCTGCATCAGGTACGGAGAACAGCCAAAGCTTGTTTCCGCCATTGTCCCAAAGAATTAATGTATCCTCTTTTATTGTCATTTCCAATCCCTTCAGTTCGTACTTCGATTGATTTCCTGTCGATATTCTATACTCAAACAGACTCCAGGATCACCTTGATATTATTCTCATTCGGAATGATGATGTTTATGTCTATTTCCGGGTGATCCTTAACGTATGATCTAAGAAATCCCATCAGGTTATCTTTTGATTCCATGTAATCGTCGATGACCGTCTGATCGCTATATCCGAGTTTCTTTAAGATAAGCGCCGATACAACTCCCGTCCGGTCTTTTCCTGCCCCACAGAAATACATGACATTACTTTCTGCCTTCATTATGGTACTGACGATCTTATCCATCTGTTCATCCAGCATCCCCAGATAAGTCTTAACCACAGCCTCAGGAGACTCCGGAGTATCTCCGCCGCCTGTCACCGGAAGATGATAGTATATAAACCCCTCTTCATTTTCAAGTCTGCACGGCAAGGCAACGTATTCTTTTTCTTCACGAAGATCCACGATGGTCGTGATATTTTTTTCGAGAAGCCACTTAATCTCTGAATCAGACAGATTTCCCGGATAATCACTTCTTACATACCGCATAGATCCAACAGGCAAGGCCCTCGTATTAAGAGTTGAACCCAATAATGAACTCATAGTATCTTCCTTCCATGCACGATCCGTAATACTGACAATTATCCTATCTAAGGGTTGCCCCTTAACAAAAATTATAACATGCCAGTAAAGATATATTGATTTTATTAGGCTTCCGACTATAGCGGAGCCCTTTTTTGTGTGCGCATCGAAAAATGTAATATTACATTTTCAAAATTTTCGCAAAAAGCGGGGGGCCAAAATGGGGGTCAATGTCCAGTAATAGTGAAGGGAACATTTTGACACATTTTTCTACAGAAAGACTACATAATTTTGCCCTCTCCCATTTCTAGTTAGTAAAGGGGTATGTAACCTTCATCGAACTTTGACAACTGAATATACTCCCGCAAAAGCCGAAGGCATCCACAGGGTTTCAGGGGCTCCCCTGACAAGCATTTTTCGTGTTTGTGCGCACAAACACGTTGCTTGCTGCTCCGTTATCCATCGTTTTTGGGGACGGCAATTTACATTCCCTTTATCAGGGAAAATCTTCTTCAGGAGGTCATTGCTTATGACTGAGACTACAAACCTTTGCTTAGCAAAAGACAATAGCAAAGTAAAAAGGAAAGATGCCGTTCCTATCTGGGAGAAGTACACGCTGACTATAAGAGAAGCGGCGAGCTACTTCAATATCGGAGAAAAGAGACTTCGCAGGATCGTCGACGAGAACCCCAATGCGGATTTCGTGGTCATGAACGGTAACCGCGTCATGATCAAAAGAAAGATTTTCGAGAAATATATTGACGAAGCTGGCGTAGTTTAACCCGGTATTAAATCACCCGTGTTGACCGGTGTGATATATTTATTTATACCACGCCGGGTCATCCACACAGAAAGGAGACCCAGCAAAAATGAACAAAAGGAGAGATAACAAAGGGAGAATTTTACACTTCGGCGAGTATCAGATGCCGGATGGCCGCTACAGATTTAAATATACCGATGCTTTTGGCAAAAGCGTTTGCGTTTACAGTAACAGGTTGGATCTGCACGATCCGTTTCCTCCGGGAAAGAAGAGAACACCTTCTCTTCGTGAAATGGAAAAACAAGTTCAGGCTGACCTGTTTAACCACATCGCCTCGAATGGAGGAAATCTGACGGTTCTCGATCTTGTTGAGAAATATATATCAACCAAGATAAATGTCCGTCCGACAACTCAGACAGGGTACAAGACCATCGTCAATATCTTGAAAGGTGACCCTTTTGGAAACAAAAGGATAGATACTGTCAGGATCTCAGATGCCAAGTGCTGGCTTATCAAGCTCCAGCAAAAGGACGGAAGGGGTTACAGCTCCATTCACACAATAAGAGGTGTATTGAGACCCGCCTTCCAAATGGCAGTCGATGATGACCTTATCAGGAAAAATCCGTTCAGCTTTCAGCTGGTCGACGTAATCGTAAATGACAGCGTAAGACGTGAAGCGTTAAGCCGTGAGGATGAACGCAAGTTCCTGAACTTTGTCAAAGACGATCCACATTTCACCATTTACTATGAAGGGATCTATATTCTCTTCAAGACAGGAATGAGAATCTCAGAGTTCTGCGGACTTACGGTATCGGACATCAACTTCGAGAATCACTCGATCAATATCGACCATCAGCTGATGAAGCACGGTTCCGGCGGATACTATATCCAGAAGACAAAGACCGAGAGCGGTACCAGAGTTATTCCGATGACACCGGATGTCGAGGAATGCTTCAGGAAGATCATTGAGAACAGAAAACCACCACGCAAAGAGCCTGTAATAGGCGGCAAGATGGGATTCCTGTACTTCGATAAGGACGGCAAAGTAATGTATTCCCTGCACTGGGAGCATTATTTCAAGCACATCAGGGAAAAATACAACAGCATTTACAAGGTACAGATGCCGTTAGTCACCCCTCATGTATGCCGCCACACCTACTGCTCCAATATGGCAAAATCAGGGATGAACCCCAAGACTTTGCAGTATCTGATGGGACACGCCGATATCAGCGTCACTCTAAACATCTATACTCATGTCAGTTTTGAAGATGTCAGAGCGGAAGTTACGAGACTGGAGATAGTGTAAAAATCCCAAAAACCTTGAAAACACTGAGGGTCAGAAATATGATTTTTGACCCTCATTTGACCCTGAGGCATACCAAAATATGCCAAATTATGCAACAAAAAGCCAAGTTAATAAGATTTCAGGGCAATCGCGAAACCCTTGAAAAATAAGGCTTTTCAGGGTATTTCTAGGCAAATCGTAACTATGATAAGAGTACTGTTTGTATGTCACGCAAACACTTTCCTGAACCATGTGATGTTATTTCCGTTCTCGGGGCCGTATATTGCGAATCTGACTTCGTCGAAAAGACGCCCGTACTCTTCATCGATCAGGATCTTCCTGAAATACTCCGCAACGTCCTGAGGCTTATTTCCAAAGGCGCCGCAGCCCCATGCGCCAAGGACGAGATTCCTGTATCCGTTATCTGCGGCGATCAGAAGAAGTATCCTGATCCTCCTTAGCATGGTCTCCTCAACGAGGCCTGCGGAGGCAAACAGTGCCGCGCCTCTCTTATTGGGAGCGGGAACAGTGATGACGCCTGCCGTAAAAGGCTCCGCAAGCAGTTCTAGTCTCGCGTTGCGGAATACAAGCACATTCGGAGACAGCAGCATGTAATCCGATTCGACCATTCCAACGTGCGTATTGTTGTAGCGGTACATTTCAGACGCCTTGGGAGAAGAGATCGATGCATAGAGCGTGCTGCATCTGCAAAGTGCCTCCTCCTGGGCATTTGCGCCGAGCTTAAATCCGCCGCCCGGATTATGTGCATTGGCAAAGTTCATAACGAAGGGCCTGTCCATGTCATGTGCCGCTTCGAAAGAATCCGAGTTGACGACCTTGATCGTGCAGCTCCTGCCTCCCTCCGGAATTGCAGCATACTTCTCAAGAAGTTTCGCTCCGTCCTCCGGAGTATACACGGTGACTCCGGTGTGCTCTTCTTTGCTGAACACAACCTTCCTGCCGGACACTTCGTAAGCTCCGGCTTCCGTGATCTTTATTGTTTCTTTCGCTGCTTCAATATTGTTCATAGGCACCCGCCCTTTATTAATAAAATCTCACCGACTATTTTACCTCACTCCACCTTCATGCTGAGGCACCAGTTGCCGATCTCGGTCCTGGCAGCGGGGACCTTCATGTAGTCAAAGCATGTAAAGCCGTTCGATCCGTAGAATTTGGTGTTGCCGACGGAGTTCGTGATCAAAGAGAGCGTCCCGCCGCCCTTCTCCCTTACATACGGCACCATGTATTCCTGAATGTCTCTTGTGCCGATGCCGTGCCTTTGACGGTCGGGCCTTACGGCGAGGATCTCGATGTAGTAGACGTCAGGATTTTCCCGGCCAAAACGCTCGGCCGGCGCGACACATTTATCGTACATGTCAAACCACTTGAAGGGCGTTATTCCGTAGTGGAGGACCATGCCGATCCCCGTTGCGAGATATTCGGAAAAGCCGGCCTGTTTGCGGCCCGGATCGTGGATCGAGAATGCCGTTATTATCTCGCCTTCGTCCTCTCCGACAACGGCCTGGCGTCGCTTGATCTCTGCTTTAAAACACTGCACGTGCAGGTCGTATATGAATCTCCGGCGCTTACCGGGATCATCGACAAAAGGTCTGTAGAAATCGTACTCCATGAATGCGTCTGCGCACAGGTCGCATATCGCTTTAAGGTCCTTTTCTTCGGCAACTCTGAATGTAAGCATATTTCACCCCGTCTGAGCTGATGCTTCAAAGATCAAATTATGTTGTCTGACACGGAAAGATCCAAAGGATCAATAAAGATATCCCCAAAGTTACAAAATCAGTTTATCTTCTTCCAAACCAAAAGTAAATCAGAATGCCTTGCCGCGCCTGGAGAATTTACAATTGGTAACGAAAAATGGAAAATCGTTGCCAAATTATTGATTTTCGGGCTATTTTCCACATTTTGGCAACGAAAATCGAAATATCGTAACCAAAACGTGACCACCCCGTTTTCTCATCCGGAAAAGGACTGCCAGAAGCGCGATGCGGCATGCTCGAAAAAGCCACGAAGCCCATACATTAGGAGTCCCAAAAACTGTCCCATTATCAGACCCCCATATCTGATAGACTTTAGGCAGGACTATACAAAATAGAAGGGGCGCAAATGGACAGGATCTACGTGGCGATCGATCTTAAATCTTTCTACGCAAGCGTTGAGTGCGTAGAGCGTAAGCTTGACCCGCTACAGACAAATCTCGTCGTGGCAGACCCCATGAGGACTGAGAAGACCATATGTCTTGCGGTCTCCCCTTCACTCAAGAAATACGGCATTCCCGGCAGAGCGCGGCTCTTTGAGGTCGTGCAGAAGGTCGAGCAGATCAATAACGACAGGCGTTACAAGGCACCGGGCAGGAAGCTTACGGGCAAGAGCATCTGGAGCTTTGAATTGGAGCGCTTTCCGGAGCTTGAGGTCGACTATGTCGTCGCACCGCCGCAGATGGCGCATTACATGAAGGTCAGCTCGCAGATCTACGGCATTTACTTGAAGTACGTGGCGCCGGAGGATATTTTCGCGTACTCGATAGATGAGGTATTCATTGACGCGACGAGTTATCTGGACATCTACCACCTGAACGCGCACGATTTCACGCGCATGCTGATAAAGGACGTGCTCCACACGACGGGCATTACCGCGACGGCGGGGATCGGTCCCAACATGTTCCTCTGCAAGGTCGCGATGGACATCGTGGCAAAGCACATTCCGGCAGACAGGGACGGCGTGAGGATCGCGGAGATCGATGAGCAGAAATACAAAGAGCTCTTGTGGGAGCACACTCCCCTAACTGATTTCTGGCGCGTCGGAAGGGGCACGGCTTCAAGGATCGCGAAGATAGGACTTTACACGATGGGCGACATCGCGAGGTGCTCTTTGAACAGGCAGAGCTTAGGCCAGCTTTATAAGCTGCTGGGCAAGAATACAGAGCTTCTGGTCGACCACGCGTGGGGCATCGAGCCGACGACCATTAAGGACGTTAAGGCTTACGAACCTGACAACAACAGCACGTCGACGGGCCAGGTATTAAAGGAGCCCACGGATTACGAGACAACGAGGCTCATCGTCTGGGAGATGGCGGACACCTTATCGCTCGATCTCGTCGAGAAAGGCATCGTCACGGACCAGATCGTGCTCACGATCGGATACGACAGAGAGAGCCTTGCAAGCGGCAAATACACGGGCGAGATCGTCACGGATTACTACGGCAGAGAGGTTCCCAAGCACGCGCACGGCACGATCAATCTGGGCAGGCACACGTCGTCGACAAAGCTCATAACGGAAGCGGTCATGAAGCTCTTCGACGCAATCGCCGATCCTGATCTTCTCAGCCGCCGCTTAGGGATCGCCGCGTGCAACGTCATTAGCGAAGAAGATGTTCCCAAGCTCGAAAAGCACGAGCAGATAAGCATCTTCGACTTGGGCAAGGAAGAAGAAGAAACCACAGAGCAGGATGAGAAACTTGCCAAGGAGCGCGCGCTTCAGGAAGCGATGCTCGAGATCAAGCACAAGTACGGCAAGAACGCCGTCGTCAAAGCAAAGAACCTCAGCAAAGGCGGCACGGCGATAGAGCGCAACGGCCAGATAGGCGGGCACAAAGCATGAGCAAGTACGACGACATAATCAATCTTAACAGGCCGCAGTATATCGATCTTCCGCCCATGTCCATGCACGACCGGGCTGCGCAGTTCTCACCTTTCGCAGCACTTGTCGGATATGAGGACGCAGTCGAAGAGACAGCGCGCCTAACTGACGCAAGACGCGAGATGCTGGAAGATGAGATCGCAGAATTGAACAGGCAGTTAGCAGAGCTCACGGAAAGACTTCCTGAGCGCCCTAAGATACGAGTCACGTATTTCATCCCGGACAAGAAAAAGGACGGCGGCAGATACGCATCCAAGATCGGCAATGCAAGGACGATCGACCAGTATAAAAAAGCGATCGTTTTCACCGACGGAGAAGCGGTTGCGATAAAGGATATGTACAGCGTGGTGTTTATTGAGGAGGCGGAATAAAGCCTGAGGCAGAACGTTGACTGTATAAGGCCGTGATGCTAAAATCATTTCAAGAAAGCATGGTCTGCAAAGACGGTTGCTTCCGAGATTTAGTTTATTTAAAACCTCACTTCAGATTGCAGCCTTGGGTGAGGTTTTTCATTTGCGTTTTTCATTTGCGACGATATCTGGAATCCAGATACTCAAATGCCTTGAGCAACAGCGAGACAACGCAGATCAGCAAGCCGATCACAGTTATCACAAGAGATAGAATCTCATAGTCTGTCACTTTTGGAACCTCCTTTCCTTTTACCTCTTTGGACGAATCCAAAAAAGCAAGTAGTACTCGGAAGGTAACCGCCCCAATTTAGCAGGCCATGCCACTAATATTGTATCGGCAAATGATTCATTTGTCCTTCGATTAATGGGACAGAATGGTGGTGTCAGACTTATTTTGAAACTATTTTTGAAGTGTCTTTTGAAGAAGTAATAACTAAGTGTTTTAAAGGTCTAAAATGCGTTGACCATCAACAGCCGTGATGCTAAAATCGGTTCAAGAAAGCATGGTCTGCAAAGACGGTTGCTTCCGAGATTTAGTTTATTTAAAACCTCACTTCAGATTGCAGCCTTGGGTGAGGTTTTTCATTTGCGATTCCCTTCGCAGTTCTAAGTTCCGGATCGTTAAAATGGCCGCCCTGATTCATTTCAAAACGCACGTCGTAGCCCTTGGATTTATAGCGCTCAGCTATGCCCCGCGTTTTATCGTCCACAGTCGCCATTACAGAATTCTTAGTCTTTGCTTCGCGGTCGCCTAATGAGAGATAGATCTTCGAAGGAGCAGAAGCAAATTCATGTTCAGAAGCAAACTCGTAAAAGCCCGGAAACCACAGTGAACCGGAGCACGAAGCGCACCCTGCAAACAAGTCAGTCTTATAGAGAGAATAAAGCGCGAACAGGCCTGCCATCGAATAGCCGGCGATGTAAACAGCGCGAGGCTTCAACCCATACTCAGCACACGCAGCAGGCACTATCTCATTAACAAGTTCAGAGACATATTCATCGGCCCCGCACCCGAAATCACCCTCGCCCTTAAACACTGCAGGAGCCTTCCACGGCGACAATGCAGAATTCCAATCAGAGACATTTATAGCAAGCAGCGAATACGGCACACCAACAAGCTTATCGAGCTCACAAGCTACCGCCTCACTCTCATCGCCAAAGCAGTTCAGCACGACCAGCGGGGCATCAGAAGCAACACCATAAGAATCCTCAGAAACACCATCAGAAGAGGCACGGCGCACAAGCTTAACTTCCCTTCTCATATGACTCCCCTAAGCATCTTCTCATCGCAGTCAAAATGCTTGCCGATCTGGGCGGCGATCAATGCAAAAGATTCTGAAGGCGTCTCCTTGTAGCGCGAAGCCACGTGCTTATATCCCCACTTGTATTCGGGCGGCGTCATTATCGCGACGGCCCAGCCGTACTCTTCACCGTGCTTATTAAGGCGCGGCCTGAAGTCCTTGACTATCAGGTATGTCTGCATCTGGAGCTTCGTGAGCGTGCCTTCGAAATTCTTCTCGCCGCCTTTGCCAAAGCCGCCTTTCTCCTTCATCTCGTTGGTGTAGAGCGAGGAGGCAAGACCCACGCCCTCAAGAGAAGAAGGATTCACGTCCCACATATCGACGCCAGAAGGCACGAATAGATCCATCAGGAGCTTTTCGCGGTAGCCTGCCTTGCCGTCTTCGTAGCGCGCGTCAAAGTCGTAACCGTCGCGCCTGTAATTTGCAAAGTACGGAAACCATTTTTTCGAGATGAATCCGGCACGGCCTCCGTAGAACTTGCCGTAAGCAACTTTACCGGTACGGGCGAGCACGGCTCTCCACTCCCAGGGATCTGCGGCCTCATCTCCGCACCACCAGTCCGAAACGGCGGTCATTTCCTCAACAGAGAACCCTGTAACATTGTTACTAAAGAGCGGCAGGAACCCGACAGACTCAATAACGGAGAGCAGTTCACCGCTGCTGCGGATACAGCCCTCATCGTCAGCGTCAAGGCCCTGCATATACCATTGTCCGTCGAGCACATACATCCCCAGATCAGTCCTCCATAGCAAGATTACTGATCGTATTTTAACGCATTTCGTGACTTGGGGTGAGATTCCAATTTGCGACCGGTTGCAAATTAGAAAGCCTGATCACTTAGATCCGAAGCTCAGACAGAACTTATTGTAATTAGCCGAATAAGAGCCTCCGACAGAACAGGAGATCCCGTCGCCATAGCTTACCGTAAAGCCTTCGAATTCCGAAGAATCGGAAGGCGCGACCTTGTCGCCGTAAAGAGCCGTGAGCTTGTTCTTAAATGTCTCGACAAAGCCCTTGCATTCATCGGTGTTGGCGGTGTCGTTCATGAGCTCGACACTGCTGACCTTGCCGTCACTTTCGTTCGTCCTGATCGTCACATGCGTGAACTGCACGCCTTCGATCGTGATGTCGGTCGAATAGAAATAGTCGTTCTTATTTACTTCCTCATTGCCGAGCTTCGCGCCAAACAGGCTCTCTATCGCCGCCTTAACGGTATCCTTGTCCTGCCCCATCGCGAGTTTAAGGCTTGATGCCATGAGCTCGAAAACATCCCCCGCCGGCTTTTCCGACGCACCGGAGCTCTCAATCACGGTATCATCCGCACTGCCGTCAGATAAGACTGCATCCGTCACGGACTCCGTAACCACAGGTGCCGTAGTATCAGAAGGCGCACCGCCTTCATTACTTGAGCACCCTGCAAAAGATGCGCCCATCGCTAATACCAGCCCTAAAGCTGCAATACTTCTGAAGATCTTCATTATAGTTGTCCTCCAAATTTCCTATTATCCTTGCGCCATTTATCCCCAAGCGCATAAGTAGGATATCAGAAACGGAGGTGAAGAGATGAGGAAAAGTGTATGAGTTAAATGATGGAAAACAATTACAGAAAAAACCCCAAGAGGCAGAACAACTTTTGGATCCGTCCTTTGTCGGTCGAAGAGGTCTTTGGAAGGCCTGCTTCTCTAGTCGGATTATAACATTTATATGGTTATGTCTATTATGTCATTGATCTTTGTAAGCTTTTCCTGATCGGTATAAGCTTCTTCGTGATCGTTTAATATATCCCAAATATCCCAGAGGCGCGATATATAGGTGTATTGCATTTCGAGGACTTCCTCACGTTCTTTCTCACCGTATTCAAAGAGTTCTTTGAATAACGTCAGAGCATCTTTTCCGAGCTTATCCTCTATTATCCTTTTGAAGACTGCCTGGTCGTCATCACTGTCTTTTGTAAAGAACTTTTCTCCGTCTTTGGTTTCCAGATAAAACATTATTCATCCTCCCTTTCCATGAAGCCTTCAGGGAAATCTTCATGCTCATCTGCCATGAAGACTTCCTCCATCTCATCTTCCTCTGTCTTGGGAGATTCAGGTTCTGCCGTATCTTCCGGTTCCTCTTTTCTGATATAGATATCCGGTTCTTTCGGGTCTTTTAAATTGGGTTCATAGAACAGTGTCTTGGACGGGATCCACCATACCGAATCTCTTCCGGTTTCACCGTGACGGTTCTTTGAAAGATATATATAAGCAGGCTTTGCATCTGTGTTATCGATATTGGTATCAGGGCCTGAAGGAGTATTCCCGTTATCCTTATCGCCGTAGTAATCGGGCCGGTCGACGAACATGACTGTATCTGCGTCCTGTTCTATGGCGCCGGAATCCTTTAGGTCGGCAAGCTGCGGCGTATGGTCGTTTCTTTTTGCCGTATCTCTTGAGACCTGGGCAAGCGCAATTATCGGGACATTGAGTTCCTTGGCAAGACGCTTTAACTGGTTTGAGATGGCTGTGACTTCCTCATATCTGGATCTTCCGCTCATGGACTTCAGATGCATCAGCTGCAGATAGTCCACTATTATCAGTCTCGGCGGATTTCCCGAAGATATCAGCTGCTGGATAGATGTCTTTATGGATTCCGGTGTCGTATTGGAGCTGTCATCCAGATATATCGGGTAATCGGAAAGCTTTTTAAGGGCATTATCTATCTGCTTCATGTCGGCTTCGGAGAGCTTCTTTGAGCTTAAGACTTCGCTTAGGGGCTTATTCATGCATGAGGACAGGAGACGGGTATTTATCTCGTCCTTGCTCATCTCCACGGAGTATATCGCGACTGTCTTATTGTTGGCGGCGACATTTACGGCCATATTGACGGCAAGAGCGGATTTGCCCATGGCAGGACGTGCGGCAAGGATATTAAGAGACCCGGGCTTTAGGCCGCCTAACATTGAGTCTAATCTTGGGAACCCGAGCTTTATCTTTTTTCCGGCATTCTCGTCCTTTAATTCCGCCATAAGGCGGCTCATGGTGGTCTTAAGGGAGCTTGAGAGCTTCTCAAGGCCCTGGGTATTTCCTTCAGGCCTTATCTTCGTAAGCTCGGAGATGGCAAAATCCACGACTTCATCAGACCTTCTGGTTCCTTTAAGAGCGGTCTTCTTTATCTCGTCAGCGGCGCTCAAGATCTTGTGGATGGCGCTCCGCTCCTTTATTGCTTCGATATAGCCGTCGAGAGCGGAAGATACGGCGGTCATATCACCGATACGGTAGATATAGCGCTGACCGCCTGCTTTATCTGCGAGGTTCCTTCTTTCAAGCTCGCTCATGACGGTGAACCTGTCTATCTGGGCGTTCGCGAAAAACATATCCATTATGACCGTAAATATAACCTTGTTCCGGTTATCCGTGAAATCGTCAGCGGTGATCCTGTTCCAGGACGCTTCAAGGATAGCGTTGTTCTTTCTCATGCACAAAGAGAGCAATGCCATCTCAACTTCGACATCGTTATTGTATTCTTCTATTAGATTATCCATGTTTTCCATCCGTCTTTCTCCTCGCGTGCACCGTCTATGGCATCATTATATGAATGGTCAAGGTCTGTTATTGGGACAACAGTTCGGTTTTGGGGACAGTTTTCAATTCGGCACTTCTGAATCAAGGAAAGGCTCAGTCAAGATATCGCTTCATACCATTCATTATCGTGAAGGGATTCAAAGAAATCTGTTATTCGTTTATTTAAATCCATATTATTCTCCAAACTTAATACCGCTATTCTCGGCCCATTCACGAAGCATTGACTTAAGCTTCACTTCATCTTCTGTGTATTCATCAGGTTCAAAGCTCGTCATACTGAAAGCTTTATTTTTTATAAAGACCGTCCATTTAGACACACCCTCTGGTTTAGATATCACAAATTCAGTCCCGACAGGCAGATCACAATTGGACAAAGTCAAAACTGCACCAACATAAAATCGAGAACTTGTTCTTTTACTGATGTTATCGGTATGCCGTCTAAGGATATATCTGATTTTGCGACGGGGTGAGTACAACAACGCCTCATCTTCAGAAATAACGTTTATATCAACGAACTTAATATCAGATTCATACCTTTTGGTTTCTATAACATTAACTTTCATATTGCTTTCCTCCTTCAATATCAGGATAAACAACGTGATGGACTAAATATTGGACATTGATCAGACGGCACGGATGGTATCCATCAGGATGCCGTATACATCTTGGGACTCATTAAATATCTCAAGGATTCGCTTTACCTTTACGCCTCCCATGCCGTAATTCTTGCATACCATATTAGAAGATCGCTTCTCATCTACGCATTTCACGACCACAAGAGCTGCCTCCAGGCTGAATTCGGCAAGTGTATTGACCTTCTCCCAGAAAGAACCAGCCAAAGGCGGGAAATCAACAAGCTTGGTACCTAACGGCAGAAAACGTATATCCAGATTTCTTTCGTAGTATTCGCTAATCAGATCGCAAACCCTGTGGATATAACGCCTTAATGTTCTCGGCGTATAGTGAGTTCTTTCCGCAGCCTTGTTCTCCGAATATCTTGATTCGAGATAAGCCATACCTGCCTTATACTCATGGTCGCGCATGTTGGAAGATGCATACACCAGCGCTTTGCTGATGTTGTCCCTTATAAGGGCATATATGACGGCATGTTCAACATACCCGTGATCTGCCAAAGCTCTTACGGTCTTGTTTATGAGCTTTGGCCTTCTGAAAAGGTCTTTTACGGTACAGGCAAAGATGATCATGGATGGACCTCGATAAGATCGGGGCGGCTCATGCGGAATACAGGAATTAAAGAATAGACATAGTCTTCTATAGAGATCTGACCGTCAATGATCTCTTCAGGCTCCTCGGAACACTCCATTAAAGCATCCACACTGATGCCGTATTTCCGTTTCAGTTCACTCTTAAATGACCTGACCTGGCTCTCGAGCCAGCCCATATGCCAGTATTGCATAAACGGAAATGACCACGTCATTAACGCCAATGCGTTGTCAGTCTTCTTGGATAGTCTTCTTCTAAGCTTCATTTCGTCTATACAGTCGTTATAAGCATCTATCCGCATCAGAAGATCGTAGATATGACTCCATTCCGAATAATCGCGGGTTCCTCGTAAGTATTCGTTAAACAGCGTTAGGTATCTCATAATATCCGGCTCCTGGAAGATGGTTATTCTTTATCCAGATTCAGATTAACCCTCTGCATGGGACAATTATTACCCATAGCGTTTTCAATCGGCACCACGTGCCCAAGAAAGAAGTATTAAAAAGTCCAGTTAACACAAAGTTTACGGGCGAGCATGCACCAAATTAATCACATGGAAACAAATAAGATTTATACTGTGGGAAATGACATATAAGGAAGGACACTGATATGGCTGTTGAACAACGCAAGAAGATGATCCCCTCCATGATCCTTGATATCCTCCGTGAACAGACGGATGAGAATCACACAATGGACCAGAAAGCTATCCTTGATGCACTCAACAAGGAATTCAATCCTCCTTTGGACAGAAAGACAGTCCGCCGCAATATTGAATACCTCATAGATATGGGCGCACCTATCGTCTATACGGAAAAGCCCAGGAAGAGCGGAAACGATGTCTGGACAGACTTCTATCTTTCTAGAGATTTCACAGAGCCCGAGCTCCGTCTCCTCATCGACGGTCTTCTCTTTTCCAATCACCTTCCCTACAAACGCTGTATGCAGCTGGTAGAAAAGATCGAGGGTTTATCGAGCACATACTTTAAGTCTCATGTAAAGCACATCAAGACTCTGCCGGACACTGAGATCAACAATCAGCAAATCTTCCTTACTATAGAGGTTCTTGACGAAGCAATATCCAACGACAAGCAGGTATCCTTTCACTATGTAAACTTCGGGACTGACAAAAAGGCACATCCGAAGCTAGACAACGACGGAAAACCAAAGGTTTACATAATCAATCCTTATCAAATGGTTGCAAAAGACGGAAGATATTATCTAATCTGCAACAACGATGATTATAGTATTCTCTCCAATTATAGGATTGACCGTATTGCCGATATCCGGATTCTCGAGGATAGACGCAAACCTTTTTCCATGCTTAAAGATGCTAACGGGGATCGATTTAATCTCGCAGAATATATGAAGACACACATTAAAATGTATGCTTCCGGTAATTGTCATGTTCGATTCAAGATAGTACCGCAAATGGTTTCTGATATTATCGATACATTCGGAAAGGACGTAAGATTTGAGGAGGAGACGGACACTTATGTCATTGCCTCTGCTGAAGTAACAGAAAATGCCATGTTGCAATTCGCGAAGTCATACGCTCCGGATGTAGTAATCTTAGAGCCACAGAGAATGGTAGATGAGCTGAAAGATTGGGCAAAGCAAGTTAATAAGGTGTACGGAGGTTAATATGGCACGTTACCAAGTCGATAAATCCCGTTATGAAGAATTGCTTATCGGAACGACCATAACAAACTGTTCTATTGGAAGCGAGGAAATAGTGCTCGACACTGATAGTGACAGGGACTTGGTCCTGATAATTGATAAAACGGGATCGTTTTGGAGAATCCGCAATAGCGATACTATCATTGTATCCGCACATACGGTAACCCCCACAACAGCTACTAAACAATCATTCGACGATGACGAGCTGGATTCCTACGCTCAGTTAGAGACACGTCTTGAAGAAGCAAATAAAACAATAAATGATTCCATCACGGGTAAGAAAATAGTTGAAATTAAAGTCGCCGATTTTGATCTGATGTTACAGTTTGTGGACGGGATAATTTTTGAAGTATTCAAGTCAAAGGATTTGGAAGACAATCTCCCCAATGTATCCTTATTAACAGGGATAAAAGATTAACAAAACACAATCAATACGGGAGGGTTACATCATGTTGACATCAATTACACCTGCAGATGAGAAACGCATCAAGAAATTCATCAAACTTCAGACACGCGGTCCATTCAAGCACTTGATTGACAAGGAATGTACCGCACCGCAATCAGAATATATAGTCAAAGCTAGTAATAATGCATATAAGAACATCTACCAGTGTGCTGTTGCTCAGGCTTGGTTGGATGTTTGCAGAAGCGTTAAGATCAACAAGAACAATAAGAGTAAGATCAGCAGGGCCAAAGGTATGATAGCTGATATGCTTCAGAAATACTTTGGCAGCAAGCCTAAAAATGCCGAAGCATATGAGAGCTGGTATGAAAGTCTGCTTTCCAATTCAACAACCAACACCTCGTTAACAGTCGGACAGGCTCAGAAGATTATTAATATGTCTTTCAAATACCTCTTCTGTTGCGCTGATATCCGTAACAGCAAGCTGTCTCACTTTACATGGTGCCATATGCCACTCGACAGTGTAACGCTTGAATGGTTGGGAATGAAAGGCCTCGTTTGGAATAGCATTAATGATTCCGAACTCTATTCTATGATTACCAATTTCGCTCGTAACAAAGCTCATAACAGTAATTTATTGCTTAAAGATTTCGAAGTTTGGAAACCAAAAGAATAAAACAACCCAAATATGATAGATATGCCCGGCTTATAAATGCCGGGCATTTTCTTTATGAGTCATTTTTAACCCATCGCGCTCGTTAACATAACAGTAGCAATAAATAAGGAGAATACAATTATGAGAACTACTGAAGAAGCTATTAAACAGTTTAAGCATATCTGCTGGTATCCTTCGGCTGGAAAAGACTTCCGACCTTTGTTGTTCATATCAGACTGGTACTATATGAAGAACAATGTTCCCAAAGATGATGGTCAGAAATACCCGGATCTTTTCATTCTAACGGACCTTTGCGGATTATTTGGTAGTCATGGTGATACCTCTTGTTTTGGTGACGCCTACTATCAGCTCAAGGAAGGATTCTGTGAACCAGATGCCCGGTTAGCGCATATTGAGTATAAAAACAGTTCAACAGAAATTATTGTAAAAAAGATTGAAAAACTTCGTGATCTTGGTCTTCCCTTCGATCATGACTACGCAGCTTTCGATAAAGCATCTGATTATAATTCTTCCCTGTTGCTTAATGTGGAGATTGTATCTCGCATAAATGATGTAGTTAACAGATACAAGACCTCCATTCTTTATGCAGCTGTGCTTAATGAATTCTTTGCTGACAACTTTCTTCTTCCCAACGGCATCAAGATTGAATACCTTGTAATTGTGGCATATGGAGCTTTCGGCGGCGGTCATTATGACTCTAAATGGATTCTTCAGAAATACAAGGAATTCGGCACCAAGTATCTTATCGGTAATGACTATGGCTGGAGCCATATGTCTGAAGATTATTCGGACAAACCAGCTCCACATTTTGATGTACTCTACTGGATTGACGGAGAACAGTGGTCTAAAGGTTCTCCTGTAGTTTGGTACAAACTATCTTAACTCTATTTTCATGAGTAAAATTTAGTGCATCGACTCAGCTATCATAAAGGTGAAAACAAGCAGATCCACGAGTTAGCGAAGGAGGTGCACCATGGCAAGAGCAGAAATAACCAAAATCCATACAGCAAGAAAGCCTGACGAGAATTTCATCGAAGATCCTGCAATCGTCAAGGTTGCAAAGCTCGCCTTGATCCTGGCAGACAAGGATACTGACATCGAAACTAAAAGACTTTACGTTAAGGCATTAGAGAGATTTGAATATATCACTTCGGAAGAAGCTACCCAGCTCCTTTTATACAGAACGGAACTTGAAAGATTCAGAACTAACGATGATGATGCAGAAAGCGGCAGGATCTCGTAAGAATATTTGATGGGTAGAATTTTACCCATCGTTCACTCTATAATTAGCTTAAACAAATCAGCTAACTAATCATTCATTACCAACAAACGAGGAATGAGCTATGATACCGCACAATATACACAGAGAATTGGTCCTTGAGATAATCAAGCGCTATGCTTCTGAAGACAATCCGATAACTCCGACCAAAATCCTTGAAACGATTGAAAAAGAATATCCGGACTACGCTTGTGATCGCAAAACAATTAGAAGCGCATTAGATTATCTAAGAGAGACTTACGGTTCGACCAAAGACGGAAAATGGCTCAACGATAAGTTTTGTTTACACTACGATGAATTTCAGAGAACTACGTCAATAAAACGCTCAAATTACTGGTTGGAAATCAAGCCTGACGACGATTCTTTCTCGGATGATGAATTACTGTTCCTGATCGACGCTGTTCAGTTTTCAAAACACATAAGTTACAAATATGCAGACTCAATAATCAAAAAGCTCATTAGACTCAGTGACAACTCATTCAGCGATAAGTTTGAGAGTTATAAGAATATTGATAGAGACTATCATACAGTAAGACCAGATTTCTTTTTAAAGATTGGGGATATCAACAGGGCTATACATCAGCACAAGAAGATTTCATTCTTTATTAATCAGTACGGAGTAGATAAGCTGCTGCATCCTATAAGCAAAAAACCGCAAATTATAAGTCCGTACAGAATCGTGACATCTGACGGAAACTACTATGTCATAGGCCGTGAAGACTCTTCTCCGAATATTAAGAGTTTCCGCATCGACAGAATAACAGACGTTGATGTACTTACGGAAGGATATGCATCCTCACCTGAAATGGGAAAGATCAAATCCCATCCTGAAGTATATTTAGCTGAGCACCGCTATATGGGTAACGGAAAACCTGTCGAGGTTACACTTTCCATCGAAAGGCATCTTCTTGGTGAAGTTATTGATTCATTCGGAACCGGGATCATAATCGAACCTGCCAA
Source organism: Oscillospiraceae bacterium (assembly GCA_902764825.1). Lineage (GTDB taxonomy): Bacteria > Bacillota > Clostridia > Saccharofermentanales > Saccharofermentanaceae > Saccharofermentans. The sequence goes on from CACWXL010000004.1 coordinate 52,797, forward strand.
GGAAACTTCCAACAGTTTAACTGTTCACGTAAAATCCAATTCGATCGATATTGTAAACTGGGCATTGCGTTTCATTGACTATGTGGAAATCCTCGCTCCAAAAAAAGCACGTCTTGAACTTACCCGCCGAATAACACAACTTACATTTAGGTATCACCGCGAGAACCAAGACAAATACTACAGGGAACAAATTGCAAGGGCAAAAGAGTCCGGGCATTTGATTTTAAATTTCATAGATTTAAATAATCACTATTCTTTCAAAAAGCTGAAAGATATTGAATCTGTTATGTTCAAACGCAACAGACTCACAGATTTCTCATTCTTGCTCTCATACCCCAAATTGAACAGTATATGTATTGACAACAATACAATTAAAGATCCAAGCATCTTAAGTAAACTTCGCAACCTTGACACTTTGTTTTTGGGAGATACCGGCATAACCAACTTGGATTTCCTTAAAGGACTCGATAAGTTGACTTTTGTTATATTAAATGAGCACACTCTGGAAAACATAGATGGAATATACACGCTTCCAAACTTACAGGAACTGCTTGTTGACAGTACAACAGCAGAACTTATCGATGTAGAGCGATTGGAAGAACTGCATAAAGACGCATATTTTCATTTTGAAATAGACGATTCTTAAAGAATGAAAGCCTATTACTTGTTTCCTGAACTAATACTTATTCTATGATCTGCCAACGTTCGTATTTGCCTGAACTGCCCTGTTTGGCTGCGTTCAGGTAACACTGCCTGTTAAGATCGACCAGCTTCTTTATGTACCAGTCGGGCGCAAACAGGCCAAATTCCTTGCAGATAACCTGATATACAAGCCTGTTCGGTACATAAAACGGGTTTTCCCATACAGGCTTATCGCTTCTTCCAGACATTCGAAGCACTGCCGCAGCTATGGCAGGCGACCTTGATCCGCCTTTGGAACAGCACACATAAAGATCAGTGACCTCTTCTGGAAGATTTCTTAAAAACCTGATGATAAGTCTGGCATGTGCTCCCCGAATGGCCGCAGGATGACTTGGATCTTCCACGTCTGCAAAGGGCACGACACATTTCTGCTTTTCCGGGAACATGCTCAGATACTTATTATCCCTGTCTGTGCATGCTATGATCGCACACTGGCTCATTGGAACATCAAGCACTTCAGGCCCGATTGCCGGGATAGCAAGGATATGAATTATGTATTTCTTGATCTTATGTTGACGCATATATTTGCCGCTCAATCCATACCAAAATAAGCAAAGTAACTGTCTATATACTTTTTGAACTCTTCCATATCAGCGAAGACATCTGAGTTGCAGTGAATACAGTCGATCATGTATTTCGATCCGCTTGTCTCGTTTTGAGTCATCTTCTTCATCGGAAGCTTTTTCGCTTTGCGCGGCGAAGTTGTTCCGGGCAAGACAAACGCTGATATCCTTGCATTTACTATGTTCACAGGATCCGCATCCCAGCATGTGTTACTGTGAAATCTTGTAGCAAAATAAGCTGCCTGAACCCCTTCGCTTTGAGCCTCATATTCTACCGAGTAGAACATCTCATCACCATAATCTTCTTTGCAGCTTTTAAGAAGCATATTTACTATCCGTTTCCTGATATCAAATTCGCGGACATCCTCGTTGTAAAGGCCATATTCCGGATATGCACCATCCTCCTCTACCCGGCTGAGATAAACTCTGATGTCACAGAATTCTTCACGACGGAAGAATTTCGATTCACTGTCTTTCCATAGCAGCAACAGTTCCGAAAGAAAATTCTCTGCCTTAAAACTCTCGAAATTACCGTAATGCATATAGTTAGTGATCAGGACAAGCTCCTGATCTTTAAGAAACGATAGCAGTTCATCAACTGAAGGATAAGTAATTGAGATTGTATGTTCTTTAATTCTCTCAATTCCTTTCTCGAAATATCCACTCAATTCTTCATCTGTTCCTCGTTTCTCATATATGCTCAGATAATACTCGCAGTCCGAATACAAAGTTTTGCTGCCATCTTTTCTGATTGCAAAAGATCTGAACGTCCAATTATTCAAACGTCCAACGAAAACACTTGAAGAACAAGGACTTGTTATCCTTTCCGGCTTTTTTGCAGGCATCTTTATCAGACAGAAAAGCCTGTCTTTAAGCATCTTGCGTATAGCTTCATCCTGATTTCCTTTCAGGATTATTTCCATATCATTGTCATTTATTATTGCCATAGTCGTTCACCTGTCCAAATAACACTTATAGTGTTCGCTGCCATCATAATGGATTACCAGATCATCTGTAAGTCCGAAAGCAATCTTGATCTCAGCAATATATTTCTCGCCAATATTGGGATTCATGTATATGACCGGTCTTCCCTTACCGTTATAATCGACCCTGCCTCTTGGATAGTAATCGAAGGCCCGGCTGCACTTGCAGGGCCTAACGTGTTCCCATAAAAGCTTATGATTAAAGGTATTCCCTGACTTGGCTACGCCATATTCAGCGCCTTCTTCAAAAACATAGGCTTTCAGTTCGCCTTCAACTATCCAAAACACGCCTCTCATATAAACACCTCCTGCAATCAAAACATCATTTAATCTGCCTTGATTATAGGAGGTGGTATGGACTAAATTTGTCCCATCGTTTTACGTGAATGCAGCTTTTGTGTGGGCATTAACCCATGCCAGAAAGTCTTCATAGGATTTCCCGTCACTTCCGGAAGCAACTCCATAAATAACTTCAGCAAACTCTTTATCTGTTGCATTTATCAGAAAACCGTTAAGATCCAGCAATGTAAGAAGCGCTAATGCTCCGATACGTTTATTGCCATCGTGAAAAGGATGATTGTCGATAAGTCCGTACCCAAAACGCACTATCTTATCCATATCAGTTGGATAAAGATCCTGACCTGCAAATGTCTGAAACGGTGCTTCCAATGTCGATTCCAGAAGTCCTTCGTCACGTACTCCGAAAGAACCGCCGTAACGTTCATAAATGCTTTTATGAAGGAGCAGTACCTGTTCTTTTGTAAGTGTTATCATTTGGCAAGCTCCTTGAATGCTTCATCAAATCTGTCCATAATCTTCAAAGCGACTTCGGTTACTTCGCTGTCGCTCACGGTTCTGATCTGTTCTTCGTTGTTTGTATTATCAGAATTCATAACACGCTTCCTTTTTCTCATTAATAATCGAGCTCTATCACTGATAAATCGTGTAGTCCCGTTAAATAGTTATCCCTTCGTCTCAACAGCTTTTATCCTGCTAAACATGAGTGAGAACTTATCCCAATCCATCTCCCTGTGATAGTGTCCGAAATACCAGTGTTCAAACTTCAGTCCATGCACAGTTATCAGATCATCCAGAAAATCCGTAAGCCTGTTTCCGGACCTGTCCACAACGCCTGCCATGGTACCTGAAAGCATTCTGGTCAGATCACTGTTATAAACAGGTCTCATGTTCTTTCCGATATATCCTTCGGGTGCACAGTGGGTCAGTACAATATCAACACACCAATCGGCCTTTGCAAGATTATTGAGCGCCTCGTCATACTCTTCATCAGAAGGCATCTCACGCGCCCACCAGGATATGCCTTCCCTGCGGTACATCTTGTCTGTCGATTCAGCGCCGCCCATCGCGAAAAACTTTACACCGTCAAGTTCAAACACCTGACCTCTCATCAAATGGATAACACTGTCCGAAATACGGTGTATCTTCCCGCCGTTCCATTCCTCAACAGGATACTTATCCAGAAAGTCGTGATTCTCGTGATTGCCATCAATAAACAGTGTTGTAAAAGGTCTTTGGCCATAAGACTTAAGGATGTATCTGTCCTGCTCTGCACCGTCCCACACACCTCCGAAATCGCCTGTGATTATCAGGTAATCGTTTTTGGTAAGACCCTTCTGTACCGGAAAATTCGTTGTATTTATCTTCTCCCAGTCCTGCATTCCGTGAGTATCACCGGTTATGTAGATCATGGCATGCTCCCTTCCTGCTTCTTATAAACACATTGTATAGAGAGGCATGTACTATTTTAGTCCCATAGAAAAGAACCATGTTCCGGGAAGGAACATGGCTCTTAAAGAAACAGTTAAAATGTCAGTTAGAGGATATCTCTTACCTCATCCATTATCTCCGCTTCGGTATTCGTCTCCACGAATTCAGAGATCTCATCCATCAGGCTGTCTGCCATCGCATTGTGCGGCACGATCGCTGCCACGCCGATAACGATTATCTGATGTGTATCCTGCTCGTCAATTTCAGCTGCAGATACGTGAAACTTGTTCTGCAGCTTTGCCACAAGGCTCTTGACGATCATGCGCTTTTCCTTGAGGCTGTGCACCCAAGGCGCACGGAGTTTGAATGTTATTGTTGCGATTTTCATATACAATACACAAAATTTGAGTTCTTTACCGAAGGATTTATCTTTTTTTCAATCCGATCACTCAACAACTATTTCAGGACTTATATTGATTTTTTGTTGACTTGATTCTTCAGTTGTTTGACTCACGTTTTCTTCAAATCCATAATATTCATTCAATTTATCAAAATGAGCTTTCTCATATTCAAATATGTATTTTTCATTCCATTGTTTGCCTTCATCACACATTTTTATTAATTCTGCTGGTATTTTAAGAGAACCCGCAAAGCTACGTATGCCCTCACCTTTAGGCTGACCATTACCATTAATTTTCATTTTGAAGGATGCATCTCCTATTTTCGCATTCAGTGATCCAGTTAACATTGCAAAATTGCCTATCGACTTTACAGCCATATTACGAGTATCAATAAATTTGGTGCTATCATTCTTATCTATAGCTTTTCCGTATTCATCTTCAGACTCGACATCAAGCCAATTATTCTTCCATTGTTTAGGCATTATATGCTCAAGAGAATACTTCCTTATATCCAGAAGAGCATTAGAATAATATCGCTCTCCCTTCTCTTTTCTTTCAATCATCTCGAGAAGATAAATAAGTAATCTTCCCTGACCATTGGTTAAGTTTCTAAATTTCGTTTTGTAGGTTTCATTCTGTACAGGAGATTCGGTCATATAAGAATCAAAATAACTCAAATCCGTTTGTCCCTCATTAATTCTTTTAATCAGTGTTTCACAACACTGATTATAATTATTCTTTTGAGCGTTATAGATAAATCGCTTTAAGAAAAATCTCTCCAGATTAAACAGTTTTTGTTGCTTATCGTCAGGTGATTCTTTCATAACTTTTAAAATGTATGGATCGAAAGTAGTTGTATCCATACAATCCATAATTAGCAGCAAACGATTTACATAGTCATCCCATGTAAAATTACTGTTATCCGCATAAGCCTTCTTATATTCATAGAAAGTCTGTGCATAACTACACAGTTCTTCTATAAAAGCTTGCAAATCTGCTAATTCTTTTTGTTTAATATGCTCCGCATATGATCTATTTAAGCCTCCAAAACCTCCCGAATCTTTTGCAGAGTAGAAAAGTTTAATAATTGCATAATCTTTTAAAAACATTTCAAGATTATTAGTAAGCATACGGCCTACGGTAATTTCACCGTACCAAAATGACCTTTTCTCTTGGGTTTCATCAAAAATATCTGTCCAGTTTTCTGTGTAAATACATTTAACATATTCATCCGGATTTTCTTTTTCCTTAGCTTTTTCTTTTAATTTCTGAAAAATATTGTTTTTGATAATATCTGCACTAGTTAAATTCTTTCCTAAACTATTAACAGAATTAAATATTTTTTGTTCATCGTCACTATCATCTAAAATAATCCATATTAAACTATTCGCTTGATTAATCAAACGACGACAAACATCCATAAACACTTTGATATTTTGAGCATTTGAAAAGTAATCAAAAAAATACTCATATGCGTAAATTACTTTATTGATCGTTCCAGAATTAAGATTTTCCTTAAATTTTGCAATATTGTCTTTGCGTTTTTTATAGTCTTCATTTAATACTATTTTAAAGGCCTTTTCATCAACATCAGCAGGTACCAGCCGCAATTTGTATGTATTATTCAGATTCTCATCTGAACCAATAATATATAGGAAATCATGGAAAGACGTGCAAATCTTATTATCAAGTTTGATTTTGTATGTTTGGCTTCCTGTTTCATCAGCATCATTCTTAATAATATCAAGAAGAACTCGTATTAATATATTGAATGTGGTAATTCGTTGTTGTCCATCTATAACAAGATAATGCTTACCAATCTCATCGTCATTATCTTCTTTAATGTATTTAAGAATAAGGCTGCCAAAGAATGGCATTTTTCCACCGTCTGTTTCAATAAAACTCTCTATTAGTGCCTTGAAATCTGTATCATCCCAAACATAAGCCCTTTGAAAAAAAGGTATTTCCAAAAGGCGCACATCCGCGAGGTCCATTAACTTATGTCCATATCCGTTCATAGTGTCCTCCTTATTGTTCAAGCTAATACTTTAGCAATCATAATATCTTAAATTATATCATTTTTTCTTTATAATTTAACTAGTCCTAACTAGAATAACGCTGATCTGCAAAGAGAAATATGCCATTGAGATTAGAAAGATAAAATAGAATTTTCAAATCAACAATCACAACCACCAATCGGGTAGTTATATGTTTCGCGCACTTCGTTCCTCGCGCACTAAACGATGTCACTTCTCCAAGACATTAAAGAGTAGCCTCTCTTCTGAAATAGAGAGGCTGAGTGTGTGTCTCAAAGGGCATTAACAATCAATTTACGCCGTACGAGAAACGATAGAAACTTTATTATAGATGCAAATTTGATGATTTTTGTCTTTATTCTTCGAATATATCGACAATCCCAGACAGAAAACCATATCTTTCAATTCTAGGAAGTAGAGATTTCCCCAAATAATTTACTGCTTCTATTAGGTTATCTAGCTCATTTGTACCTAATTCGTTATCCTTAAGAGCCATTCTTACTTGCCACCAGCCGACATCCCACAATGCAATTCTGTACCTATTCCATGGTATCTCACTTATCTCATATTATTAACTTAAGAAAGGAGCAGTTACTGCCTTAAGGCTTTCCCAAATTTTCACCATCGCATACGTATCAAGTCCACAATACTTCAAGAGATAACCTCGGTATTCTTCAAGTTCTTCAGGACTCATCTTCTCCATGCGCAGGAATGTATTAGCTGCTTCACCACCATTATGTACACCTTCCAAGTTATGATAGTCCAAAGCAGGATCATCAGGAAACAACGCAGGAAGAACATATTTAATTGAATATGAACCCTTCATGTCTCTGCAGTAATACTGTCTTCCACGGAATGGAACAATCAGATCCTTCATGTTGTCGTGAATGCTCATCAGATGCTCAGAAAGATCGGAGAACAATTCAGCCATCTCACTTATTCTCAATCTTTCAAATGTCATGTTATATGCAAGTGTACATACTCCCATGGGTATATCACGACACAGACTTTCAGCAAGGGCTCTTCTCGGGTCTTTTCCTGGATAAGCCAGGAATTCCTTATGTTTTAATTCTCCATCTTCTTCCTCGATGTAATGCAATGAATATTGGAAGCAAATCTGTCCATAAGGCTTTGAATTATCGTATCTAGGTATCGCTGGGAAGAAACTTTCAAAATCAAGAAAATACAATGGATAAGTCAGGCCATTAAGAAAATCACTAATCGCACTTACATCTATATGAGGTGGAATGTCATACAATTCGTGTTCTACCTGAAGTCTTGCCTTATCCGAAACCACATTAAAAAGTTCTTCAAAAGAAACATGTCCGGAATCATAGAGTTTCCACTTATTCTTAGTAAACGTACCGCTTAAATCAAACAAATTAGGCTTAGGAAGATGTTCTGTACAGTGTTTCCAAAATCCACAGCAGTAAGGCTTAAGGCAGCACTCACCTATTTCCTTATTAGGTTCTTCAGTTTGTTTCAGGTATTCTCTAAGAGAAGTTATAGTCCTATCAACCATTTCGTAAAGATCCTCAGCATCCCGCGTAAGATCTTCTATAACAAACAACTGATGGATATCAATGTCGCCTTGTCTTATATATTCATTATTGATATGAACCAAACAAGCTTTATCTACCTCGTACCCAAACTGTTTTATAAGATAATATTGAAAGGCTAAATCAGGAACATACTGTGGATGAACACTTGTCGCACACTTGACCTCATATATCTCATAATGGTTGTTTCCTTTGTTCTTAAGGATATCAATACTGCAGAACAACCCTTTGTATGAAAATGATGCCTCGGCGATATTTTCCACACCGTTCTTAAGCAGCATCTCAGTTGCAATTAGCATCTTGGATACATCTTTATCAAATGGAACTTCCGTGTAATCTCCAAGGAGCCCCATGGCAAGATCACCCACGTCATTACCCGTAGCTACGACGGCCTCATTAATGACTGAATCATCAAACAGTTCTGGTCTGTTCTTCTTAAGCCACAACATCTTCGGACACTGCACGCCACTGCAGAATCTGGACTTTGAGAGCCTGTAATCACCGACATCGTCCGGAGCAACATAAGTCAAGCCATTCTTAAGTTCACCATGACCGTCCTTACCCCAATCTTTAGAATCGTCTTCGTAATCGTAGATCTTACCGTCGATTTGAATGATCATTATTTTTCCCGCTTAATACAGTATAAATGTGTTTATATATTATTCGGTACACCTGCATGGATAACGTTTTCGCATTCTTCCATTATGTTTCAATATCAACTGCCACATACTTAAAGAGTATTCAAGTGATACTTCTTTGCTCTCATCTCGAAAGCATGTTCTGTTCCTTCCATTACATTACATATTTCATCTCTTATTTCTTTTTTGTCCATAGTGCCTGTCAGTCCAACTTTAACATATCGACTCGAAGAATCCATAGAAACAATATGCTCTGCATCTCCATTTACAGGTATATTAGCGTTGTGTGTTACCACAATTATCTGTCTGTGTTTCTTAGATTCTTTAAGTTGTCTAACAACCAGATCATAAACCAGTTTATTATCCAAATCATCCTCTGGTTGATCTAATAGCAAAGGCTTTTCACCATATGAGAGAATAAACGCAAGAATAGCTGTAGTTTTTTGTCCGGGTGAAGCAGTAACTAAAGGAATTAACTTTCCACTCGATGCCAAATAACTTACCTGCAGTTCGTCCTCAGGAATAAAAGACATAATTTGATCAATTTGTGAGTAATCTAATTCTTTAATTGCTTTCTTAAAATATGCCGAAACATCATCAACTTCTTCATTACCGATTATGCCTGCAACCAGTTTTCTTAGATAAGTAATTCCCTCTTTTACAGTATTATCAGCTACTAATCCGATATCATCTACAGTAGATGCATTTGCTCTAGGAATCATTCTTAACAGCATATCTTCGACAGATTTCTTATTCTTGAATTTTTTATATTCAATTTTAATATCGCTGTTTTCCCCTAATATTCCTTGAATATAGTTGATCCGGCATTCTCTGATTTTGCTCAATACTTCTTTGTATTTCGCTTCCTGCTTTTCACATTCTTTCTGATTTACTACAATTTGTTCTTTTAATTCGCGTATCTCTTTCAACTCCGTTTCTTTTTGCTTATGCATCTCAAGTAATTCATCAAGCCTTTCTTTTTCAAGGTGATGTTGTTCAAGTATAGATGCAGAAGCCAAATAATTGCTCTGGGCATTCTCAAACTCTTTTTGCCATTGAGTACTCTTTATGTTGAGTTCAAGCACTTGTTGTTGATTAATCAACGCATCGCCAATATCAGATACATTTTGGATACTATTCTCTAGTTGTTGCTTTGCTATTAACAATATATTCTTAATCTCATCAGGCAATTTCTCCGCTGGATCGCATACAGTCTGCTGTGATGCCCAAAGATTCAGTTCGGTACCAACTTCTTTTAGTCTATTAAGATAATCTGTTGTTTCTTTGCTTTCCTTTTCATATTTCTGCTTTACATTTACTGCATCAGTAATACCTGATTTCTTATATAATTCTATTTGACTTTCTATATCTTTGAGTTCAAGTTCTACTCTCTTCTCAACGCTTGCACGTTCCTTAATTTCTCGTGTCTCCCGTATTTTATTGGTAAACTCATTTCTACGAGCAATGGCATTATCCTTTAATTCCACAAGTTCTTTGTTATCCTTGTCAATGAGGTCAGATAACGCGTCAGCACTAAGTGCCAACTCATATATTTGCTTCTGCGTATAAGCATCTAAAGCAAGAAAAGAAATATAATCTTGCTCGACTGATTCCCAATCACCCTTGGTATTATTATATTTTTCTATTATGATCCCGTCCGATCCCTTTTTTCCAAAACTCTCTGAAACTCTATATAGATCCCCGTTTCTATATATTTCCGTAGTAAGTTTACTGCCATCAGATAAAACACCCTTTCCATACTTGTCAGTAATTTTATAAAATTCGTCTTGTTCTTTCTTTATGCTTTGTAGATCATCACAATTAGTTGATCTTAACAATCCAGCAAGGGCTCTAACTATAGTTGATTTTCCACTACCCCTTCCACCAATAATACTGTTTAACTCGGGATTAAAACCTACATCTATTGGTTTATAAGGACTGATCGACAATTTATCAATATGAACGGATTTCACCCAAACATTGGGCAATTTCGTTGGTATATCTCTAGTTTCATAGCACGTCTTTATTCTATCACCCGGGGCAAGAAATGCTTGTCTTAGACTCTCTAAATCTGGCGTTTCACCCATTTTTATCCAAGTATACGTCTTTCCTATGCCCCAAACGCCATGAGTAGAACTGTGTTCATCATGCGGATTATCTGAAGACATAATCATCGGCAATCCAGTTTGTTTAGCTTTATTATAAGCCAATCTCCATAAACATAACTGTTCTTCAGTTATTGAAGCAAGGTATCGCTCCTGCATTATTTGCAACTGTTCATCTTTTTCACAATCCCAAATATCAGGATGAACAACTTGAACAGCATCAATGTATTTTCTGCAAAGAATTTCTTTTATTCTTGCATCACTCATACCACTAATACTACTGAAATCGTCTATATGTGCAGGTATGACAATGCACCCCTCTTTTTTTGCTTTTTCACACACTTCAACTATACTTTTATTTGTACCTTCTGCTTTCCCTATTAAATCTTTTTTTATGTCAATGCTTGATAAAAAATCTCTAACATCATCTGCGGTTTTATTCGTGTCAAACAAAATAAGCAAATGGATTTTTACAGAGTCACACGTCACTTCAACACCAGGGAACACTGTTATCCCCCTAGTTGCAGCCTTTTCCTTAATTTCGTCTATGTTTCTGTAATCATTATGATCAGTTACGGCAATGCAATCTAACTCTTTTTCCTGGACGGCATCCAGCCATTGGTCTATGGTATCATCCTTGTTTTCATAACATTCACTACTCATAGTGTGCAAATGAAAATCGCACTTATACCATTTCAATCCAACATAGTCCATTTTTCTATCCTCCAATATTATAATCTACTATATTTATCGCTCTTTCCTTTCGCTTTCGCAACAGGATATTTCTTACTGTTCATTTTCATTTTCTTCTGCACTATTTCATCCATATCCAGTCCACACGTATCAGCCATAAGAGTGCAGTATACAAGCACATCGGCCAACTCTTCAGCGATTTTGTCCTTTTTTTCAACACAGACAACGTCTGTACCGCTCCACTGAAAAACTTCCAGCAATTCTGCTGCTTCAAGAGAAATGGATATTGCAAGATCTTTGGGATTATGGAACTGCTTCCAGTCTCTATCGTCTCTGAATTTCAATATCATATTTACAGTATTCTGATTCATAATTATGCTCCCAAAGTTACATCATTAGCATTAGCGATAAACCGCTTAAGATAGGTTCGCATATTTTCATTATATGCATATACATAGCAGCCTTTTATGCCTCTGGTCAGTATTGTGGTATAGGTGTTCAAGATTAGCTGTTTAAGCACTTCCGGCTCTGTATTTGCCTTAACTTTTATATCCATATATTCATCCAGATTTATCTTTATTGAATTGGTCTGAGGGTCATAATCTATCTCTTTCCCAAATATAACACCGACGTAATTCATATCATAACCTTGAGTTGTATGAATACAACCAATAGTACAATGTGAATCTTGTCTGGTTATCCAATCCTCGTTACAAAGATTCCAGATATACTTGTAGTTTTCAATTTGAATATCATATTCACCTTTATTCGTCAGCTTAATGTAATAGTCCATATTATCTTTAGGCTTTTTTGCAGGCTTTGTTTTCCATTTCCATGCAAAGCCTGCAACAGTTTTGCTCAGACCGATCTCATCATCCTTTTTGCGCACTTGTTCAACCAACAGATTAACATCATCAAACAGAAGAAAATCATAGTTGTCTACATGTTCAAAACTCTTACATTTGCAGTTCATAAACGCTTTGACATAATTAATATAAGTATCGCCACCCTCACATCTCATCTGGGTAACTAACTCGTGTTTCTTTATGTTATTTCCATATTTCTCAAGCGATTGATTATACTCTATATTCGTAATATCCGATGATTTTACACTCTGATATGCATCATAAAAGAGCACGACGTGCTTAGCAGACTTAAGGATCCACTCTAATTGATTAGTCTTATTTGGATCTAATCCAAGTTTCTCGCATGTCTTATCAAACGGACCGAAGCCCGTAAGATTCTTTCTTTTGGAGAGTCTGTGGGATTCATCTACAAAAAGGATATCGTAGTTCTTTTTAACGACATCACTTGGACCGATTACCATTTCTTTAACTAAGCCGTTACCACATTCCTTAAAGACTTTGCTTACAGTTTCTCTGATACCAGGCATAGGAAAAACCAATCCTATAGTAAACGGTTTTCCATTTCGTTCTTTTTGAATATATTCTTTAACTCTTTTCAGTGCTGCTCTTTTGTTCTCTTCTATGCCTTCATCATAATCATCGTGATCGTCTTGAAGAGAATCGAAATCTACATTTATAGCATTTACAAGAGAGTTGATAATACTTATTGCAAGCACAGTTTTGCCGGTACCAGCACAGCCATTTACCAGGCTTACTCCGGTGGTTTTGTTCTCAAATGTATCGATAATATCATTCATTATAGATACGCTGACTTCATTCTGTTCGCCGGTTAACGCGTTATATGGCGAGAACTTAAATATATTATCGTTCTCAATAATCTCCAATGAATTCTTTGCTAATCCGTGCTTCTGCAATTCTTTCCACAGACTGCTGAATTGTTTGCGGTAATAATCACGCTTATAATACTCGTGTGCTGCCTGCTGGCCCTTATTTCGATTCAATATCTCTTTAAAGTTCTTATCCGCAGAACAACACTTAATTAGACGTTGTTCATAATCGAGAACAACCGACTTGTTATATTCTCCGTCAAATACAATCTCCATCACCGCTAAGCTTTGCTTTTCAGGATTCTTCAAGTGCTGGCCCATTCTTGTTGCCACGCTTGTTGTCTCGCCAATATATAATTGGTCATCGTTATGTATTAGGTATACGACCGGCCAGTTCTTTCCTTTCTGAGTTTGCTTGACCAGTTTTAATCCGTTCTCGTCGAATGAAAATGTCTTAATCTCATTTTTCATGCTTATTTATCTCCACTTGCTTAAATCTTCCAAACACTGTACCCCTGCCGCTTTGCCGAGTCGTAGATCGGTCTCATGTTTTTAGACAGGATCTCGATAAATTCAGTTCTTCGTGTACCAGCCTTATAAAGCTCCAGCTGTGCCCAAATCGAATGCAGATTATCTTTATAGCATTTCTCAAACAAGGACCGGATACCATCACGCTCACAAACCAATTCATACATCTTGAATTGATTATCAGCAAACCCTTTGAAGAACTTATCCCATTCAGGAAGGTTATTACTCTTCTGCGAATTTAATACGGAAACCATTGGCATAAGGTTCCACAGTTCATCATTCATAACGAACGACCATGGGACGAAATGATCCATTTCATAATCAGATTTATTGATCATCGTGTTGTTATAAACATCATGAATCTCAACACAATCCAAAACGCCATTCCATAGATTACGGACTTTTTCCAGTTTGCGGACATTGTCACCCGGCTTTAGTTTATATACCAATCCCGGGACTTCAGGATTGTTATTCTGAAGCCATCTCATTTTCTCATATTGAATCCAGCCAAGGATCTCGACTGTATTATCATTGATCATCCGGATCCAATCCGGGTTAAAGATAACCTGTCGGTTAAGAGCTGCACCCTCTCCAAACACATACGGAAGCTTAACGACGGAACTATTGAAGCATTTAATATATTCGATCAGCTGCGTTCTCTTCTCCCAATTAACTTTGAAATCGTGTTTGTCGAAAAATCCGGACAAAGCTCTATAAGGCACCATTTGCGTTAATTGAGTCTTCTCCTGCCGAATATCATTACTGTATATCCTCAAAGCGTCTTTAACATCACTTTTAGATGCAGATGCAGGAAGATTACTGACTTGATGCAAGTGATTTACGGCACGTTCCAAACCGTCAACAACTTCTCCCCTAACAAATCCACTGAGATGAATATGGTATTCAACTACGGAATACCAAGCATTAGCAATCATTTCATCAATGATATCGCCAACAATCGTCTCAGTTATGTCCAGATTGATCAGGTTAACTATTGCTTCCAGCCAATAAAACTTATAGCAGAATGACGGATCCTTGAGCATACTTGCAAAACTGTCTATCTCAAGGCAGCTGTAATAATCATTTTCGCCTTTTAATATGAGGTCCGGCTTATCCACGCTCACACCTTCCTAAGGATCACGTTATACCAAACGGTGTTGTTCCCTGCTCTTACATCATCAGAATACCACTCTTCTACGATACTGAAACCACCGGTTTTGTTCAACACTCCAGCAAACCGCTCCGAAGTCATGTCAGTGTAGTAACGTTCGTCCCTGACTCCTTCAAAATCGCCATGCTTAAATGAAGCGTAAACGACGCCAGAAGTCTTAAGCGCTCTTCTTATGCGAGCCATAATATTAGGCAGATTTTGACTTGTAACATGTAAAAGAGATGCACAGGCCCAAACGGCATCATATGCGGAATTCTCATTCAATTGATTGAAGTCCATACATTTGACTTGAATGCCCGTATATTCGCTTGCAAGCCTTGCCAATTCTTCAGAACCATCTATAGCATCAACGTCATAACCCATATTAAGGAATGCCTTAGCATCGCGACCGGAGCCACAGCCCAAGTCCAGAATCTTTGCACCATTAGGAACATATTTTAAAAAGTGCTCATAAAGGCCTCTAACATCAGCATCAACTGTTGTGTTGAAATATCTGTTAGCGCTTTGGTCGTAATAGCGCGCTGTTAGTTTATCCATTATCGCGGAATTTCGTTTTCTTATCGCATCCAAACATTTCTGGACATATCCATCGTAATCCTCTGGAAGCATCGGATTTGCTGGCGCCATCCATATAATTTCATATGATTCATTTACAAATGAATCTATTAATAAGAACCGGTCACAGAAATCAGGAAAATCATCAAATTCGCTAAACCATTCAGAATAACGTTCTATAGCATCGAGCACCAATTTATAACGATGGGGTTCTATTTGCGGGTATTTCTGTCGAACAAATCCTGACGCAACTACATTATTCCTTTTGCATTCGTAATATGCTTTCAAGACGAATAATGTCCAATCTATTCGATCATAAAATGCTTTATCCCCACCCCTAGCCTGGTTCACGGTTTCCCCTTTGCCTCTGGGCCAGACTATATGTCCGCCTATGGTACGACCAACATTCATTATGTTTAGAATAGTTTCTCTTGAGCACTCTCTTTGCTCTGCCCAATTCACTGATGGACCAATATAGTCAGCTGACAAAAAGAAGTTTTTCCAGACTAAAGTAAAGAATGGCGGTTGTTTGTATTCGTCTTTAGTGAAATATTCAGGATCGTATTTATTTAGGCTAAAATATTGAGTCCAACTAGCATTATTTTTCTTCGGATCATCACTGTCACGCATATTGAACTGTTGGATTTTGTTTATTGCTCCAAGATCCATAAAAAACACTTCAATCAAATCGTCATACAATATCTTGCTAAATCTATCCGGATCAGGTCTATTCTTGTAGTCGTAATCTTCAGCCAGTTTATCAAACCCGCAAGTCAGGTAATTATATTTTGGATTGATCATAATCACTACACTAACTCAATTCTAGTCTTATGCTTTATTTTAACCGTTTTCATTGTATGTAATTAATTAGTATATTCATTTGGGAAGTTTCTTAACAGCTGAAGTCATAGCCACTTTGCAAAGTTGCCGTTGACCTTCTCTATCTCCATTTAAGCCAAACATAATAAAGTCAGCTAATTCTTTGGGAGGAAACATTCCTGTATCGGTTTCTTTTGAAAGTGTTTCAACCATAAATTGATATAACTGTTGAGAGTCAAATTCACAACCATTGCACATGGTCTGAATATCATCAGCCATAAAAGGCAGTATTTCTGCGCTAATAAACATCATATCTGCAGAACTATCAACAGCATTCTTTTCCACTTTTTTCATGAAAGAATAATGCTTCAAAGCAGATAATCCAGCTTCAAAATTGATCCTGTAGTGAAGATATCTTAAATATGTCGAAAGTGCATCTTTGTGACGACCTTCTTCTTCTAAGAACAACCCCATAGTTCTTAAAAGTTCACAGTAATCTCGGAATTCGCCCTTTGTTATTCCCTTTTTATATAGTTCAGGCGTTCTTCTGTTAAACTCGCCCCAAAGAATATCCCTGACACGTCCATTAGGTTTATTCGCATACAATTTCGAATATGCACCTATATCAAGACCAAGTAATTCCAGATCATATCTATGTTTTTCCATGTAAAAAGAAATATAACTATTCTCGGTTAGAAGTGCTTTACCGTTCTCGGTCAATATCCAGTATCTATCTGTTACATCTCCTGCGACATCTGCTTCAGAAGCGCTTTCAGCTATCCTCTTACAAAGCTCTTCTTTCTTTCCGCTGGTTTTAATTCCCAATTTTGTAGCAATGGACTTAATGTCTGATGCTTTAAGGTGCGGTAATGCCTCAATTGCAGTGGATGGTCTAATTAAACCCTTTGCTTCCAACTGTTTAAACCTTTCGTTGGGAAAACCTATTCCAAAACGACTTCTGAAATAGTTAGGGTATTTATTCTCACCAACTTTATAATCCTCCGCTAATGATAACAACACTAAATCTTGAACAGATGATTCAACATTCTTAATAGGAGCAGTTTCTTGACTTTGAGTTGCACGGTTCTGGACTACTGTTGGTTTTACTACAATATTAGCTTTAGGCTCTTTTTTTCCGCCAAACAATGAACTAAACAAACCCATAATAAATACCTCACAAAATATAAAATGTTGTTCTGATTCTGTCATCTACCATCTCTTAATCATTCCCATCATCAATTTCTGCTGGCAACAATCCTTCGTTAAATTCGGTGATTCCACGCAAAGCTCTATTAATGGCTCTTGATCTCTTGCCGGATAGTTCTTCCAATTGACTTGATGCTGTATCAAGATTCTTTCTTGCTCTACGAAGAAGATCTTCATATGCGTTAAATTCTTTTTTGACCTTGCCAAGTGTTTCTTCAATCTCATGAGATTTCTTCTCTATTGCAAGCGCCTGGAAGTAATTTGTTACAGTGCTCAAAATGGCCATTAATGTATAAGGACCTGCAACAGTAATATGAAGCGGGTAAAGATCATCAAGAAGATCAAGGTTTACGATTTCAGAATACATGCCTTCAAAAGGGACAAAAAGAATCGCATACGGAGTAGTTTTGGGAACACTAATATATTTCTCTGCAATATCCTTCGCATCGCTTCTGATCGCATCAGCAAATTCCTTTTTAGCTTTTTTAATTTCATTAGTGTCACCACTGTCATATGCGTTCAGTAAGGCCTCATATCTATCAAGATGGCACTTAGAATCAATTGGCAGATAATAGAAATCCTTACCTTCACGATCCGGAAGCTTAATTGCAATTTCAACATGATCATTGGAGTCTGGTTTTGTAGCTACTTCAGTGTCATATTGTTGTGGAGTAAGAACATCAGCAATTATTTGCTTAAGCTGAACCTCTCCACTTATACCGCGCGTTTTAACGCCATTAAGAGTCTTCTCAAGACTTCCTACCTGACTTGAAATACCTTTAAGTTCTCCCATTGTTTTCTGAAGTTCGTTCATCTGAGTAAGAACGCCTTTAAAGCTCTTATCGAACTGTTCATTAAGTGTCTTGTCGAGTTTTTCGCTTACAGTCTCACGTATCTTATCGATCTGTTTATTATTCTCTTCACGAAGAAGGTTGAAGTTTCTGTCCTGTGTTTCAGTAAGTTTATTAAGACGAGTCTCAATAGTTTTATTGATTGTCTCAAAATTGGTCGTGAGAATTTTAGTGTTGCCGTCAAACATTGCCTTGCTATTCTCTCGGTCCTCTTTCATGGCAGCAGTTAAGGCGGTATTCATTACTTCAAATTCTTTTTTATTCAGCTCACGTAAACTGTCAATTTGCTTGGTGTTTTCTTCTCTGAGCAGCTTGAAACTCTCTGTCTCGTTGTTAGCACGCATTTCGAGAGATTTATTTATCGCTTCAAAGTTTGATGAAATTAGCTTGCTGTTACCCTCAAGAATACTCTTGCTATTCTCTCGATCTTCCTTCAAAGTGGAGTTAAGAGTTGAATTTATAGACTCAAGGCCCTGTTTATTCAGTTCGCGGATAACGCCGTTCAGATCTTCGTTATGTTTTCTCGTTCGTTCCTGCTGTTCATTTTCAACAGAAGTCAGGTTTTGTTCCATAACCAATATGCGCTTTTCAAACGCTTCTGTAACAACATCAGAATAATCAACCTTGTCCTTTTTGTTCAAGTTTAAAGCAATAACGCAAATAACCACACTAATTATCAAAGTGACAATGCTTACGATAAGTATAACTATTTCCATTTTCCTTCCTCCTCTTAAGAATTAGACAATCTATAGTATTAATACTTTTATTTTACTCTGCATTAAAAGACATTATTGGGACTATCCTATAAAGAATTTAAAAGAATTTATGAATTTTTATAACAATTACGTACAATTACTTGCGTTAACTCTTTAAAATCGAGATATTTTTCAGACCATACATATGGGTTTTGTATGGTATCTTTACCATATCTGATAATCCCTTCCCCCTCCCCAAAACCCACACTATTCACCCACATTTCTTAACGTTCACCGACTTGTAAAGCCAATATCTTTTAAATGACACGAAATTCACGCACAATTTTTCGATTGCGTGATAGACTTGTGACCGGGATTAATAGGAAATAACAGAAAGGCATTAGCAATGAACAGTAAACTCATTAAGGGCATACTCTTGGGAGTTGCCGCACTTTTGGTTTGTGGATTTGCGGTCTACGCGATCTTCTTTGTTAAGAGGGGCGTGGTTGAGACCGACGACGGAACGTACTACTACGACTTTTTTGGCAGGGCCCAGACCGGCATGCAGACGATGCCGGATAAGACGGTCAGGTATTTCGATCCTGAGACCGCAAAGATGGCTGTCGGAGAGACTGTCATTGAAGGGAGCAGCTATCTTTTCGACGCTGACGGAATAATGCTCTACGGCCATCAGCAGGTAAACAGCGATTCCAAGTATTTCGATCCTTCGACGGGCAAGATGCTCACAGGCTGGATCGACGCCGAGGAAGGCAGATACTACTCGGACGATAAGGGCGTTTGCGCTTCAGGCCTTAAGGAGATCGAAGGTAAGACTTATTTCTTCGACAAGAAGACCGGCCTCATGGTCAAGGGCACAGTAGATGACGGCGACGACACCTACGGGTTCGACTCCAAGACCGGCGTTGCTTTAGAGGGCATCGTCGAGTCTGACGACGGCACCAAGCACGGCTATACGGGCGGCAAGATGCTCAAGAACTGCAGGGCTTATGAGAACAAGCACCTGTACTATTTCGATGACGAGGGCAAGGTATGCCGCGAGATAGACGGCAACAAGAAGATGGTCGCACTGACATACGACGACGGCCCTTCCACCTACACCGACACGATCCTTGACGTCTTTAAGGAGCACGGCCAGAAGGCTACTTTCTTCGTCGTAGGCGAGAGACTCTCATGGAACGACTCACAGGCAAAGCGCGAGATCGACGAAGGCCATCAGGTCGGAAACCACACCTACGGCCACAACGTCTTGTCCAAGCTCAAAGATGAGAAGATCAAGGAAGTCCTCAAGAAGACTGACGACGAGCTCACGAAGATCGCCGGCAAGCCCACAATATACTGCAGGCCGCCTGAAGGCAGCTACAACAAGACCGTTAAGGCCGCAGTAGGATGCCCGATAATTCTCTGGAGCGTTGATTCACGTGACTGGGAGAGCAGGAACACAGACAAGGTATGTGCTGCCATCATCGGCAAGGTAAAAGACGGCGACATCATCCTGATGCACGACCTCTATAAGTCCACGGCCGAAGCCACCAAGAAGATCGTCCCTGCCCTTGTAAAAGAGGGCTTCCAGCTCGTAACCGTACAGGAGATGGCAATCGTCAAGAACGACGGCGCTGATCTGGAGAACGGCGTAGTCTATACAAGGATATCGGGTAAGACGGCGGAGTAAGATTGGCTGATAATTGGCTGAAAAGCCAGGCGTTCATGATATAAGAGTTTAATCGGGCGGTGTCTTGAAGGCATCGCCCGTTATTTTTTGCACAAACAACAAAAGCTCTTACAAATAATAAGATTTGCCTTCTATTACGACATCTATTACGACATCTATTACGTCACTAATAAGACCAATTTAACAATGTTACGTTTCTTCATTGGTGCGCCCTCCACCGCTTTTTTGCGGTTATTTCTCCTGATATTATGAACACAAATCAGGCCTCCGATTTGTTGCAGCGGACACTTAACAATTCCCGCCGATTTGATAAAATCGATTTGATGGGGTCAGACCCCATCAAAGCTATTTTCGAGAATAAGGGAGTACGGGATATGGCTGAGAATTATAATGTGGTCGAAGGGACAAACTTAACGGCCCCTGAAGTAAAGTGCCCCGGATGCGGCGGCACCATCGGGATCAGGTTCGATCCGGTCAAGAATACGCTGGAATGCCCTTTCTGCGGTCTGTCGACAAGGCTCCCGCAGCCGGGTGAAGCGCCTGTCGTTGAAGAACTCGACTTCAACGCTGCTTCACAGCGCGCCAATGTCAATTGGGGCAAGATCAAGAAACTCGTCGAGTGCTCCAACTGCGGCGGCCAGACTCTTTACGATGCCGAGCAGGTCACGGGCGCCTGCCCTTACTGCGGTTCAACGAGCGTTGCGCCTGCAGCAGAGAATGCGCAGATCATGGCGCCTGCAGCGATCATACCTTTCGCGGTGCCCAAAGATAAGGTCCAGGACTGCTTCATGAACTATCTCCACAGAAGGCACCTGGTCGCCAAGAAGGCCTACAGCGCCGTCCTCGAGAACATAACCGCGCTCTACCTTCCGTTCTGGACCTTCGATTCATACACGATCTCTGCCTATGTCCAAGAGCAGTACTATTCCAGTGTCGGCGGAAACGGTTACTCCAAGTATTTCAAGGGCGTATGGGGTCACAACTTCGACGACTTGATAGTCTTTGCATCCGACAGGATCCGCCATCCGTTCATCGCAAGAGTCAATAAGTTCGACTTCGAGAAGGCCCTGCCCTACTCACCCGAATACCTCGCTGGCATCCCGGCCGAGCGCTATACCGTCGGCCTTAACGAAGCCTGGGAGCGCGCCAAAAAGCAGATGCCGCGTATCATCGAGCGTGAGATCGCCAGATACGAGAAAAAGATCCACGGCGGAACCGCAATGACTCCCAAATACGCCTCAAACTACTACAACGTCAAGTACAGGTACCTCCTGGCACCCATCTATCTTGCAACTTACAAATACGGCAAACAGAACCTGCGCGTAGCCGTCAACGGCCAGACAGGCGAAGCATGCGGCGACGTGCCGACATATCTTCTGAAGATGATACTGGGCTTCGTCGCTCTCGGCATAGCCATGCTTGCCTTCTACTTCGGCGGGCTCTATCTCCTGCATTTACTGGGGATAATTAATTGATCAGCAAAAATTGAGGGGGCCTGACCCCCTCTTTGTTTTTGTACGGAAATTAAGCGCTCAGTTCGATCCGCTCAGTTGAGCAAGCCTGCCCACCTTAAGATCCAGAGGAACGTAGCATAAAGGCCCATAGCTCCGCCGACGCATGAGAGGACCAGGCCCGTGACAGCTTTGGGTTTATTATCGAGCTCCTTTGCCTTTTTAAGGCCCTTGAGCGAGAAAACGATCCCGAGCACCACCGGAACGACATTAAGAAACGGAATATACATCGTAGGCAGCGATATGATGCCGCAGATAAGGCCGGTCTTGGCCATCGGATTCTCTACGTACTGCTTCGGCGGTGCGATCTGTACGCGTCTTGCATACGCAGGATCGACCTCAACAGACTGTGTAAGGGGCTGCCCTGCCTGCTGTGATATCGGTATCGACTGGACTACGGGTGCCTGCAATATCGGAACCGCGTTACCGGCCGTTACCGGAGGAGCCGGCTGGATAGGCTGTGAGTACGCAGGCTGAGCAGGTGCCTGCGTGTAGGCCGGCTGGCTTGCGTATGAGGGAGCCTGTGTGTAAGCAGGTGCTTGAGCCTGAGCAGGACCGGGTGCCGGCGCGGGAGCAGGTGCTTCCTTAGGCATGGTCGGTACAAATACTTCAATAATCTTCGCTCCGCAAGCGGGGCAGTATGAAAGACCGTCACGAACAAAAGATCCACATGATTCACAATACATAATCTACCGCCTTATCGTGCTGCTTTGGGCTTTTGCAGTCCTCCGCGTGCAAATTTTTTCCATGGATCAATTATAGCACGCTTTAGCAAAGCGAGGGGGCAAGGCGGTAGCTTGAGGGTCTTGCTTTTCGAGCACGTATCAGTTGGGAAGGATATCGACGGTAAAACGGCAGCTTCCGTCCTTATACACGATCACGCTGTAATCCCACGTGTAATACTCCTGCGAAGAATCCTTATCTATCAGCGAGAGGTTCGCAAAATCAGATGTCTTGTCGTTGAACGGGTATAATTTCTCCAGATGGTAGACGGTCACCTTCTTGCCCTTGATATCTCTGCCTTTGGTTCCTTCTGCTGTGGCCATATGCTCCTTTACTTTGGGCATGGAGACATAAAGATCGTCAAGGCTTTGGTACTTAAATGTCTCTATCATGCAGTCAGGATCCTGAAAGCCCGCGACACCGTATCGTTCGATCCGGCCTTCCAATTCCGGCATCAAGGCATGTTTGGCGTAAGCTTTCTGTGTCTCGGGAGACAGATTGTCATGTGTCTTGTACGAAGTCACCGAGAAAACAAATACGAAGAAAAAGATCGCAACAATTGCTGCCAGTATTCCGATTACAAGAAGAATCGTCTTTGCTATCCGGTCCATATCAGTGCCCGCCGTATAAAAGCTCGTTTATTTCCTCATCAGTGAGGGAATATGATGTCTGTGTTGCCCTGGTTTCTTCTGTTGCCCTTCGTTCCCGCATGTAGTCCATGGTATCCTTGTCGACATAGTTCCAACCGTCTGTATCGATCGGCCGCACGGTGGTCTGTGTAGGCATGCTCGCCCTCTCGCTCTCGATTATCCTTTTCGCAAAACTTCTCAGATAAAGATAACCGCACAGGATCATAAGACCAAAGATCAATATAATGATCAGGATCGTCTTTGCGATCTGGTCCAATATTTTGTCTCCTCTATTCTTCTCTTCCATCTCAGCTCTCCTCCATAAAGTATTCCATCTGTATCGATTCGATCGCGCTCGCCGGCTGGTATTCGTTTCCGGACATGTCAGCCGGGTCTTGTTCTATACCGCCCGCTTCTATGCCGCCGACCTCTATGCCGCCCGGACCTATCTCTATGTCGCCAATTTCTTCGATCGTGACTGCCTCGGCCGGAACGTCGACGAGGCCGTAATCCTGCGCCCACTGGAGCATCCTGAACGCCGCGAAGAAGAGCACGATAATGAAAAGGATCATCCCCGCAAGTATCACCAGAAGCAGCTTGAATATGTTTCTCGGCTTCTTCTCCGCTCTCTTATTGGATCTCATCGCTGTGCCCTCCTTCTTTCCATGTTCCTGTTGCTGTTATACTACAACGTTCGTTATTGAAAGTCAATGACTTTTTATCGTAATTCGATATATTTTTTCTGCAAGTCGCGACGAAGGGGGTGGGTAGCGAGAGGGCGGCAAGCGGGTACGCGGCCGGGTTGGAACAATTAAGGAATTGTTGCCTTCCGGGCGGACAGCAAGAGCAACATTTGAGGCAACCACGCACCTCCTGCTTTACTTTATTACGTACTAAAAATCGATAATCAGTTTTTAGTACGTAGATTTTTCGATAAATATGCCTTCACAGCTCAGAAATTACGGACTAATAAGCGATTTTTAGAAATTAGTACGTCGAAATCATGCTTTAGACTGTTTGGCGCCCTCAAAATTTACGGACTAATTAGATGTTTTCGAAAACCAGTACGTAAAAGACTGGTGTATATCTATTTTGGATCTCAAAAATTACGGACTAAAACTGATTTTTAATAAATTAGTACGTCGCGCAGTTTGAAGACGCCTATACACCTCATATCCTAGTGCGGCAAGGCACATTTCCGCACACGCACACGCGGCCCCACGCGCAATCCAATCCCTCAGCTCCACATCAGGAACGTAGATATCACATCGAAGAATATGCTGTACAGGGCCGCAAAGAACAGTAACAAGTTGAATCTGTTGTAGAGCTCGGCCCTGTAGAGGAGGATCAGGATGAATCCGAACACAGCGTCGATGCAGACAAAGCCGATCATGAAGAACTTGTACTGTTCGAAGGAACACATGGCCTTGTCGCTCAGGCGATGCTTCTCTTCCTTCGCTTTAACTATCGACCTGACCTGACTGATGTATTCGTCGTAGGTGTATGTTTTCGAGCCCTTGAAATACTCGGCGTCGTCGCCTTCAAACTTGAGGACGCTTACGGGAAAGTCTTCAATGACATTGTCGCCGTAACAGACCGTGCAGACGCCGTCATGGGGCCCTGCGGCATAGACGGTTACGTTCGTCGTCCTAAGGAGCATGTTCTTCGGGTCGGAATAGTCCGTGTTCTGCGCCTCGGGCGTCGCCCACCAGTCGTCATTCGTGTGCTGGTTTACTATCGTCGCTTCGTATCTGAAATAGTACTCGCCCTCCACGTACATGTTGTAGGACCGGCGCATGGCGGCGAAATAGTCACTGACCGAATAGATCAGGCATGCCACGATGATTATGAGATAAATGTATGTTCTCCGCTTCATTTGCAGATGACCTTCCAGCCGTTATATGAATACTCGGTGCCCTTACCAGCATCCAACTCGACTGCCTCGCCACGGAGCTCTCCTGCAATGATCTTCTCCATCGCTTCGGCCATGTTATCGAGCATCGTCACGGGGATCGGTTCGTAACTGTAATGCCCGTCATAGATCTTCTCTATTCCGGCATCGATCAGCACTTCGCGGATGTGTTTAAGTGAGGCAAGGTACGTCTCCGGGCTCTCGGATTCTTCAAGGAAGAGCCAGAGATTCTCGATTATGGAATCGCCCGAGAAACAGATCTTATCAGCGCGGTCTACCAGAACGATGCTGCCCTTGGTGTGGCCGGGCATCTCATAGACCTCAAGGCACTTGCCGCCAAGATCGATCTTATCGCCCTCGCATATATCTTCAGGCGCCGGAAAAAACACTTCTTCAGCGTCGATGTTCTTTACGAAATCGCCGTAGAAATCCTGCACCCACGGCTCATTTATCAGCATCGAGAACTCGAAAACAATCTCGTTGTACATCGCCCTGTCAGCCTTATTGAGGCGCGCATTGTCGAACCAGTGATTGCCCAGCACATGGTCGATGTGCCCGTGCGTATTAACGACCGTGATAGGGAGATCGGTGTAGTGACTTACGAGCTCTTTAAGATCCGTAAGGCCGTATGCGGTATCGATCAGGCAGGCCTTGTCCTTGCCGGTCACAAGATAGATCGAAGCGTTGCGCTGCTCGTAAAACTTATAGATACCCTTGGCTATCTCTTCGACAAAATATATTCCGTGTTCTGTTTCTGACATGTAAGATCCCTTCATCCATCAGCGTTTGCATAAGCCAATTTATCAGAAGAGGACCTTTGTGGCAATAAACAACCGTGGCTGTCAGAACATTCCGGGCGTGTATTCTTCGAATATCAGATCATCCATCGTAAGGACGCGCTCTTGATCGTCCGTACTGTTTACGAACACTAATTGATTCTTTTCTGCAGAGTAATTAACCTTATAGTTATTGGCACCAAGTGTTATGCCAAGCTCTTTTTGAACCTTTTCCCGGTTAATAGTGCCTACTTCGATTACTCCGTTCCTGCTGCGGAAAACATAGGCGCGCTCAGCACCGTCGCCGCCGTAAACGCAGTTGCTTAGCAGTTCATCTTTGCCATCACCGTCAATATCAGCTATGACGATATCAGGCTTTGAATCGCACCCGAAGCCAAACTGGCAGGCAATCTCCTTGCCTTCGGAATTGAAGATTCTCCAATAATAGTGATCCGGGCCTGTATTCTCACTCTCGGCATAACAATTCTCAAAGCCAAGGATATGCCCCAGTTCTGCTCTCTTGGATATTGATGCTTCCGGTTCAGATTCCACTGAATCCGCAGTGCTTTCTGACGGGCTTTCAGACGAACTCTCTGCAGCAGTTACAGATTCACTCGCTGTTGTTTCCGCACCGGTCTGTGAGCAAGCACAAACCGAGAAACCGATTACCAGTCCCGAAATAATAAAACAGATCAAAGATACAGCTTTACGATTTCTATTCATATTATTACCCCTGTTCAACAAACAACAATTACTTCGCCAGTCATGACATAAATCACTTCATCAAGTGAATTATGTCCACTATGGTAATTTATTTGTCCTTTGAAACAAGAGCATCATTAGTGCAATTATGAATGAATTTATCCTCTCTCATCCAGCACTTTCTGTATCCTGTTTTCCGCGATCTTGATTACCGCATCAAGATTCTTCTGGCCAAGGAAATATGCCGGCATCTCTTCGATCAGGATCATGCTTATGTCCGGATCTTCGGTCTTCATCTTGGAGCAGGACAGGATTATGTTCTCGACAAAGTCGACGTCTTTGGACGTGAAATCAGTCATTCCTCCGGATCCTGACCCATTTCCGCCCATATAACTGCTTCCGCCGTTAGTATAGTATGTAACCGCAGCCGAACCGGCGGCCTTGTAAGCTTCACGGCTTAAGACGAACTCATCGTTCATGGCGATCTTTGTCTGGAACTCGTCGGTCAGAAGGAGCTTAACGAATTCTCCGCAAGCCTTTGTGTCAGTTGCTTGTGAAGATATCGCGACAGAACGGCTTGGGATAAACCTGGGGCCCCGCCCGTCAAGTGACGGAAGACCAAGCATAGCTACGCCTTTCCCGTGCGAGGCGATTCCCATTCCATAAAAATAATAACCGCCTATACCGGTACAGTATTCTATATATTCGCCTTTGGGAATACCGCTGCCTCCTGCAGCTTTTTGATACCAATCATTTATGGAAATACCATTTTCGCGAACATTGTCTTTGACATAATCTGCAAGGATCTTGAATTCAGGCTTGGACAGATCGACTTTGCCTTTGCTTATGAATTCATCCCTCATGCTGTTAAAGAGCAGCGAAAAGTATACCGCCTGACCATAGATGAGCGGATCGTTTCCGTTCATTACCTCATCTGTGAATTTCTGATATTCATCGAGAGTAAAGCCTTTGCCCGAGCTTCCGGCGTTAGCAGTCTTAGTCATTATCCCTTCAAGCCTGAAGCTTACCGGAAGCTGATAGATCACACCGTCAGTCTTGGACCCTTCGATTATGTTCGTGAAGTATTTGTCCGGATCTGCATCCTTAACGAACGGCGTGAGGTCAGCAAGGCAGTTTGAGTTATCAAGCACGCTGAAACTGCTGCAGTCCAAAAGGATATCCGGCGCGTCTCCGTTCATGATGTCTATTGCAAGCTTGTTGCTTAGATGCGCATTATTTCTGGTCTTTGTCATCATCCAAACGTCTTCGTTACTTTCATCATCAGTATCGTCATAGTTATCCCTGTCATCATAGTCAAAAGCGTATTCTATAAAGTACTTGCTGTTCGTCTCATTGAATCTCGTAACAGCTTCACCGGTTTTATCATCTATTCCGTTGGGAGAATATATCTCCAAAACGGTCTTGCCGCTATGCGGATTTTTATCAGCTCTTTTAAGTTCTACAAAGTTGATCTTATCTGCCGTATTTCCTTCGTATACAGAAGGATTATCGCAGCGTCCGCAGAGCAGAATTCGGTCTTCAGAGCATTCAACCATATTAAATCTCCCTGCGATTCCGAAGTTAAGGGAACACTGATTGTAATCAAACAGTTTTTCTGTAGTCTTCTTCTCTGCGTTGATCTTGAATACACCCTCTGAATCCATAAAATAGATAGTGCCGTCCGGACAGCAGATGCTGTTGTATAAAGATACTTCGTCTAACCACTCGTATTTTTTCTGATCTGCAACAGTCAGTTTATTTGTCTCAAGGTCAAGCTCATAATAAACATCTTCTTCGAGATTTCTGCCGACACTTACGGATATAACGGCTTTTGTATCACCGTCAGCAAGAACGTAATTAATATACATTTCCTTGTCCGGCTTCTTAAGTTCATTCTCCCTGACCTCACCATCCGGTCCCTTCACACTGATCCTGCTGTAACGCTGATTGGTCTCGGTCTGGTAAACGATCGTCTCAACCTCATAACTGCCTATAAAATAATGCTTCGAGAAGAGATCATCGTCGCTCGCTTTACGCGGACGAGTATCCAGAAGCTCACCGGTCAACGGATCATAATCTCTTTCCTTAAGCTTGGACTGGACTGTTATCTTGCCGTTGTTTGAAAAAATATTGTCGGTAAATGGTTCGCTTGCGGTAAGTTCTTTCTTGAGATCGATCGTATTCACCGTCTGCCTGGTATTGCGGTCAACAACTGCAAGATAATCGAATTGATAATTTTTATATGTTTCCCAATCGATCTTATCATCCGGAGGAATCTGATATTCCCCTCTCGTTTCAATAAAGTAATACTGATCATCCGAAGCGACGAATTGCTGGTTTAACCAAGTGCCGGTCTCACGGCCCTTCTCCGCGCCGGTCTCCACATCGGTAATGCTCGCATCAAACCACGGTGAATCTTCAGAGATCTTCCTTATCTCCTTGCCCGTTTTCTTTGTTTTCCCACAAGACGCCACCGTTGCTGCCATCGCACAAACCAATGCAACAGACACTGTCTTAGCGATTATCTTTCTCATCTCCACGTTCTCCTAACCCCAATATCTGCGCTCTGATCAAAAGCCATGGAAAGTCCCATCCGCTTTCCTGCCCCATTCAAATGCTCCGCAATCAGGATACCTCTAAGGCGAAGAATATGGAATATCTTTATGAAAGTATGGTTAACCTCTCTCATCCATCACTTTCTGAACCCTGTCCTGAGCGATCGTGATAACAGAATTAAGATCCTTCTGGCCGGTATAATATGCCGGCAGTTCTTCCTTGGTGATCAGAAGGACATTTCTGTCGATGCGGTATACATCCGTAGCTTTGTCAAGAAGTGCAAGATAAGCGTCTGTTGCAGTCTGGTCTATCTCTATCTCTTTATCAGGGATCACCACACCCATCATCCTGGCCTTCTCAAGCGCGTAGCTGTCCATATTCTTGTATTCCTGAACGGTCCTGTTGTAATCGGCAATTGCCATGCTGCCCCTTTCCTTAAGGGCTTTGAGATTGATCGAGGAATCAAATGCATATTTGGGATCAATGCTTTGGATATCATAAGACATCATGTTCTTAATAAATTCCCACGCGCCGTTCTTGTTCTGTGACTGCGAAGAGATCGCAGCTGACGAATTCACGGATACGATCACTCCGTGGCTGCC
Organism: Oscillospiraceae bacterium; assembly: GCA_902764825.1. GTDB lineage: Bacteria > Bacillota > Clostridia > Saccharofermentanales > Saccharofermentanaceae > Saccharofermentans. The sequence continues at coordinate 82,824 of CACWXL010000004.1, forward strand.
ATTTGCAGACGGATATCCGTATATGTTTTTCCCTTGCGAATAAACATTCGAGATATAGGTGCCTATGCCTTCGATCTGAAGTTCTGTGACCTTGTAATCTTCCGGAAGTTTGACGTTATCATCATTCCGGTTCGCAAGGCACTTCTCAGGCACGCTGTCCTTACAGTACGAAGCAAGCGCCTCGAATTCAGGTGAATTCAGATTCCATTTCGCGTCCTTGTAAAGATCGCTCTGCATGGCGGTAAAAAGGAGCGAATAGTATGCTGACCTGTCCATCTTATACGCAAGGCTGTCTGCGCCGTTATTTGCTCCTGATACGACTCCCTTATACTCTTCGAAAGAATACCCGGTGCCGTTGGAAGGCGCGCAGTCAGAAGGAGCTGCAAGGCCGAGAGTGCCGAATCTTAAAGGCATCTGGTAAAGCTTGCCGTCTGTTTTCGCGAGCTCGATAACAGACTTAACATAATCTTCAGGATTGTACCCGGTGTCTGAAGTTATGAGCGCGTTAAGATCTGTCAGGAAATCCTCATCGTAGAGCTCCATAACGTCAAAGGCATTGACGATCACATCAGGTCCTTTTCCGTCCCTGATATCGCGCAACAGGTTGTTTGCAGCATCTCTTGCGGCCTTCTCTTCGCTGTCAGCATCTTCGAAACGATTCTCTTTGTAGCTGTAGATCTTAAGCGTCGCATAATTATTCTCATTCATCCTGTTAAAATCGTAGATGGCTTTCCCCAGAGCTTTGGTGACAACATAATGGCCAAACAGTCCGACGGTAAGCTTAGCCTTTCCGGCATTGGGATTTGTCTGAGCTTTTTTGAGCTTATAAGCAACAATTCCCGTCAAAGGATCTACGGCATGGACGTTAGCTAAGATCACCTCATCCTCTGTGTAATCCAATACAGATAACCTATAGAACTCAGAATAATCGGCATTGAAACAATCTGCAGGGATCTTCATGTCAAAAGAAGCTGTCTCTTCATTATATGCAGCGATGCCGTTATTGCTTACGGAATAGTAATGACCGTCTTCTGCAGCATCGGTGCTAAAGCCGCCTCCCGCGTTCATATTCCTGATCTGATAAGTAACAACACTGTTCCCAAGAGCAACCTGCTTCGACTCATTCTGTACATCAGAAGCACTGAAGACTACGTTCCCGTTCTTGTCACTAAAGGTGTCCCAGAAAAATATGTCCTTTCCGAACAGGTCTGCCATCATATCGATCCTGGCATTGCCCTCTTTATCAAACAAAGCAACACGGCCGGATTTCTCATACATCATAAAGATATCATCCGTAACGGCGATTATCTCTTCCGGAAGCATCCCGCATAGAGTCTGCGAAGCAGATGCGTTGTAGCGGAAGCTCTCCAGAACAGCTCCGCTTGCAGGATCGATGACGGAAAGCATAATGTCAGGCGTCTCCCATCCCGCATTGGAAAGCACGAAGAGTTTCCCGTCCGAGAAGCCGAATCCTCTTGCACCGGCAGCAGGTTCCGTGCCGTTAGATATAAGCTTTCTCAGATCACTCTTATTCAGTATGTTTCCGCTGTTATCGAAAACACAAAGCTCAGTTCCATTGAGGCTTGAACCGTCGAAGTTCTCAGAAAGATAATCTTCTTCCGAAGGTATCTGCATATACTCATAAACGACACTGATCTTGCCTTCGCTGTAATCAAAGACTGCGCGGTTCACGATGGTTTCCCTATCACCATCGAAAGGATTTAATTCCATCCTCTGTGAGTCATACCACAGGGAATCTGCAGACATCACTTCTACGGTTGCCTGGGATTCTTTTGTCTCTTCTTTCTTTCCGCATGAACTGATTACTGCGCACAGCATACTTGCTGCCAGCAGTGCTGACACTATTCTTCTTACACTTTTCATCCTTTATCTCCCTAATTATCAGTCTGCCAGGCGCGGAGCGATCTCTCCGGTCTTTGCATCGAACCTGAGTTCGTATTCGGTGACTTTACCGTTATTGTTTTCTTTTACCCAAACTCCCCAGTAAAGCTCAATGGGTTTGCTGTCATTCTGATTGCTTATATAATCATGTGTTGCGAATAATTTGGCCTTTGTAACCGTATATTTTGCACTGCTTGATTTATAAGCCAGATAATCGGATATGCTCTGGCTAAGCTCATCAAATGTGAGCAGCTTTTCCGTGGCCGGTGACAATTTAAACTCGCAGTAATTATTCCAAGACTCGGAATCATGAATCCCGTCTTTGTTAACTATAAGGACGTATCTGACATCACTCAGAGCATGGAAACTGCCGGGCCATAAAAAACTATTTGTCGGCGATATCGGTACTCCTTGAACACTTTGTTTAACAACATACAAATATGCATCGTCATCAGCTGTCCAGTTCCGGCGCTTAATCGGTTTTCCTTCGTCAAAAAGCGCTTCCTTGTCCAAAGTCTCATGATCAAGATAATACGTTTCTACTGTCATTCCCGTCTTAATATCAATTCCATATTTCCCAAACATATCTGCGGTCTTGTCATAAACCTCTTCCGCCGATCCAAAAGCAAATGTCTTTGGCTTTGTATATTTATTTAAGTTGTAATTTTCGCTTTCAAAATCCAGATAAACCGAATCTGAATACGGAATATCGTATTTTATAAAGCAAATGTCTGAATCAACTTCGCTGAAACAGTAATACCATTTGTTTATCTTTTCATCCACGCAATAGATCTCTTCTGTCTCTTTAAGATACTTATACGGCAGCCCCTTTACTGTTTCTTCTGCGAACTGTCTGCTCTTTGAAGCTTTGTTCTTAACCGTCGTCTTATGGAATACCAGTTCTTCGGGGCAGTCCAGTTTCTCTATATCAAAAGTGCATTTGCCGATCTTATTCTTGTAGGACGCCGGGAATGTATTAACTATTTCCTCAAGATCTTCCGGAATCTCTTCCGTTGTAGCTTCGGTGGTATCAGAAACCGAAGGAGCATTTTCTGCGTCAGTGTTATAAGAAACTGAAGGAGCAGTTTCTGCGTTAATAGTTTCAGAAGCATTTGCTGTTTCTTCAATGCTGCTTTCAGAAGGATCCGGCAGGATCATGGAACATCCTGAGAAAGCAAATACAGCCGCCAATGTCAACGCAAGTGCCTTACGGCTGTTTCTTGCAGGCTTCTTAATGTTGCTGATCCTCTTCTTCATCATCTTATATCCGCCGCCCATACCGGTGGAAAGAGCAAATCCGATATTCTTCCCGGAATTCTTCTTCAATGTATCAAGCAGAGCATTCACATAACCTGCAGAAGCACCGATTCCCCGTGTGCGTAATACTTCTTCGTCACAAGCCAGTTCGCAGTCTCTTCCTGACAATATGAATGCTGCCCAAATGACCGGGTTATACCAGTTAAGTATCAGGACAATATATCTTACCAATACCCATATGTGATCGCCGTGCTTATGGTGGCTCGCCTCATGGCATATGGTATAGTCGCTGATCTTTCCTGAATCCCTGTCAAGATAGATCTTGTTGAACAACAGGAATGGCGCTCCGTTGTGCCTTATCCTGTATATCTTAAGACCGCTTGCAGGATCTCTTCCGACATATTCTCTTCTTCGTCTGCAATATGCAATGAACCCGGTGTTATATGCAGCCAGAGCTATCAGCAGAGACGCAGTCACAAAGCAATAAGCACAAGCAAGTATGAAGAGCGGGCTTGGCGCCGTCTTACCTGCTGCCTCAGCTGCCTTTATAGCTCTCAGTTGCTCGCGGTCTTCAATTAACTCTATGTCATTAAGCAGTTCGTGATACATATACTGATCGCCGATCTCTTGAGGCTTTATATACTCGCCATCGACCATTACATAGGACGGAATGGCCCGCCTTGAGTCAGCCTCGGCAGAAGCCTTTTCGAGAGCCGCAGGAATAACGAATTTAACTAAAGGGAATAAGATCATGAAGACCGGAATAATAAGCCAGAGGGCATACTGGTGCTTCTTAAGGATCTTCCCGTTTGACAGTGCACGGATCAGGATAAGGCCTGCCGTAATCAATGTGATACCGATGATATAGCGCAGCATATTAATCCTCCGTGAACATTCTTCTGAGCTCTTCGATCTGCTCTTCCGTAAGACGGTCAGAGCCGACCAGATTGGAGATCAATAAGCCCGCATTGCCGTTATAGACCTTGTCCAGAAGCGTTGAGACTTCTTCATTCTCTGCTTCAGCCTTGTCTATGGCAGGCGAAAAGTATTTGGTACGTCCTTCCTGTACATATGTGACAGCACCCTTTTCTTCCATGCGCTTGAGAAGCGTGATCACGGTGTACTTTGTCCATTCTGTGCTTTCTTTAAGTTCCTGGGTGATCTCTGCGATCGTCATCGGGCTCTTATCCCAAAGACAGTTTGCGATCTTCCATTCTGAATCTGTTAAACGCATAAACAATTACTCCTATTTCCCGTTGGTTGACATCTGTCCACTTGAATATATCTTACTGGTGGACATTCGTCAACCTGTGTAGGCGGAATTAATTGAGGCAATTGTTAGTGAAGCATGCGAAGTATTCAGATCTCACCGGCTAATACATTCATGTCGATGTATCTTTCAGAACCATTATACCCCTTCAGTACATGTCTGTTCGAATACTGCCAGATGGTCCATCTGACGTCACTAGGGACGGGCCCGTAAACGCTGCGGTACCATATGCCGCAGTCGGCAAAATCATCTTTTACTATCAGATCATAAGTCTCGCTGCTGACGTAGATGATGGGCTTTACTCCATAGTGATCAGTCAGGATATCGATCATGGAGCGGAGCTCTTTCTTTACTGCGTCAACATCGATGTCATCGCCGCTATGAAAGTGCCCGTAGAATTCGACATCGATCACGGGCGGGAGCATGTTGGGAACAGCTTTTACAGTATCGCAGAAAAGTTTTGCCTGATTCTCACCTGACGATTCGAAGCTGAAGAAATGATAAGCGCCGATGCGAAGAGAAGTAACCGAAGCGCCTTTCCAGTTCGCTTCAAAACAGCGGTCCACAGTCTTAGATCCCTCGGTTGCTTTGATGTAAGCGAATTCGATCCCCTGCGACGATAAGACATCCCAGTCGATATCTCCCTGATAGGAGGACACGTCGACGCCCTTTACTTTATAGCCCTTGAGCTCCGGGTGATTGATGTGGATGATCCCGAAGTACAGGCAAGCGCAGATCACGATGCATGTGAGCACCAGTGCTGCTGCAGTGATAAGGATTACCTTAAGCTTCTTGTTCATGACGGTCTTTTTTCGCAGATCCGGCAATCGCGCTCCTGACAGCCCAGACGATCACGAAGACCGCCGTATAAAGTATTCCGAGAGATAAGCCCAGATATGCAATGCCAAGACTGGTCAGCGAATTATCGATCACACCGTAGAGCAGTGAAGCCGACATTAAGACCGACACTGCAAATCCAATGGCGGCAGTTATTTTCGAGAGCTTCGGAGCAGTCTTGCGGATGGCTTTCCCGCGCTTGATCGTGAGAAGGAAAGTAAGAAGAACTGCTGCGGCAAGACCTAACACGTGGTATCCGAAATTGTTATTTGCGATCTTCATGAACCTTCCGGCAAAACTCACATTAGCATTGATATCTTCAGCATCGTTAGCGGTCTTATAGTATTCGCCGTCTCTTAAGATAACGGTTATGGTATCTCCTTCTTTGCTCGTAAGAGGCGCGATAACATTCGTCTTCCTGCCGTTCACATCAGCCTCATAGCGCTTGTGCTCATCAGGATACATGCTGAAAGTCTCTTTCACTAAAGTGACTTCCTGAACGGTAACTTTGGCACCGAATTCGCCGGCAAATCTCGGAATGAACATCAGCACAAACGGAATAAGCATCCATATTGCGATGACCTTAATGCCGTATGCGAAAAGAACCGTTTTCCTGACCATGGTTACCTCCTTAAGAAAGCGCCACCCTGTGCTTCTTACTGATATAAGATTCGATATCAAATCCCGAATTCAATTCCTTCTTATAAGAAACTTCAAGTTCCGTAACGATAAACCTGAATTCCTTTCCGTTCATTATACCAATACAGGATTCGGTAAGCTTGTCATTCCTGTCCGGCTCGGCGTAGAAAGGCTCTGTATTTGTCCAGTCGCCGACCTTGTCTGCCGCGCTTCTGCCCATGCCCGGATAAGTGTTATTGGGCTTAGCGTATGCGAAAACATCATGAGTCAAGTCGCCCATCCAGATAAGGACATTCATGAATTCCGCGAAAGAAAAATCCTCAGGATCGGACGTCGCAGGCGAGAGCTCGATATAGTGCCAGTTGTCATCAAGATCGCGCTCTGCCGAGATATAGCATTTATCGGGATCAGTATAGCTCCTGTTATATTCCCTGAACGACTCGCGGATCTTGTCGCTGTCTGCAATCCGCACATAGATCCTGCAGTTGAAATACTTAAGATTCGGGAACATCAGATAATTGCTGAAAAGGTCAGTTGAGATCCTTAAACCTTCTTTTGTTGCTCTCTGGCACACTCTCATCGCTTCGAGCTTATCGCCCTGAAGGACCAGCTTTATTATCTCGTCCCTCTTCTCGAAAGGGATCTTAGAAAGAACATCCTCCAGATAATTTCTGTATTTAGCATTATCGTCGATCTCTCCGCCTGCATTTATCGGACCTGTATAAGCGATCTTCTCTTCGATCTTCTTCCTCTCTTCAGGAGTCATTACACCGTCCCTAAATCCGGTCGCGGGTCCTCTTGAATCGACTGTCACAGCGGATTCCTTGTGGCTTAAAGGCATACTTATAAGTGCTGCAAAACCGATAAAACCGATAACTGCAGCAATGATCGAAGGCATCAGCGGATTCGAAGCATGCAATGCCAATGCGACCGCCCACACGATCGCAGGAATAATGACCAGGAGATACCCTCCGATAACGATGTACGCCAATACTTTAAACGACTTGGGATACTGTACCGGAGCATGCTTATGCGTATCAGATTGCAATGCCCCGTTCCTTGTTCTTGCAGACCTTAAGATTGCCCAGCGTATCAGCAGCACTATCGTGCAGGCAAAATGAGCAGCACCCAAACCGCAGAGGACAAAGTCTGAAGCAAAATAATAAAGGTATTCGGGTCTCATTAATCTTACCTGCTAAGCCTGAACCAAAGGACTTTTACATGTCCGTCACTCTCTTCGCCGGTGATGTCGAAGCCGAAGCGTTCAGTATAAAATCTGATATTCTGCTCCTTGTCGCAGGGCGTCACCAAAGTGATCTCGTTCCAGTCCGGATGCTCATCCAGAAAGTGTCTCATAAGCGCCGTGCCGATGCCTTTGCCCTGCTCTTCTTTCTTGACCGCCAGGCATCCGATGTAATACTTTCCGGCACCTTCAGGCTTATATGAGATGACGCCTACAGCCTTTCCCTGATCGTAAGCAATGACCTTAGGAAATTCCTGAACAGACTGCTCCATATTCTCTACGGACCTGCCATATGCAGGACATTCACCATAAAGAATGTAGTCATCGTAGAATGCAGAATCGTAGATACCGACCAGCGTCTTCGCATCTTTCACATCTGCATTCTTATATATCAGTTCCATAAGCTTCCTTTAACCCTTGCAGGATTCGTACCAATCCCAGACAGCGAGAAAATCTCCGCTGCGGTCCTGATATCCGGGATAGAAGTTTTTAGCCAGACGGTCGTAAGCTTTTGCCGCCGCATAGATCTTATCAGCTATGCTGTTAAATGCCGGATCGTCTGATCTATAAGGCGTCTTGCCAAGATCCTTCAGATATTCTATTTCCTCCGAATGACCATATCTGTGATGGTTGGTTCCGTATTCCTTATCCCTCAGGATCATCTGCATGACCAGCGTGTCATTACAATTCATGTTTGCGAGATGACAGCTTATCAGGTGATCCTTACGGTAAAGCTTTCCAAGTGCCTGGATCTGAATAAACCAGAACCGATTGATGTTAGCCATGGGCCAGTCCGGGTTATCTTCCACAGCAGATAAATACTCTCCGAGTTCCACCGCCTGATCTTCTGAATACTCGAATCCGAAAAGAAGATCATATCTCATTCCGTTCTTGAAGATCAGCCTGTAAACATGATTTTCCGGAACGAACATCCACCCGAGCGCAGTATCTTCGTTCACGCCAAAACGGTCGATCCTTTTCTCATATTCCTCAGCAGTAACTGAACCGTCACCCGGAAGACGAACCTTCACTGAAATATCAACATCACTGTAGAGATCGTGGAAGCTTGCTTCAAAGGCTTTTTTGCCGGTTTCTTCCATCGTCTCTCTCGTAATGAGGACTTCTTTTACAGTCGCACTTATGACTTCAGGATGAGCAAATATCTCTCCCAAAAAACGGAGAAATAATGCTTCCATTTTTTCTTTTGTAAGTTCGATCAACATATCAGAAACCGAGATCATCGTTAACAAGTATTACGCTTATCCTTCCTTCGTGTCTGGAGAAGCGCGTGATGAGGATCTGGCAGCATATCGTGTCAGGTGATTTGCAGTCAAAGCACGTACCCTTTTTCGCGCACGGGGTATTAAGACCGAAGCGCTGCACATTGGAAGGCGCTGCGACGTTCCTTGCGCGCTTCATCGCAGAATCCAGATCGTTAGTGACCTTATTCATTCCGACGATGAAGATGACGTGCTTGGGACCCTGTGCGATAGCAGACACGCGGTTGGCGTTGCCGTCGATATTAACGAGGATGCCGTCATCGGTCATGGCATTGGCTGATGAGAGGAAGAAATCTGCATCGTAAGCCAGGAGCATTGCCTGCCTCTTGTCTTCATAAGCATCGCGGTCGATGAAATTATAATTGCCGGCCTTGAGTGCGTCTGACAAGCCGATCTCATGAACACTCATGGCGCCGCCCATAGATATGGAGCTGCCCTCAGGAATGAGATCCAACGCGATCTTCAGAGCCTCTTCCCTGCTTGCGGCATAGTAGCCTTTCATGTTGCGGGACTCAAGCCCTGCGATGGTCTTCTGTGCCAGAAGTTCATTTCGCTTAAAGACATTAGTGTTCATGCGTGCCTCCTTTTGTTATTCATTGATCGTAACCGATCTCATCTTCGAGTTCATTTATAAATCCGCGGTATCTTTCCACGTGATTCCTCATGGCATCCGCAGACTCCGCATAGTCAAGCAAGCCCTTTGCATCGACCCACTTGTAATCAGTGGTCTCGCCCTCCTGGAGCACAACTGAATCCTTGTCGCAGCTTACGACCGCAAGATAGGAATAGTAGAGCGCGTGGCTGCGTTCGCTTCTGGAAGTACCGATAAGCTCCATGCTGTCAGCCGTAAGTCCTGTCTCTTCGAAGAGCTCTCTTACCGCGCATGCATAAGGTTCTTCGCCCTGCTGCGCCGCGCCGCCCGCACCTGGTTCCCAGCATCCGGGATAGATATCTTTGCGGGGATCCCTCTTGGTAAGAAGAAAAGTCCCGTCCACATGCTTTACGAGGATATCGCCTACGATGTGATACCTGCCCTCAGGGATATTGAGATAATTCATGGGCTTTCTTTCCCACACTTCGCCTGTCTTGTTTCCGTCTTTGTCGTAAAGGTCCCAAAGTTCCATATTCTGCTTCTTTCCTTGCTGTCAGATCTCTTCTATTACCGATGTACCTTCTTCACCCATCGTCCATTTCCACTTCTCGTTGAACCGCAGTTTGCCGTTCTCTATCTGAGGCGCGGAATCGCATGAGCCGGTCCTTAGATTGCCGTCAGTATTCATGTGCTGATAGTTGAAGTGAAGGTTATGCTCCTCATCCATCGTTCCGATAAGGAACCCCTTAACGATGTTGCCGCCTGAATATTCTGCCCAGATGACATTGCCCTTCTGGTGATAGCAGAATATGGTCTGATTGGATACTTCGCCCGATTCCGAATTCTCGACCGCGGTAAAGATCTTATCGTCGACAGTAAAGACTTCTTCAGCTTGCGCGAAAAAGTTCTTCCCCTTCTCATATGCCTTCTTAAGGTTGCTGTCCCAGTTGCCCTCGCGCGTCTCCTTCTCTCGTGACGTGCCGTCGAAAACAACGAACTCCATCTGCTTAGCCCTGTTAAAGAGCCTGTCGCCGAACATTACCTTCTTCATGCTTGAAAGAAGTCCGAACTGCTCGAGCTTCTCTATGGGATTGCCCGCAGAGCAGAGGATCATGGCCTTATCCATCATCTTCATCTTCTTATCGCCATAAGCAAAGCCGTAAGTCCATACCCTGTCAAACCACCCGACGAGCTTTGCCGGAGCTTCAGTCCAGAAAACAGGATAGATAAATGCAATGGCATCAGAGGAATTGATCTTCCCGTGCTCGGCAAGAACGTCTTCTTCGGTAAAAGGCGTGTTCTCGTAGTTTGCATCCCTTAAATACTGCTGCTCTGTAATGTCAGCCTTGAAATCCATCTTGTAAAGATCCGAGATGATATATTCATTCCCGGAATCGGTAATACCCTTTATAAAAGCGTCGCGGATGTTCTTCGTGAACGAATCCTCCGACGGGTGGCAATATACGATAAAAACTCTCAACTTAAATAATCTCCGAATCAGTTCATTTATATTATGCTTTGTTTTTTTAGCAGATATCTGTCCCGGATAACACCATGACCGCTTCATTATATCATTTGAAATGGTCTAATCCTTGAGACGTGCTATAATATTAGCATCTGGGTGATTCTAATAAGGCATATCTGATGACCTATGTGTGGGAGCAAGACATGAGTATAGAGAACAGAGAGCAACAGGTAGACCAGCTGTTAAGAGGCATTTACAGAATGTGTGTAAACAGGGACGACTGCAAAGATTGTCCTTTCCACATCACGAAGTGCACGTTTGGTGAGCCCAGACCCAGCACATGGTTCGACGAAGAGACCATCGGCAATAAGTTCTCGCCTAATTATCTGAAATTCACCGATAAAGATATCGTTATCAAGGCCAAGGAAGAAGCTTCCGAGCCCGCACAGGAAGAAGTTCAGGCTGCTCCTCAGGCAGAAGCAAAGCCGGAGCAGGAAAAAGCTGCAGCTACATGGCCTACTCTTCAGCCCGCTCCCGAATCAGCACCTTCTGCAGATTCACAGCCCGCACCGGCGCCCGTACTCCAACCTGTCGTACAGCAGGCCGTAAACGATGATGCCGACGGCACATGGCTCGTAAGCACCACGATGGGCAGCGTCTTCACGAAATATGTCTTTATCTGCTCCAAATGCGGCTACAGGAAAGAATCGATGTTCTCATTTACACCGATGACCAATTGTCCGGAGTGCGAGAAGCGCAAGGCCGGCATCGTCTGAGTCAGGCTCAGATCTTAAGGATCCTTCAGATCTTCGAACGGATTATAAAGCAGGCTGTCCCGATCAATGCAAGAACTATGCCCGTTATAAGTGATACGGTCGCATTCGTGCGCAGTCTGTGATAGAGTTCTGTCGATCCGTCCATCACGTTATAGTATCCGAGATTAAATAACAGAGCCATCAGAAGAGCGATCCCGCATGCAACGAAAACGATAATTCCGATGATCAACAATGCCTTCCTCATGCTGCCCTCCTGCTCTAAATACTCACGCGCTTAATACTCATGTGTCCTTAGCAATTATATCATCAGTATCCGTCAGAGGGCTTGTCTTCGTCGATATACTCCACGCCGTAATCGATCATGTCCATGACCTCTTCATTCGTCCTGAATCCTCCCTTCTTGCGGTTGCACCGCCAGCAAAGGCACTGCAGGTTATCGATGTCCCTTCCGGTGCCGCCCTGCGACACAGACTGAATGTGATCCACTTCAAGGAGCAGATAGTCGCCTAAGCCCTCGCAGAAGCTGTCTAAGATCCCCTTGGAGATCCCGCATATCTGACATGTGTAATTATCACGCTCAAGCACCCTGCGCTTATCAGACAGCTTTATCCTGCGCCTTCCGGCGACCTCCCGGTCCATGCTGTCCCTTCTGAAGATCGAATACTGCTGCATCTTAAATCTGACGGTCACCACGATGAGCACGATCAGCGTCACCGCCAGGAGCACGCCTAAGATCAGCGCCGGCAGGTTATTGCCCAATTCCACTGTAAAGTCTTCATATGCAGGCATAAAGATCACCCCGATATTGTTGTTCAGCATAATAATATACTATCGGGCGGTTTAATAATGGGACTAAAAAAGAGGTACCGTTTTCGAGGACTTCGAAAACGGCACCGCCATTAATCAACTATATCAGATCGACTGAAATTACTCGTCTTCCCTTGTTCTCTGCCCGTGAGCGCGGGGAGCCTGCCTTACTTTTCTGCGGGGAGCTCTCGATGCCCTGATCTCAAAGATCACGCCTAAAACGCCTGCAAGAAGCATCACGATGCCGATGAAAGTAAACGGACTGTCGGTCTCGCCGGTCTTCGGCACAGGAGCAGGAGCCTTGGCAATGTTTATCGCTGCCGTAGCCGTGCCGTCCGCAAACGTGATCTCGATGTTGTGACTGCCTGTTGAAAGCGTATCAAGATAGGCCGACTTGATCGTCAGGATAAGGCTTCCGGGGGCCTTCTCACAGTTCTCATCACTGAGGTCAGAACCATCAACTTTTGCGCTTACGAATTTGCTGAATGTCTGACTGTCATTGATGCTGCACTTTACGGTAATGACCATGTCCTTTCCGCTTCCGGGTACAAAACCGTCACCTTTTACCGTAACTGTGTAGACAGGGTCTTCAGCGTAGGTATAAACATAATTGGTATCACCTGTGATCTCTGTATCCGTGTCAGGAGTCTTATCCCAGTCACCCTTCTTATAGCTTGCAGCAGGCTTTGTTCCGACAGCCGGAATCTGGTCAGGAGCAAGCTTAAAAGTATCGCCTTCATAACCCTGGAATACGACTTCAATGTCATCACTGCCGCCATTATCCCATTCGCCGTTTGCAACACTGAAAGTAACCTTCACACTGGTCTTGGGGATCACGGTCAGGGTGCCGGACGAATATGAAACGTTGTAATTGGCTGTAACGTCCTCTCCATTGTCGTTAACTATCGCTGCATCAGAAGGACTAAGTTTCTTACCGTCTGACGTGATAGTCACATTGCCGAGCGAGTGACCTGATGCAGCACCGGTAAGACTTGCATAATCCTTGCTTAATTTGGGATCCTCTGATTCCTTGACCGTCTGGTCATTCGCTTGTACTAAAGCATTTGCTTTTTCGATCTTTACCGTGACACAGTTCTTTGCTGAGTTGCTGTGATCCTTGTCTCCGGCAGCTCTGTACCAGACATAATAGGATTTAGCATCGTTTCCTTGAGGAATACTCTTGCTCCAGCCTGTTGCAGGCGCATTTGTCGCGTCATTACCTAAAGCATACTGCATCTCGCCATCTGTAGCCTCGCCCGCCGTAACAAGATCCTTTGTTGTGCCGTCATATTTCATGAGAATTGCCTTCGGAGCAGTCTTGACGGTAGCTGCAGGAGCATCCTTCCAGGCTGCAACAACGGTGATCACACCGTTTTTTACGTATTGGTCGTTAATATCACAACCATTACCCGGTAAAACGATCACGTCGACGATGTCGATTCTCCAGAAACTGAAAACCTTGCCGTCGGGAGCTTCAAAGCCGCATTCCGGAAACTTATAATTTTCGCCATCACTTACTGTTACCGGATCCATGCTGCCTGTACCGCCATTGGGATCGAATACAAGCTTATATTTCGCGATGGGAAATGCGAGGGCTTTATAGACACATTGAACTTCCGTTGTTGAAGGCTCTAACTTCGTTACCCTATTAAACCGGTCAGCAGCCATTCCGTCGGTCTCGTTGATGAAATTTCCGGTAACAGCTTTTGCAGAATCCCTGTGACCCCTTAAAATTGCTGATGTGACATCTTTCCTGATGGTAACTTTAGGTGAATCAATACCACCGAGACCACCATCGACTGTCAATGAGCCGCCCTTGATCTCTACATCTCCGATGCAGGATACTGCAGGACCTGCCCAGTCATCATACATTCTTAACTCAAGACTTCCCGAACCGGTGAAGAACAGATCGGCCGTGGGATTATCGATCTTTAACACATGATCCGAAGAGTTCGCATAGTTACGTGTCTGGTTAACACTGCTATCGCCCTTACGTAAGATCGTCAGATCATCTGCACCGTTATAGTAAATGCATGCGTAGAGACTTGCGTTGTAGTTATATCCCTCTCCTGTGTATTTGTAACCGTCAAGCGTCAGAGTATGAGTCACGGGATCGTAACTCCATTTATTACCCGATAAGTTGTTGCAATTAGTTGAGGTAACCTGTACTCCGCCGATCCAGAGAGGATACTTCTCCTCTTCTGCTGCCGATACAAGTGCAGCAGGACAAAGTGCTGCCACCAGCAGGCATGTCAAAAGTGCTGCCAGAAGTTTGATTCTGCTCTTCATAAATATGACCCCCTTCGTCATGCGGCACTCCGAGACCCCCACCAATATGACCGCGGGTATTTATGTTTTGATTTTATATGTTTTATGTCACAAACTCAACAACAATTATTTTTTATATGTGCACGAAAAACATAATCCGCATCTGTATAAAAAACCGCCCCGTTTTCGAGAACGGGACGGGGTAAAAATCAGGATAAATTCCCGGTCGTTATTCGGTCTTGCCGGTGAGCATCTCGTACGTTACGCCGTACTTCTTTGCGATGTCTGCAGCATAGGAAGAACCTTCCGGAGGCGCGATCGCTAGCTTGAAAGAACGCTTGCCGCCGTCGCTCTTAACGATGAGCGAAGATGCCTTCTGCTTGAAGTCCTTGGAGAACTCTTCAGCATCAAGTCCGAGCTTATGCATGTGGGTGTTATAGATCGTTCTCGCACCCTTTGTAAGAAGCGCCTTTATCGAGTCGCATGCAATGTAATAACCTTCTTCAAATGACGTCGTAGAGAATGTCTCGTTCATGAGGATGAGGCTGGTGTCCTTTGCTTTTTCAAAGATTTCCTTGAAGCGGATACACTCTTCACCGAGACGTCCGAGATCCATTGTCTGGTCCTCGTCTGCAGGGAAATGCGTGTAGATGCAGTCAGCAGGTGCAAATACGAATGAATCAGCAGGAACATATACACCGCCCTGCGCAAGAGCATATAACAAACCGATACCCTGTGTCGCTGTCGTCTTACCGCCTCTGTTGGCACCTGTAAGGATATAGATCGTGTGATCGTTATCGAAGTCCAGATCATTTACTACGAGATCCTTGGGCGTAAGAAGATTCATTGCAAGCTTGAAATTATAAAAGCCCTTAGCCTGCATGTTCACGTCGCCCTTGGGAACTGCCTTAGGTTTTGTGAGCTTAAAGCCCTTTGATTCGATCTTTGAAAGGAAGTCTATGAACCTTATGTAGTAAATAAATTCAGGAATGACATCGGCAACTTCACTCAGAGCCATCTCAGAATACTTGTCGAGCGTTCTTCTCAAGCTCTTTGCCATAACGTCGAGCATCCTGTTCAGGACTGTATCGAACTGCGCCGGGCTGTTTGCGATACCGTCGTTGCCGGGAATAGATGCAGTCGTGCCGCCGGCAGCTGAACGCGCCAGAGGATTGGTAGCCTTGATCGCTTCGGTCATGAAGTTCGTGAATCCTTGAGTGGCCTGCTTTTCGACCACACGGTAATGCATATCGCCGTTCCACTCATTGCCTTCCTTTATCTTGTCGCCGCCGATCCCGTCAGCAAAGTTGCTTACGATATTGGACTTCTTAAACGGCTTGTTATTGACGGAAACGATACCCATGCTTGTCGCTTCGAGTCTGCTGTTAAGGTTCATTCCGATGGTTACGCTCTGGATTTCAGAAGTCTCTTTCGTAAGTTTCTCCAGATCCTTCTTGAGCTCGTTGAAATGCGCGTCGGCGTAGACCTCATCGATGTAAGACCTGTAATCCTTAAGTCCCTGTGACTTGATCCTCTCATCGCCAAGACACTCCTTAAGAGCGTCAACGCAAGTTATGTAATCACGGTACTGGTTTAAACGGTGCATCAGGAACCAGAGGCCTTCGACCTCATCTTTTGATTTTCTTATAACACCATACTGCTTATTGAATTCGATCTTCTCAAACAACTCGGAGATCTTCTCTCTGATATCAGGAAGGTTCTTCAAGTCATCGAAAACATCCTGCCTGTAATTAGTTACATCGGGATCTTCTGACAGATGAGATAAGATATTGGCAATTATCGACTGTTCCCTCGGTTCGGAAGATACTTCCTTAGTTATGACATCAAGACCGAGATCGTGGAAAGCATCATCTTCGATCTTTGTAAACTCATATGTTTTTCCTCTCGGATAGAGAAGACTGAATTTCTTATCACCTACCATATTTGCTACCTCCTGCTTATGCGGATGCTAATATTTTAAACAAAACTGATACGAAAAGATATCCGTGTCAAAGCTCAAACTGATCACGAAGATGCATTTCTGTCGGTGCGGAAATAATGGTTACTTCTCTGAATTTTGCTTTCTTCTTTTTCTGGTCTGAAATCTTCCTGTATTTCTCGCTCAGTTCCCAAAGTTCATCCAAGTATTTCTGCATGTCTTCGTCTGTAAGCATTAACAGCTTAGTATAAAAACACAAAAAATCACTTTCCAGTTTTTCCAAGGTGTCCGTACACCTAACCGTCTTTCCGTATTTATAAAAGCGCTCATTAAGATTCATTAAGTATGGAGAGAAGAATTCATACATAGTTGATTTTTCAAAAAAATCCATATTTCCTGTGAGAATGCGTTCCCTGCTGCCTCTTACTTTACGTTCCTCTTTGACAAGAATTGCTTCCTGCTCTATCAGGAAATTAATGTGTCTGTAAAGCGTCGGCACTGGCACATCCGGCATATGTTCAGCGATATCCTTTGTTGTAGCTTGTTTCGCATTTAAAACATATGCCCATATCCTTAAACGAATCGAGTTTGACAAAACCTTTGAGTAATCCATTTTTAGTCCTTTCATAAAAACTAAAAGATCCGTAACCGTTATCACTTTCGATAATAATCTCATTCGAGATAATTGTCAACAGGAAAATGGCTTCAAAGCGTTATTTTGCAGGCATTTCATTGTTTTTTCTCCCATGGCGTGCTTTATGAGATAATATGGATTAATAACAACTAAAGGAGAAACGCTTTATGTATTGCAGTTCTTGTGGTTCGTTGATCAATGAAGGCCAGTCCTTCTGCGCCAATTGCGGTGCTCCCGTTGCTCCGGCGGTAGTTCAGGAAACACCGGTTGTTCAGGCACAGCCTGTTGCTCAGCCAGTAGTTCAGCCGCAGCCGGTCATTCAGCAAGATGCTACCGCCCAGACACAGCCCGCTGCTCAGCCCGTCGTACAGGCACAGCCCGTTTCTCCCGCACCTGTCAAAAAGTCTAAGGGCTTTTCGATCGCAGGCTTCATAATAGGCCTCGAGACTTTAGCTTTCTCCTGGATTATATTTGTTAATGCCCTCAGTGTAGTAACCGGACTTATAGGCGCCGTTTTTTCGATCATTGCTTTAGTCCGGAAAAAGTGCGGCCTGAAGGTTCTGGCGGTCATCGGTCTCATCGCAAACGTCGTCGGATTGGTCTTATCCGTCCTCTTGTGGGCAACCATGTGGTCCAATGACGTATATGAATTCATGGAACCGTTCTTCAGGTGGTTTTATCACTAA
Organism: Oscillospiraceae bacterium; assembly: GCA_902764825.1. Lineage (GTDB taxonomy): Bacteria > Bacillota > Clostridia > Saccharofermentanales > Saccharofermentanaceae > Saccharofermentans. Next base: position 100,419 of record CACWXL010000004.1, read on the forward strand.
ATTTCCAGGCGGAATGCCAGGCGGCGCCGGATGTTTTGCCTGGAGTTTGAGGTCAAAACTGCCTAATTCCAGGCGGAATCCCAGGCGGCGCCGGATGTTTTGCCTGGAGTTTGGGGTCAAAATGGCCTTATTCCAGGCGGAATGCCAGGCGCTGCCGGATGTTTTGCCGGGAGTTTGGGGTCAAAACTGCCTTATTCCAGGCAGAATCCCAGGCGGCGCCGGATGTTTTGCCTGGAGTTTTTTCTCATCGATATTCACGGCTGTTTGTCAGGCTACAGCCGGATTTTTAGCCGGTAATATGACCCAAAACATCGATATTCACGGCTGTTTGTCAGGCTATAGCCGGTCTTTTAGCCGGTATTGAAGTGTATAAACGGCAGAATGAACGGCAGCGCCGTTGGTTTTGCCGTTCGTTTGGGCTAAAACAGCCGTTTTGAACAGCGGAATGAACGGCAGTGCCGCCCGTTTTGCCGTTCATCTGCCCCGCACCCACACACAAATAAATGACGGGCATCTCGGATGAGAGAATGCCCGTCCAACTCATATCACAAGGATACCTCTCTTCGAGGCCTTGTGGCCGTAATGAGTCCCGCAAGATCGAATCACCAAAAGCCGCGGGAGCCCAAATGCGGTTACTTCTTGATGTCAGCTCTCCATGTAGCAGGCTTGAATTCCTGCACGAGCGGGAGCAGACGCTTATCGACGTCGATCTTGAAGACGGAGTTGAAGTTGTTGGTTGCGATCATCTGACCTGCAAAGCCAACGATGACTACGAGTTCCTGATCGTTGAAGAATTTTCTTAAGTTCTCGAAAAGCTCATCGGATACGGATGTGGGATCCTTTACGATGGACTCAGCGAGCTGAGCAAGAAGTGTTTCCTTCTCATCGTAAACGAGGTTGGCGGGATCAAGGCCCAGACCCTTAACGTCGCTGATGAAGAAGAGTGAGCAGAGCTGGCAGGAGTTTGTTGTTGAGATCTTGTGTGCGTAGAGGATGGCGTCCTTCTCGCCGATGACTTCAACGAGTCTCTTCCAGGATGTGTACCAGGCCATGTATGCGTCGTATGTTGCGGCGTCGTTGAGGAGGCCCTTCTTCATGTTTGTTACTGCGTTTCTGCCTGCGAGTTCGTTGTAGCGCTCCTTCTCTGCGCCTGTTGCTTCGTTCTGTTCTACCAATTTGATTCTAGCCATTTTGTGATTCTCCTTTTGTAGTGATTCTGTAGTGATTCTTTTGCGTTTTTGCAGTTGCTGACTCTGCAGTCAGCGTTTCTTTATCCGGTGATTCCATTAAAGTGCCAATTTAAGTATGTCGATTATCTTCTGTGCATCTAAGGGGACGTAGTGTCCTACGGTGCCGCCGGCTGTTGCACGGTTAGCCATTACTTCGAAGTCCTTGTCGTCGATTCCGAGTTCAGTAAGCTTTGTCTTGAGACCTAAGCTCTTGAAGAACTTTTCGAGCTCTTCGGACAAGAGAAGTGCTCTTTCAGTCTCGTCGAAGTCGTACGGATCTTTGCCGTAAACCCTTGAAGCGAGGAGCGCAAGTCTCCAGGGCTTGATCTGAGCGATGTATTTCGTCCATGCGACAAAAACGATCGCCATGCCTTCGCCGTGGGTGATGTTGTACTGTGCGGACAGCTCGTGCTCGATGCGGTGCGAGCCCCAGTCGGCCGATCTGCCGGCGTCGAGGAAATTGTTGTGGGCGACGGATGCGAGCCACTGGATCTCTGCTCTTGCATTGATGTTCTTCGGGTCGTCGATCAGTCTTTTCGCGTTTACCTGCAGAGCTTTGATCGCGCCTTCGATCAGGTAGTCAGTTGTGTCTGAATTCTTCTCATCGGAGAAGTATCTTTCGAGCAGGTGGGAAAGGACGTCTGCGATGCCTACGTATGTCTGGTATTCGGGAAGGTTGACCGTGTAGCGGGGGTTCATGATGGCGAACTTCGGGATGATGCGGTCGTCTTCAAAGCCCTTCTTCCACTCGCCGTACGAGAGAATCGCCGCGTTGGATGTCTCAGATCCTGAAGAGGCCGTTGTCGCGATGACGCCGATCCCCAGAACTTTCTCCGGAACTGCGCCCTTTGAGAAGAAGTCCCAGACATCTCCTTCGTAGGGGATTCCGATGGCGATTGCTTTGGCGGTGTCGATGGAGCTTCCCCCACCGACAGCCAAAACAAAATCCACTTCGTCGGTCTTACCTTGTTCTACTAATCTTCTTACAAGTTCGATGCCCGGATTTGGTACTACTTCCCTGCTCTCGGAGAACTTGATATTCAATTCTTTTACGGCGTCCCTGATAACTCCGTAAATTCCGAGTGTCTCTACAAAATCTCCGCTGGTTACTAATAGGAGTGACTTTACGTTATTTTGCTTGAGGAGCTTTGCGAGACTCTTCTCAGACCCTTCACCGAAGACGATCTTGGCGGGGTTATAGTACTCAAATCCGATCATGGTTATTGCTCCTTATCAGAAAAGGGGAACGACTGCGCCGTCGTATGTTTCCTTGATGTACTTGGAAACTTCAGGTCCCTGGAGTACTTCAACGAGCTTTTTGATTGCAGGATCGTTAGCCTTCTCTGCGGATGTTGCGATGATGTTGCCGTATGTCTGTGCTGCAAGGCCGTCATTTGCTTCTACTGCGAGAGCCTGGCTTACGTGGAGGCCGCCTTCGATCGCATAGTTGCCGTTGATGACTGCTACGTCTACGTCAGGAAGTGCTGCTACGAGCTGCTCGGGTGCAAGCTCCTTGAACTTGATGTTCTTGGGGTTCTCTGTGATGTCTTCTACTGTTGCGTTGATGCCTGCGTCGTCCTTAAGCTTGATGATGCCTTCCTGTGCGAGGAGCAAAAGTGCTCTTGCTTCGTTTGTTACGTTGTTCGGAACTGCAACTGTTGCGCCGTCCGGAAGGTCCTTGAGGTCCTTTGTCTTGCCTGCGTAGATGCCGAAGGGTTCATAGTGAACTGCGCCTACTGAAACAAGTGTTGAATTGTTCTCTTTGTTGAACTGCTCGAGGTAAGGAACGTGCTGGAAATAGTTTGCGTCAAGGCTTCCCTCGATAACGCCTGTGTTAGGTGTGATGGAATCTTCGAGCTTTACGATCTCGAGTATGATTCCCTGCTCTGCGAGGATCGGCTTTGCGATCTCTAAGATTTCTGAGTGAGGTGTGATGTTTGCGCCTACCTTGAGGACTACGTTTGTACTTACGTCTGCGTTAGCTTCGGACTGTGTGTCGCTTCCTGCTGCAGCTGTTGTTGCCGTTGTGCTCTCTGTCTTGCCGCATGCTGCAAAAGATGCTGTAACTGTAAGTAAAAGTGCAGATGCGATTACTCTTTTAAGAATGTTGGCTTTCATGGTTTTTATCTCCTTTTGGATATGATTTATTTTTTGCTTTGATTATTGCTTTCTTGTTCAGGGCCAAGAAAATGCCCGGAAGTTCAGATTTAACTCCCGGGCACATGGCATGTTATCTGCGTATCAAAGCATCAACATCGTTTTGCAAGGCGTGAGCTATCTGCGCTCATCGCCGTGGCCATCTTGCGTGCCCGGGAGCTAAGCATTCGACAACACATCATGCTGTTTACTGTGTTTGTGATCTTATACATTTTTCACGCCTCCTTTCGAGTTGATGGTGTAAGTATATCGGTACTTACCTACTATGTCAATAGGTAATTTGATTATTTTTCAAAATTCTCGAAAAGCCTGATTTTACTGCGTTTGCAAGGGTTTTATGCGGGCGTGGGCAAAAAATTTTTTCGAGAACTTTCGAAAAAAGCTCAGAGTTCTGAATACCCAAGATAGAGCATGTTCATCTGCTCTTCATCGTGGACATAAGTGTGGTCGTGCTGCGTGCCTTCCCAGATGAGCTTTCCGTCCCTGTAGACCTGAAGTCTGTTAAGAGGAACCTCTTCCCAAACCCCGTCATCCAGAGGCTTTGTGGCGATCAGGACATAGCCGTCGCAGACTCTGCGGAACATCGTGCCAGCTTCGTTCTTATGGACATAGAGATCCTGTCCGTCAAATACAACGAAGTTCAGCTTGTTCTTATCTGAAAGCTTAACGGCGACGGAATCGATTACGCGGAAGCGCGCTTCTTCACCTCTGACGCCCTTGTTCTTATCAAGGATATAGAGCAAAATCCTCTCACTGTCCGTGGCGCCGCTTTGGATATCGGCATAAGGAAGAAGTTCATCAGATTCGAATATCGTGCCGTTATGAGCCAGCACCCATTCGCGCCAGTTGGGATCGTGCGCGATGAAAGGATGCGTATTCTTATAGTCGACGTATCCGATCGTCGCTCTTCTGATGTGGGCGATCATGCCGCGGCAGTGCCTGCCGGAAGAGATATAGGAATCGATAAGTGTGCTCTTCGTAGAATCAACAGGTTCTTTATCAATAGTGATCTTGCCGTCATCATTCCATGAAGCAATTCCCCAGCCATGGGGATTGGTCTCGCCGTGCCTGAAGAACTCCTCAAGTTCGCGTGATACGTCTATCGTCCTGTCGGATGTTACGGCAAATAATTCACACATTTATAAGATACTTCCGTTCCTGTTCGGGGAGAGCATTATATGCAAGTTCCAGCAGATGTTTGTACCACTCTCTGACCGTCCGGTCACCATAGATCTTTGCATCAAGGCCTGAGACGATTATGCTGTCGACCGCATCTTCGATCTGTTCAATTGAAGTGATGCCGTCAAGCTCAGATTCAAGGGCAGCGAGATTCTCATCAGAATAGATAAGGCCTTTAATGAGCGCAACATAACTTAATGCGCGGTCCCACGGCACGCTGTCGGCAACTCTGATCTCGATGTATTTCTTTATGCGAAAATGGAAGAATCCCATCGAAATATAGTGCTCGATGAGCTTCTCTTTGCGCGGGCTCTCATTATCCTCGCCGACTATTCCGTCGCGGATAAGATCTGATGCCGATGCGCTTCCGACATAAGATGTATTGCCGTCATCTGTAAGAAGGATCAGAGGCGTATGTGATATTACGTCAGCGATCTTGTCGTAACCGAAGTCCGCGTCGAATGAGTGCGGATAGAATCCGGTCCTTGCAGGATCGAGATCGTTCCATTCCTGGATCCTCAGAAGGTGCTTCTTATCAGAGCCCTTCTCGATGACGGAATCTTCGAAAGACTTATTCTCAAGGGCGATCATGAGGACCGGAGAGATCTTCTGCAGTATGAGGAGCTTACGCACGAGATCGTCCTCCGAACTGTAATCGACGGATATCTGGACGGATGAAGATGCTCTCATCATGTACTTTCCGTATTTGCCGCTTTCTCTGAAGTAAGCATCCATGTACTGATAGCGCTTCTTGTGGGACAGAGGTATATCATCAGGATCGATCTCGCCTGACTCAACGAGAGGGAGATTGCCCTTTGTGATCATGTGATATCCGCAGTTCGCGAAAACAGGGATCCACAGCAAAAGGAACTCTTTATAGATCTGCCTTATCGATTCGATGTCTGACTTCGGGTCGATACTTATCTCGAACTGGCACGCAGGCTCCAAAGTAACAGAATACCCGCCGGTTACATAACCGACAGGATATCCGTCCATGTATATTATCTTTGCCTGAAGATTTTCGGCAACCTGCTTAATAAGCGACGTCACCTCGTCGAACCCTATCTGGACGCCTTCGTCATTCACGACGAAGTGTTCCACTTCAAGTCCCAGTGCCTGCCCGTCCGTCTCGCCTGAGCGGATGTATTCAACGATATCTTCATGTAATGACATATGTTAACCTCCTATACTTTTCTGGTTTTCTTCGACAATCTGATTCCTATCTCCTGAATGAGCATTACCATGATGATGAGAAGCGTGACCGTGGTCCACAAAACATCCTTCTGGTAACGGTAATATCCGTACTGCAGTGCGATCGCGCCCAAGCCACCGCCGCCGATAACGCCTGCCATCGCAGAGTATCCGAGAACTGTCGCAACGTTGATCGCGCCACCCTGAAGAAGCGAAGGTGTCGCTTCGGGAATGATGAAATGTATTATCGTGTATACGGGCGATGCACCCATAGATGTTGCTGCCTCGATGATGCCCGGATTTACTTCATTTAAGGATGACTCGACCATTCGTGCGACGATCGGGATCGCGCCTACCGTAAGAGGCACGATCGATGCTACCGTTCCGATCGAAGATCCGACTACAAAACGCGTAAACGGAATGAGCAAGACCAGCAAGATCAGGAACGGCAGTGAACGCGTTACGTTGACGATAAATCCGATGACTGCATTAACGATTCGGTTCTCAAGAAGGCGTCCCTTGGATGTGGCATAGAGGATAACGCCCAGAGGCATTCCGACAATATATGAGAACAAAGATGCAAAGAACGTCATCTCAAAGGTCTCAAGGATGCCAGACAGTATTGCCTGTCTTATATATTCACTCATGGTGTTCCACCTCCGTTACGTTAAGTCCGCCCTCTGTGAAGAAGTCGATGATGGTCTTCTGGTCTTCAGAAGATTCAGGGAGCTCGACGATCATCTGGCCGTAGCCGATGCCGCCCACACTTCTTGTATTTGCGCTTAAGATGTTTACCTTAAGGCCTGTCTTCTCGACGAGATTTGCGATGAAAGGTTCGCTCGAATGCGTGCCGTCGAAAACGATACGCACTATCCTGCCCGAAGGATCGGAAGGGTCGAAGGGATTGCTCGGGAAGACGAGCTTTTTCGCAGCCACAGACTTCGGATTCGAGAAGACATCCTTAACGTCACCGACTTCTGCGAGACTGCCGTCATCGATGATCGCAACGCGGTCGCAGATCTTCTCTACAACAGACATCTCATGCGTGATGATGACTATCGTAAGCTTCCTCTCGAGATTGATCTTCTTGAGAAGGTCCAATATCTCGCCCGTGATCTTGGGATCCAATGCGCTCGTGGCCTCATCGCACAAGAGCACCTTGGGGTCTGCCGCAAGCGCTCTCGCGATCGCGACTCTCTGCTTCTGGCCACCCGAAAGGCGCGCCGGAAAAACATCCTGCTTATCAAGAAGTCCTACGATCTCGAGCATCTGGCGCGCCTTCTCCTTGCGTTCCTTACGCGGTACTCCCGCGATCTTCAGGGGCTGCTCAACGTTAGACAGGACCGTTCTCTGGTTAACGAGATTGAACCCCTGAAAGATCATGGAGATGGAGTGTCTTACTTCGCGGAGCTCACGCGCTTTCAAAGACGCGAGATCCTTATCGTAGAATTTAACGCTGCCGGATGTTACTTCCTCAAGGCGGTTCAGAGTTCTTACAAGCGTTGATTTGCCTGCGCCGCTCATACCTATGATGCCGAAGATCTCGCCTTCACGCACTTCAAGGCTTACATCTTTGAGCGCCTCAAATTCCTTGCCGTCGTTCTTATATGTCTTATATACGTTTGTCAGTTCAAAGACGTTGCTCATTGATCGAATAATCCTTTGCTAAGATACCTGTCGCCCCTGTCAGGGAAAACAGTTACTATGTTTCCGCTCTCTATTTCAGATGCGAGTTTAAATGCTGCTGCGAGCGCTGCGCCCGATGAAGATCCTGCAAGGATGCCTTCCTCTTTTGCGAGCCTTCTGCTCATCTCGAATGCTTCGTCGTCATTTACTTTGATGACTTTATCCACAAGGGTGATGTCCATCGTATCAGCGATGAAATCATTGCCTATTCCTTCAATGTTGTAATCGAAATGCTCTCCGCCGCCGATCGTCGAACCGTAAGGATCTGCGAGCACTCCCTTGATACCGGGCTTTTGCTCTTTCAGGTATTTAACGACTCCCGAGAATGTTCCGCCGCTGCCTGCGCCGGCCACGAAATAATCGATATTGCCGTCAAGCTGCGAATAGATCTCCGGCCCTGTCGTCTCATAATGTGCCAGCGGGTTTGCGGGATTTCTGAACTGTCTTAAAGAGATCGAACCTTCAATCTGCTTTAAGAGCTCTTCAGCCTTCTGCTCGGCACCGAGCATTCCTTCTTCTCTTGATGTATGAATTATCTCCGCGCCCAAGGCGCGCATCACCTGCTGCTTCTCGATGGAGAACTTCTCAGGTACCGTAAAGATGACTCTGATGCCCTGATTGAGCGCTGCAACTGCGATACCGATTCCGGTGTTGCCTGCGGTAGCATCGATGATCGTGCCGCCTTCTTTAAGGATCCCGCGCTTCTTCGCATCGTCGATCATGTAAAGTCCTACACGGTCCTTAACGCTTCCTGCGGGGTTCATAAGTTCAAGTTTTGCGTAGATATTTACTCCGGGCTTGACGCCCATATGGTTGATCTTTAAGACCGGCGTATTGCCGATCATACTTCTGATATCTTCAAATACGTTATTCATGGTGACTGCCTCTTATTACTTTGCCGAATTCTCGATAGCCTGCTTAAGGTCTGCGATAAGGTCATCAACATCTTCGATGCCTACGGAGAATCTGATGAGCTCATCTACGATGCCGACCTTGCGTCTGATATCTGCGGGGATCGCAGCATGTGTCATCGTGGCGGGGTGGCATACGAGCGATTCGACGCCGCCTAAGCTCTCTGCAAGAGTAATGAGGTTTAAGTTCTCGAAAAATTTCTTATAGTCGTATTTATCCTTGAGCACGAAAGAGATCATCGCGCCTGCGCCGTCAGCCTGCTTCTTCTGCACTTCATAGCCCGGATCGCTCTCAAGACCGGGATAGTAAACCTTGCTTACATAGCCGCTTTCGACAAGCCATCTTGCGATCTTCCCGGCATTGGCAACATGTCTGTCCATACGTACGCCGAGAGTCTTGATTCCCCTGATGATTAGGAAGCTGTCCCAGGGTGCGAGAACGCCGCCGATCGCATTCTGGAGATAGTAGAGACGGTCAGCCAGAGCATCATCATTAACTACTACAAAGCCTGAGATCGTATCTGAGTGTCCGCCGAGATACTTGGTACCACTGTGGATAACGATATCAGCACCAAGTGTCAAAGGGCGCTGCAGATAAGGCGTGAGGAAAGTGTTGTCGACGATGACGAGCTTATCGTGCTTTTTCGCGATCCTGGAAACTGCTTCGATATCGGTGATCGTGAGAAGCGGATTTGCGGGAGTCTCAATGTAGACAGCTTTAACGTCATCGTCTATTGCATTCTCGACTGCCTCAATGTCGGATGTGTTTACGATCTTGTATGTGATGCCAAAGTTCTTGAAAACATTATCGAGTATGCGGAAAGTACCGCCGTAGATATTGTCTGATACGACGAGCTTGTCGCCGCTCTTGAAAAGTGATAAGACCGTGTTGATCGCTGCAAGGCCTGATGCGAATGCGAGTCCGTGCTTACCGTGCTCCAAGTCAGCGATGAGCTTTTCTAAAGCAGCTCTTGTGGGATTGCCCGTTCTGGAATATTCCCATCCTCTGTTCTTGCCGATACCGTCCTGCTTATAAGTTGAAGTCTGGTATATGGGAACATTTACCGCACCTGTTATCTCATCGCCGTCGATACCGCCGTGGATAAGGAGTGAATTAAGTTTAAGACCGTCTGTATTGCTCATTTTATTTACCTCTTTCGGATTAGTGGATTTTGTAAAAAAGAAGCCCGGAACTGTCACTTCAGCTCCGGGCATTTAAGAACGCGATTGTCAGTATGATCCATTAACATCGAATCAAATTAAGACAGCAACAGTTCATTGCCCGGTTATATGACATACAACAACACATGCACTTCATTATTACTGTCTCCTTCTGATATAGATTTTGTTTATGGCAGTGATTTTACGCCTACTTACCTATTATGTCAATAGGTTTATAAATTTACTTCTTTTCCTGTCTGCTCTCATAGTCCTTGAGCGCTGATTCTATTGCTTCCTGGGCCAGTACCGAGCAGTGCATCTTATAGTCCGGAAGGCCGTCCAAAGCCTCTGCAACAGCTTTATTTGTGAGCTGTCTTGCCTCGGATACCGGCTTGCCCTTGATGAGCTCTGTTGCCATCGAGCTCGATGCGATTGCACTTCCGCAGCCGAATGTCTCGAACTTAACGTCCTTCACGATATCGTCTTCGATCTTTAAATACATCTTCATGATGTCGCCGCACTTTGCGTTGCCGACTTCACCGATTCCGTTTGCGTCCTCAAGCACGCCGACGTTTCTGGGATTCCTGAAATGATCCATTACTTTCTCACTATATAAAGCCATATTATTACCTCCCTTAGAGTATGAATTCTTTCTTGCCTGCGACAAGGTCACGCCATACGGGCGAGAAGCCTCTTAAATACTCAACAACTTCCCTGACTGACTTGATGATGTAATCAGCGTCTTCATCCGTAATGTCCTCACCGAGGCTTAAACGGAGCGAACCGTGGGCAACGTCGTGGATCCTGCCGATCGCAAGAAGAACATGCGAAGGATCAAGCGAACCTGATGTGCATGCGCTTCCGGAAGATGCCGCAATGCCCTTATCGTCAAGAAGGAGCAAGAGCGACTCGCCTTCGATGCCTTCGAAGCAGTAATTGATATTAGAAGGAACTCTGCTTACAGCATCACCGTTCAGCGCGGAATGAGGGATCTCTCCAATGCCCTTGATGATCTTATCTCTTATGGGCGTGAGCTTTGCCTTGTAGGAATCAAGTGATGCGACCGACTCCTTAAGCGCTGTTGCCATCGCAGCGATACCCGGAACGTTCTCAGTACCCGCTCTTCTGTTTCTCTCCTGGGCGCCGCCTTCGATAAGATTAAATACTTTAATTCCCTTCTTTACATAAAGGAAACCTACACCCTTGGGACCGTGGAACTTGTGGCCTGATGCAGAGAGCATGTCGATATTATCGTCAACGACATTTACCGGGATATGTCCTACCGCCTGAACTGCGTCAGTGTGGAACGTGACGTTCTTGGCTCTGCATACCTCACCGATCTCACGGATGGGCTGGATCGTGCCGATCTCATTATTTGCATACATGATCGTAACAAGGCATGTATCCTCGCGGATCGCATCAGCAACCTGAGAAGCGGTAACAAGGCCGTTCGAATGAACGTCTAAGAGCGTTACTTCGTAGCCTTCCTTTTCCAGCTTTCTTAATGTATGAAGCACTGCGTGATGCTCGAAAGCAGTTGATATGATGTGCTTCTTGCCCTTAAGAGCGCCCATCTTTGCTGCAGAAAGGATAGCCTGGTTGTCGGCTTCGCTGCCGCCCGATGTGAATATGATCTCATTAGGCTGGGCACCTATGGCGTCAGCGACGTCACGCCTTGCCTGCTCAAGCACTTCCTTGGCCTTCTGGCCGAATTCATAAAGGCTTGAAGGGTTGCCGTAGGTGTCTTTCAAAAGATCTGTTAATGTTTTTATGGCCGCGTCACTCATCTTCGTGGTGGCGGCATTGTCTGCGTATATCAAGGTAATTCTCCTCTCAAATTCATGTCTGGCGATATGATAATTACTATTTCCTACTATGTCAATAGGTTTATTGTATTGATTTACCCTATTACCTACTGTTATAATAGGTGAAAATATCAGGAACGGGGTGTAAGGATATGATCTCAACTAAAGGAAGATACGGTCTTCGCGTAATGATAGACCTGGCCCAGAACGACGACGGCAGTTATATTCCGCTCAAGGATATAGCAGAGCGCCAGGAGATCTCCAAGAAATATCTGGAGATAATCGTAAAGCAGATGGTCGAAGGCGGCCTCATCAAGGGCTTAAGCGGCAAAGGCGGCGGATATAAGCTCGTCAAAAAGCCCGAGAAATATACTGTCGGCGAGATACTTACACTCCTCGAAGGAACGATCTGTTCCGTAGCATGTCTTGCTGACAAGAATTACAACTGTCCGAGGCGCAAAAAATGCGAGACTCTTCCCATGTGGAAAGAGTTCGACGGAATCGTTCACGATTATCTGTATAGTAAGAAATTAAGCGATCTTCTCTGATCAGACGTTCTCTTTAAGGCTCTCCTTATATGCCTTATTAACGAGGATCGCACCTACGATATCAAGCACAAAAAAGAATTCGAAAATGATGCCTAAAACCATTCCGGGTTTTGGGCGTCTTTTATTCTTGATCAGGTAGATGATCATGTAGATGATATCAGGCCAGCTCGACATGAACATATAAGCATATGTCAGGCAGACACCGATGACCATAACAAGCGGGATCGCCCACATAAGGAACGGATTGAACATTCCCAAAAATGATAATACATAGAGCGTGATGTTGATCAGAAAGAACGGAATAAAGAGTGCCTTGATGATGACCGTCATCTTTGTCTTCGGATCTTCCTGCTTTGCAGATCCGATAATCGCAAGTATGAATGAAACGAGATCCAATACCAACGCTACAGCCAGCAGAATGCCTACAGCCGAGAGACGTGCGTTGTCCATATCACCCCAATTCTCTTCGAGGACAAATGCTCCGAAGAGAGGGACAGCTATCAGCATCTGCATCACATAGAGAATAAGTGTAGCAACCAAGATCACGATCTTAGACGCTAACATAAAGTGCGTAGGTGCCTTCTGCGCACTGATTATCTTTCCGGTTTGAACTTCCATAGATTATCCCTTCTTTAATTCAGTTATCAGCAAAGACAATTCTTCATCCCTGCCGTTTTCCAGGACGTATTCTACTACATCCTTTTTGGACAATACTTTATATAAAAGAGGTTTTTCTAAGGTTTTTAAGAGTTCTGTCATCTTAATCTGCGAAGAACTTCTGATGCTCTTGAGAAGCCTTGTGTCTTCAAGTTTTCTTTCCGCCTCGCTCTTCGGATAACCTTGTCCGAACGGTTCGGAAAACAGCTTGGCGATAGTCTTATCGAGGTTCTCCTCACCTGCCCATGTGTACTCTTCACCAAGAGGAAGTGATACGGCATTGCCGTCATTTATCTGCGCGAAAAGATATGCATCCATCGGCGTCGGGATATATCCGCAAAGAACACCCGGCATGTTATTGCAGGCAAGCATCATGCCCTGCCCCGAAGAACATCCGGTAACAACAAGATCGACAGACTTACTTGATAAAAGAAGACCTACAAGAACCGAGATCTCGATGTAACTGTATTTGTTATCTTCATTGCCAAAACAGCCGAAGTTTATTACTTCAGCACCAGCAGCATATTTCTTAACTACGGAATAGATCAGTTCATTTTTCGCTACCTGTGAGCTGGCCTGAATTACTGCGATTCTCATAAACATTCCTTACTTTGGTTTAATTCTCAAGTGATTTTATCCTTAAAAGTCTTCATCACCATCTATCAAATCATAATAGATCTTTTCAGGAATAAATATATCTCTCTTTTGAATCATATGGCAGACCATAATTAAGCCATCTTTTGTTTTCTGCCTGTTAAGAACCTTACATAACCTTAAGTATGATTTGCTTGTTATGGCACCTTCTATATATGCTTCACGAAGTATCCGGCTTAAAGAAGATTTGATCTTTAATCTTTTTCTTTGTACCCAAAATGGATGTTCATTATTCCGGTCGAGAAAAGGACATTGCTTTTCTAAACACTTATGACCTTTTAAAAGAGTTGTCGAAAGCCATCCCCTATGCACTTTATTATTACAAAAGCCAACCGGTTCGGACTTTAAACGCTTTCCATCAATTGCCTTCCATCCATTTTCCCTGTGTTCTTCTACTTTTTTGCGATCCATATACCAGCTCCTGATAAAGTTGTATAAGTGAATATGGCGGGCAGAAAAACACATCAAAAGAAAAAGGCTCTTGGCCCTCCGCTATGCAGCAGTGGGTCGAGCCTTATCTTTACCTTAAGATAACACGATATAGCCAAATGTCAATTCATCTTTTATATACAAGCAGCTCGCCATCCTTTTTTATTATCAATAGTTTCTTGATTCTTTTTCGATTATTGAACTCGTATTCTAATTGGGTAATACTCGATTTTTCAGAAAGTTTTAAATGTCTTAAATCAAAAATTATATTTTGAGATTGCTTAAGTGCTTTTCTCATATTGTTTTCAAGTGTTCTTTTGCTTTTCCCAATTGGGCATTTTATTTCCCATTCAACGCCATCCATTCTGATGTCAGGACTGTGTTGATTCGGTATATGACTTGGCAGTATGAAAACAACATTCTTCCCAAGAGAAGCAAAATACTTTGCCGTTTCAAATTCGAGCGGTTCTGGGGGAGAAATCAATTCGGATACATCTATTCGACCAATCAATTCCATCCTCCATTTTTATTCTACTTAACCTTTCTCATCTCATCGTAATATGCCTTGTATCTGTACACGCTTCGCTCACTTATTCCATTACGCTTAGCTATCTCAGCTAATGTCATGCCGTTCTCATGGCAGACAATGAAATCGTTATATATTGCTAACCATTTCGCGTTGTGTTTTTGCCTTCCACTGGTTTTCCGGTTTTTATAATATGCGAGTTCTTCCTTAAGACCCGCATTTTCTTTCTCAAGCTCATCTATCCTTTTAAGCGCAGCATCAAGCGTTTTAATCTTCATAATAACAGCTCTCTTTTGTCATTATCATTTTGTCACAGTATAGTCCATCGCGAAAGTTTTGTCAATTTCATTTTGACAATTTATGCGGATTCATTTTAATGTATGTAAAAACTTTCCCTTAACACTCAGGATATTAGAATTGCTCTGCCCCATCCTTGGAAAGCTTGGCAAAAGAATTGTGTCTTTTTATAAGTTCATAGACATCATTTACCTGGTTATCACCGATGACACAGATGTAGTCGCTGTTCTGATAATTCTGGACCACAACACCCTTAGGCGCATGCAGTTCGCCGGTTATCGGTTCCTTGTTTGAATCCAGGAAATTGATATATCTTTGCGTCTTTCCGAATCCCGACAAAGAAGAGACGGTATTGACGTAAGCGATGTCTCTTACTTTCCACATCTTGAAAGTAGTGTCGCGGTTAACGACGACTTCCTTATAGTCCGTGATCATGACGCCTGCAGCGGCATCAACAAACGGGTGCTGCTTTTTAAATTGCATTACGAAATCGTCGCCTGCTCTCCTTTTCCTGGATATTCCGGAAACACCGATAACGATCAGGACAACAGCCGCAGCTGCGAATGCGTATTTGAACAATGAATAATAATCCATAATATTTTCCCCAATAAAAGCGTATGCAAAGCCGACATACCGATACGATTATAACATGAAGGGCTAACCTCTACACAAAACAACCTACAATAATGATAGAATATAAAAGTTGGTTTAAGGAACGTTGGCATTTACGGGGATCAGACTTATGGACATACTCTTTTCGCAGGGTTCTTCAAAGAAGACAATAGCATTACCGAAGGAAACAATAAAAGATCTGGCATTAGAAGATATCGTTGCTTCCGCATGTTCCGTGAAGGAAGACCGTGAGAACGTAATGAAGATATTCTCGCAGATACCTTCCGAACCTGATGACATAAGATTCAGAAGCAGCATCGTTCAGGACCTGATCGGCAATAAAGAACTGTGCGATAAGATAAGCAATTGCTCCCACGACATCATGGCACTCAAATACTACGGCGGAAGCTATAAGCAGATGAGGAGAAATGAGGTCAATCTCTATAACCTTTTGGAAGACATCAGAGAACTGATAGTTTTTACTAACGTAACCGAGAAGCTTGCATCCTGCCTCCATGAATACGAGATCAGATCTGAAGGTCTTATAAAGCTCCGCGAAGATCTTGATAAGACCGTAAACTCGGAAGACTTCTCCGCATTGAAGAAAGATCTGGAAGACATGAATAACGATCTGGGCGGCGTACAGGCAGCCTATATTGCCGTTAACTTCACGACTGATTTCAATATTGAAAACGTTGCAGCGATAGAATTCGTTCCTCATAAGCTTGTCTCTAAATACGGAGTTGTCGAGAGGCTCACAGCGATGAATCTGATCTCACCTTTCGAGACCGGAACCAAGCTCGGAAGAGTTCCCGATCCGCTTCTGCAGGCTATTGCTCCTAAGCTCCAGAGACACTTAAAGAAGCACTTCAGCGATATACAGAAGACATTTACCAAATATGCTGACTGCGATACCAAAGAGCTCACCGGAATGTACGAAGGCCTGATATTCTATCTTGCAATGGCAAGATTCGGCAGAGGTCTTAAAGACAAGGGTTTTGATCTCTGCTTCCCTGTTATCGATGAGAATGTAAGATTCGACATCAAGGGCTTATACAATATAAGACTTGCGATAGACGGCGCGAAAGACATCGTCAAGAATGATTTCTCCTTCAAAGAAGACGAACGTATATTTATCCTCACAGGTCCTAACAGAGGCGGTAAGACGATAATCGAACAGGCCATAGGAATAGCTTCAGTCATGGCTTCACACGGACTGTTCGTTACTGCGGATTCTTTTACCGGAATGCCTTTTACGAATATCCTTACGCACTTCCCGATAGATGAGAATCTTACGATCAATTACGGACGTCTCGGCGAGGAAGCCATCAGGGTCAAGGAGATCGTAAACCAGTCTGATTGCAACACTCTCATCCTCTTCAATGAGACTTATTCCACGACATCATCTTCAGACGGTGTCTACCTTGCAAGAGACCTCATAAGGGTACTTAAGGAGAAGGGCACTTATGTCATCTTCAACACGCACCTTCACGATCTCGCTAAGGAGATCCCCGAGATGAACAAGTGGAACGGTCAGGGCGACATCGTAAGCATCATCATGGAACGCAAAGACGATAAGAACACGTTCCTGTTAAAGCGTGCCGAACCTGACTGCTGCTCTTATGCCAGAGATATTGCTCTCAAGTATGGCATCACTTACGAGCAGATGTCGGATAAAGAGACTTAACTCTTAAGCAGGATTTCCAAAACGTATACCTTGATGGCATCCTGATTTTTGATGATATAGTTCTCAAGGCTTGCCCTGTTAAACTGATTTGAAGTCGGTTCTTCTGTTCTGCCGCCATCAGTTGCCGGTGCAGGTTCCATTTCAGGCCAGCGGCTATCCACGGAAAGATCAGCAAAAATGATGATATTGTCCTTGAGGAATACCATCTTATATATCGCTGCATCATCAACATAGGGTTCATCGGATTTGAAATATCCGTTGCAGTCCCGGAAATTCGAATTATATGTTTTGTACTCTTTCTTGAGATTTAAATACTCTATTTCAGCATCTGCTTCGCTGTCGTAAACTTCGAAATGCATATAATCCACAGGCTTATCCAATCCCATGATCCTGTAGATGCTAAGAAATACTGTACCGTCGTTCTTCGAGCTTTTCGCGATATTCCAGTTATCAAGAACGTCTCTCATCTCTCCATGATCGAGATCGTATTCTGTGGCGTACTTCTGCACGTGATCCCTGCCATTTGATCTCATGTCTTTTGCCAGAAAATACGGATAAAGCACAACCATTGCAAGGGCGATCACGGAAAGGATGCTTGCGCCGATCCCTATATACAAAGCAGTCCTGATCTTCCTGTTACTATGTCCCATATATCCCTCCGGGAATGAAAGTCTTTGCCTTATATACAATTTGACAATGTAAAATGTTGCAAAATTCCCACAAAATAGGCCAAAACCTTTGATAGTATAGTTTTCGAAGTTATCTTATATGGGGATATAAGGAGAGTCGTTATCATGAACAGAAAAGTTTTGAAGGCTGTTTCTGCACTATTGGCAGTATCGGTCGTGCTGCCGTTTGCAGCATGCGGCAGGAAAAAATCCGATTACAAGGAAAAACGGAGCGGCAAGAAGATCACTGCAGATACACCCTGGTATGACTGCAGTTCCTACGTTGTAGACGCTCCGGTCGACAAGTCAAGGAAGCTGGATCAACTCGAAATGAGCCTTCTCAGCTGTGATGAGAAGAGGATCCTTGTATGGTCCGGCGGATTATACGGCTTCCAGGGAAACGGGGACTTTGATCCTGATACTTCATTTGAGCGGTTCGAGATCATAACCGTAATCGACAGGGCGACAAGCAGCACCATCCGCACGATCGACCTTCTGAAGTTTCTTAAAGAAGATGAACGGTTCGAGACTGTTACGGCTTCCGGCAGCCAGATAAAGATCAGGTACCGCAGCATCATGGATACCGGTTCAGGTTATTACGTGAAGACCATTGATGCAGATACCGGCAATGAGTCGGGTCAGGATCAGTATATGCAGGATACTAACGCCAACATCCAGATGTTTCATTTAGGGAGCTGCGATATTCAGACAGAATTCTTCTCTGTCCCGGATACTGAGGACTGCGGTTATCACCTTCTTGTGTCGGGATCTGACGGTAATTCAAGAACCGCAGAGCTTGTTGAAGCGGATCATGAAATAAATCACTTACGATTCATCGTTCTTGAGAATGAGACCACCGCGCTCATTTCTGCAACGACTGATTCGGAAGATAGTTTTTATAAACTCGATCTCGGATCTCTAGCTATAACAAGAGCAGATCCCAAAGATTACACATGGCTTAATGAGTATATTTCGAACTTTGATTACAGTAATGAGGCAGGTCCTCTTTACAGCATGAAGAAGACCGGCATTTATAAATTGGACTTTGCACAGAAAAAAGCCGTCGAGGCTTTCAATTACAGTTACTGCGGCATCAACACGGATTCGCTTGCAGGATCGGAATTGGCATATCTCGGTAATGACTCGGCAGTTTTTACAAGCCGCCCTTCTACATACGGAGTCTTCGACGATGATATCGAACCGGTAAGATTCGAAGTTTTCGATTTTAAGAAGGCCGGCAAAAATCCTCATGAAGGAAAGACCATCCTCGAAATGTATGCCGGCGACTATATGATCAGCCCGGTCATAGGCGATGCTGTCCTCGAATTCAACGCCAAGAACGGGAAATACTTTATCGAGATCACAGACCGTTTCGACCAGTCTGACGCAGAATTAAGTTCTGCAAGCAGCGTGGATGAGGCATATAAGGCTGAACTGAGTCTGAATGCGAAGAAAAGCTCATATCTAGCTTCTGCCATCGCCGGCGGAGACGGACCAGACATCCTTTTGGATACATCTGCTCTTGCCCAGTTAAACAGCGACAAATACCTTGCTGATCTGACACCTTATATCGGCACACCGGATCAGTCAAAGTATTTCAACAACATCATCGACTGCTATAAAGTCGACGGTAAGATCTATAATCTGCCCGTCGAATTCAGCATCTACGGAATTCAAACGAGACATGACATCGATTCTTTCTCAAACATCGGCTTTACAACATCCGAATACAAGGAATTCCTGAACAAGACACTTAACGGCAGAGACGTCATTTCCAACGGTCAGGCATGCTATTTCGCAAGGCTCTTCAATGCCATGCGTGAGAAGTTCATCGTAGACGGCAAAGCGGATTTCACGGTCCCTGAATTTGCCGAGCTTGCCAGATTCGTTAAAGACAATGTTCACGAGAAATCGGATACGAATAATGATTATGAAGGTTATACGCTTTTCGACGCTAACACTTACATGGCATTCGGGACAAGAGATCTATCCTTATATGGCACAAGCTCATATTTTTACTATATGGTGGAACTGGGGAGCGCAGAACGCGTAATGGGCATACCCTCCACTGACGGCCGCGGTCCTTTGGTCAGCGCTAACTCATCCGTTGCCGTGTCTGCTCATGCCACAGACATCGATGCCTGCGGCGAATTCGTAAAGCTTCTCTTAAGTGATGACATCCAGTTCAAGTTTGCGAAAACATCAAGCTTCACACTTAACCGTCAGGCATTCCGTGAATCATCCAAGGCAGATGTCGATTTTGCGAACACAGACAACTTCTACAGAAACTTCCCCGGAATGGACGTCATCCATTATCACATCACCTTCTCCGAAAAGAACATAGATGACATGGAGAAGATAATCCTGAGCTGCACACACAGCAAATCGGAAGACGGTGCCGTCAGCATCATCCTGATCGAAGAAATGCCCGCGTACTTCTTAGGCCAGAAGGATCTGGATTCAGTAATAAAGGTAGCTCAGAACAGAGTCCAAAAAGTTTTAGACGAACGTAAATAAAGCTTTGTGTCAGATTTGTTGCCTTTGTTTTCCACACAGGAGCGCGCAGAAGAGTTTTTCGAAAAGGCCGGCCGTGCAGGACACTTGCTTATATATTCCGAATTTCACGACGTGCTGGCAACGACAAGGGCTGTAAACAAAGGAAAAACGCCCGTAAAGATCGGAGCAGCGGTGCACCCAAAGAAGACGTCGGCAAGATCTCATTAGAATGCACTTGCTTTATGGCAATTGTGGATGACGACTCTTTCGCGATTGCAGCATAAAAATCAGACTATCTGATGAAAAAAATAAGATATCCCGCACATCAAGTGCGGGATATTTTTTCAGCTTACAGTTTTATCAACGCGCGTTCCCAGGAAGTTAAAGCTGGCCAATTGGTCGTATCAAATTCCTGCCTTATCGCCCGCCTTATCTCATCAATCTTTGCCCTGCACTCTTCTGTCAGGCCATCCGGTTTCTGCTCAGTCATAGTAAACAGCATCATATATTCATAAGTTAATACTCTGTCATTTGCGGATGAATAAAGAGCGCCTTTATCAAGAAAATAATCCATATTGGTTTTTCTCTCATAGTCATACAGTTTATTAAGCTCTCCGTATTCAAGATATTTAAAACCTTTGTAGTTTTTGGACGTCCAGTCACTCTCAGTCACAGCAGGCTTTTCGTAATACCTGTTTTTCAATGCCATTACTCTCTCTGTTGCACGCCAGATATCACAGACCAGCTGAGCTTCAGCAGCAGAGACCTCGCCATGAAACTGCACAAGGATTTTTTCAGCACCGGGGTAACCAACTACATTATAGAAATCCAAGTCTTCATAACTCACATTCACATAAAACAGAAGATAACTTTTACCGTTCGAATAATAATACCTTGGCAAATCTTGATCGAGAGGTCCGGAATAAAGGCAGATGACAATGCCATCGTAAAACTCAAACAACAGCTGATCGAAATAGTCCTTAGGATAATACGAAAGGACTCTGGAGATTTTATTCAACGTGTTGGTGATATCTTCCGGATTACTGGCTGTAAACTTTTCATAAGGCATAACATCTTCCGGCTTCAGATCATCAAACCAAAAATACACGCCATGTTTGTTGCCCAGAGTTTCGGCCTGTTTATATTGAATAGTCAATTCGGGATTCTTGCCCACTACCTTCTGATTATGAGCTTCAGAGTTGTCGTTATATAATTTGCTGACTACTGCATCAGCCTCTTCTTTGGAAAGTTTTTCCTGGCTTTTGAGCTTTTTGGGTGCCCAGGATTTTACTAATTCGACTCCTTTAACTGATTTCTTTTCAAAATCGTAATCAAAGATTGCAGAAGATAAAACTATCCTGTCATTTTTATCAAATGTATAGTACATGGTTACAAGTTTAAGTTCACCGTCGTAAAAGAAAGGATATGGTTTTACCAGGAACTCAATATCCTGATTTCCGGCTTTCTTTCTGGCCGCCTTAAGCAATGACTTTGTTTCTTTATTAGATTCCTTGGTAACCTTGGTTATAAAGTCCTTGTAATCAGTAGGTATTTCATTTATGTTTTTCTTATCCATACCGGCTATGATTCTGCAGAATTTTGCATCCTTCTCGTAGTCAGGCCCGATTTTCTGCGTATACAATCTGATCAGGACTTCTCTCGGATCAATATACATGGAACGGTCATACATTCCATCTTCAGTTTTTGTTGTTCTTAATACACGGATTATATCTTCATCGCTGAACCCGTTCTCCCTCAGTAAATAGCAGAACTTAACGCCTGTATCATGACTGAAATACATGTCATCTACAGTTTCTTTACCAAATAAGTATTCCAACCCAACCAGAAACTCTACTGCAGTAGGATTCTCGTCCATACCCGATTTGCTAAAGTATTCTGTCTTATATTTTTCAGCACCCCCCTCAACAAAATACGTAACATCAGAAGCGTAGTAATAGTCAAAATCTTCGAACTGATACCAAACTGATTCCGGATAACACTTAAACGAGCGGTCCTTCATCATGAAAACTTCGCCTGCTTCTCCATCAATCGCGGCATCAATGAAATGCATGAGTTCGTGATATATGACCAGGTCATTGTATTGTTCTCCCCAGTCTTTTAAATTATCCGCGTTAAGATTTACGTAATCTCTGAAAAGTGCTCCCGCATACTCATCAGAACGGACTGTATATATTCCCAGAGAACCAAGCTTTCCTATGAAATAGTCTTCTTTTCCGCTCTTAATATGATCGGCAACAACGGGGAAAAACTTGTACAGATAATTCCTGTATTCCAGAACTCCTGCATTAGACATTACGGCTTCAGAATACCTGAGGAAGAACGCATACTTTCCTCTAAGATCTTCTTTGGACAGACCTGCTTCTTCAGCTATCCTCAGGGCTTCAGGTTCGGCTTCACTGTCAGACAAAGGAGCCGGCGTCGGAGACGGAACAGGCGTTATTGTAGCGGCCGGCAAAGTATTGGCCGTGCTCGCACCAGGTTCGGACTCAGTTTGATCTACACCTGATTCTTCTTTTTCCGGGAAAACTCCCTGGCATCCGCTCAATGCGAGCGATCCAAACAGGATTGCGGCAGCCAGAGTAAAACACTGCAATTTAAGATAAGCGTTCCTGATCATTTTTTGTCCCCCAACAATAAGATCACTTACACGAAAACTGTTCAGATAATTTAATTATATATAAAGATTCTTACAGGTGAAGAACAAAATACAATGCCAGAAGTATAGCAAGGAAGATGATGTTTACGACAGTAAACGCGCCTATGTAGCTGATGCTCTTTTCTTTTGCTTTGGGGAGCGCAGCGTGGAACTTGTATGTTATAAGGCTTGCCATGCTCGCGATGAGGGTTCCGAGGCCGCCTAAGTTGGTGCCGATCACAAGAGCGTCACCGTTGTCCGTAAATACCGACAGAAGGATCGCTGCAGGAACGTTGCTTATTACCTGTGAAGATGCGATCGCAGTGATCGCAGGTGACTTCTCGACGATCTTGGAGATAGTCTCGTAAACGATCTCGATCCTTCCCATATTGCCTACGAAAACGAAGAAGAATACGAACGTGATAAGGAGCGTGTAGTCAACGCCCTTGAATGCTTTTCGATCCATTATGAGCATCGCGATGATCATGATGCCAAGTACGATATAGTATTCGATGACCTTCAATACGACAAGGAGGCTCAAGACAAAGAGCACGATGCAGACCGCGAGCCTGATGCCGGAGATCTTCTTTTGCTCCTGCTCCTTCCCGTGCTGTATCTTCATGTCCTTGCAAAGGACGAATACCGCGATAGTAACGAGCACCAGAGAGCACAGTGAATAAGGCAGCACGAGCGTTAGGAAGTGCCCCATCTCCATGTTGTAATGCGTGTAAAGATAGATGTTCTGAGGATTTCCGATCGGCGTCTGCATGCTTCCCAGATTGGTCGCAACAGTCATTAATATCAGAGTGAACGTCAGTGTCTTCCTGTCGTCAAATGACTTCATAAGCGCAATCGCGAAAGGCACGAGAGTTACGAGCGTTACGTCATTCGTGAGGATCATTCCTAGGAAGAACGAGAGCCAGACTAATATCAGCGACACGAGGCGCGATGAATGGACTTTGGACAGGAGCTTATTCGTGAGCTTGTCGAAGACTCCTAATATTACGAGTTCGGATACGACGATCATCATGCAGAAAAGGATCGAGAGCACCCTGAAATCAACGTAGCCGATATATTCCTTATCCGGATGCACGAAGAAACAGGATACTATTGCAAGTATTCCTGAGATGAATAAGACCGGATCTTTCTTGATTCTTTCTAACATAGCGACACGATTGTACACCTTAAATCAAGATATGTCGCTTGTGAAATATGACAATCTCGTAAAAGCGCTTGTTTCAAGCTTCCCCCATCCCGGTTAAGGATTTGTTGCCTTCTAGGCGGACAAAAAGAGCAACACAGAGAGCAACATGACCAATGTTGCCTTACTTGTTGTACTTCTCTTCGAACTCCCCGATCGGCACGGGTCTGCTGAAATAGTATCCCTGAACCGTCTCGCAGCCGAGTTCTTTGAGCCTTCTTACCTGGGCCTCATTCTCAGCGCCTTCAGCAAGAGTAATGAATCCGAGTTCCTTTGCGAGTGTGATGATGTGACTGATTACGATAACATCGTCCTTCTGCTCCTTTTCGACGCCAAGCTTATCGACAAAGCTCTTGTCGATCTTCAGCGTGTCAAGCGGCATCTCGGTAAGGAGCGACAGTGATGAATATCCTGTACCGAAGTCGTCCATCGATATCTGGAAGCCCCTCTCGCGCAGCTCTTCAAGGATCCCGATCATGTGGTCCATGTCTTCGTATGTGGCGCTCTCTGTAAGTTCGAACTCGATATACTGATGGTCCACATGATATCTGTCTACGATCGATACCAGGTGTTCTATGAGATTCTCAAAGTAGAACCTGCTCCTTGAGAGGTTTACCGATACCGTATAGAGCTTCCTGCCTTCATGCTTCCATCTGGCCAAGGTCTCGCAAGCTTTAGTCAAGACCAGATCGTCGATCTTGCCTATGGATCCGTCCTTTTCGAAGAACGGCACGAACTTCGAAGGCGCTAAGAACTCCTTATGTCCGTAGTTCCACCTTATGAGGGCCTCAATGCCCTTGAGCTCGGTCGAATCGCCCGTAAGGTCGAACTTCGGCTGGAAGAATACAATGAACTCATTATTTGCGATCGCCCGGTCGATCGAAGCCTTGATGTAGTTGCCCCATGAGATGTCGTCATGCATCTTGTCTGTAAAGAAGATGATCTCCGTCTTATTCATGTTCTGGCCCATCGACTGGGCGAGCTTGGCGGCATCAGCGACACGGTTGCCGTTAAGAATAGTTCTCTGCATCGGAACAACGCCGACTCTGTAGTAGATCTTGTAGTTCGGATCGCCCTCCAGATGTGACAGGTCTTCGAAAAACTTCTCCAGCACCTCCACCATTTCCTGCTCCGGCATGTCCTGGATCATCATGGCGAAATTGTCGTTGTGACACCTTGCGCTCGCATAGACAAAATCGGCTTCATTCATCGCTTTAACAATGTTACAAAGCACTTTATTTGCGGCAATATGGCCATAGACCTCATTTATTACCCTGAACTCCTTGATGTCAAAATGAACGAACGCATAGTCGTTGATCCCGTAGTCCATCGGCATCTCCAGGAACGCCTCCAGGTGATTCCAGTTATAGTGCTGCGTGATTGGATCGAAGAACGACTGCCTGTAGAGAGTCTTCTTCTTCAAAGCGTCCATGTCGTCATTTATGATCGCTGCAGCGCGGTCGATATCGACCTTCCATTCGTAAAGGATCCTCTCCTTCCTTTCGCTTTGGAAGATACCGATGACCTCCGTCTCTTCCTTGATCGAGAGATCGGAATACGACCTGTGCGCATCGTCATCCAATGCGATCTTCTCGAAAAGTTCCCTGATCGCTTCCTTATCGGTCTCAACGCCGCTGTCAACTTCGATCGAATAGAAGAACGTGCCTTCCAGTTCGATCATCTTAAGGTCTTCCGGATATGCAACTCTCTCATCACCGATCCTGTATTCGATGCCGATGACGAATCCTCCGAGCTGCTTAACATAGAAAACGCCGACATGATCGTAGGTACCAAAGGCACCCTCGTATTTGCCGATCTTCTCCGGAACAATACCCTCGCGGAAATTCCTGATCTCTTCAGGTGAAGCTTCGTAATAGTACAAAAGTCTGTAAGGCTTGTAGAGCTGATTGAGCTTATTTACGAACATAATAAATCCCCCCTTACTCCATAAAAGGAATTACTACCCTTCTATTATATCAAACGGGGATATGAAATACTCTAAGGATCCCTTGATATATAAGGTCAGCCGAGGATCTTCGCCGCGAGCTCTCTGAAGCCCGTGACAAAGGCTTCGTGATTGGCATTTACAAAGTCCGTGTTCTGATCCCTGGAAGCCTCCTCAAGCGCCTTCGCCCGGTCGGACAGCTCATCTGCTCCAACGGTCTTTGAAGCACTCTTAAGCGAATGTACAAGGATCTCGTAGTTCTTGAGGTCACCCTTTTCGAGATATGAAGAAAGCTCGGAACACTTGTCATCAGCGCTTCTTGCATAATCCGTCAGGAGCTCTAAATAGAAATCCTCATCGCTGCATGTATACATAAGACCTGCATCAACGTTGAGCCCTAAAGAGCGCACCTTATCAAGCGAGACTGAAGCAGGCTTTTCTTCTTCAGCATCCTGCGCCAGGTCTTCAACAGATCCTTGAGGCAGATATTTCCTGAGGGTCTTCTCGAGTTCCTGTATCGTGATAGGCTTCGACAGATACCCGTCAAATCCGGCACTCAGGTACTGTCCTTCCGCGCCTACCACGGCGTTTGCGGTAAGTGCGATCACAGTGGCACCGTTAAGGAGATCTTCATCCTTCAATACCTTAAGCGTCTCAATGCCGTCCATCTGAGGCATCATGTGGTCAAGGAAAACTATGTCGAACTTGTCCTTCTTCATGAGCTCGATCGTCTCTTTGCCCGAAGAACACGTGACAGGCTTTATTCCGAATATCTTCATGAAGTTCTCTGCGACCTTCAGGTTCATGGCATTGTCGTCCGTTACGAGCACCCTTGCGTCAGGCGCATGGAGGTGAACCTCTTCGCCGTGACTGGATACCGTCTTCTTCCTGCCGTCATATCTGCCCACAGGCTCCTGATCAACGATACGGAGCCTTAAGTCGAATCCGAATGTCGAACCGATCGCATACTTGCTCTCAACATCAAGCTTGCTGTCCATCATGGCAAGGAGCTTGCAAACGATCGAGATGCCGAGGCCCGTTCCTTCGATATGGCGGTTGCGCTTCTCTTCAATACGCTTGAAGGACTCGAAAAGCTTGCTCAGATCTTCATCCTTGATACCAATGCCGGTATCGGCAACTTCAAATCTGAGATTGGCATCGCCGCCCGCCGTACCGTTGTTCCTGACACGCAGCGTGACACTTCCGCTCTCCGTATACTTAACAGCGTTGGTAAGCAGGTTCATCACGATCTGCGAGATCCTCACGTCATCACCGTAGAGCTTCGAAGGGATCGTCTCATCGACCTCAACTATGAACTCCAGCCCCTTAAGGCGCGCACGCTCGCTGATCGTATTTACGAGATTATTTATGAGCTCCGCAACATCGAATTCGACAGGGACCAAAGTCATCTTGCCGTCTTCGATCTTCGAGAAATCAAGGATGTTGTTTATGATCGACAGAAGCGTATTTCCGGCGCTCTTGATGTTGGACGAATACTCCAGGATCTGATCGTCCTTTGACTCTCTTAAGATCATCTCGTTCATGCCGAGCACTGCATTTATCGGCGTCCTGATCTCATGCGACATGTCGGCCAGGAAGTCACTCTTGGCTTTGTTCGCGGTGTCGGCGGCCTTCTTTTCGAGCATGAGGAGCTTAGCTTCATATTCCCTCTTCTGCTCATTCGCATTCATCTCTTCCATGCGCTTGTTGACCTTGCGCTCGTGCCTGTAACCGATGATGTAGAATACCGATATGAGCGCGAAAACAAGAAGTCCTACAAGCACGCTCACGGTAAGCACGCTCCACGTACTCTTGAGCAGCGCGCTCTTCTCAACCACTATCGCCAGATGCCACTGGTTAAGGACCTCATCCACAAAGACGGTGCACTTCTTTCCGTCGATGACCATCTCGAAATTGCCCTTCTCGGTGCTCATCATCGCCTCATAGAGCTCTTTCCTGTCAGGATCCTCGCTGTAATTCTTGCCCTTCTCACTGCTGTCCTTGTGGGCAATGACCGTACCGTCGTAATTCAGGATAAAACCATATCCGTTGCCTGAGATCTGGATATCTTCCACCGTCTCCTGCACGCCCGAGAGCGTGAGATCCAGGCCTAACACGTCGTTTTTATTGGAAAGCGCCTTACAGACCGAGATAATGACATTCCCCGTCTGCGCATCGACATAAGGATTTACGACCAGCGGCTCACCGCCTGCAGCCACGGCCTCCTTGTACCAGTCCCTGACCGTAGGATCGTAATCTTCCGGCGGCTTCCAGCCGACGCCGTCAACATAGCGGCCGTTGATGTATCCATAGATTCCGGTGTAACTGCTGTCAAACTGCGACGCCGTATTGGTCGACTCACGGGTTATGTACTCGACGATCTCTTCATAAGTCGCACCTTTCGCGACCATGTGATCAACTGTATCCGCAGCCACCCAGAGGACCGATCTCGCGGTCTCAAGATAATTCTCGATATCAGCGGTAATCGCCGCCGCCTTATCGTTGCCGATCTCATATGTATGTGAATAGGACGACAGATACATAAGCCTTGTCGTATACGTTACGAGCAAAGCCACGAGAATAAAGGTCGCTGTAAGCGTCAGCGAGAGCGTCTTCCTGTTATTGCGCATAAAACCCTCTAAATAAATCGAAAACCGAGACACTCCTATTATAGAACAAGACATCTTCAATTCGCACTACCCCGCTATTGCACAAAAGAGCGGTTTTACATGCCGGCAGTGGGGTGGTTCTATAGTCGAATGCACACTATAAGGTCACGGGTTCGGGTCGGGTGCGTGCGGGCGGCAAAACGGGCGGCAAAACGGGCGGCGGCGCCGTTCATTCTGCCGTTCAGGCCACGAAATCCAGGCAAAATTCTAGGCGGCGCCTAGAAAATCGCCTAGAATTCACTTCAAAACTGCTAAAAATCCAGGCAAAAATCTAGGCGGCGCCTAGAAAATCGCCTAGATTTTCAATCCACAACAAAAAATCACGTTCAAAACGAAATGCAGGCTAAAAGTGCGGCTATAGCCGGACAAACAGCCGGGAATATCGATGTTTTGGGCCATATTGCAGGCTAAAAGTACGGCTATAGCCGGATAAACAGCCGTACTTTTCGAAGTTTGATAAAACATCAGGCGGAATGCCAGGCGGTGCCGGATGTTTTGCCGGGAGTTTGGGGTCAAAACGGTAGAATCCCAGGCGGAATACCAGGCGGCGCCGGGGGGTTTGCCGGGATTTCGGGTCAAAAACGGTCATTTTCCAGGCGGAATGCCAGGCGGCGCCGGGTGTTTTGCCGGGAGTTTTGACAAAACACAGAAGCACGCGGTGTTACAATAAGGGCATCAATAAGAAGGCGCCGGACAGCATGACTACTTTCACGCATTTTTGTCCTGAGCACATCGGAATGCTCGTATTTATTGCGGCAGCAACAGCCGCGGGGCTTCTTCTCGTCAGAAGGAGCAGTGAGAAGGCTGCGCTCAGGGCGGCGCTCGGACTGTCGATCGCAGCGCTTGCGGGCGAGCTGGTCCAGGACGTGCTGCTCGTCAGAGAAGGCTACAACGTTCCGGAATTCCTGCCGCTGCACCTGTGCAATCTCGGGCTTTTCGTGAACATCCTGGCGTCGGTCACGCGCGGCAGAGTAAGAGCCTTCCTGGCTGAAGTCTCGCTAGTCCTGATACTGCCGGGTTCAGTAGGCGCGCTGCTGTTTCCCGACTGGACATACAGGCCGTTCTGGTCGCCGGTGTCGATGCTTTGCTTTTTTACACACTCGCTGATCGTGTTCGTCCCGCTCGTGTTCCTGGTCAAGGACAAAGTTCATGTGAGCTTTAAGCACTTCTGGTATTCGTACCTGTTCCTGGCGCTGGTCACGCCGCCGATCTATTTCATTGACCGCAGGTTCGGCGTGAATTATTTTTTCCTGATGTATCCGACGAAGGATTCGCCTTTGGAATGGATTTTCGACATCACAGGCGAGAAGCTCTACCCGGCGGGGCTCATCTTCCTTGTCACGGTGATGCTCCTGATCGTGTATTCGGTCTGTTTTGTTATCGGGAAGCTCTCGAAAAAGCCGTCACCTAAATCAGGACACAAAAAATAAGGGGTCATCCCTGCCGGGACAACCCCAAAAGCGCAAAAGCGGTTTAAAGATTACTTGAATGAGACCTTGGTCCACTTTTTGCCGAGGAGCTCGTTCTGATCTTTGGAAGCGTCTTTCTTGGCCTGATCGAACTTTGTCTCGGCTTCCTTGTCTTTGCAGGATGCGGTATTGGACTTGACCTTGCCGTTCTCGCCTTCGAAAAGCTCGATCGATGTGGTGCCGTTTCCCTGGTCCTCATACTCTATCGTGTAAAGGAGATCCAGGGACTTTTTGCTTGTATTGTAGGTGTAGAGGGAAGCGGCGTGGAAGTTTGCTCCGCTGGAACCGGTCTCATAGAAGTTCGTGCCGCCGAGATACGAGAGTTCGGATCTCTCCCAGCCTGCGGCGACGATCTTGTATTTGCCGTCAGCGACCGTTACGACGCCGAGGATGTTGATGCGCGGCTCACTCTGGTCTGTGACTTCTTCGCCGATGAAGAGCTCGTCGGTACCGTCCTTATCCATGTCGTAAAGGATGTAATTGAACGTGTCGCCCCAGATGCCGGTAATTGCAATTCCCACACCGCTGTCGGAAACATTTGCGGGATCGGCATCCGGGCCGTAGTACCAGGCGTCCTGCGGCTCATTGACGGCCTTCTTGAAGCCCTCAATGAAACCTTCATAAGGGTTGCCGGTTGATGCGGGAGCATCATCTGCAAGAGTATCGGAAGTTGCGGCAGGCACATCAGTTGTCAGGACCTCAGCAGTTGCATCAGAAGCCGTGGTTGCCGCCGTGTAGACCGGCTGCTTCAGCGGGAGACCGCAAGATGCCAGGGAAGCTGCAGCTGCAACACAGAGCGCTGCAGAAGCTGTCTTGGTGCAGATCGTATTTTTCATTAATATCACCTCTTAAAAATGTTTTTGTGCCTCCCCACAAGACACTCAACACATTATGCGCGGTGCGAAAATGAATACAATTTAGAACATAGGCATTCTTTGAGCAAAATTGAATCAATCTGCAGTCTGCCGGAAAACTGATCTGATTATTCCGGTGCCGGAAAGCTGATCAAATAAATCCAAGTGCCGGATAAACCTTTTATCAGGCCCTTTTGTATCTGACGTTGTCGCCCCTGTCGGTGACGATCTCGTAGCCTATGCTCTCTACCCTGTGCTTAAGGCAGTTCATGCATTCGGCGGCTTCTTCGCCGGTACAGATCTTGTTGTCGTAAAGTGCGTATTTCTTTCTGACTCCCACGGGTGAGAGGTTAGGCATTATGACATTTGCGCCTGCCAGGATCCCGAGTTCGCGGCCTCTCGGGTTGATCGTGCCGAGCGCGGTAGTTGCGGGAAGCAGGACCGTCGGGAGCATCAGTCTGATTATGCTCAGAAGGTAAAGCGTAAGGTCTAATCCGCCTGCCGGCATGTCCTTAAAAGGCGTGTCCTGATGAGGGATGAAGGGGCCGATGCCGATCATCTCGGGATCGAGTTTTTTAAGGAACAGGAGATCATCTGCGATATTCTCATTTGTCTGATAAGGTGAACCGACCATGAATCCCGCGCCGGTCTGGAAACCGATCTTTTTAAGGTTAAACAGACACTGCTGCCTGTTCCCGGGGGACAGGTTTGCCGGATGAAGTTTTGCATAGTGATCAAAATCCGCGGTCTCGTGCCTTAGAAGATATCTGTCTGCGCCGGCATCGTAGAACGCCTTATATGACTCATAGCTCTTCTCGCCTATCGACAGCGTGACCGCACAGTCAGGGTGCTCGTTCTTGATGGCCTTAATGATGCGGACGATCATGTCATCCTTATAGTAGGCATCCTCGCCGCCCTGCAGAACGATCGTCCTAAAGCCCAGGTCATAGCCGTAGGACGCGCATCCCAGGATGTCCTCTTCGGTCAGCCTGTATCTGTCGGCATTTCTGTTCGAACATCTTATGCCGCAGTAGTAGCAGTCGTTTTTGCAGTAGTTGGTGAACTCGATCAGGCCTCTTACGTAGACCTTGTTGCCATAATGCGAACGGGCAACCGCAGATGCCTTTTCCGCAAGGAAAGACTGTATCTCGGGTGTCCTGTTTTCGAGCAGGGAAATTATCTCTTCGCGCGTAAGATCACGGCCGTCGCAAAGCCGGTTTAATATGTCTTTGATGTCAGTCATTTTTGGCAGACCTCGAAAATCAGATCTCGCGCAGATGCGCCGCCAAACATGCCGATAAGAGCAACTTTCTTCTCCATTTGACCTCTTCTTACTCTGTCAGAGCAAACAAGGTTCTGAAGCAAATAAGCATGAAGATTTACTTAAAGCCTTCCGCGTCAGGACGGACCTTCCGCACTCAGAACATTTAACGATAAAGTATCACCTTGTCATCACAAAAGCAACGGGTCCTGCCACAGTCTGAAGAACCTGTCATATTTCGAATGTTTTACTGAACTGAAGTCGGGAAAACAGAGCCAGGATCAATAATCAGCCGCGCTTCCTGCCGACCATGACTCTTCTGGCGAGCTTGAGATAGATCTTCTGCCACCAGGGGCGCAGTGCCTTGTCGGCCTCAACGAGCTTCTCCCTGATAGGGATCTCCTGAGGGCAGTGCTGCTCGCATTTTCCGCACTTGACGCAGAGCGATGCGTCGGCGGGTGTTATGCGCAGTGCGACAGTCTGGAAATACTCGAGCCTTCCGGAACTCTTATTCTCGGAGTACATGTGGTTATAGCACGAGAAGATCGCCGGGATGTCGACGCCCTTGGGACAGGGCATGCAGTATCTGCAGCCGGTGCAGTTTACCTTCGTGCTCTCGATGATGTATGACTTGATCTTTGATATGAATTCCTTCTCGGCGGGACCGTAGCCGCCGGCCTTGGCCTCCGAAGCGATGCGGCAGTTCTCTTCGACCATGTCGACGGAGTTCATGCCGGACAGTACGCAGGTGATCTCGGGCTGGTCCCAGAGCCATCTGAACGCCCATTCCGCAGGCGTCCAGCCGTGAGGGTCAGAAGCGATCTCGCGCTTTGCTTTCTCAGGCAGGAGGTCGACCAGCTTGCCGCCTCTTAAAGGCTCCATGATGAATACCGACAAACCCTTCTCGTGAGCTGCCTTGATGCCCTCTCTTCCTGCCTGTGTGAACTCATCGAAATAGTTGTACTGCACGAGGCAGAAATCCCAGTCGTATGCGTTCAGGATAGCCTTGAATGAATTCGTGTTGCCGTGGAAGGAGAAGCCGATGTTCCTGATCTGGCCGCTCTTCTTTTTCTCCGCGATCCAGTCTTCGATGCCTAATTCCTTGAGCTTCTCCCACTGGTTGATATCGGTCATGTGGTGCATGAGATAATTGTCCACATAATCCGTGCGGAGGCGCTTTAACTCCTCATCGAAATACTTGTCGAGTCCTGCTCGGTTCCTGATGAGGTACTGCGGGAGCTTTGTGGCAAGGCGGATCTTGTCCCTGATGCCGTTCTTCTCGATGATGCGGCCGACAAGCTCTTCGCTGCCGGGATATATATACGCGGTATCGAAATAATTGACACCAAGTTCATAGGCGCGCATGAATTCCTTCTCGGCCTTGTCAAAATCTATCGTATTTCCGTTCCTGGTAAACCTCATGCATCCGTAGCCGAGGATGGAATAACCGTTTCTTTGCTGCATATAAAATCTCCCTGAAATTCCTTTTAATCAGGTTAGCATATATAAGCCGGCATATATGTTTTTACTTCGGTATTTTTGTAAAAAAACCTATCATTCATTTGCATTTTGTCCCCATATCGCACATCCCTTGTGCCGCAAGGTTTTCGCGCTCGCAAAACAATAAAAACAAATTAACATTCGATACACTTTTATTGATTTTCAATAAATAATTGTTGCATTTCGAGTTCGCAGGGTGTATTATAGCCGCAGCCATGAAAGGGGATTTATGGAAATGAAAACAGTAAGAACCATAGCAATAGTATTAGGCGCAGCCATTCTTTTCACGGGCTGCAAGCCGCACAAGAATATGGGCAATAAGAACAATAACTTCGACCTGCCCGCTAACCCGGAGATCTTCGATTATGTCTATGATGACAGCTGCCGCGAGATGTCAGTCACTGTAAACGGCAGGACCTATGTCGATTACGGCTCTATCTCCGACGAATATAAGGATTATTCGATAAGAGAATGCTTAGGTCACATAGAGCATTATGAGAACAGGCGTGTTTATACCATCGCCGAAGACCCTTATGACAACTACATCCTGGTCAAGAACATCTACAGCTATTCGGGTGACACCAGGTTCTTCAGAGCGGTCGACACGATGAGGCAGGATATCTATACACCGGAATATATCGAACCATTGGGCTTCGAATGCTGGTGCGATTCAGGGCGCCACAGTGAGCAGCCCGCTGCAACCGTCGGACTGATCCTTAACGCAGATAACATTAAGATGCTGAGCTATGAATATCAGATCAACGGCGAATTCGCAGGCGGCGGAGAGACAGGCTATGTCAGCGGAACACCTTACAAGAAGGGTGAGCTCATAAAGATTGGAATTACAGAGGTCGAACTCGGTGACAAGGCAGATAAGAATGCACCATTTAACTTAAGCATTACATTCAAGGTCACGGACGCAAATGACAATGTTTATGAGGTCACGGGTTCTTACGACCGCGAGATGATGCTCGGAGCATACCTGGTCGGTCTCTCGATCGAACGTGACGCAGCAGACGGTTTTTACCTTAAAGAAGACATTTAACCGGAGACAGATATGATGAATAAAAAGATATTGGCACTTATCTTAAGCGGAGCATTCCTTATGTCCGGATGCTCACTTATGAACAGGACTCCCGCGCCGGATCTTCCGGCCGGTGCTCCCTCCTTTACTCAGGAAAGCAGCGCAATGGGCGAAGCCGTGATCAATTATAACGGAAGAGAATATGCATTCTTCGGAACTCTTAAGAATAGCATGAGCAACGATTCATTAAGAGAATGCATAGGATACGTAGGCGATGATAAGAACGAGAGAATCTACACGCTGATGGAAGATACGTTCGACAACTACATCATGGTCAAAAACACAAACGGAGTCATGGATCAGCCGGGCTTCTACAGAGCCACGGACACCAAGAACAAGGACATCCTTACACCTTCTTATATCGAGTCCTTAGGCTATGAATCCTGGGGCTCTTCGGGTCTTCACTATGAGGAGAGAACAGCTGTGATCGGCGTTGTCTGTGAAGCGGATAATGTCATAGAGATCGACTATTCAATCGACATCAACGGCGAGAATGCGAACATCGGCGGAGTCCGCTATGGCAACATGGGCGTTCTTAAACATGGCGATCTCTTAACTATCGAGATCCTTGAAAGAAGCGTCATCAAGCACGCCGAACCCGATAAGCCGTTTAATGTCAGAGTAACTTTATCCGTTATCCAAAAGGACGGACAGACGGTAGAGGTCAACGGCGAATTCACACACGACATGATGCTCGGCGGATATTTCCGTCAGCTCGAGGTTCATTACAGCGAAGCCGAGGGATATTATCTCGTCGTGAACTGATTACAAGGCATCGAAAACAGCACGGAAGGAGGCAGCAGGATGGACAGAGATGAAAGCATTGAACTTGCACGTTTCCTTAACAAAGAGTACCTGGAAGCAGAAAACATCAATGACAGGATCACAGATCATGAACAAAGGCTCGCAAGACCCTTCGACATGACCACGGAACAAAGAAGCATCTTCTATTATTTCAAGCCCTTCCTGAAAGCATCTGTCATCACGACTCTGATCATGCTGGTGCCGACTTATTTCTGGGCATCTATTGCTGAGTTCCTGGCGCAGGAACGCGGAGATCACACTCATTATGCTTTCAGGGTAGCCTTCCTGTTTCCTGCCGGCGTATTTATATTGATTTGCGCCATCGGTATCTTAGTTGCTAAAAGAAAGCTGAAGCTCTTCATGGAGTCCGAAGATAACAGAGTAAGAGCAGATCTGAATCTTCGGGAAAACATGAGATCTGAACTTGCCAAACTTCAGTACCGGCTTGCTGACCAAACGGCCAGACTCGACGAATACAATGACCTTGTTCCGTCAGGTTACAGGACACAAAGGCACATGAAGCAGGTCGAGAATCTCCTTCTCACAAATAAAGCAGTTTCATTCGAAGAGGCAATATCTCTTATAGAAGGACAGGAAAGGACTTAAAACCCGTGCGCAGGCTCAAAATTCAGTCCGTAAAAGTTATCACAACTGTTATCACGGCAGTGCTTCTCTTTGCACCAGTGTTCATGGTCACATCATGTTCCGACAGCAAAAAGTTCGAAGAGAGTTTTTCGAAGCATGGGGAATCATTGACGGAACTTGCAGTATATTTGCAGGACATCACTGGTGGCGGTGCTGAATTCTACCTTCATTATGACGATGAGAGCGGTGCTTACCGCTTAAGCATCAGGAGCGAAGATGAGGATTTCACAGCACTTGATCTCGAGCAAGAAACTGCAATCAGTTCCAAGCTTGATGAACTGAGGGAAACATTCTACGAGGTCACACACAGGAGCGGTCCCAACCTCATCTTTGTAACTGAGGAATACGTCATCTTTGCAGAAGACGGATATTACGGATGCATGATCTATTGCAAAGACGGCCCCATTGATAAGACGGTAAAGAACAATTGGTGCTCACAGGAATACCAGCGCTTTTATAAATTGAGTGACAACTGGTATTCCGTATACATTGATCTGATCTAAAGGAGGTCACTCATTATGCAAACAGTTAGCTTCGGCCTGACAAGCCTTATCGCACTTATCTACATGGTCCTCATCGGGCTTGCTGTTTTCGCATTCATCAAAAAGAAGATCGTAATAGGAATCGTACTCTCAGTTCTCTGTGCCATGGGAATCATAGCACTTGCGATCCTCTGGTTTACTTCACCGATGTAAGGTATTTACTTAAAAGAATCCTTCGTAATGAATACGGGCTCTCCGTACTTTACGTCGAAGCATACAGTCACGGTGAAGTTATCGAGATCGTAGACGCAGGACCACTCGGTGCCTACGCTGCCCTTCTTGTTATCGTAACCGACCATCTCAAGGAAGCTCATTGCCTTCTTTGGGTCAGCTACACGGCTGCATGAATCAAGCTCCTTCATGAGGTCTTCATAGCGCGTGTCGTTGCCGGGATCGATGTAAGCATCTGTTGTGCAGACAACGTAATTTGTAACTGCAGGGTTCTCTTTGACATACATCTTGTCGCCGAACCATTCGACTACAACGCTCTTTCCGGTCTTATCGCAAACGAAGAGGTGGAACGATGTGCCGAGCATTGTATTCATGTCGTATTTCTCAAAGAAAGCGACTGCCTCATCGACTGTTGCGCACTTGTCGAGAACAGCTCTTACGGCGACATTGATGAGGATATCCTGCTTGCCCGTATCCTGATGGATCTCTTCAGTCTCAAGCTCAAGGATCGATACACCAAGTCCGGTCTCATTCATTCCTTCAACTACGAAATAGGGCGCAGCAAGAGCAGCGGCCTTGCCTGTAAGAGATGTGGGTGACATCTGCCCTTCACCGCTGCCGATGTTAACGATCGATAAGTCGACCATCGCGATCGAATCGTAACCGTCTTTGGGATCGCAGTAGATCATGAGACAGTCAGCCTCAGGATAATCCAGATTACGTCCCATAAGGTGATTGCCGTTCTCATCAGTTACCAGGAACGCAGCACATCCGAATGTATTTCCGTTCATCGATACCGGCAGGCCGTAGAACAGTTTATCGCCGGCCCAAGAG
Organism: Oscillospiraceae bacterium; assembly: GCA_902764825.1. Lineage (GTDB taxonomy): Bacteria > Bacillota > Clostridia > Saccharofermentanales > Saccharofermentanaceae > Saccharofermentans. The sequence goes on from CACWXL010000004.1 coordinate 137,947, forward strand.
AGGAGCCCGGCTTCATTGGTAACGCCTGCTTCCAGCATATCGTCAAGCTTATAATCTGCCGTGTACTTAATGGTATAAGCACCCGGTTGATATTCCTTAAGAGACAGGATAGTGGCAATCTGTTTTCTTACTGCGAAAAGCATTACGAGCAGGCCGGCGATCACTAAGACAACATATCCCAACACGATCTGCCTTGCCTTGAGCTTATATGACAAAAGGATGCTTAAGACCGCAAGAAGCCCCACAGCTGCAATGATGATTCCAGTGAGCTTGATCCCCGCATAATTGACTGAAGGAGTTACTTCACACATCGTATGCGAGATCGAATTCTTCAGTGCCTCACGGCCCTCATCTGAAAGCGTCGCAGTCAGGGACTCTAAGTATTCGGGATTAGCTTCCGGATCTTCGCTCACGATCGCATAAAGCCTCTCGTAATAAGCGATGATGAAGTCATAGACCTTCTGCCATGTCTCATCCGGACATTCCATTACCTTTACATTGTAGATGAGCCTTCCCTGGTCATCTTTGGGCACGAGATAGCGCCCTATCGCAAAAGGGTTGGTATCGATACCGCTCACGATGTATGAGTATTCATATTCTTCAAGTTCATAAGGTGTGTAGGTGCTTAAGCCTTTCTCGACTTCGAAAAGATCTTCGCTGTAAAGATGGACTTTGCCTGATACGCCGGGCACAAAAGAAGAAGGATCGTTGATGTCGATCACTTTTCCGCCGGTGCTGTCAGCCTTCTCCGAGACGAATCCGGCAATGCATGTTCCGATGCCGGCAACCGCGATTACTGATGCGATGATAAGTGCGATCTTCTTTCCCATATGAACCCCTCTTTGATCAGTCTTTTGCCAAATATACGAATGTCAGTTCGTCGTCGATCTTCTGTTCTTTGAACTTCCTGTAACCTAAAGACTCGTAAAGCCTTATGTTATCGACACTCTTCGTGCTGGTAAAAAGCTCAAGCCTGCACTCGAAGTAAAACTTTTCGATCGCCTTTAAGAGCATGGTGCCGTTGCCCTGATTCCTGTAATCGGGATGCACCATGAGCTTGCCGATGTAAGCAGTGCGGCGCTTCTCATAAGCTCTGACTGAGCCTACGATCTTATCGCCGTCTGTCATCTTTAAGATAATGCCTTTATTGAATTCTTCGGTTAATTCTTCGAGAGTCTCCTTGAGCGGAGGAATGTCCTTGTTGTTGAATAATTGAGCCTCGCTCTGATAAGCAAGATACTGCAGATCAAGGATCTCCTGAAGGTCCTTTAATTCAGCCTTAGTAATATTCATATAAGATCCCCCTCGAAAAATTCAAAGAAATTTTATCATAGAGATATATATTTGCATACAATAAAAAAGCCGGCGCTTAACCGGCCGGCTTTCAAGGGTTAAAGATCTCCGTAGCTTAATTCGAACCGTTCGCCTCCGACTTCTTCGAAAACAACGACATTTCTCACGGTATCCATTTCCACGAAATACAGATAATTGTGAAAAGGCTTGAATGTCTCATCTGTCGCGGAAAAATCACCCGTTATCTTTTCTACAAAAGGCCATATCAGATCCGGCCGGAGCGTTTCCTTATTAAAGCCGTCTTTGATGCGTTCCTCTTCAGTCATCATAAAATACTGCAGAGTCAGTTTGGCATCAGGATTCTCGCCGTGCGATCCCCATGTAGCATCGCAGTGATATCCCTTGCCTCCGACAACAACATATGTCCAGCCGTGATAACCTGCCTCGCCGTCGCCTTCAAAAGGTGTCGCATCCACTCCTGCCTGGAGCAGCAGATATGAATATGCTCCGGCGAACTCGCAGCAGATACCGTTCTTTTTTGTAAGGCAGGCATAATCACTGAAATCGTCTATTCCCTGCCCGTCCAACGGCTCATAATCGTATCTGAAGTTCTTGCACATATAATCATAAAGGCCCATAACCTTCTCGAATTCGGAGTAATCCGTGCGGATCGCTTCATTCAGCATCCTCTCGATCTCTTTCTCAAAGGCAGCCTGTCTTTCCAGGAACTTATCTTTGTCCATCTTGTACTTCAGTTTGCCGATACCGTTCTCATAACCGTCACCTACTACGATCGTACATGCCGCCGGGAAAAAGGTTCCAATAAATACATCGTGTGTGCAGACCTTGAAGCATTCTTCATCAATGCACTCGAAAGTATCTTTGCCTTCACGCATTGCATCGCACATGTTATAGAACGATTCCCACCATTCATCCTTAAAGTACTCAGATATCAGGTTAGTATGTACATGTGGATTAAACTTAAAAGGCTCAGCTTCCTTTGTAGTCTCTGCCGCAGTTGTCGAAGCCTCAGTCTCCGCACTTTCAGATACAGCCTCAGAAGCTGTGGTGTCATTCGTATCAGTCTTTGCCGCACCGGCACTGCATCCCGTAAATAAAAATGTCAGCGCAAGAATGCCGCATAATATGTTTGTCTTTTTCATAGTTAACTCCTCATATCTCTTTACGAGATGGTCAGTTTAACAGCATGAAGAATCAAAACGGCATCAAAAATATAAACAAACGGCCGGAAATATCCGGCCGTTCTTATCCTGTGCATTACTCATTCATTCTGCCAAGCTTCATAAGACGCCCTGACTTTTTGCTTGTAGCTCTTAATATCACTTGATCGAAGAAGATCAATATACTGTTTTATCTTTTCCTCATCGGATTGCATTTTAGGTGACAGATATTCGAAAATCTTTTCGATCGTATTAATCCAAAACAAATCTTTATCCTCTTCATTCATTAAACAATACATTGAATGATCAAATGGAACTGAAATCTGAGGATATCCTTCAGGAAAATCTCTGCTAATACATATTTCCTGAACAGCCGGATTACAGCAAACATTCAGCTGTCTTAAGTATGCATTATCAACATATTTAATCTTTTCCCCAAAAACATAATCCAGGAATTCCGCATCATCTCTCAATTCTTTGGTGCGGGATTTGGTATTTTCAGGATCTCCCAAATAATCCGAATATATATTTATACTCTTTAACCGCATATAACACCTTCCGCCTTGATACTGCGTCAGTCCTCTTTCTTCAGACTACCATTAATGTAGTGTCTTGCATACGCCAGATCGTAATCGGCGTCCAATTCGTAATAGATCTTAAGTGCTTTGGAATCAAGCGGGATCTTCTCATCTAACACGATGCCGCTCTTTCTGTCCTTGCCGGCGTCGACTAAGATCTCGTTGTTCTCGCCCAAAGATGCGATCAAGGGATACCTTACCCTGATCTTGCTGCCACTGAGCAGGCACATGCCGCCAAGGCTCTGTGCCGATCCCCAGGTCGTTGTCAGTCCCATCATAGTGACATTGGGACATTGGGACAGACGGTAAGCCAGCATGTCTCCGGAGCTTGCAGTGCCGGCGTTAACAAGCACCACGACAGGAATGTCGCAGTATCTTCCGTCAGGTTCTATCGTCCATGCCCAGTTATCGCTTTTGCGGTATTCCTTTCCGTCATAGAAGCCGCCGTATGTGATCATCGTCTCTTTGGTGAAGAGAGATACAAGTTCTTCATAGACAACATCGATACCGCCGTCATTGCCTCTTATGTCGATGATAAGCCTGTCCATTCCCTGCGCTTTAAGTCCTTCGATCCTTGAGATAAGAAGCTCTCTTAATTCCGGATATTCATCCATGAGCGCAGCTGAAATATCTTTGGAATCATCGAATGATTCCCACGGAATGCAAAGATATCCGCAATGCTCATCAAGCATCCTCGCCTGAGCAAATTCACTACACCACTTGTCAGTCAAAGGCCATAAAGCAGCATCAAGCCTGTTAAGGTAGCTTCCTATGCTCTTAACGGTCACTTCCTTTTCAGTTCCGTTCTCATCGATGAATCCGACCTTTACCTCATCACCGCCCTGACCTGCCAGGAATATAGGCCTTACAACATCCTCGTTCTCGGCTATCGGGTAAGCGACCATGTAGATCGAGAACTGGACGCATCTCGTCTTTGCAATTGCCTCATCGATCGGAACACCGTCCCAGGAAGTAATGGTGACGCCGTTCCTGATGCCTTTCGCATATGCGTCGGAATTCTCTTCTGTAAGTATCGTGACCGTATTGCCGTCATCGGTTCTTATCATTGAGAAACCGTAATCATTACCGGCCATCTTTTCGCTGACTTTGGAAGCAAGTTCATCGTCTGTGATGTTTATCGAGAGATGACCGTCATGGAATTCATAACAGAGCTTGGCAACAGCCTCTGCGAATGCTGCTTCATCCTTATTCTTCTGGGCCTCTTGAGCCATCGGGATATACTCTGCCCTTAAAGCTTCGAAGTCGATCTCTTTGTAATCTCTTAAGACATAATTTGCTTCAAGCTCATCTATGAGTTTTGCCATCGATTTCTTGTAACCCTGATGGCTGAAATTACCGAAATGATAAGACGCTCCCAGTCCCAGAACATAGAACACCATCCACGCGCCGATAAGTGCTGTCAGGATACCGTTGATGATGAGAGGCAGGACCCTCCTCTTTCCCTTGGAGATCCAAAGAGAAATCAGCAGATAGATGATCGCAGCGGCAAGTCCCGGACCGTATCTTAAGAATCCGATAAGCTGCGCTCCCTTAGTGAAGTTAATGAGATAAAAGACAGCAAAATTAATAAGCGGAACAGGAGCCAGGAATCTGAAGACCGCTTTTCTCTTCTTTTTTGCGAAGATCGCGAAAATAACCAGCACGATAAACCAGTCAACCGTAAAAGACATCATGTAATCAGTCGGTCCGTCGACCAGCTTTAACATCTCTGCGATCTCGCCTAATATATCGAGAAAGATCTCCATCCTTTGTCCTCCGCTTATGTCCAGAGTGTCGTTATGCACATCGGCGATGCGCCTTCACTTACCTCAAATCCGCAGTGCTTATAGAATTCGATTGCCGTGTCATATGCGATAACGCAGATGCGCATGTAATCTTTATAGTAATCCTTTACCATTTCAACGAGTTCTTTGCCGATACCGGCTCCGTGATACTCCGGATCAACGAGAAGATAATGCACATATGCATTCATTATCCCGTCATCCATCGCAGCAATGAGACCAACGAGCTTATCACCGTCCCATGCAGAATAAACGGCCTTATAGTTTCTCATTGCCAAAACAAGCTTGTCGGGGAAATGGCCCGACGACCAGTTTACCGAGAGGAAGAGCCTCTCGAGCTCATTCTTTTCGAATTCGTGTTGTTCGCTGTATTCAATAGTCATCAGGTCAACAACCTCTCATCAATGTTATTCCAGTTAAATGAAGACTTAACGCCCTTCATGCAGGCGATCGAAGCCATGCCGTGAACGATAGACCATATCTTTATGATGTCTATCTCCTGCTCCTCATAGGTCTTCTCAAGACCGTTCTCTTCAAGATGCTTAAGATACATCCTGCGGAGCAAAAGGAACGGCGGATAGTCGTCTTTAAATTCCCTGTTCATCTTAAGGTGCGCGGTAATGTTCTGCTTGCCGAAGAGGAAGATGAAGTAATCCGGATTCTTGCTGAAGAATGTAATATATGCACGGCCCATCGCTATTATCGCGGCATCAGCTGTCGGCTTGTCCTCAACGGCTTCAACGAGCTTTTCCATAAACCTCTCGGTGACATTTTCCTTGATCGCATCGATAAGTTCTTCCTTGTCCTTGAAATGCGCATAAGGTGCTGCGTGCGATACATCACATGCCGCAGCGACTTTTCTTAAGGACAGGTTCTCTTCACCGTTCTCATTGATGATCTTTATCCCGGCATCTATCAGGGCCTGCCTGAGATTGCCATGATGATAACTGTCAGCCATTTAAAGTATTCTCCTTTATCTCTCTTAATGCTCTGCACGTATCCTTAGGATTCTCCCACAACGAACTGTGTGCAGCGCCTTGTATCTTATAAAAATTTTACTGCGGCGCCTTGATCAATTCACAATAATCACGCACCAGTTCCCACGGGCAGTTGTAATCAGACTCACCGCTGATGAAGAACGCAGGCACTTCAAGTTCTGTTATTGTCTTCCTGTAATCGAAGTTATCCAGTTCTTCCGCAAGCTTTGTCTTACGGTACATCTTCATGCCCTTGACGTATCCGATCTTCTCTTTGAGCGTGTAGCATTTAGCAGTGATAATCGGCCAGGTTATGCCTTCGAACTCGCTCTTATCCTTGATGGTTCCGCCGCCCGCTTCGTGAAGAAGATCCACATACACATACCAATCGTTACACTTAATGTTACCACTGTCAAGATGAGTGACAGCATCCTCAAGTCTTGCCAGATTCTTTTTGTCTCCCCTGCGCTCGAAAACACCCTTCATGAAGTTATACATGACAGTATCGTTCTCTTCACTGTCGGTAACACACTGTGCCATCCCGATATAGGCATAATAATTCTCAGGATGCCTTTGCACTTCCATGAGAGCGATCTTGGATCCACCGGAAAAACCCATGATGTATATCTTATCCTTATTGAAGCGCTCCTTAAGATACTCCGTTACTGTCTCAGTATCATTAAGAAGATTATCCAGAGTAATACTGTCTGCATCTGCATTGTTGTTATAGGCTATACCCATATGCCTGTAATCCCAATAGACAACGGTGAAGTCATCTTCGAGCTTCATGTCATTATACTTATCGGTAAACACATAATCGTCCGTACCCGGGCCGCTGGACACCAAAAGAAGCACAGGATTGTCCTTATTCTTTCCGTTTATGAAGAAGCCGTTCGGAGCACCGTTAATATCCATGACGAACTTCCCGGATATACTGTCAGGCTCTTTGTATGTCCTGATCTTGCCGGGGCTCATCAATGCCCAAACGCCGAGTAATACCAGCGGCACAGCCAATATACATAATATGATGATGACCATCTTTTTTCTCACTATCCTTCTCCAATCTTGACACTGTCTACATTCAAAGATTATAGCGGCTATCTTTACAATGTCAAGATTATTTAGTTTGATCTTTATGGATGCAGCCGTTTTCCGGATAAAGTCCGCGACACCAAACAAAAAGCAGCCGCGCTTATCGCGAGCAGCTGCTTTCTGCATCTATATCTTAGGGGTATGTGAGAGGGGGCTTATCCTATTGTCTTGCCGTCTTCAAGTCTGATCGTACGTGTACCGTATGAAGCGCACTGCTCGGAGTGTGTTACCTGAAGGATCGTAAGACCCTTTTCCTTGTTGAGCCTTGAGAACAGCTCCATGACTTCTTTCGAGGACTGGGCATCAAGGTTGCCTGTAGGCTCGTCTGCAAGAATGATCGCAGGGTTGCCGAGTACGGCTCTTGCGATGGCTACTCTCTGCTGCTGGCCGCCTGATAATGTATTAGGCATTGCCTTGCGCTTGTCAGCAAGTCCCGTGATCTCTAAGATCTCGTCGAGTGCACCTTTAAGTTCAGACTTCTTCTTACCTGCCATTGTCAGCGGAAGGAGGATATTATCTGTGACGTTCAGATTCATTACGAGGTTATAGAACTGGAATACGAATCCCATGTTCTTGAGCCTTAAGTCGGAGAGCTCCTTATCCTTCAAAGAACCGATGTCCTTTCCGCATACGGAGATGTTGCCTTCGAACTGTCTGTCGAGGCCGCCTACCAGATAGAGCAATGTTGATTTGCCTGAACCGGATGCGCCCATCAGGGATACGAATTCGCCCTGTTCGACGCTCATGTCAGCGCCCTTTAAGACCTGGTTTATGTTCTCACCCTTACCGAATGACTTGCTTACATTTTTAACTTCAATGATCGTGCTCATTTTATTATCCTCCAAATTTTTACTCATACTTGATCTGCTCTGAGATCTTCATCTTCCTTAAGTTCCTGATCGGGAACAGGACTGTTCCTGTGAATACGACTGTCATCGCAATGAAGAACAGGAATACCGTCAACGGATTGACGTCGAAAGACATTGATATCGATTGTGTGCTTGCCATAGCTTTCTCAATGACATTAATCATCAGCAATCCTACTATCGTGCCTATGCCCGAAGCCGTAACGGAAGTAATAAGGACCTCCTTGAATAAGATGCCGGAAAGCTTCCCCTTGCCCATTGCAGTCGAGAGCATTACGGCACATTCTTTCTTACGGCCTTCGAAGCCTAAGAGCTGGTTGGAGATCATGCCGATCGCGGTCATTCCGAGTGCGATAATGATGATGGCAGCGATTACTGCAAGCTGCTGTGAATTCTGCTTCATCTGATCTGCTGCATATTCATCTAATGTCTGGATCTTCGAATAAGCGCCCTTTGCATAGGTCTCGAGTGCTGCTTTCGTGCCCTCCGGATCTGTTGTCTTTATGAGGATCCAGGCAGGACTTCCATAGCAGAGCACCTTGTATTCATCTTCATTCATCAAGAATGTATCCATTCCTGTAGACGCACTGACAGAAGTGATCTTGGCTACAGTGAATTTCCTGTCGATAGGAACTACACCCTCAGGATTAAATGTGAGCGTTATCGTATCGCCTTCTTTTATGCCTTTACGGTTTGCATACTTCTTGTCTAATACGATCGTACCTTGTTCAACCTTTTCCGGGAGATCAGAGAAGCCGGTGAAATATCTGAATCCGTCATCGGGCATTGCAAAGAAATTGCCGATGGAGACCTTCTCATCGTTTAACTTATACTCCGTCATTGTCATATAGACCATTTCCGTATCTGTTACGTTATCCATATGATCGATAAATGAGTAGTAAGTGTCCTTCTCGCTTGCGGTGAGGATAACATCACAATCGTACGGAATGTCGTTGATGTTATCGGACATAGCTCCGGAGACTGCATAGACGATGACGCACATAGCTGCTGCCGTTGCACAGAGTACACCGCTTCCGACTGTGCTCTTACGTGATATAGCTTCAACAGAAGCCAGTGCCATTGAAGGTCTGTCGAGTTTATCGGAGATCTTCCTGATCAAAGACGTAATGAGCTTTAAGATCCTCGGGAAGAGGGCTGCAAGTGCTGCTACAGAAGTGAGCATGCAAAGGATCGCAAAAAGCATGTTCGTCCTTAAGAAGAATGTCACAACCGCAATTACAAGGCAGATGATGCCGATGATCAGGGATGACTTTGTGAATCTGTATGCCGTATCTCTATTATCGAAAATGATATCTCTGATGGATGTCTTCAATGCTTTGAGGATCGCTCTTAACGGAATCAGGCATTCGATCAGGACTGCACCCAGGATCACGCCGATTACAAGGCCTACAGGGAACGCCGGGATATCAAACTGGACGGCATTGCCTTCTGAGTCTGTGCCATTAAACATGAAGCTCAACAAAGGATTTCTTATGAGCGCATAAAGAAGTGTTGCGGGGATACTGCCCAGAAGTGCATAAAGGACATTTTCAAGGAGCAATATCCTTCCTGTTCTTGAAGTGCTCATGCCGAGGCTTCGAAGCGTTCCGATATATGACATTCTCTCGCTTACGATCCTGTTGCAGATCGAAGCCGTTACGAAGATAACGAGCAGGAATGCGATCGCGAACAAGAGATAGAATACGCTCTTCAGTTCACCTACGAGCGCCATGTCAGACTCTGACAGATAAAGTTCTGTGATGACAGCAGCCGGATATCTGTCTTCGATCATATCCTTTGCTTCTTCGATCCCGGTGTTATCGTGAAGATCGATAAGGAGCATATCTGCAGACATATGTCCACAGGATACGGTCTTGCTGGTATTGAGATTGATGATGCCCGTATATCCGGTAATAAGCGGATTCTTTGTGTCGTCAGGAAGGATACCGCCTATGGTAAGTTCGAGCTCCTCATCTGCCCTGTCGTGTATGGTGATCTTATCGCCGACCTTATAACCATAGTCATCAGAGAAAGCTTTGTTGATGAACATCTCACCGTCTTTAAGATCGATGGGAGCTAAGAACTTCATATCGACAGCTTCATCGACATCAAGACCCATGATCCTCAAAGTATCTGTAGTGACATAGCAGTACTCGCCATCGATCTTCTTGTAGAGCATCTCGGAATCGCCGACAATGGTCATTGTGTCTGCTTCAGGGAAACCGTCAGGAAGAGTTGAAACATCGCTTCCGGATGAACTTACGATGAAGTCAGCTCTTGATACGCTTCCGTAGAACAGAGTCAGGATACCGGTAATGCTCTCGCTTAAGTCAAAGCAGAGCAGCGCACAGAGGCTGCATACGAAGATCGCGAAAACGACCAGCAGCGTTCTAAGCGGCTTTCCGAATATATTTTTCAACGAATTTTTAAATACGATATTCATTTTCTATCCCCCATTAATACCATCTTGAGACACGTTCCTCAGGAGCGATGTACATTCCGTCGCCCTCCTTGACGTCATATGCCTCGTAGAACTCGTCAATGGATCCGAGGATGGCATTTACTCTTATATAGGAAGGGCTGTGAACGTCATATGCGATCTGGTCGATTATCGCTTCATCTGATCTCATTTCGCACCATATGGTCGCATAGCTCTCGAAAAGCTTGATCCTGTCTTCCTTGGTCTTGCAAAGAGACGTAACACACTCTATGCCGCCTAAGTCAGCATAGTTCTCACCCAAGGTCTGCTCACCGTCTACATGGTAAACACCGAACACCGTGAACTTCTCTTCGAAATATTTAGCAGCCTTTTCATTACGCTCTTTCAAAGTATTCATGTCCTTCTCGGGAATCCAGGAAGGATCGTATTCACCTTTTGAATTAAAGACTATGCAGTTGCTGTCAAAAGCATGGCCTATCTCATGCGCGATTACAGATCCAAGGCCGCCGAGATTTGTGTAGTAATCAGCTTTTGCATCGAAGAAAGGTTTGTTGGTGATAGCAGCTGTGATCGTTATGTTGTTATAGCCGGGATCGTAGCATGCATTCATCATCTGCATCGGCATGCCCGGCTCTGTTCTTGATACCGGATCCTGATTATTGAATCTGTTGAGTTCTTTCCTGAGATTCAGCCTTGAATAATTAAGACTGAATTCATAGTAATCCTTGCCGTATACATTAACGTATTGAGCGTTGTCGTGACGCTTCAGGTCTTTGGCTGTGACATAAACGATGTTTTCGAGCTTTCTCAAAAGTTCCGCTCTTGTCTCTTCACTGAGCCATGAGGCATCCTTTATGATCTTTCTGTATCCGCCCTTGATGTCATCGCACATGCTTCTTAATGCAGCATCTGTCTCTGGTAAATAGTGGCGTTCAACATAGATAGGATCGGTTTCTCTATAGAAATTCTGAGAAATCTCATCTATTGCCTGATCGTGCATAGACTTATAGCTGACACTCACATACTTTTCGAACTGGGTATAGTGGGGTGCTATATATCTCATGAATTTCTCATAGAGCATTCCCATTTCCCATGTCTTTAATGCACCCAGATTCTCATCGACGAAGATATCATTAATGGCTTTCAGTTGTCCTTCGTCCGTTACACAGAATTTCTTAGCCAATGTCTTATTGATCCCGATACCGGTAAGGTATTTGTCCATATCTATATTGGACATTGCCTTTTTAAACTCGTCGGAAGTCATGATCTTCTGGTATTTGAAAGGCATGCCGTCATCAACGATTTCCATGTTCGTAGCGCCATAAATGTCAAGGGCACGCTTTGCAAGACCGTTGGCATATTCCTCAGCAATCTTTTTGTCGTAACCTCTTGTAGCCAGAACAAGCTGACCGGTCCTGCTGATGCTGTTGATCGAGTAAGTATTATCTCTGATATCCTCAAAAGAAGTGTCAAGGATTCCGGGCAGCTGGTCCATCACCATTATTCTCTCTTTTGGATTGAGAGGATTAACGCTCGGTTTGAGCTTAAAGAACCCGCCGGTACAATACTCGTTATAAATACGGGCATCGACCTCCAGAAGTTCACTTACAGACTTTGCGTTATCAACAGCTTCGATAACTGCCATAAGGTCTGCAGGGATCGGTGTGTTATCGAAATCATAAGAATTGAAAGACTCATATGCATATTTGATCAGGTCTTCCTCAGATCCCTTGGCATACCCTTTGCCTGCAGCACAGTCGTCAATGATCTTCTCTATTTGTTCATCGATAAGATCAGTCTTAAATGCGACCTCGACCGAATTCTCCCCATACTTGAACTCTGAAGTATCAAAGCGCTCCTGATTTATAAACCTGAAGTAGTCATCCTGGGCTCTTGCAGGTCCCAACTCTTTCACGGTAGTCTCAGCTGTACTTTCAGAAGGTACAGTCACTGCACCACAGCCCGTAATCAGCGGTACAGTCATGGCAGTAGCCAATACTACTGCTGCAACCTTTTTCATGTTCCTGTCTCCCCTTTGTATTTTTATTTGCATCATAATCTTACATAAGCAACCTTAACTCCCGATCAGGTCAACCTTAACTTAACCTTAAACCGTTAAGGTCATGCGATTGGTCAGGAAATCCCTGATCAACATCATAATTGTATGTCTGACATATATCGATCTTATATTAAACTCTTAAATAATTCTTAAAATAGAAGTCTTCTATTCAAAACCGTGTTTTCCGCGTGTTATAATTCGGGCAGCCGGACGGCAATGGAGTAAGGATGGAATAAGGAACAATGGCAAAAGTTAAAAGAGACAAAAGATATCAGCTTCCCAAGAACAGGATAGTAATACCGCTTATTATATATTCGCTGGTCTTCATAATTGCCTGTGCGCTCATATCGCTTTCAGGCGATCTCATAGCGACTTATGTTACAAAGCTCAAGGCGCTCAATGAAGTCGAGAACACTGCAAGATATGCCAGGATCTATAACGTAGCCGAAGAGGACGAGCTTGACAGGATCTTCGAGGCATTCAGCGATTCGGGCTATACGGTCTTCGTATCTGACAATAACATGAATATCCTTAAATCGAACGGCGAGATAACGGCCGTGCTCGAGATGGATGAGAATGACGATGACGATGACGATGATAAGAAGCACAGGACATTTTTCGAGCTCCTGCCGACGAGCGACTTGAAATCCAATGAATTCGGTCTGTTCAGCGACAAATATGCCGATGAGGTAACCGAGGATTTCTTCCTGCTTCCTGATAAGAACAACCCCTTTATAAATGTCAATGACACGCGCATCACGCCTAACATCCTGAACATTTTAGAGGGCGCTTTTAAGAACACCATCAGCCTGAATACGAGATTCGAATACTGGACTGCATACTATGTCAGGAACAGTTCTCAGATAATCGCGTTCAAGACCAGCTTCTCATTCACATACAGCGACTTCACGTTCTATCTCCTCTACGATGCCGTAAGTTATATCCTTACGGTGCTCATCTTCGTCCTTCTTGTCACCAATCTCATAAGGACCCACGCAAGCAACAGAAAGATGAGAAATCTTGTCTTAAGAGACAACATCACGGTAAACCGCAACTGGTTCTGGTTTGCAATGAAGAGCAAGGAGATCCTGAAGAAGAGAAAGGCCGGCGTCAATTACGCTGTCGTAAGCCTCATATTCGTCAGATACCGCAACTACGTCCTCTGCCATTCCGTTGACCAGGGTGAGCAGACGCTGCGTCAGGTCTGGAAGAACATCTGCAGTTTCCTCGAAAAGAACGAGATCTGCTCTCACGGCACGATCAATAACTTCCAGATCCTTCTTAAGGCAGGAAGCGAGGAAGAAGCAAGGACCAAGCTCGAACGCATCATAAAGAGCCTTGAAGCTATCAGCACGGAGCACGACTTCAAGTTCCAGGCAGGCGTTTACATGATCCCTTCCAACGTCAGGAAAAATGCCGATATCGATCTTCTCTACAACAATGCTTCCGCTGCACGCATGACATTGGAATCCACGGATGATTCCGGTATCGCTTTCTTTGGCGACAAGCTCGTTGAAGACGAGAAGTGGATCGATCTTGTTACTGAGCATCAGAAGGACGCGCTCGAAAAAGAGGAATTCAAGGTCTATTACCAGCCCAAGTACGATCCGCGCACAAATGAGCAGCTCGGCGCGGAAGCCCTTATCAGATGGGTCTCTGATGAGATTGGATTCGTCCCTCCCGGAAGGTTCATTCCGATCTTCGAGAACAGCGGCTTCATCACGGAGATCGACCACTATATGCTCGCGCATGTCGCAAGAGACCAGAAGAAATGGCTCGACGAAGGCAGAAAGTGTGTTCCCGTCTCCGTCAACGTATCACGTGCGCATTTTGCAGAAGTCAACCTCGCAGATCAGATCAGGGACATCATTGATCAGGAAGGCGCTCCCCACGAACTCATCGAGATCGAGCTTACCGAAAGCGCATTCTTCGATGATCAGAAGCTCATGCTCGCTACGATCACGAAGCTCAAGGAATACGGCTTCCTCGTATCCATGGATGACTTCGGTTCAGGCTACTCTTCGCTTAATTCCCTTAAGGATATGCCTCTTAACATCTTAAAGCTCGACGCAGGCTTCTTCAGAGGCCAGAAGGACAATGAGAGAGCCGAGATCGTAGTATCCGAGATCTTGCACCTTGCCAAAAAGCTCAACATGACAACGGTCGCAGAAGGCGTTGATGAGCAGCACCAGGTTGATTTCCTTGCCGCAGAAGGCTGCAACATGATCCAGGGCTACTACTACTCAAAGCCGATGCCCAAGGAAGAATATGAGTCCAGGATGGGCATGCCTGCACAGGTTGAACGAACAGTAGATGAGCAGACAGAGACTGCGGTACCTGTTGAAGAAGAACAATCAGTTCCTGCACCGGAAGAGTCCGCCTTCCCTGCTGTGGATCAGGCAGCACAAAGCGGAGAAGATCTCACCGGACTGGAAAATTCCGGCGAAAATATATAAAATATTTTTACTTTTAACGGAATTAGGGGTAACAATCATGAAAAGAACTTTAGCAACTGTACTCACAGCGGCCTTTTTGCTGGCAATCGTTCCCGCAGTTACAAGCTGCAAGGTCACACCCAAGAAATGGTATGAGCCTACACTTCAGTATTACAGCGACGGTATCAAGAACGGCTTTACGGAAGAGTACCGCCATCTGCCCGTACCTGATGATCTTAAGGACAAGAGCAAGCAGCAGGGTTATCTTCTGATAGATCTCGACAAGGACGGCGTTGACGAGCTCCTGATCGGTCTTATAGACGACGGCCCAAGCACCAAATTCACCAATGTCATCGTATTCCACAGTGACCTTGGTCCTTACAGCCTGCTCACAGGCAGCAGCAGAGGCTACATCTCTCTTTGCTATGACAATGTCATTGTGATGGGTGACGGCACTTCCGCCCATGATCAGATCACCTACATGAGATGGAATCATAAAGACAACGCGTTCAATGTAATAGACGGCGAAGGCAAGTTCCTGCCCACGAAATGGGAGCTTACACCTTTTACGTAATCTTACGGCTGAAATATTACTTTATGCCGCTGTGATCTTTTCGAGGATCACAGAGACATCAGTATTGCCCTGCATGGTGCTCCGTCGGCGCCTCCGAGATTTAGCGGTGCCGCATTAAGCAGATAAACACCGTCAGGTACCTCGGATAGCCTGATGCCTTCCAGGAGCACTATCTCAGCGCCCAGCATGATAAGATGCACTTCCATCGGAGCTTCCAAAGGCCCCACAGTCTGAGATTCGTTGCCGAAGATCTTTATCTTATTGTCAGCGAAGACCTTTGCCGCTTCTTCAGTCATCGTGGCTTCACCCTTTACGAGGATCCTGTTATAGCAGTCGGTATCTCCGGCTGCGTCTTTTGCCCTGTCCATTATCTTCTTCGCATCTTCTGCGGTAATGTCACCATCGTGAGATGCGACATAGCAATATCCGACGAACCTGTCGATATCGACCTGATCAATAGTCCTGCCTTCGTTGATAAAATGGAAAGGCGCATCAACATGGGTGCCGTTATGCGCACACATGTTGAAGGCGGTCAAATTGCACATCTTGCCTTCGCTGATGCTCAGCATGACCTGTCTCTCGGGAGCCGGATCTCCGGGATAGACTGCGCAGCCGAACACTTCCTGTGAGATGTCATATATCTTCATGTTTGCACCCTCCGTTTTTCGCGATTCTGTCACTGTAACAATGTTACATCAGTCAACCGTAAGGCTTTTGCACCTTCTCATCTTTTTGTTAAGATCCTGCTTTTCGCGGCTTACGGGATCAGATCCAAGTCTTCTGACCCCTAAGACCGCTTGTACTAAGTAGAGTCTATCAGACACTTTTTACAGAGAAAAGATGAATCCTGCCAGAGGCGACATAACGATCATGATGCACGAGAAGCAGAATGAGTTGACCGACATGAGCGTAGCCCTCTGCTCAGCAGGGACCATCTCATTAAGGGCAACATCGGATCTGATCTGGATCAGGTCATCCGCGAAGGCAGTTAAAAAGCCTCCGATGGTCATCAGATACCATACGCCCGTAAACTCGCTCACGAGCCCTATGAGCGCGAGCGAGATGCAGAAGAAGAATAACCTTCCCAACGCCGCCTTCTTCACCTTACGCGCAGCCAGAGCGCCCAGGATGCCTCCCATCGACATGATGAAGAGCAAGGGGCCCAAAGTCCAGTCCGGAATTCCCGTCATCGGGAGCTTGGCCTGAAGGAAGAACAGCAGCAGCACGTCTATGCCGCCGACCAAAGCATTCCTGAATATGAGGCCTGCCACCTTCCTGTTGCCCTTAAGGAACTGCAAACTGCCCTTAAAAACGTCTGTGATGCGCTTGCTTAAAGTGTCGCCGGATTTCTTCAGAATGACCTTGTTTTCGCGCAGGAAAAGAAGACAGATCATGTTAACGGCCGATATGCCGAGCGACAAGATCTGGGCATTCCTGTTGCCCATGATCACTGCCACGCCGGCAAAGAGAGTTGCAAGGCCGTTCGATATCCTGTAGATCATTGTCTGGTTCGATATGTACTTGTCGTACCTGCTCTCCTGCCCTTCTTCCTTCAGAGAGTCGTAAGCGATCGCGCTGTCGCTTCCTGAGATGAAGTTATATGAGAGCGCCGAGAATCCGACTGATACGCAGACAGCAGCAAACCCGGGCACAAAGCCTCTTATGAGCGCCGAGCACATCGTCATGACGCAACTGAGAAGCAGGCTTTTTTTGCGTCCGAATACATCCGCAAACATGCCCGACGGGATCTCTGCCATAAGGCTCACGATATGGAATACGGTCTCTGCAAACCCGACCTGGATAAGCGAATAACCGTCTGATACGAGCAGGAGGACCCAGGCGGCGCCGGCGATCGAACTGTTGAACAGAAAGTTGGATATATAAAGCAGCCCGAGCTGCTTTCTTATGCTAAGTTTTGTTTCTGACATAAATAAAAAACTCCTTTTATTCTTCGTTAGAACAAAGGAGAAGCCATCGATTTATCGGTTGATATCAGGTGTTATTTCCTATAAACAGGCAGACTTCTCCCATAGGACGCCTTTACGGAACCGAACATAAGATGAATGTTGGTTGTTATCCAATGCATATGAGAGCTGCCTTTCTTAAGATTTTTCAGGTGAAATATAACACATCATTTTTTTGCTGGCAATAGTGCCTGTCTGCCCCTCGCGCTATCTCAAACGGCGAAAAAAAACATCATTTAAGACAGAAAACCGGGTATTTTCTATCTCAAAGCCTCAAAAAAATGGCATTTGCGACAGTCAGCAGAAAAATTACCAGCTCGTCTCGGAATGCTCGGCAAGTTCAGATCCCTCGTAGCGGAACTTCATCGTGAAGAATCCGGAGTCCTTCATGGATCCGAAAAGATAGTCGAACATGATCTTATCGCCTTCCCAGACCGGCAGGCTGCATATGTCAGACAAAGGGACCCAGCAAAGCTCGCCTTCATCGCACGAACGCTCAGGGAGCTCGAATGAGGAAGGAACCGAAGCCGTGAAGACATGCATGTATTCAGTCGGGTATTCTGATGAGATAAAGGTGATAAGTCCCCTGTAGAAGAAGTTTTCGAGCTCGCCGGAAGAAATGGAAGCTTCCTCTGAAAGCTCGCGCAGGACACACTCTTCGGCTGTCTCGTCAGATTCGAAATGACCGCCTATGCCCAGATATTTATCCAGGTTCATGTCGCCTTTTCTGGTCTTGCGGATAAAGAGGCAGTCATTGCCCCTTGTGATGTAGATCAATGTTGTGAGATTTTCCACGCGCATGGCAGAATTATATATTAATATTCTGCTTTAGTCTCGCCGTAATCGATGGAATA
>CACWXL010000005.1 GCA_902764825.1 Oscillospiraceae bacterium
ATCGCGGAGTTATAGACATAACATTGGAAGAAGACGGCAGATACGTCCTGGTGATCCTTGATGATATGAAATGGGAGCCTGCGACCCGTCAAGAGCACGGCCGTATTCTCCAGGATAAGATCAATGATTATCTTGATTACATCGCGAGTGGACAGGCAGAAGAGGCAAAGCCCGGACTCCGACCCGTAATCCGCATCATTGCAAAATATTCATACAGTAAGTTTTGCATTGATTTTCTTGAACGCGTGCGTGCTTTCATTAAGGGAAAAGATGATATCTGTGATATCGAATGGACGCATTCATCTGAAGACGGTCCGTTTGAAGACGGATTCAGCGATGATTTTGTTTTCGACAAGACGAAAATATATCCAAGAATAAAGAAGAACTGGGCCAATGATCCGCAAAACCAGGTATCATTGATGCCCCCGGATGCATCTGATCCGGATTATCCGGATCAGATGGTAATGATCCGCGTTATGGACAGTTTTATCGGGATGCTTGTTCAAGATATGGGCAGTGTTCTAACCTATATAACTTACGACAAGCTGCCTGACGGGGCAGATGTCATGGAACTGTGGAACAAGGCCTTCGATAATCTCTGCAGAGATATTCATTACAGATGGAGTGAATCAAAAGAGCCCGGCGTTTATGGCATTCTGGCAGGCGGGGATTTCGAAGCGGAAAGCTTATGCCTTGACTATGTCTGGAAAATTCTCTCGGATGACCTGAACGACGATCTGATCGTGTGCGTCCCCACAAAGGACATCGTTTTATACACGAAATCAAGCGATAAGAAGCTTGTGAAAAAGATTCTGAAGATGGCTTCAGACATGTTTGAAAGCAATCGGGAAGAAACACCGCATCTCTTGTTTTGCAAAGATGTTTTTGTTTACAACAGGATAAGCGGGCATCTGGAGATCAGTACGAAATACAGTTTTTGATACGAAGTTTTAAATAATATAATTAGCAGCAGAAAGGACTAGACATAATGCCTTATAACTATTCATATCAGCTTGATCCTAATCCCAATCTGGTTTCTTTGGATAAGGTTAAGTTTGATCCTGTTACCGAAGAACATAGAAGCCGCATCGAAGCGGAAACGCAGCTCTTCCGGCAAAAGCGGCGGAAGGACCTGATAAGATCCATAGTCTTTTTCGTGATATCCTTGCTGCTCATTGTTCTAGGTGTGATCTTATGGCTCAAAGTATCGGTCATCCTTCTGTTTCTTCCGGTGTTTATAGCGATACCTTTCCTTATCCTTGCAATAATCTCGTTGATTTCATGCGTGGGATTTAAGGTCACAGGCATAAAGGAATGCCGGGTCACTCACCTGGAGACCCATAAGTATTATACGGACAATGCCTATGATCTGCCTGTGGAAAGGAGCACTGACCGGGTTACAGTCAGGATAGAAGACACCGGTGAAGAGGTCTCCGTCGTGACTGATGCTTATACCCAGATGCACTGCATTGAGGGCAAGAAGGTCTGGCTTCTCAAAACATCCAAAGGAACGATGATCTCTTTCTGAACGATAATATATTATGTGTTTTTTGAACGGAGGAACAGATGCGCGCAACTCCCATGTTTAAACTTCTAGGTCAGATGTGGATCCTGGTGCCATGTACGATCTATGTGATCGCATATGGGATATGCAACAGAGAGTTCCCCGGCCTGGACCCGATAAATGCCACCGTTTACTTATTGGGAGGAATTTTGCTTATTCCGAGCTATATACAGGCTCCCAGGACGTATGCACTGTCGGAAATCCGCCGTTACGGCGCATCCGAAATGCCTGTATTCAGCAAAAATTATACCTATAAAAGAGACGGCAGCAATTTTACCTGGGCCGGCATCGACGAGAAGAGTTACCGCATAGCATTTTCCGCTTCGGAACAGGGCACGAAAAACGGACAGGAAGTCTTAAAGGTCATTAAGAGCAAACCGAGGATCATATGGCTTCAACCGGGTGTGTGGCTTGCTATATATACTGCTATCCTCGTTCTGAATATCTTTTTAGATAATGCCGTATCTTCGCTTTTCGCCGGCATGGGTGCCGGTACAGGAATTACCTTGTTAAGAGGAATCGTATTCTATACACCGTGTGTTTTGGCTTTAGCATGTCCGGTCTTAAGTTTTATCTTCGTCATTGTCAGGGACAACATCCTCTATGAATGCGCCGTAAATTTGGCAAAAGAGATCGAGGCAGATCTGATTGCAAATGCAGGCTCTCCCATGAAGTGTTACCGCAACGTCTGTCCTAAATGCGGTGTCGTCTCTACAGCATCACTTAAGCACTGCAACAACTGCGGAACATCTCTTGAAGTTTTGGATAGCACCATGGGCCTGGGCACATTAGAATTTTATAGAGACGACGATTAGTTCTCTGATTTAACTGCCTAAGGATTCCCTCAGGCATTTGATCTGAGATACTGCATAGCCCAGTTCAGCTCATAGTCTTCCTTGTCACGGAAGATCTTCATTGCCGCATCGTAATCTAAGGGAATGCGGACATCAACAGGGTTGCGGCTGACGCAGTCTTTGCGTGTATCAATGTTGGGATTACCATTGCCGTCAAGCACGGGACCGACAGGAAATCCTACATAGATATGTCCGCCCGTAAGAGCGCTGATGCCGCCTGTTTCCTGGTTGCAGCCGTAGGAGTCTGTAAGTCCTGCAACTGTGACATTAGGCATCATGGAAAGATAGAGCGTAGCTCCGTCGCCTGCACTGAGGCACCCGTAATTCGTGAGTACCAGGACCTTCAGATCAGCAAACTCGCCGTCACCTTTAATGCCATGTGTTGAAGTGCTCTTAAAGACGCCGTTCTTGCGTACACCTACGGCGTAATGATCCATATCCTCTGTTGAAAACAGGTCGCAAAGAGCATTGGCGATCTCGTCGTAACCGCCCTGATTATTACGGATATCTATGATGAGGTATTCCATTCCCTGTGCCTTGAGTCCACGAAGTTTCTCACGGAACATCTCTCTTGCCTTTGCATGATTACCGGTCATGTATCCGATGAAGATATCGTAAAGGTCGTCGCCTGATGATTCAGCGGTAATCCTGAGATAGCCGCACTTGTCGTCCAGCATCTTCGTGCTGAAATTCTCAGCAAGAATAGAATCGTATTCATTCTCAGCGCCAAGCTTTTCGAAGTGCCTGTATAATCTGAATGCTTCAAGCTGGGTGTGCGGATCGCCGAGATCCTTAAGTGTTACCGTCTGTTCTGTGCCGTTGCTGTCAAGGAATGAGACCTCGATCGTGTCGCCTCCGACGCCCGAAAGCACGATTGCAGCGATACGCTCAGCGTTTTCCTTAACGGACATACCGAGATTCGGAACTTCCTCCGCACAGGCCGTCAGAATATCCTTGCCGTTCCATTTTGTAATAACAGTACCGTCCTTAATGCCCAGCTTCTGTACATCAGCGGTAGTGCAGACAGCGATTACATCACCGTTATCGAGCTGAACCATTGCAAGACCGTATTCACGGGGCTTATATGACACTGTATAAGATATGCATCCTTCGATCCTGGCTTTATCATCTGTTACTACATGGACATGACCGTCGTGAAGCTCAGCGCAGAACATCATGACGGCATCTGTGAATTTCTCCTCATCCTGTTCCTGTTCCGCTTCTGTCACCATAGGCATGTATTTTGCTTCAAGCGCTGCAAAGTCTACTTCTTTCCATTCCTTAAGAACATAATGCTTGTCCATATCCTGAACCATTGAATGGAATGATTCGGTGTAGCTCTCTTTAGTATGATTGAAATAGTCCGGAGACATGCCGATATTGTAGAAACCCATTACACATGTCACAAGTCCTGCAAGCACCGCTGTGATCTTATATCCGATCTTGCGCTTTGCAAAAGGTATTGGCAGGAGCGCGAAAAGTGCGACTGCATAAAGCGGAAAGAACCCTACAACAAACAAGGGAAATCCCACCAGATAAATAATCGCATGAACTGCGGCGATGACAGCCGGCAGAAAGCAAAGCCCGCGCCACAGGCGGATCTTCTTTTTATCGCCCTTCCACTTGTGGTGGAGAACTGCGAGCACGATCATGATTATAACGACCGCACCAAACCATATGAGCTGCTCTTTATTAGATACGGAGATCCTGTGCCAAAGTGTGCCGAAAAAGGTATTCATGTATAGACCCTCCAAATTTCTTATTCATGTGTTAGACGGAGGAAGATCAATTTCGTTACAAGAATTCTTCCGGGCGGCAAAAAAAGTTGCAGTCCTTGAAATTGATACCCTTGGCCCTGTCGGAATACACTCCTCCCATACTGCACTCATATATCTCGGTATTTATGACGTCTAAATCAGAACAATCCCAATACTCGATGCCCCATTTTTGCCTGAAAGAGCTGCAGGGCCGCCTTCTTTGATGTTTTATAAAAGACCAACTCCGCGGACTGTTTAATTGATTGGATGATATAATTATCTTGTCAGAGGGAAAGATATGAATAAGAAACTGCCGGAATGGTTTGGTAAGAAAAGAATAGTCAATACATGTTTTGATAATACCTCCACGGAAATAATCAAGTGGGAAGTATTACCTGTTAATAACGGGCAGCATATAAAAGTCCGCTTTTTGAAGGCCGATTCCGAAAACCGTCAGGGGATCGTTGCAGCAATATACGCCGGAGACGGAACGCTGAGTGTTAATGGTGTGACAGGACGATTTTTCGAATTGTGGGCAGATGAGTGTCCTCCCGAATTTGAGATCGTATGTAATTCCGCTGAAGGATTTCTAAGTGTTTATAATATTTTTGAAGAGAACAGCTGGAGCGGGAAAAGAAAAGTCTCGCAAATGGACTTTAGCGGAATGATTCTTGAAAAGAATGGCAACAAATATAAATATTGTTGTAACAATGCAAAACTAAATCAGGACTTCGACAAACTGATATTTGAAATTGAATTGCTATGATAATCCTCTGTCAGGCTTTCCCTGGTTTAACCTTTCAGTAAAACAGAAGCCCGGAAGCGTAAAGAGAACATGACTGTTGAACATGATCACGCCAAAGGTGCCAAGCATGGCGCCGGCAAATCCCGTTATCAGGAACAACCACTCACGCTTTAGATTCATGTTTCTTCTTATTGATCTTTTCCGTTCTCTGCCTTGGGCTGTTCAGGCTTCTGCCTGTATATCCAGAGTTTTCTCGCTAAGTAATTCCAGATGAATACGATGCCTGTAGCAATTATCTTGGCCAATGTCTTCAGGAATTCCGTCTTCATTCCGATAACGGTTACAAAGAGGAACATCAGTCCGAGGTTTGCCAGAAGTCCAATGCCGCTTACGCCGAATACCTGGATAAATTCCTTGCCCTTCTTCTTTCCCAGCTTGGAATTCTTAAATGTGAATGTCCTTCCGAGGAACCAGTTGGTCGTCGTGGAAAAGACAAACGCGAGAGCCGTAGCCGGAAGATACGGCATGTTCAATAATCTTCCGAGAAGGAAGAATGAGATCCACTCAACGAGAGCGGATACTCCTCCGACAATAAAATAGGATATAAACTGCTTGATCTCCGCTCCCGTCAGATATGAGAGCAAACCCTTCTTCTCACTCATAATCACTCATTGTCCTGCTGTGAATAACGCCACATGGTCTCACGGTAAGCATCCGGAAGACCGATGTCGAATGATTCCCCGTCAGGAACGAATCCGAAGAGGCCGTTGTTCTCACGGATAGTATCGAGAGCTGATGTAAGGCCGAATTCTTTGCCTTCGGAAGGCTTTCCTACTACCTTGATCTGCCTTTCGAGCTCATCGAAGACTTCGGGAGTCAGTACATACTGGCCGAAAGTGGCATAGTACTTCCTCTCTCCTCTTGCATTGTCGATGCCAAGATATTCTTCGGCATAATCGTCCGTCGGCTTCTCGACCATACGGTCAGCCTTAAGGATCGTTTCTTCCTTATTGTTCCAGCAGCCGTGGACGATTCCGTAATGAACGACACGGCTCAAAGGTATCTCGGTAATGCTGACAAGCGCGCCGCCGCACTCTTTGTATGCGTCGATAACCTGCTTGCAGCAGTTGACTGCGGTATTCGATCTATAGAGGAAATCGCCCAGGAGCAGTAATGCGGGCTCGCCGTCCGTAAATCTTTTCGCGAGCCATACGGCATGACCGAATCCCAGTCTCTCACGCTGATATACATAGGTAATGTGGTGACGGAGATTTGAGATGAGATCCTCGTATTTTCTTTTGCTGTCAGGGAGCTTCTCCTGCTGTTCTTCCGGCAGGGGCTCGAAAAATCTGTCGAAGTCCGGCTGTTCGTCTTCGCCTATGATAAGGCAGATATCTTCGATCCCGGCTTCCATGAGCTGCTCGAGCATTATCAGCAGCGCGGGCTTTAATACTCCGTCCCTGTCAAGGACAGGCATCATGCACTTAGGCATGCATTTTGTTGCCGGGAATACACGGGTGCCGAATCCCGCAAGAGGAATGATAGCTTTTCTTACGGTCTGGCCGGGCTTTAAGGTCAGAAGGAATGAGGGCATGCCCTTCTCGTTTTTCAGATATTCCTGAAGCTTTTTGGCAGACTTTTCATCCTTTGCGAGGAACTGGACTGTTCCGTCTCCCTGTGAACCGACGCCTTTGCCGCCCCATGTCAATTCGCTGATATAAGGATCTTTCAGTACGGAATGAAGGACCGGGGCTTCCAGTTCAGAGCACATCGGTGCCACCTTCTCATCGAATAAAGCCTGGGCTTCCTTCATGAGCCTGCCTAACCCTTCAGCATCACCCTTTATGAGCAGATCCTTGGCTTTGCTTACGATCTCTGTATTGTCGCGGCCAAGCGCTTCCTGGACCTTCTTCTCGGCATCGGTATTGGCGAAAGGATATGCTTTACCGAGATCTGCGAGGATCTTGATCGTGTCCTTTGAAGCCATAAGATTGGCGATTACCCAGTGGAAGGTAGAACCGACGCGGATAGGCTTCGAATCGATCTCAACGCCGTCGAATTCCATCTGAACAGGCTTAACGCCGTAAGCGCAGGCCTGGTCCAGACGTCCGCATCTGGAAGGCGTACGCTGCTCACCGCGGAAAGCGGCCTGCATCTCGCCCTTAATGTTCATCCTGAGCAGATAGAGCTGGTTAAAAGCGCGTGCGACGAGCACGCAGATCGCTGCAGAGGATGAGAGTCCGCTCTTAATGGGAAGGTCACGCTTCTCGATCGTGATCTTCACACCGCCGACTCTGTAATTATCGTTGATATATGAAGCGACGCCGGCAACATATGAGAAATATCCGCCCTGCTGCGCAACTTCAAGGAGCTTGGAAGAATCCATCTCGCATTCCCAGGATTCTTTCTCCGGGAAATCGGGAGATGTTGTAATTATGAACCTGTCGGCTTTCTCAGCCGTGGCATATATGCCCTGCTCGACGCCTGATACGATCGCCTGGCCCTTCTCGATATCCGAATTTACCGTACGGTACATTCCGGCCCAGTCAGAATGCTCTCCGAAGAGGCATAAACGGCCGGGGACAAATAAATGGATCTTTTTCTTATCGGACATCTGATCTATTCTCCCGTTAATTTAAGAATCAGCCCTTGCGGTATTTCCAGATGCAGATGATCGCACGGACACCGTCTTTGAATCCGATCTTCTTTCCCTCTTCGTTTGTACGGGGATAATAAGAGATCGGCACTTCCTTGACTTTGATGCCCATTTTCGAGATCTTTGCAGTGATCTCAGGCTCAAAGCCGAAGCGGTTCTCCTTAATGTCAACTGCCTGGATGATCTCACGCTTGAAGCACTTATAGCATGTCTCCATGTCAGTCAGCTTCAGATGAGTAAAGAGGTTGGAGAGCTTTGTGAGGAACTTGTTTGCCATACGGTTGGCAAGATAACCCTTTGCTGCCTGGTTCAAGAATCTTGAACCGTAGCAGACGTCACATTCGCCGTCTATGATGGGCTTGATTACCTTAGGATATTCATTGGGGTCATATTCGAGATCCGCATCCTGAATGATGACGATATCGCCTGTTGCGTGCTGGAATCCGGTCCTTAACGCGCCGCCTTTTCCCTGGTTTACTTCGTGATGGATGACTTTGCTGACCAGGGGAGCGATCTCCTTATCAAGGATCTCGCTTGTACCGTCTGTGCTCTTATCGTCAACGACTATGATCTCTTTGTTCTTGACAGGTGCTGCCAATACTTTCTCGACGATCGTATGGATGTTGTTCTTCTCGTTGTAGCAAGGGATAACTATCGAAAGAGTAATATTATCCATTGTTGCTTCCTCCCACCTTTTCTTTATCAATCTTATATAGTCTGAACAATCTGTTGCCAAACTGCTGCTCTAACGAATCTCTGTTCGCATTTATGTAATCGAAATATCTGCTGTCGCCGGAGTAATTAAGTATATAATCAGCGTCGCCGATAGTTTCAGGCAAATCTGTATTGTTCGTATAAGAATATACATCCGTATAAAGACGAAGTATCCTTGGTCTATAGAATATCACTACATCGTCTCTGGAGAGATTATTATTTATATAATCGTACATTTCCAGGGCATACTGCGAATTAACCGATTCCTCCAGAGGAGCGCTTGCGATAGCTCCATTTGCTATCCTTACTGCACCGAAGAGCATGCAGAGTAAAAGAACGGCTGCAAAATCCACTCTTGCGATCTTCCCGAGATTGTCCCTGAAAGTAACTTCTTTGCCGGACTTCTTTTCCGCTTTCTTCTCACCTTCACCGGTCATCCCGTAGTAAGCCAGGATAAGGACTGCCGGGAACAAGGAAATGATGAATCTCGTGCCCTGCTGGTAATCGTAAACGAACAGCATAAGGAGCATTACGATCAGATATAAAGGCAGGTGGTCCGACTTCCGGATCCGCCTTACCATGCCGATGAATACTGCGGCAATGAAAGGGATCATGAGAACGCCTATGCATACCGGAATGATCATCTTGTGTTCCTTTAAGACCTTAGGCAGGAATGAGACATTCTGGATGTTCTGCGTAAACATCGAAAACAGCATGTTGGCATAATAGGTAATGTTCGAGATAAGCTGCCCGGAAGTTACCGAGAAATAATCCAGATACGTGGAACCGCCCGTAGGGAGCACTATTGAAAGGAAAGCCGCAAGTGCGAGGAAAGTAACGTAGGGCACGCACATAACGGCAAATGCCTTTATGGTCATTCTCTTGTTCTTAATTTCCGTTATGAACTTTATAAGGTCGACGATGCCAAGAGCAGCGAGCAAAGCCAGGGCCATCGTTCTGGTCGAGAAGGCTGCGAAAGCCAGGACGCCGACGAGGACGGCGTATTTGACATTGCGCTTCTCGAGATATCTGTCGATAAGAGCCCATGCTATGACCGTAAACATAAGGCACGGTATGTCAGAGATGATGCTCTTAGTAAGTCCGGCATAATGGATGTTGATGATAACGGCGCCGCAGATAAGAAGGGCCGCGCCAAATCTGATATTTCTCCTCAGAAGGAGTATGTAAAGGGCGGTAACAGTGACCGCAAGGCAAAAAGCCATGAAAATCTGGTAAGGAATAAAATTAAGACCCCAGATCATGTAGATCGGAACGATCAGGATGGAAGTAAGCCAGGGATAAGAATGCGCGCCAAGACCGCTTGCAGAATGATCAATGGTATATGAGTGCTTCGCGAACCATTCATTGACATTTCCTTCTGCAATGGCTCTTGCCTGGGATAAATACTGGCTGAAATCGCCGCTCCATGACTGGGTATCTGCAATTCCGATCACCGATATGACCATTGCAGCAACAAACAGTGCAATGCCTGCAATAACGAGCTTCTTATTGTCATTTGATCCCGAGCGGATACCGAGTTTTTCTGCCATTTCCTATTATCGTTCAGTCTTTTCCTTAATTTTCCGCAACAAAAAATGCTTGGGTCACAAGCATTCGCGAATGAAAAGAGTATACCATATCACTCTTTAAGTTGAAGTAAAGAAATTAAAGTAATAAAATAGAGAGCCGTTGACGGCAGGTGCCGGAAACGGAATAAATACGCTCCTTATTTGGGGAATAGTACGGAAGTGAATTGAATAAATGTCATTCTTGACTGCACTTTATACATTGATCATCTCTCCTCTTGAGCTTCTTTTTGAAGTCGTATTCACGATAGCCAACAGGATCATCGGTAATCCCGGCCTGTCGATAATATTCCTAAGCCTCGCTTTTAACTTCCTGGTGCTCCCTTTGTATAAGCGCGCCGACGAGCTTCAGGCAGAAGAACGTGACATCCAGGCTAAGATGGCCCCCAGGCTCAAGCGCATTAAGAGCACCTTCAAAGGTGACGAGCGCTTCTTCATGATCCAGGAATATTACCGCATCAATCACTATAAGCCCATCTACCAGCTGAAGAGCTCTGTATCTCTGCTCTTGCAGATCCCGTTCTTCATTGCAGCATACAGACTCCTTTCCAGGATGCAGTGCCTTCAGGGCATGCAGTTCGGCTTTATCGCCGACTTGGGCAAGGAAGATGCCACCTTCATGATAGGGAGCTTTCCTGTTAATATCCTTCCGATCCTGATGACGCTCATCAATATCGTATCAGGCATCATCTACACTAAAGGACACCCTCTTAAGTCGAAGATACAGGTTTACGGTCTTGCACTTGTATTCCTCGTACTGCTCTACCATTCACCTTCAGGCCTCGTATTCTACTGGCTCTTAAACAATGTATTCTCGCTTGTAAAGAACATCTTCTATAAGCTTAAAGACCCCAAAAAGGCCGTATATATCCTTTTCGCGGTCGCAGGAATAGGCATAACCGTAATGGCCTTCGTAAAGCCGGGTCTGGACTTAAGACAGAAGATCCTTTTGTGGATTGGTTCACTCTTGCTCATAATGCCTTTGGCATTCAGCTTCATTAAGAAAAAGCAGATAACTAAAGTCTACGAGAAAAAGCACGGAGCATTCTTTGCAGGTGCCGTTCTGATGGCTCTTCTTACGGGATTTTTGATCCCCGGCTCGGTCATCAGCGCTTCGGCAGAAGAATTCATCGATGTTATCAATCCGTCGACTCCGTTCCTATATGTGGTTAATTCGATGCTGCTCTCATTCGGCAGTTTTGTCCTCTGGGGCGGGGTTTTCTACTTCTTCATGAGTGACAGGATGCGCACATTGTTCAGCAGAGCGGTCTGGGTCATCTGCGGTGTCTCCGTCATCAACTTCATGCTGTTCGGCACAAAGCTCGGCACGCTCTCTGCCACACTGCAGTTTAAGACCGCGCCTGCCTTCAAGCTTAAGGATTACCTGATAAATGCCCTGGTGGTGATCGCCGCAGCGGCAGTGCTTTATTTCATAATCGCTAAATTCAGGAAGATAGTAATGCCGGTTCTCCTTGTCGGCATCCTTGCCGTAATCGGTGTCGGTTCTTATAACACTGTCATGATCAACCGTTCTTTTGCCGAATTCGAGAGCAAGTCCAGAGCTTCGGACATGCCTGTCATCCCTTTGAGCAAAACAGGACAGAACGTTGTAGTACTTATGCTCGACCGTGCCGTCGGTGACCTTGTCCCTTACCTCATGGATGAGAAACCTTCACTTAAAGAACAGTTCAACGATTTTACATACTATCCGAACACGATCTCATACGGCACACATACCCTCTATGCGGCGCCGGCACTTTTCGGCGGCTACGAATATACTCCCGAGAGGATAAACGAGAGACCGGACGAGCTCCTCAGAGACAAGCACGATGAGGCGCTTAAGGTAATGCCTGTCCTGTTCGGAGAAAACGGATATGATGTAACGATAATAGATCCGCCGCTTTCCGGATATGTATGGACATCCGACCTCTCGATCTACGATGATCATCCGGAATTCAACACCTATCTGACCAGCGGCAAGTTCGATATCATCGACAACGGAGTCAATATCACCGCCGATGCGGCATCACTGGTAAGCAGATCGCGCAACCGCAACTTCTTCTTATATTCTCTGATGAAGACCTCTCCTGTTATCCTGCAGGAGACCCTCTATGATGGCGGTGTTTATAACGAATCCAGGAGCGCTGCCAAGAGGATCGACGGTTCCGCTGAGACCGATGCCCTTGTACAGCACACATACGGACTCTCAAAAAGTGTCGGATACGACCTGGAATTCTTAAAGTCTTATGCCGTACTTGATAATCTTACGAAGATAACGGAGATCAACGATGATCCCAAACCTTCCTTCGTACTGATGGCAAACGAGACCACGCATTCCCCCTGCTTCCTCCAGAAGCCGGACTATAAGATTGCATATAACGTCGACAACACCATTTACGACAAGGGACTGTCTGAAGGCATCAGACTTAACAACAGGACCCTCAATATGTATTCAAACGACCAGGTGACCCATTACCACATCAATATGGCGGCCTTCATGAAGCTTGGCGAATGGTTTGATTATCTGCGTGCAAACGGTGTCTGGGACAACACCCGTATAATCCTCGTATCTGACCACTCAACACCCGTAGGCTACTACGACATTATGTGTGTCGGCAAGGAAATGGGCGGCTACCTCCCCCTCCTTATGGTCAAGGATTTCAATGCGTCAGGCTATTCTGTCTGCGATGATTTCATGACCAATGCAGATACTCCGGTCATCGCGACTTCAGGCATCATCAAAGGACCTGTTAATCCCTACACCGGCAAGCCGATCGATTCGAGCCTCAAGACCGGAGCCGAGAAAGTCATTTTGTCCGGCGAATACAGTCTTTACAAGAACCTGGACAGAACGACATTCAAGATGGGTTCATGGTATGTCGTTGAAGGAGATCCGCATAAGTCCAACAGCTGGAAATATGTGGGAGAGAAGTGATTTAGGGGCTCAAGTTGAAGCCATAAATTAAAAGTAATAAAATTAAATTTGGGTTATATATTCGCAGTATTTATTGTTGAGGTCTCTTAGTGAATATACTTAAGCTTTTATACATCGATCCCGGTACGGGTGGAATGCTCTTTACCGTACTGTTCGGTATCTTCGGCGTAATCGTTTTCTCTTTGCGCGCTCTCCTTGTAAAGATGAAGTTTGCCGTAGGACGCGACAAGAATGCCAAGGTCAGCAGTCAGAAGATCCCTCTTGCCATATTCGCTGAGACAAAAAGATACTGGAGCATTTTCGAGCCCATCTTGGACGAGCTCGAAAAGAAGAAGCAGGAGACCGTATATCTTACCTGCTCTGAAGATGACCCTATATTTAAAAAGGGCTACAAATACATTAAGGGCGAATACTTAGGAGAAGGCAACAAGGCCTATTCCAAGCTCAATATGCTCAATGCATCCGTGCTGTTCTCAACTACTCCGAGCCTTGACGTCTTCCAGTGGAAGCGCTCCAAGACCGTTGACTGCTATATCCACATCATGCATGCGGCAAAGGACATCACTCTTTACCGAATGTTCGGAACAGACCATTACGATGCATTCATCCTCTCAGGCGAATATCAGATAAAGCAGATCAGGGCACTTGAAGAGATGAGAGGTCTTCCTCAAAGAGATTATGCCCTCTGCGGCGTTCCATATCTCGATGTAATGAAGAAGCGCGTTGAGGAAGCAGGCGAGGTTCCGCCTCACGAGCGCACGGTCCTTCTCGCACCTTCCTGGGGCGAGAGCGGCATCTTATCCAGGTTCGGAGAAGAACTCATCGACAACCTCATCACGACGGGATACAAGCTGATCGTAAGACCTCACCCCCAGTCCTTTGACGTTGAAAAAGAACTCCTGGACAGGCTTATGTCCAAATATAACGATGAATCCAAAGTAATCTGGAACAGGGATATCGATAATTTCGAAGTGCTGAGACAGTCAGATATCCTGATCTCCGATTTCTCGGGTGTCATGTTCGAATTCGCGATGGTATTCGATAAGCCCATCATCTATACGGATACGAAGTTCGATCCTAAGCCTTACGATGCCGACTGGATCGATGAGACTCCATGGACATTCAGCATCCTCCCTTCCCTCGGACTTGAGCTTAATGAGAGCAACTCCGGCAACATAAAGGAATTGATCGATAAATGCATCGAAGATCCTTCCTTTGTAAAGGGACGCGAAAAGGCCCGTTCCGACATCTGGGTAAACATCGGATCAAGCGCTGAGAAATCAGCTGATTACATCATCTCGAAAGTTAAGGAAACAACAGCCAAAAAGCCTGAGGCAGAAAAAGAGCCCGGCAAGTCCAAAAAGAAAACCGCAGGAAAGAAAAACAAGAGTGCTAAAACCGCTTAACAGATGTCTTTTTTAACTGTACTTTACACGTTAATACTCTCTCCTCTTGAGCTTCTTTTTGAAGTCGTATTCACGATAGCCAACAGGATCATCGGTAATCCCGGTCTGTCGATAATATTCCTAAGCCTCGCTTTTAACTTCCTGGTGCTCCCTTTGTATAAGCGCGCCGACGAGCTTCAGGCAGAAGAACGAGACATACAGGCTAAGATGGCTCCGAGGCTCAAGCGCATCAAGAGCACCTTCAAAGGTGACGAGCGCTTCTTCATGATCCAGGAATACTACCGCATCAATCACTATAAACCCATCTACCAGCTGAAGAGCTCTGTATCTCTGCTCTTGCAGATTCCGTTCTTCATTGCAGCATACAGGCTCCTTTCCAGGATGCAGTGTCTTCAGGGCATGCAGTTCGGCTTTATCGCTGACTTGGGCAAGGAAGATGCCACCTTCATGATAGGAAGCTTTCCTGTTAATATCCTTCCGATCCTGATGACGCTCATCAATATCGTATCAGGCATCATCTACACCAAGGGACATCCTCTTAAGTCAAAGATACAGGTATACGGTCTTGCACTTGTATTCCTCGTACTGCTCTACCATTCACCTTCAGGCCTCGTTTTCTACTGGCTCTTAAACAATGTATTCTCGCTTGTAAAGAACATCTTCTATAAGCTTAAAGACCCGAGAAAGGCCGTATATATCCTTTTCGCGGTCGCAGGAATAGGCATAACCGTAATGACCTTCGTAAAGGAAGGTCTGGACTTAAGACAGAAGATCCTTTTGTGGGCCGGCGCGCTCTTGCTCATAATGCCGCTCGTATCTCTTAAGATCAGATTTAAGAAGATTTCTGATGTCGCTTCTGCAGGAAAGAACGATTACGGGCTGTTCTTTTCGGGCGCCGTCCTTATGGCCCTGATATCAGGTGTCCTCATTCCTTCGGCAGTAATAAACGATTCGCCGCAGGAATTCATCGATGTGGTAAATCCCTACAACCCGTTCCTCTATATAGTTAACTCGGGCGTCCTGGCCCTCGGAAGTTTTGTCCTCTGGGGAAGCATCTTCTATTTCTTTATGAGCGGCAAGGCTAAATCCGTATTTTCCAAGGCAATGTGGATCTGCTGCGGAATATCCGTCATCGACTATATGTTATTCGGCACAAAGCTCGGAACCATGAATTCGGCACTTCAATACGATAAGGCGCCGGCGTTCAGGGTGTCTGACTATGTGCTTAATATCTTGGCAGTTCTGGCCGTAACCGTATTATTCGCATTTGTCGTAATCAGGTTCAGAAAGATAGCCAAGACCGTTATTATCATCGGAATATTGACCGTCATCGTGATCGGTGCATTTAATTCAGCTGCGATAATAAGCAACTACAAAGAGTATTCAGACCGCACGGAAGCTTCTGAGATGCCTGTGATACCATTGAGCAGAAACGGAAAGAATGTCATCGTGCTGATGTTAGACCGGTCCGAAGGCCTTCAGATCCCTTATATCTTCAACGAGAAGCCGGAATTAAAGGATCAGTTTGACGGCTTTACCTACTATCCGAATACAAATTCATACGGTCAGTCCACGATCGTTGGTTCGCCGGCTTTATACGGCGGATATGAATATACTCCGCAAAAGCTCAACGAGAGACCGGATGAGGCGCTTAAAGATAAGCATAATGAGGCGCTGAAGGTAATGCCTGTCCTCTTCAGCAGAAACGGATATAACGTTACGGTAATAGATCCTTCTTATGCCAACTATCAGGAAATCCCGGATCTTTCCATCTATGACGGTTATCCCAACATCAACCGCTACCTTGCACAGGGAAAATACAGCATCTTCTCTGACAATGAAAATTATGCGGGTTCTGAGCGTCTTAAGAGCACGCTTAACCGTAATCTCTTTTGCTTCTCGCTGATGAAATCAGCTCCGGTCATCCTTCAGGAGACCCTCTATAACGGCGGCCTCTATAACGGCTCCGACCTCAGTTCTGACAGTCAGGCAGGAGCGGTAACCGCTTCATCCCTTATCCAGTACGTTTCCGGCATCTCAAGAAGCAAGGGCTACCTTAAGTCATTCATCGAATGCTATGCCGTTCTCTTGAACCTGGATGAGATGACCTCCATATCTGACGGCAGCGAAAACAACTTCCTCATGATGGCCAACGATACGACCCACTCTGCCTGCCTTCTCCAGCAGCCGGATTATGTTCCGCAGTACAATGTCGACAACACCGCTTACGATGTCGACATGGAGTCAAGATATACGGTAAACGGCGTAACGATGAACATGAGCGAACAGTATCCTGTCATCCACTATCACGCTAATATTGCCACCTTCATACAGCTCGGCAAATGGTTCGATTATCTGCGCGAACAGGGCGTCTGGGACAATACAAGGATAATCCTCGTATCCGACCACGCAAGAGGCCTCGGTCAGTTTAACATCACCTGTGAAGGCCAGGATATGGAATTCTATTTCCCCCTGCTGATGGTCAAGGACTTTAACAGCAAAGGATTTAACGTCAGTCAGGAATCCATGACCAATGCCGATACTCCCGTCATAGCGACAAACGGCCTCATAAAGGATCCGACCAATCCCTTTACCGGAAACCCCATAAATTCCGACCCCAAATTCGGCATCAGATATATCTACTATACGGATTTCATCAGTGCCGCAGACAACTCGGGCAATACTTTCGAGCACGGCAAATGGTACAGATTAGACGGCGATCCGCACGATCCGGCAAGCTGGAAATACGTCGGTGAGAAGCTCCCGTAATAAGCTCCCCCTTCCCCAAAAACGTGAAAAACGCGGTCGGTGTATAATATAAGAACAGCATTCATCATAGATCGAATGCTCCAGGGACGCTATTTGCTTGGAATAAGGAGGGGACACAAAC
Source organism: Oscillospiraceae bacterium (assembly GCA_902764825.1). GTDB lineage: Bacteria > Bacillota > Clostridia > Saccharofermentanales > Saccharofermentanaceae > Saccharofermentans. Next base: position 17,108 of record CACWXL010000005.1, read on the forward strand.
ATGCGCCTGACATTAAACAACCATGCTCTTTTAAGGAGGGCCGCCGGGGCTTTTGCCTGCCTCATGTGCCTTATCCTGATCCCGATGGTAAGCCTGGCAGCGGGCACCGGGATGTCAGCCGAAGCTGACGCATCACATTTTGCAACAGACCTTGCTTTCTATGCAGGAGCTTTCTCAACGGCAGTAACAGCATCGATCAACCCGTCAGCAACCATGGCGGTCTTGGCGATCTTAGGTGCCATTGAAAATGCTGCCATATATCAGCCTGATTCGGCAGTTCTCTGCAGTATCGCAGATTTCTTAAACGGCGTGCCGATCTTAAGAGAAGTCGGAAAGCTCCCCATAGCCAATCCATATGCGGCAGTTTTCCTTACGCTCATCGCGGCTGCTCTTATCATCATCCACTCATTTGCCGAATCCAAATTCGTATCTGAAGAGACGATCGACAAGCTCGATAAGCTTATAGGTTATATCTGCACAGTCTCGATCTCGCTCCTGCCCTTTGTAACCAATGATGCACTTGAAGCAGATCCGCCGGTAATCAAAGGTGCCGCTCTGACACGCTCAGCAGGATTCTTCAGCAATGCCCCTGCAGGAACGCACGGTCCCGGAACCTACATCCTTGCGGGTATCACTGTAATCGCCATAACGGTCTTCTATTACTGCATCTATTCATGTGTCGACAATTGGGAGGTCATAGTTGCTGCTTTCCCTATGAAGGGAACGAGCCTTATCTGGCAGATCGTAAAGGCTCTCATCCACGCTTTATTGCTGGTGCTCCAGATCTTTGCGCCCGTCATAAGCTTCATCATCAGCATCCACCTTGCAGTCGCAGGATTGTTCCTGTTCAGGATACTCAAGAGGAATTCACAGTACTACAAGGACGTCTATGTTTTCACGATCTTAAGAAAGATCTTCAAGAGAAATGATGAGATCCCGAAGATCGAGAAACACGTTCCGAGAAAGCTAAAAAAGCTCTATCCCGGCATGGAACTCTGCATGTCCGTCTATACTTTCCACGGTATAGGAAGGCTTCCGAAGCGTTCGAGAGTATGGCTCATCAAGGAAGACGGTAAGCTCGACATCGTTTACAAGCGCCTCATAAGAAAGCCTTACATCGTTTCCTGGAGTGACTTAAGGACGCAGCACGAGGGCAAGCAGTTTTATCTTGAGACCTGTGCGAGATTTTTGAAGATCCGCACGGAAGACAGAAAGTTCGAAGCCGTCATGTCAACAAGATATAAGCCTGAGACGGAAATGCTGTCTGAGCTTTTGGACCTTAAGGATTTCGAGCCCGTCAAGCAGGAGATCAAAGAGACCAAAAAGCTTAAGCGCAGGATGAAGCACAAAAAGGCTGCGGCTGAATCCGTCTGACGCAAAGAACGATTAAATAAACGCAAATGAATACTGCCGCATCATTCCTGCGGCAGTATGTTTTTCTCATAATAATGTTTTATGATCGACCTTCTTGTTACGATCCCTATGAACATTCCCCTGTCATCGGTGATCGGTACGAAGTTTGAATCCATGGTCCTGGTAATGAGTTCTTCAACAGACTGGGTGATCAGTACCGGCTTGTACTTGTATTTGTTAAGGTTCACGTCGGTAAGCTTAAACTGCTTTAAGCTCTCTATAGCCATAGTGTGGGGCTCTCCGCCCTCACCTTTTACGATGAACCACAGAAGGTCTCCTTCACTTACGGTCCCGACATAGTGACCTTCCCTGTCGATGACAGGTACAGCTGCATAGGAAGTGCTGTGCATCTTCTCTAATGCCTGGTCAACCGTTATGTCATTGTAAAGATATGTGATCTCCTGCTTGGGTCTGGTGAAAAAAGCAATATTCATTAAGCACCGCCTAAATCCTTATCAATTCTTACCTGGAAAGGTGTGGCGGTAAGACCGTTCTGCGCATGCAGAGGTGTCGGGCCGTATGAGAAAAATGCATATCTTACTTTTGAAGGGAATTCGACAAGAGGGCATGACAACAATATCGTCTTGCCGTCGAAGTCGACATTGGCTTCAGCAGGATAGAACTTTCCGTCATCGCCTGCAACTTCGAAGCCTGAATCATCAGGTCCGAATCCGGTCGTAAGGTTGAGGAGCAGGTAGTCTCCTCCGAAGGTGATCTCAACGCCTTCGCCTCTTCTCGCATCGATGATGAACGGTGATACGGCGTCGACCTTTTCGAATCCGTAAACGAACTTCTCTGCAAGAAGGGCAAGCCTGTCACCCGGTGTCTTCTTGTCAGAAGGGAACAGGTTGTTGAACTCACCGCAATCTACTATTACCGCCATATAAACATTGGGCATGTCGATCGCCACGATCTGCTGCTGCTCGCGCAGGAGCGGCCATGACATGTCGTCGAAGCCCATATATTTTCGATCTTTTGAAATATACATAGGAAGCTGGCAGAAGATAAACGGCAGCTGGTCGTCGAAGAATACGTCACGCCATTCCTTGATCATGGTCTCGAAAACATGTCCGTACTCAGACTGGTGTCCGTCAGTATCTGCCTCACCCTGATAGAAGATAACGCCGCGCAGAGTATAAGGAGCGATCCTTAAGATCATGCACTCGAAAGCAGCGCCCGGACGTCTCGGCGACTTAGGTCCGACAGGTGCCGGCCACGGTGCAGGTCCGAACTTTATATCTGCTTCAGGATATGTGAGATAGGGATTCTCCTTAAGTGCCTCATTGAGCACCTTATTGTATTCTGCGTATCTTTCCTCAAACTCGGCGTCAGCCTTGTCGAATTCCTCCGGTGTAAGCTCGGAAGCCGCGTCGTCGAAATCCTTGATATACTGTCTTCCCTCTTTTGTAGAGAGCAGTGATTCCACGCTCTGCCAGTTATCGATGGTTGCTCTAGTGGAGCAGCACTGAATTATTCCGATCTTGGCATCAAGTCTGGATTCGAGCTCTCTTGCAAAATAGAAAGCAACGGCACTCATCTGCCCTGCTGTCTCGCTGTCTATGTCGACCCACTGTGTCTCAGCCTCTGCCTGTGCCTGTCTCTCGCTCAAATGACCGAAAGTAGGAACTCTGTAGAATCTGATCTCAGTCTTGCCTATCTTAGGGAGGATGAACTTGGCAAATTCAGATCTGGTAAGCGGGTATTCCATGTTGCCGCCGCCTGCCGCGAGCCATACCTCGCCTGCATATACGTCAACGAGCTTCTTGACTTCCAAGTCATTCTCGAAGACCTTGATCTCATAGGGACCGCCCGGCTCGTCAACCGGCTCAAGACAGATAAGGAAGCTTCCGTCCTGCTCGGTTCCGCAAGTGCCTGTAGAGACCTCTTCTCCGTTCTTGAAGAGAGATGCCCTGATCACACAGGTCTTATCAGAATAGCCAAACACACGAAGCTCTGCGCCCCACTGGAAGACCATCTTATCTTTAAAAATGCCGTTAAGTGTAATTGCCATACCTTTTTATTTTATCAAATTATCAAAGAAAATGCTCACAAGGTTGTTCATCATGATCAGAGTATAGCGGACGATTATAAAGAAACTGTTAGGCACCGTGTACGAAAGCCTAAACAACTTGTGAATAGTATTTTAATCAAAGGTCAGCCGAACATTGTCTTGCAGAATACCACTGCCTGAGCCGCGTCACCGTTTATGGTAATGCTGCCCTGTGATACTGCCACTACAAAATCCTTATTTCCGCTCAATACAGCAGCAAATGTCTCAGCATCCGCATCGATATAGAAAGGCGCATTGATGTATTCATAAGGAGCTACTTCTGCAACGCCGTCTTCAACCTTTACATATAACGGAAGATTGTCTAAGTTGCCGTTCAATGTAATCTGGGTAGCCGTGTCCTGAAGAAAAGATACCTTTTTAGCCTTGTCTTCGACTGCCTTATAGATGCTGCCGAATCTGGGTTCAACCTTCTTTTGCATATTAGATCACTCCTTTAAATATATTATTCCTTTACAGCTTTGCTCTCGAAAGCAAGTATCCATGAGATTGGAACCGCCTTAGAGGCAAAGTGCAGTAATTTCTGTGAGAACGGATATGACATCATCCGCTTTCCCCTAACGGAAGCCTTAAGCGTGGCTTTTGCAAGCTTAACAGGGTCGATAACAAAATTCTTACGCCAATCTGTAAAATTAGTTTCCTTGCCTTCGGTTGCCCTTCTCTGGAAATCCGTCGCAACGGGACCGGGGCAGACTACAAGGACATCTATTCCCTTAGGCTTAAGCTCGCAGCTCATGGCTCTGGAAAATGATATTACGTAAGACTTGCTTGCAGCATAGCAGGCAAATCCGGGCTGCGGCAGGAAGCCTGCCGACGAACCGATATTGATTATCTTTGAATGAGTTTTGTCTTCGGTCTTCATGTAAGGCGTCGTGATCCTTATCATCTCACTTAACGCCGTGCAGTTAATGGAGATCGTATCTCCTAAAGCCTTCGTGGGCTTGTCGGCCATAAGGCCCTTTATGCCCATTCCGGCAGAATTGATGAGAAGCCCTACTTTAGGCTCTTCTGCCTTAAGTTTATCTTCAACAGTCCTGATTCCTGAATCGGTCGAGAGATCTGCAGTGACCGGAACTATCCTGACGCCTTTTATGGAAGATGCCAGTTCATTAAGTGCATCCTCACGCCTTGCTATAGCCCATATCTCATCAAAAGGAGTCTTGAAGTATTCTTTGCTGTCACCTGCAAGAAGCCCGATAAAAGCCTTTCCTATGCCTGATGAAGCTCCGGTTACGATTGCGATCTTCTGGTACATATAGTTCTCCCCACGAGAAGTTCCGTACCTTAAATAATACACTCTGTAAAAAAATATTAAAAGAGAATGTCCTTAAAGCAGACTCTCTGCTTATTTTTATCGTAATCAAAGCAGTGCCTGGAGCCACCCGCGCACCACTTCTCCCATTCGCACTTCTGACAATCTTCGCAAAGCGAGGACAAAGGCTTTCTGAATTCCTGAAAGCGGTTAAACCAGACGTCACTGAACTTGTCCTTATAGATATTTCCCTGAACAAATTCGGGTCTTTCCTCAATATCAAGGCACGCAGTGATATCTCCGTTTACCCTTATTGCTGCCGTGTGTGTGCCTGCGCCGCAATAGAAGAACCAGTCCCTTACTTCTCTCTCATATTCCAGTCCGAGGAAATGAGAACATCCGTAATTTACGGGTATTCCCTGTTCTCTCTTGTCGCGTATGAAATTAAAGATATATCTCTGGTCATCAGGTGTAAGCAGCATGTCCGGATAATCGAGAGCCCTTCCCATCGGCTCAATGCCTATTACTCTCCATGAATCGAGATCCATCTTATCCAGGATATCGAAAAGCTCATCTAATTCGCCGATATTCCGGTGATTAACGACAGTCGTTACCTGAATGTGCTTGAAAGCCTTACGGTCAATGAGGTTCTGTATTCCCTGCATCGCCCTGTCGTAACCGCCTGCAATCCCTCTTTGTCTGTCATGCGTATCACGAAGTCCGTCGATACTGACAGATACCGTTCCCATTTTTGTTCTTGCGAGCATATCGGCAACATCTTTTGTGATAAGCGTTGCATTTGTCGTCATGCCCCAGTGGAACCCATTATCTACGGCATAGCCCAAAAGCTCTTCGAAATCAGGATACAAAAGAGGCTCTCCGCCCGTAATGCAAAGCTGCACTCTCTTAAGATCGAAATGCTCCTTAACATCATCCAGAACGGCCTTAAAAGCTTCCTTGTCAGGTCCGTGTCCTAATCCGGGCTCGCACGAACTGCCGCAATGAAAACACTTCGAATTGCAGCTTCTGGTTAATTCAAAAAACAGGTAGATCAGATCAGGCTTCTCGAAAAGTCTGGCTCTCTGTTCGGCTTTCCGGTCAAGATAAGCCTTCTTTGCTTCGATTATATCCACGGATATCAGTTCTCAAAATCTTCCGGCGGACCGTAAACATCTACTTCAGGGCCATCAAGAGTCTCATCCGGCGGAGGTCCGTAGACGCCTACTTCGTTGTTATTATCTCCGTCACGCTTTGAAAAAGGCACTGTCTCATCAGTCTCTTTGCTTGTCTCTTCAGTCTCATATGAAGTGAGTTCCGGCGGCGGAGGACCGTAAACATTAGTCTCCGGCGGACTCGGAGGTCCATAGACACATGCTTCAACTGCCAAGCTCAACGCACCGATCCCGGCAGCTATCGCAGCAAAGGTTAGAGGTTTTTTCGCTCTCTTCATATGATATATCCCCCTGATTACTATCAGCTGATATCCTGTTTATCTTCGTCGGACTGTCCCTCGGAAGCGTTCTCTCCGTTAAGTCCCTTGAATCCTGCCACCGGGGCTGATGCCGTAGGAGCAGCCTTAGCATTAGGATCCATGATAGAAGGTCTCTGTCCTTCCAATGCCGCGCCCATAGCAGGGGCAGTCGCTCTCTTGTTTGCTTCATTCTCCTGATCAACGATCGCGGAAGGTCTTACGATGCCGCCGTATGCGGAAACGTGACCGTCCTGCTCGGAAGAAGAATCGCGTCCTGTCTGTGCTCTCTTGAAGAATGCGGACTTATGAGACTTGGCAGAATCGGCAATGCTCGTATAAGCAGCCCTTGCCTTTTCTTCTTCAGCCTTCTTTGCCTCGATCTCTTCAAGACGCTTCTTTTCTTCGAGTTCTCTTGCAGCCTTTGCCTCTTCGCTCTCCTTGAAAGCGGAAACATTAGCCATTGCAGGTGCTGCCCAAACGGGTGCTCTTCCTGAATTGTTGTAAGTCTTTCCTGCAAGTATGCTTCCCAACTGGTTGGAGTTGGAGGATGCCTTTGCACGATCCTTAGAGATCGAAGGACCCGAAATATCAGTGGATGCGGAAGCTCCGACACCGGAAGAGGAACCGCTCTTGAATGACATCAGAGGATTGCTCTTGATCTCACTTACCTTTGAGCTTTCCTTTGACTCGGATACCTTCTCCTTCTTGCTGTCGAGCATCTTGTCATATCCTTCGGCAGAAGCGAGAGCGGAAATGCCCGGTGCTACTGTATTCTCTGAAGTTGCCAAAGTATTTCTGAAGAATGCGGATGTCTTAGCCTGAGCCTTTGCGCGCTCGGCACGTGCTTCTCTTGCAGCCTCTGCAGCCTGCTTAGCCTTCTGTGCTTCAGCGAGCTTGGCTTCAGCGGCTGCCTTTGCCTCTGCTGCCGCCTTCTCGGCTTCTGCTGCCGCAGCTCTTGCACGCTCTGCAGCCAGTGCTTCTTCCTGCTTAGCGAGTTCTGCTGCCTTGGCAGCTTCCTCTGCCTTTCTCTTCTCTTCAGCCAGTCTGGCCGCTTCTGCTCTCTCAGCTTCTTCGGCACGTCTGGCTTCCTCAGCCTTCCTTGCCTCTTCGGCCTTCCTGAGTGCTTCTTCTCTTCTGGCTTCTTCAGCCTTTCTAAGCTGTTCGGCTATTCTGGCTTCCTCGGCTCTTCTTTCTTCCTGAGCCTTCTTTGCAGCTTCGATCCTCTCGCGCTCAGCGGTCCTTAAAGACTCCTGGATCTTTCTTGCTTCCTCTGCCTTGGCTTCGGCTTCAGCCTTTGCGATAGCAGCAAGTCTTATTGCCTCTTCAGCCTTTTTCTGCTCTTCTAATCTAGCACGCTCAGCTGCCTCAGCTGCTTCCTTTGCCTTTCTTGCATCCTCAGCCTTTCTCGCTTCTTCTGCGAGTCTTGCCTCTTCTGCCTTCCTGGCAATCTCTGCTTTCCTTGCTTCTTCAGCCTGTCTGGCTTCTTCAGCAGCCTTCTTCTCAGCCTCGAGCCTCTTGGCTTCAGCGTTCTTTCTTATCTCTTCGACTCTTGCAGCCTGAGCGGCTCTTCTCTCCTCAAGGAGCTTAGCTGCCTTCTCACGCTCAGCGATCTGCTCGGGTGTAAGTTCATTCTTGGGACGTCTGATAGGTTCAGACTTCTTCTCTTCCTTAACGGCAGCTGCTGCGGCTGCAGTTCCGGCCAGAGCGGCAGGAGTTACAGCAGGTGTAACTGCACTCTTGAAAGGTGAGCCTGATGCAGAAGGATCGGCTGACGGCAATGTTCCCGGTACCTTGGAGGGCTTGAAAATATCCTTCCTTGCCGAATTCTGCATGCTGCGGTTAACTCTCGGAAGTCCTCCGACGATATTTGTCTGGGAACCGACAGTGCCCTGTGCTGCAGTCTCAGCTGCCTTCTCTGCAGGCTTTGCAGCTGAAGTATTCGCAGGCTTGAACAGGTTGCCGAATGCGGGCTGCCTGTTTGTTGTATCAGCAGGCTTGAACGCATTCTTTGCCGCATGATCCTGAACATTCTTCGGTACAGTCTGTGTGCTTGAAGCATGTGCAGGCTTGAAAGCATTAATCGCGGAATTCTGTGTTGCCGCAGGTCTTGCTGCCGCATCACTTGCAGGCTTGAATGCGCTGTTGACCGGAGTCTTGGCAGGAGATGCTGCATCGGGCTTAGCTGCCGCATTGCTTGCAGGCTTAAACGCACTGTTGATGGGCTTTCCGGCAGAAGGCTTGGATTCAAGCCTGTTATCCGTTCTCATTGCATTCTTCATTGCGTTGTTCTGCGCAACGGAATTTACATTGGTCTCGATTCCTGAAGCGTTAGTAGGCCTGAAAGGAGAAGCTGTCTTGGAATTCGTTGTTCTTGCAGCTGCGGTTGTTGCTGCAACGCCGCCTAAAGCAGCCTTTGTCTGACCTGCGGATGCGGGTCTGAATGCATTGCTCTTCAAGGCCGAATTATCTGTAGTTTTAGAAGCGGATCTGAAAGCGACCTGATTCTTGCTGTCTGTCGTAGCCTTAGGAGATTCAACTGAACGGTCAGAAGGAAGCTTCATGGGACCCTTCTTCTCAACCGGCTTGGGAGCAGTACCGGGTGCAGGCTTGAAAGGACTGATCTCGCCTGATTCCATAGCCTTGATCTCCTTCATTGCCGTTGCAGCGTTAAATGTTCGGCTGGTACTGGAAGCAGGAGCTTCCTCCGGCTTAACTTTCTTAACAGGTCCGAGATATCCGAATTTATCAGCGATAAACGGAACGCCCGGAATAAATGCGATCGCAAGATCCACACCTTCCAGTTCCTTCTTATCCTTAAGATACTTGTATCTTGCAAATCCGGCACCTGCAAGCAGTACAAGGAGGATCCACCAGAACCATGTGGGATTCACAGGACCTTTCTTCTTACCGGTTGCAGCAAGAGCAGCGATTACAGGTGTAGGTGTCGGAGTAGGAGTAGGCGTGCCGTCTCCTGTCTCAGTATTGCCGCCTCCACCATTGGTTGTTGTAGTAACGGAGGCTTCTGTTGTATCGGATGCAGACGTATCTACGATTCCGCCAACAATACCACCTGCAGCACCATCGACAATGTTCGGATCCAATGTGCTTGTAGCTGTAGGATCAAGTATCGTCTCTGTCGGCTTAGGTGCCTCAGTCTCAACGGGTGCACTTGTATTTGTCGGCTTTGGAGCCTTTGTATTTGTAGGCTTGGGAGCCTTAGTATTCGTGGGTTTAGGTGCCTCAGTATTCGTATTTGTCGGCACAGGTGTATTTGTTGCCTTCTTGGTAGGCACAGGAGTATTCGTAGCCTTCTTTGTAGGGACAGGTGTATTAGTAGCCTTCTTTGTCGGCCTCGGTGTAGGCGTATTTGTAGCCTTTTTTGTAGGGACAGGTGTATTAGTAGCCTTCTTTCCTTCTTTGTCGGCCTCGGTGTAGGAGTGTTTGTAGCCTTCTTTGTCGGCCTCGGCGTAGGAGTGTTTGTAGCCTTCTTTGTAGGCGTAGGCGTAGGTGTGTTTGTATTGGTTGGCTTAGGGGGATCTGTAGGCTTAGGCGTAGGAGTTACATGAATATCCTTACTGACAACCTTAACCTTCAGCGGATCGGGAAGATCTGTACCATTGACTGAAATGTAATAATTTCCATTAGGTTTTCCACCCCAACCATTAAATTGAACCTTACATTTCTGTTCGCCATCAGATATTATTTTTACGGGACCTGAACAGGACAGATTTGCCGAACAATTAAACTCGAAAATGATGGTTACATAACCTTTACCAAAATCTTCAATAACAACATTAAATCCGCCTTCATCTCCCCAGGATTTTGCGTTTTTTACTTCTACCGTTCCGGCAGTACCAGCGGCCTGAACATCCTGAACATCAAAAAACTGCAACGCAAAAGACATGCCGATAAGCACGCAAAGAAGCATACATATCGACTTAAGCGAGAAGCGACCCGAATAGCTGCCCGTCATCAATATTTACCTCCAAAAGCACACACCTCTCCTAATATAAATATTAGAAGATACTAAAATTATACAAGCAAAGTGCTTATATTATCAAGAGAACAATAATGGCGGAAATGTGACGGAACTAAGGCTTTTCGCCCTCTTCACTGTTATTTTGTTCGAGTATTTCCTCGTTGGGGACAAAGCCTTCCACGGCTTCTTTTGCGGCGGGTATAATGGCCTCTTCGCCGGACTTCAATATCTCGGGCTTCTCCGCCTGAACTTCAGCAGGACGGTCAATCTCTGCATTGGATACTTCCGTGCCGATCTGAGGTCTCATAGCTTCACTGTATGCAGCATCATCTTCAGCGGGTTCATCAGTGATTTCAACCCTGGCTGCAGTAGGACGCTTTAAGGCCGTAGGCTTTACCTTCTGAACCGGAGCATCCGTGATCCTTACTTCGGAAGGTGCGGCAGAATCCATGACGAGGGCAGGAGTCTCAGCTTCCTTGCCGACTTCATCGGAATCAAGTTCTTTTCTCTGCTGCTGGCGTGCCTCAAGAGTATTGGAATAAACAGGTCTGATGGGCGCTGTATTGGACTTTTGCAGGTAACCGTTGATGATGATCTGCTCTTTTGCCTTGTCGATCTCTTCGGCCTTTTTCGAAGAGATTCCGAGAGAACCGAAGACTTCACTTGCTTCCTTTTCTTCTCTTTGAGCTTCGCTCTTTCCTCCGAGCAGAGTGTTTTTAGAAGCTGCTTCATCAGCTTCCTTTTTCTTGGGATCTCTGGTGTCACGCTTTATCTGGCGGATCTTTTTCTTTTCGCCTTTTTTGGATAAGACTTCAACGCGGTTAACGACCTGCTCAGCCTTCCAGGCGGTGTCGATCTCATTGTTGATCTTTTCCTTGCGCTTATCCATTATCTTGATGATTACCGTCGCAATTATAAGACCGATGATGACACAGACCGCAAGGCCGATGACCAGTGGTCCCAGCTGGCTGTTGTCTTCGAAAATATTGGCCATGTAGATAAACTCCATGTTAACTGTCCTCCTGCGCATCTTCCGGTCCTTTGCCGGGTTCTGCAACATTTGCTTCGTCAGAAATCATATTCGCAGCCTCAAGTTCCTCAGGATCAAGAGGCACTACCTTTTCTCCCGCTTTTCGAGCACTTGCCCTCTTCTTCAAAAAGACCGTGAGAGCAACGGCTGCACCGATCAGTACTACAGCTATTATAACAACTGCGGCAAGAACAGTTGAGGCTTTTCGCACCATATTAGAGGCAAGATCGGTTTTATTCTCCTCAATTACGCCAAATGTGGCCTGAATGTCAGATTCTGAAGTCGTCTCATCGGTTGTCTCTGCCTCAAGTGTATTCGGCTTTGGCTTAACCGGCGCGGGTGAAATTATAACACCATCGTAATCGCCTAAGGCAATGCCGTTGACGCCCAGAGGAACAGCATGGTCAAGACCAATGAACTTGCCGTCTTCTGTCTGCCACAGAACCGGTTTTACTAAGTTATACTTTTCTTCGTCCCATGTCTTGAAGTCATCTTTTACAAGGCCGCCTGTGTCACCGGAATTGGCATTAAAGCACCAGAAAGTATGGTGAAGATGCTTCTCGGCTATGAGCTGCCTGAAGTATTCCATCCATTTCAGGTTATCGCCTTCCATGAAGCCGCCCCACTCACCTACGAAGATCGGAGCAATATCTTCTTCTGCGATATAGAGCCAGTAATCGTGCCAGGCGTCTTTATAGAGCGATTCATATGTAAAACCGCCCTTAAACCACGGCTGTTCATAGACTCTCGGGCCGTAATCGTGAGGCGAATATACGATCTGCTTATTTCTCTCAGCTGAACCGAAATCCACCGGGTAATCCTTAACGCCCATGAGGTTTGCGCCCCACCAGGTGTTGTAGTAATCGTTATCGTCATCTTTGGATACGAAGTTGTTTGCCTTTATGTCCTTAGGATAGATCTGGATACCTTCAATGATGATGAGGGCGTTGGGATTCTTGTCCAGAACGGCATTGCCTGCAAGCTCTGCGACCATCTTCCAGTTGTCCTTGTCCTTCGAACCGTTCCAGATCGCATGGGGAGATTCCGCAGCTTTTCCGTGAGGCTCGTTCTTCAAGTCGTAACCGATTATGGTGTCGTTATCCTTATATCTTTCCGCAGCCCATGAGAGTGATGCGATAAAATCATCGACCGTCATGTCGTCCCTGTACCAGACAGGGTGATTGTGCCCGGATGCGTCTGTCTTAACGGAATGGATGTCGATTATCACCTTCATGCCGTTCTGCTCACAGAGCGAGAGAACATAGTCGAAGATCTCCAGTGAATTCATCGAATTAAGCTCACTGTTATAAGCATTGTTGTAATTGGCTCTCGGGTATTCACCCTTCTTCCACTGAAGAAGAAGTTCGGCGCTCATTGGAACTCTTAACACATTAAATCCTCTGTCGGCGATCGCCTTTAAAGTGTCTTTCAGATTGCAGTTCCAGACACCGTCAAACATGTTGGTTCCGGTGTTATAGCCAAACCAGTTGCAGCCTGTAAGCCACACTTCCTTGCCGTCCTTATCAACGATATGAGAGCCTTCAGTCGTAAGCCAGTCATCGCCTGCGACGCCTTTTGTGTTGCGTGCCGGACCGGGGTTGTTCACACTCTCAGTTGCCTGAGTGTTATTGGCAGTGGTTGCCGCAGTTGTCGCTTCCGTCTCCTTGACGGTGCCTGACTGGCCGTCACCTGAGACGGATATGAGCTTTGCTGAATTAACGTTGCTTCCGGTAACCTGGATTCCGACTTTGTTATCGAACCCCCAGCTGTTTGAACCGGTCGAAGAACATGTGGCAGTTACCCGGCTGTCCTTGATGACATAAGAGTCAAATCCCCATCCTGTTGCAGAATCTATCTTGCCAGAGAATTCTGCGACTACAGTGATGCTTTTATAGCCTGAACAGCCGGAAAGCTGTATCTCAAGCTGGCCTCCTGATCCCCAGCAGTTGGATGTTGCCGTGCCGGAAGGAGCCGCCATGGAGATCATGGGGCAGAGAGTAAAAACAAGGACAAATGAAATAAAAAGCAGAAGGATCTTCTGCCCTGTTTTGCGTTTCATATTAAGACTCCATCAGAGATCGATCTCAGCTTTTCTGCCTGACGGCTGATATTTCTCGTATACGACGCCTGCCGCATCGAGCATCTTCCTGGCTGCCCTGGAAGCATCAGTGTCATGGTACTTGTCATCGAAATAAACAACTTTTGCAACACGCTTCTGAATAAGTGCCTTGGTGCATTCGTTGCAGGGGAAGAGCGTAACATATACCGTGGAACCGGCAAGGTTGCCTTCCTTGGAATTAAGGATCGCATTGAGCTCGGCATGAGCGACAAACGCATACTTCGTGTCGAGCATTCCGCCTGATCTTGCCCAGGGGAACTCCTCATCGTCACAGCCAATGGGGAATCCGTTATAACCGACGGATAAGATGTAGTTATCCTTGTCAACGATGCATGCGCCAACCTGAGTGGAAGGGTCCTTGCTCCTCATGGAAGCAAGCTTTGCAACGCCCATAAAGTACTCGTCCCAGCTGATATAATCAGTTCTCTTGTCGCTCATAAGAGACCTCCGAAGTATTATTAAAAGCACCCTTAATTCTATCTGAACTAAGGGCGCGTATCAACAAAACAATCAAAAAAACGGGAGAAGTATCAGTCCCTGCCGCAGTTCATGACGAGGCTCTCTACCAGGTCTTCATATGAGATGCCGTCTGCCTTTGCCGCCTCAGGAAGAAGCGAGGTATTTGTCATGCCCGGAAGGTTGTTTGCTTCGATGAACCAGAATTCGTGATTGACATCGTCATACATCATGTCGACTCTGCCGTACTGTGTCATTCTAAGGAGCTTGAAGATCTTCAGGGCGATCTTCTGTCCCTTCTTGTAGTCTTCCTCATCGATCTGTGCGGGACATACATGTGTCGTAAGCCCGTCCTGATACTTGTTCTTATAGTCGTAGAATCCCTCGTGAGGAATGATCTCCGTGATGGGAAGAGCCTTGTCATTTACGATGGAGATGGTGATCTCACGAGCCTTTATAAACTTCTCGATGAGGATCTTCTGGTGGTAAGAAGCCGCATACTTGATCGCAGCCTCAAATTCATCCTGTGACTTAACGATGGATACACCGCAGGAAGAACCGTTGCCTATAGGCTTAACAACACATGGAATGCCGAGTTCCGCATTTACTCTCTCGAAAGTAAGCTTCTCAGGATCGTCAACGATCCAGTCGGCAGTGTTATAACCTGCTGCTCTTGCAAGGGCCTTTGAAAGGTCCTTATCCATTGCGATAGCGCATCCTAAATAATCGCATCCTGTGTATTCGATATCGAAAGCATCAAGAAGAGCCTGTACCTGGCCGTTCTCACCGTGGCTTCCGTGAAGTCCAAGGAAGACCTTGTCTGCAAATTTGCACATTTCGATGACTCTGGGGCCTACCCAGCTCTTTCTTCCGCCGTGCTGTCTGATGATCTCATCAAGATCAGGTTCGGTCTCAGGAATGGTATAGGAGAAGGGATTGACCGTTCCTCTTCTGAAATATGTCTCGCAGGGATAGTTCGTCTCGATTCCGTCATACAGATCGACCAGCGCCACCTCGTGTCCCTTGGACAGAAGAGCATTGGCAATTAAGCTTGCTGATTTGAGTGATACGTCTCTTTCCGGCGACAATCCTCCGCCAAGAACAGTAATTTTCATACAATTTCCCCTTTTATCGCAAAAGATAGACAGATTATACTCTTTTTCGGGCAAGGTCTTCATCGATACTCACAAATTGCCACATGTTTGTAAAAAGCTAAGTTGTGATAATATTAGTTACAATATTTAAAATAAGGGGATTTATATGCTCGCTATTTTGTATTTGATATTGTGCGCCGTATTCGGTATGTGCTTCGTCGGCCTTTGTGTACCGGACGTGCGCAGGTTGTATATTGCATGCAGTCCTGCTGCAAAATCTATCACACACATTCCCAACACGCTGTTTACCGTTCCCGCAGGAATCGTAACGGGCATGATGTGTGTGCCTTTCTTCAATTACTATGTGACATTGGGTCTCACTTATATTTTCAATAACGGCCCGCTCTGCATGAAGCTCGGCGTGCTTATTACTTTCGCATTCTTCATCTGGATGATCCTCACATGCTTAGTCCTCATCAACCGTAAGAGGATCAAGCGTGAAGAACTCAGATCAGCCGGTTCCACGATGATCGAAGATTACAGATCTAACATCGTTGATGCTTTATTCTACGGAATCGTAACCATCCTGATCACTGCTACAGCTACTTTCCTCATGTTCTATACATACAGGATCAACGGAACTACGCTTCAGAGCGGTTTCTCGACATTCTCGGATCTGTCACCCCACACCGCAATGGTATCTTCATTCGGCAAGGGCTTTAACTTCCCTACGCAGTACATGCATTTCTCCGGAGACGGAATAAAGTATCACTTCTTCTTCTACTTCCTGGCCGGAATGCTTGAATACTTAGGACTTCCGATCGATTATGCGATCAATCTCCCTTCTATTATCGCCATGGTATGCGCTCTCGTCCTTTTGGGACTTCTTGCAGTGCTCATCAGCTCCAGAAGGATCGCTTTTGCAGTAGCACCCGTACTGGTCTTCTTCAGAAGCTCTCTTAATGCTTTCGTACACATCAAGGAACTTATGGCTGAAGGCAATACTTTGCAGCAGGCAGTTAAGGCGATCCTTGAATTCAACCAGTGGTATAAGGTCACCGACTACGATGACTGGGGCATCTGGGCCATCAACGTATATCCCAACCAGAGACACTTGATGCTCGGCGTTGCTGTCATTATCATCATGGTGATCATCTTCCTGCCGTTCGTAAGAAGACTCGGAATTTCCTTATCACGTTCCGAAGACTTCGGTGACGGAGTCAAGACATTCGCATTCTCAAAGAACGCATGGCTTACAAGATCAGGGGATCCTCTCTATCCTGTATCCATTGCATTCCTCGCATGTGTTCTCGTAAGCATCATGCCTTATTTCCACGGTTCATGCCTCATTGCGCTTCTTCTTGTGCTCTTCGGCATGGCCATCTTCTCAGAGAGCAGACTTCTTTACCTGATAGTAGCCGTTTTTGCCGTCGGTTCATCCTATGCCCAGACACTGGCATTCTCCGGCGGATACAGTAATGTAGTCTCATTCAAGTTCGCGCCCGGCTTCATTCTCGACAAGCCCTCTGTTGCTGACCTGGCACACTACCTGTATATCGTAACAGGACTTACGATTATCCTGGCTTTGGTCTTTGCGGTTACGGTACTCATCGTTGATATCGTACGCAAGAAGCCTGTCTACCGCTTCCTTTTGTTCCTTTGCGCACTTAACCCGATGATCTTTGCTTTCCTTTTCCAGGTAACATTGGAGAAGCTCGCAAACCATAAGTTCATTCAGGTATCACTCATTCTCCTCGACGTATTCGTCGCTGCACTTATCGCCAACCTCTTCTTCATTCCGCTCAAGATCAGAAAGGCGGCTGAGGCTGAGGCATACGATCCTTCAGAAGACGAAGAAGATGATGTCGATGCATCATCTGATGACGGTGATCTTGCAGTAACCACGATCTCTACCGGTGCCGGTGTCAGAACACCCGTACTTGCTGCCGGCAGTGCATTCGGTGAGCCTCTCGAAGAGAAGAAAGAAGATCCTCTCGATATCGAAGCCATGGATTCCCACACAGGCATCGACGCTGATATTTCCGGCCTGAACGGTGACTCCGATACAGCTCCCGCCAAGGAAAAGGAAGAGATCAAAGAGGAACCCGTTCCTGCAGAACTTCTTTTCGGTGACGAGAAGAAAGAATCAGAGGAAGAAACAGATGAAGAGGCAGATGAATCTTCTGAAGAAACTGATCCTGAAGAGTCTGCTTCCGAAGATACCGGATCTGAAGATAATTCTTCCGACGAAGATAACAAGGCTGAAGAAGAGAAAGCTTCTGAGACTGAAGGATCCAATGACAGCGAAAAGTCTGACGATTCTGAAGCCAAGGCCGGCGTTGAGGCTCTGGCTGCACTCTTCGGTGAAGAGATAAATCACAGCAAAGATTCTGAAGAAACTTCCGAAGAAGATAAGGAAGAAAGTTCAGAAGAGAAGGCTGACGATAAGAAGACAGATGATTCCGACGATTCAGACGAAGCAGTCATGGAATCTACACCTGAGCCTGCGCATGCCTCAATGCGACCCGGTTCCATCGCTCTGGACCAGGTTAAGTTCGGTGAAGATGAACCTGATGATGAGGATGACAGCAATGTTCTCATCCAGTCCTCCAACGAGGTCGTCGAAGTCGTTGAAGCCGATGAGCTTATCTCCAAGGAAGAACTGAATCCTTCGGAACTCAAGCATGAGCCTGTCAAGACAAAGAAGGAAAAGGGTATCCCGCTTGCAGCATGGATCGCATTAGAGCTTGCAGGATGCATCCTGGCCATTGCTTTGATGGTTCCTCTTACTGCTACCGGCATAAGCGAATGGGCTACATATATCAACCTGAATAAGGGTTATACTTCAGTTAATATCAATTCTCCCGTAACCAAGTGGATCATGGAGAATACTGATCCTTCTGATGTATTCCTTACACCCCGCTGGTCGATGAACCGCTTCATCCTTGCAGGACGTCCCATGTACTACGGCTGGCCTTATTACGCATGGTCTGCAGGACATGACACATATACAAGAGAGACCATCTACCTGTGGCTCGTCTCAGGCTGCGACAATGATATCGAAGAGTTCACAAGATATTGCAAAGAACGTCATATCAGATATCTCATCGCTGACAGCGAATTCTATAATGCCGAATTCGATAACGGCGTTACTTTCAACAGGGAATTCGTCGAGAAGAACCTCACGCACGCAGCATACTTCGCAGAGGAAGACACTACGATCTACAGGATCTATTGATCTTAAAAAGGATTGATGTCAGATGATTCCGGGATGAGTCTTGTGGTACTCGTTCTTGATCTCGTACATCATTACGTCAGCTTCTTCAACGTAATCGTTGACGTTCTTGTCTGATGCAGGATCTGTAAGAACATATCCTACGCTTATCGAGAACTTGAAAGGATTGATCCCGAGATTATTCTCTCTGTCGATATAGCCGATCATGTCGCGCTCGAACTTGTCGGCGTAATCCTTTGTGGCATTCGCAGCAATTATCAGGAATTCGTCACCGCCGTAACGGATGCCTATAGCGTTGTCATCTCCTATGCATCTCTTGATCGCATCGGCCACAATGTTGATCGCCCTGTCACCGAAGACATGTCCGTAGCGGTCGTTGATCTTCTTCATGTGGTTTATGTCAGCGAACATGATCATGGCACGGTTGCCGTGCTCTTTGCTCTCTTCCACGATCGGAACGGCATGGCTTACAAAGCAGAATCTGTTGTAAAGACCTGTCATGGGATCCTTGTCGTAGAGGAAACGGAGTTCCTTGTTGACCATTTCCAAACGCATGTTGATCCTAAGTTCCATGAAGGAATGCTCGAGCTTTTCGAGATATTCGTAGATACGGAAAGCTTCGTCGATTATGTACGTGCCGTCTCTGAATACGACATAGCCGTAATTGTACTGTTCGTTATGCAGAGGATAGAAGAAATAGATATGCTGCTGACCCTCTGTCTTAATGAATCCGGGCTTTCCAATTCTCTTGTCGATGCCTTCCTCGGTAATCTTCCCGCCGGATAAAGCGACCGCGATATCAAAACCGGTGTCGTAGCAATCCTTGAGGACTTCCTCGTCGGGGGACGCAAGATCATCATAGTAAGCCTTGTTGAGCATGATGTAATAATCATCACCGATATACTCGTGATTGTCGGTGTAGAAGGCTCTTAAAGTCTTCTTCATGTCATCATAGTCTTTGGATTCAAGGATCTTGGTACGTTCTGTACGCATGAAGCGGTTAAAGAAATCCGCCTGCTTGCTCTTCGCATGGATATTTCTGCAGTAATCTCTTCTGCCGATGTCATACGGGCTGTTTGCTTCCAGATTACAGCGGCAGCTCTCACCCACAACGAGCTTTGAAGCTACTGAAGTATAAACGTTGTCACTTACGCCGTCGATCTCGTCATAGAGAATCTTACATGCGTTATAGCCTACCGTTACATAATCCT
This sequence comes from Oscillospiraceae bacterium, assembly GCA_902764825.1. Classification (GTDB taxonomy): domain Bacteria; phylum Bacillota; class Clostridia; order Saccharofermentanales; family Saccharofermentanaceae; genus Saccharofermentans. Next base: position 36,436 of record CACWXL010000005.1, read on the forward strand.
GATCGACTGTAGTCATGGCAGGATAAGACACCCTGCCCTCACCGATATTGTCGAATCCGGTGACTATGACGTCATTAGGAAGGTCGTAGCCTAAGTCTCTGAGCTCGCAGCTGACTGCGAGGGCCATGATGTCATTGGCGCATATGATCGCGTCAGGAAGGCCCTCAGGAGCCTTGGAGAGTTCGTCTGCGATAGCTATGGCGGTCTCATTGACCCAGTTGCCGTAGAAGATATCCTTATCGTCGAGTTTAAGCCCGTACTTTGCCAGGACTTCGCAGACGACATTATACCTTTCTACTGTATCTACGTGACCCTCTGTACCGCCGATATAAACTACTCTCTTAACACCATGACACGTAATGAGGTGCTCAACGAGGTCCCTCATGCCGTCTTCGTTATTGATGTCGACATTGGGTATTCCGTCAAATGACATACCGACGCTTACTACGGGGAGTCCCTTCTCCTTTGCTGCCCTGCAGCAGTGTTCGGCAAGTTCCGGATTATTCAGAATGCCTGAGAAGACTATAAGTCCGTCGTAATCTTCGAGATTAGCAAGCTGATAGATATTAAACTGTCCGACATTAAACGTGGGCTTCTCGTTGCTTGCTGCAAATCCGATATAAAAATGCGTATCAAAATCCTTTATTGCAGCGTATCTCTTGATGCCCTCAATCGCCTTGAGAGTAATGCTTCCGTTGTAACCATTCGAAAAAACGGCAATTCTGTGCTTCATAACCGCAACCCTTAAAATATTTTTAACCTATCTGATTGATATTATATAACTCGAAAAGGCCCATTTATACAGGATAATAATGCGATTCTGTAAACAAAAAACTAATAAAATCCTAACGCGCCGCGCACTAAAAAAAAGAGGCTGCCCGCTAAAGGCAGCCTCTTGAAATGCTTTTATTCAGACTTATTACTTTACGTCATTGAAGCCTTCTCTTGCAGCATATGTTGTGTGTAGGAGCTCGTGAGCCTTGTGTGAGTTAGGCTCGCCGAGATACTTCTCGTAGAGTTCAACGATCTGAGGATTCTTATGAGACTGACGGAGTACCTGACGCTCATCCTCGGAATAGAGTGCCTGAGCTCTCTTCTCCTTGTATGTGTCGAGGATATCGTCTGCCTCATTAGGCATGAAGCAAGGACGTACATAAGGCTGACCGCCGCCGTTGATACAACCGCCGGGGCATCCCATGATCTCGATGAACTGGTACTTTGACTTGCCTTCGCGGATCTCGTCTAAGAGAACCTTAGCGCTCTTCATGCCGGAAGCGATAGCAACGTTAACTGTTGTACCGTTGATGTCGAGAGAAGCCTCACGGATACCGGCGTCGTGACCACGAACAGCCTTGATCTCGATAGGCTCGCATTCCTTACCTGTGAGCTTGAAGTAAACAGTTCTGAGAGCTGCTTCCATAACGCCGCCTGTTACACCGAAGATAACACCTGCGCCTGTGTAATCGCCCATGATATCCTGATCCCACTCCTCATCAGGGAGACGGTTGAACATGATACCTGCACGGCGGATCATTCTTGCGAGCTCACGTGTTGTGAGAACTGCGTCTACATCAGGATAACCATTTGTAACGAGCTGCTCTCTTTCCTTCTCGAACTTCTTAGCAACACAAGGCATGATGGATACAACGAAGATATCCTTAGGGTCGATGCCCTTCTCCTGTGCCCAGTAAGACTTGATTACTGCGCCCTGCATCTCGTGAGGAGACTTGCAGGAAGAAAGGTGAGGGAGAAGATCGCCGTAGTTGTACTCAGCGTAGTTGATCCATCCGGGTGAGCAGGATGTGATCATAGGGAGAACGCCGCCGTTCTGGAGACGTCCTAAGAGCTCTGTGCCCTCTTCCATGATCGTAAGGTCTGCACCGAAGTTAACGTCATAAACTCTCTCGAAGCCGAGTCTTCTCAAAGCTGCGATCATCTTGCCTGTGCAAGGTGTTCCGACAGGATTGTCGAACTCTTCGCCGATAGCTGCACGAACTGCAGGAGCAGCCTGAACGATAACGTGCTTGCCTGCCTTGAAAGCTGCATCTACCTTGTCGATCTCGGAGTGTTCCATCAAAGCGCCTGTAGGGCAGACATTGACGCACTGACCGCACTGGATACAAGGAGAATCAGCGAAGCTTCTGTTCTCAGCAGGTGATACGAATGTTGCGAAGCCACGGTTCTCGAATCCTAAGATTCCCATGCCGTGAGCATTGGAGCAGCGAGCGATACAACGGCCGCAGAGGATACACTTGGATGTATCACGGATAAGTCCGGGAGCAAGTGTATCGATGTGTGTCTCAGAGTGAACACCCTGGAAAGCATCTTCTCTTGCGCCTGTGATCTGAGCTACGCGGAGGAGCTCGCACTGGCCGTTCTTATCGCACTGCTGGCAGTTCTTATTGTGATTGGAGAGCATAAGCTCTACAGATCTTCTACGAGCCTGTACTGCTGCAGGAGAAGAGATCTTGATCTCCATACCCTCAGCTACAGGATATACGCAGGATGCAACGAGTCCTCTGGCGCCTGTAGCCTCTACGAGACATACACGGCATGAACCCTGGTTGCACTCTCCGTGATTAAATGCACAAAGTGAAGGAATCTCATAGCCACAAGCCTTAGCAGCTTCAAGAATGGTGAGGCCGGCTTCAACCTGATAGGGCTGACCTTCAATTTTAATATTAACTAAACTCATTCTTTTGCCTCCTGATTAAACCTTCGAAATTGCGTTGAACTTACATGTGCTGATGCACGCACCGCACTTAACGCACTTATCAGCGTCAATAGCCATAGATGCGAGCTTGTGTCCTTCTGCAACGTAGTCTGTACGTGTGATGCAGCTTGCAGGACAGCCCTTAGCGCACATACCGCAGCCGATACACTTATCAGCGTCGATCTTGTAAGACATAAGGTTCTTACATACGTGAGCAGGGCACTTCTTGTCAACGATGTGAGCAAGATACTCGTCACGGAAGTGAGCAAGAGTAGAGTTTACAGGGTTGGATGCTGTCTGTCCGAGAGCACAGAGGGAGTTAGCCTTGATCGTCTGGCTCAGTTCTTCGAGCTCGTCAAGATCCTTCATTGTGCCCTTACCCTCAGTGATTCTTGTGAGGATCTCGAGCATTCTCTTTGTACCGATACGGCAAGGTGTGCACTTACCGCAGGACTCGTCGCAGATGAATTCCATATAGAACTTAGCAACGTCAACCATGCAGTTGTCTTCGTCCATTACGATAGCACCGCCGGAACCCATCATGGAGCCCTTAGCTACGAGGTTATCGAAATCGATAGGCTCATCAAGATATTCTGCTGTTAAGCATCCGCCGGAAGGACCACCTGTCTGGATAGCCTTGAACTGCTTGCCATCCGGGATACCGCCGCCGATATCATAAATGAGTTCTCTTAATGTTGTACCCATAGGTACTTCTACGAGACCAACGTTATTAACTTTTCCGCCAAGAGCAAATACCTTAGTACCCTTGGACTTCTCTGTACCAACTGATGCGAACTTATCAGCGCCCTCTCTAAGGATGTAAGGAACGCATGCAAGTGTCTCTACGTTGTTAACGCATGTCGGCTTGCCCCAGAGACCCTTAACTGCCGGGAACGGCGGCCTCGGACGAGGCATACCGCGCTTACCTTCGATGGAGTTGAGGAGAGCTGTTTCCTCACCGCAAACGAATGCGCCTGCACCGAGTCTGATCTGGCAGTCGAAGCTGAAGTCTGAACCAAGGATGTTCTTTCCGAGGAGACCTTCTGCTCTGGCCTGCTCGATAGCGATCTTAAGTCTCTTAACTGCGATCGGGTACTCGGCACGAACATAGAAGTAACCTTCTGAAGCGCCGAAAGCGTAACCGGCGATCATCATACCTTCGATAACTCCGAGAGGGTTACCTTCGAGGATGGAACGATCCATGAATGCACCCGGGTCGCCCTCGTCGCCGTTACATACTACGTACTTCTGATCAGCTTCAACGTTAAGAGCGAACTGCCACTTTCTGCCTGTGGGGAATCCGCCGCCGCCACGGCCACGGAGACCGGAATTCAATACTTCGTTGATAACTTCCTGCTGTGTCATTGTGAGAGCTTTCTTAATACCCTGGAAAGCGCCCATGCCGATTGCTTCGTTGATGTCCTCAGGATTGATTACGCCGCAGCCGTTGAGAGCAACACGTCTCTGCTTCTTGTAGAAGAGGATATCATCCTGCTTTGTAACCTTCTCGCCTGTCTTAGGATCAACATAAAGAAGACGCTCAACGATCTCGCCGCCGATAATGTCTTTCTCGACGATCTCGTCAACGTCTTCGATCTTTACCATCTTATAAAGAGTATCCTCAGGATAGATCTTAACGAAAGGTCCCTGTGAACAGAAACCGAAACAGCCTACCTGGTTAACGGTAGCCTTGTCCTCAATTCCCTTCTCCTTGAGAAGAGCGTTAAATCTTTCCATGATCTCTGTGGAGTGTGCAGAAAGACATCCTGTACCACCGCAGAGTACGATGTGACGCTTGCCGTCACCGCCCTTGATCTTGTCGTCAAGGCTCTTGGAGAGAGCTTCAAATCTCTCATTAAGGTCAGTAACAGAACTTATCATGCCTTAGCTGCCTCCTCTTTTAATTCTTTAATGATTAAGGGAACCTGGTCTACCTTTACCTTAGGGTAAACCTTACCGTTGATGCTTACTGCGGGTGCGATACCGCAAGCGCCGATGCAGCGGAGAGCGTCCAAAGTGAAAAGACCGTCCTCTGATGTCTCACCGGGCTTGATGCCTAAGAGCTCCTGGAACTTGTCGATAACGTTCTGAGCGCCCTTAACGTAGCAAGCTGTACCAAGGCAGCAGCCTACAACGTACTTTCCCTTCGGAGTAAGAGAAAAGAATGAGTAGAATGTAACAACTCCATAGATCTCTGCTACCGAAATACCTGTCTTCTTGGAAACTAATTCCTGAACTTCGAGCGGAATGTATCCGTACTCATTCTGAATGTCACTCAGGATCATCATTAAGGGAGTCTTATCGTTTACGTGACGATCACAGATCTCCGAAATCTGAGCGACAGCAGCTTCTTGTAATTTTGCCATAAAAACCTCCTGCCTCTTTTGGGAATATTCCAACCTGTCAATTTTACTTTGCAAGGTGGCGGTTAGTCCATACTAACCGCCACCCATTATCAACGTTTTATGTATCAAAAGTGTAAAATCCTTAACGCTTTTGAATAACCTTACTCTTCCTCAACATTGCTTGATGCGATTACCTTCTCGGCAACTTCCGGAGGAGCAGCCTCATAACGGACGTGAGACATAGCGAACCAGCCTCTGCCCTGAGTCATGGACTTAAGGTCAGTAGCATACTCAAGCATCTCAGCCGTAGGAACTTCTGCATTGACAACAGAACCGAGTTCGTCTGCGTCGATACCCATGATGCGGCCGCGTCTCTTATTGAGGTCGCCCATGATATCACCCTGCTTATCCTCAGGAATATGAACCTCTACCTTGGAGATGGGTTCGAGGAGTACAGGATTAGCTGCAGCCATGCCTGCCTTGAATGCGAGGTTGGCGGCGATCTTGAATGCCATTTCCGAAGAGTCTACGTCGTGGTAAGAACCGTCAACCAGTGTAGCCTTGAGGTTAACTACGGGATAGCCTGCGAGGATACCCTTCTTAACGGATTCCTGTAATCCCTTCTCAACTGCAGGGAAGAAGTTCTTCGGTACGGCACCGCCGAATACCTTCTCTTCGAATACGAGATCTTCAGTCTCAGCGTTGGGTTCGAATTCGATCCAGACATCACCATACTGGCCGTGACCGCCGGACTGCTTCTTGTGCTTACCCTGAACCTTAACCTTCTTGCGGATAGCTTCACGGTAAGGAACCTTGGGCTCGCCTAATTCACAATCAACATTGTATTTATTCTTGAGCTGGCTTACGAGAACCTTGAGCTGCATGTCACCGATACCGGAAAGTACCATCTGCTTTGTCTCAGGGTTTGTCTCGACTGTGAAGCAATGGTCTTCGTCAGCGAGCTTTGTAAGACCGGAGATGATCTTGTCTTCGTCGCCCTTCTTTGTAGGAACGATCGACTTGGAAAGACAAGGCTGAGGGAACTTGATCTTAGGCATCTCGAGGATACGGGCGCGGTCACAGATAGTATCGTTTGTATCCGTGTTGGAGAGCTTGGAAGCTGCGCCGATATCGCCTGCAGTGATGCAGTCTGTGGAGATCTGTTCCTTACCCTTAAGGAAGAACAGGCCGCCGATCCTCTCATCCTTACCCTTAGTTGCATTATAAACAGTGGAGTTGGCGCGGAGAGTACCTGCGTTAACCTTGAAGATACTGATCTTACCGACGAACGGGTCAGAGATCGTCTTGAAGCAGAATGCTGCGAGAGGATCGTCAATAGAGCAGCTTACCATCTGTGTGCTGCCGTCAGGAAGTGTAGCTTCAAGAGCGGGCTTCTTGCCTGCCGGAGGTGTATCCTTGGAGATGCAGTTCAGGAGGAAGTCAACGCCCCAGTTCATGTAAGCGGAACCGCAGTAGATCGGGTGGAGCTTACCTTCACGGAAGCCTGCATGTACGCCGTGACGGAACTCGTCTTCAGTGAACTTCTCGCCTGCGAAGAACTTCTCCATCAATTCGTCGTCTGCTTCTGCAACTACCTCATTAACCTTCTCCTGGAGCTCGTCAACTCTTGCGTTGTACTTTTCAGGAAGAGGATATTCAACAAACTTGCCTGTAGCCTTATCTATAGAGAAAGCCTTGCGGTTCATAACGTCAACGATACCTGTCATCTTGCCGTCTTCCATGATAGGGAATGAAAGCGGGATAACAGAAGAGCCGTAACGCTCCATCATACGGGCTGCAACAGCCTCAAAATCCGCATTGGGCTCGTCCATTCTGTTCATAAAGAACAGGAACGGAACTTTCTTACCATTCAAAAGTCTGATTGCCTTCTCGGAACCGACGGATGTGCCGCCCTTAGCCGAGATCATGATAACACCGGAATCTGCGATCCTTATTCCGCTCATCTCTTCGCCTAAGAAGTCGAAGTCACCTGGAGTGTCGATGATATTGATCTTGCTTCCCTTGTATTCGCAGCAGGCAACGGAAAGGCCTACTGACATCTGTCTCTTGATCTCCTCAGGATCATAGTCAAGCGTAGTATTTCCGTCATTGATGCGGCCTTGACGATTAATTGCTTTGGTGTAATAGAGAATAGCCTCAGCTAAGGTCGTCTTGCCGGAACCTACGTGGCCGAACAACGCTATGTTGCGAATCTTATCTGCGGAATAATTTTCCATCAGTCTTGTCCTCCTTCGAAGTCAAAAATAAATACTTTCCTATTATATAAGATTCGATATGCCAATTCCACAAAAAATATGTGGCAACTAATAGTTTTTTTGTGCATAGTTTTGACGACCTACACAAATCTTTTTTAGAATTGGCGGCCGGCCTTCTTTTCCATGCTTACCGGATTGCCGTCAAAGTCGCGAAAAACGTTTTTCAGGCGGCATTCTTCATTTCAAGGGATAATAAAAGAGGCTGCCCGCAGGGACAGCCTCTCGTAATATCAAATGCAGATAAGCGTTATACCTTCGGTTTGCCGAAGATAAGTACAAGTCTGTCTTCCTTCTGTGCGAAAGGACTTCCGGAAAGTGAGGAAAGACCTGCATCTGATCCGCCGCCCATCTGGGAGATGAGCTTACCGCCGTCATCGTCTACAACGTGGATCAATGTCCAGCCTTCGGATGACTTCTTCTTAAGGAGCTTTGTGAGAGCTTCAACGTTGACTTCAGAAGACTTGTTGTGCTCGACTACTTCTACGGAATAATCCATAGGTGTGCCGGCACCGCCGCCGCCTGATCTGACTCTCTTTTCCAATTCTGCAACTGCTGCGTCGAGTGATGCAAGCTTCTTCTCAAGCTCAGCCTTCTCCATCTCTTTCTCCTTAACCTGTTCTTTTAATTCTTCGATCTGATCGAGCATCTTGCCCTTCTCGCTCTCGCTTAAGGCAGCCTGCTTGAGGAATACCGACTGCTTCTCGGCATTAAGAACGATCTCCTGGGCTGCAGCTTCTGCAAGAACAGTAGCGTTCTTGGAATCTGCGATGATCTCCTTGGCTTCCTTAAGTTCGGCCTGGAGGCCCTTGATCTGGCTCTGGATCTCTTCAGACTCTTTGCGGTACTCGGAATATTCCTTTTCTGCCTGAGCCTTCTTGTCTTCAGCCTCTTCGAGTTCTTTTCTGGAAGCTTCCATTGTCTCGTCGAGGTCTCTGCGCTGCTGGGCAACTTCCTTTTCAAAGGTTGCGATCTCAGTATTGAGCTGGTCTCTTCTGGTCATGGCAGCCTCTGCTTCGACCATTACGGCCTTAGCCTTCTCTGTCATGTCGTCGAGCTCTGCCTGAGCCTGCTTGTTGCGCTCTTCAAGGTGAGCAATGATCTTATCTCTCTCAGCCTGTGCTTCAGCGATGAGCTTCTCCTTCTCGGCATTGGCGATGTCTCTGTCGCGCTCTGCCTCCTGCTTCATCTTGAGAACGTCAGCTGCCTGCTTCTCTGCGATCTTCTTATTCTCTTCGGCGATCCTGATCTTCTCTTTCTCAAAATCCTCACCGAGCTTAACGATCTTAGCCTCTGCAGCCTTGATCTCTTTCTCTTTATCGGCCTTGATCTTGTCAGCGTTGTCCATCATTGCCTGAACTTCTTTTGCCTGTGCAATGAGTTCATCTCTCTGGGCAAGAGCTGCGGCATATTCCTTCTCTACCTGTGCGGCAAGCTGTTCTGTCTGCTTCTGGGTCTCTTCGTAGATCTTCTGCTGCTCGATCCTTGCAGCTTCGATCATCTCGTCGTGTTCTTTCTGAGATTTCTTCTTGGCTTCCGCCATCATCTCGTTAGCTTCCTTGCGGAGCGAATCTCTCTTGTCACGGGCTTCGATTACTTCGTCACGGATAGTATCGACTGATTTCTCCAAAGCTTCCTGCTCAGCGAGCTTCTTCTTCTGGAATGTCGTGAATTCCTTATCAAGCTTTGCTCTCTCGGTCTCAAACTGTTCCTGCATGTTTGCATAGTCGCGCTTCAGCTTATCCAAAGCCTCGAGGATCCTCTTCTCTTCTTCGGAACGCTTTGCCTCAGCACGTGCGATATTCTCAGCCTGCTTCTGATCAAGGATCTTCTTCGCTTCAGCAGCAGCTTCGTCGTTATTACCCTGGGAAGCCTTCTGGAAATCGTATTTGCACATTGAGCAGCGAGCAACATTGTCGCCCATCATTACGCCGCAAACCGGACATCTCTTCATACCTGATTCTCCTAAAAATGCACGCAAATAGGAACGCGCGCAAAAATGATATGACTTATTATATACCAGGCGGCAATGATTTATTAAGTTTCCTTAAAAGAATTTTTATAAATTTTTAGTTAATTTTGGAATGAACCGGTTCCGTACGCCCGCTTTTTTTGTATGTAATGCCCTATTTGTAAGCCTTTTCGCCGTCCTTATAATGAATTAACTGTTTTACAGGAGGGGAATATGAAGAATTTAATCAAAAGCATAGTGATCGCATCTGCTGTCGCCCTTACATTATCGGGCTTTGCGGGATGCTCTAAAAAGACCGGCACAGCAAACAACAATGCCGTAGTCGGAATCACACAGGAACCCGGTATCTTCGATCCGCATACAGTAGTTGCAGCAGGCGACGAAGAGATCATTTTCAATGTCTATGAGGGACTTTACAAGTACGACAGCAAGGGTGATCTTAATCCCTGTCTTGCTACTGATGTAGCTATCTCTGATGATGCATCCGTATACACTTTCACGATCAGAGAGGGCGTTAAGTTCCATGACGGTTCAGACCTCGATGCGGCTGATGTCGTTTATTCACTCAAGCGTGCAGCAGGTCTTCTCGAAAATCAGGACGGTACTGCTCTCGTTCAGGAACTCGACCCGATCAAGGACGTAAAGGCAGTTGACGGCAAGGTAGAGGTCACTCTCGAATCCGGCAACACAGAACTCTTAAGCTATTTCACGACAGGCATCATTCCTGAAGGTTACGATAACTGCCAGGCTGCTCCCGTCGGAACAGGTCCTTTCAAGTTCGAGTCATACAATCCCGGCCAGAGCGTTATCCTTGTAAAGAATGAGAATTACTGGCAGAAGGGTCTTCCCTATCTTGATAAGGTTACATTCAAGGTCTGCGCTGATATGGACGCAGGTCTCACAGAGCTTGCAGCAGGCTCCATCGACATCTTCCCTTATCTTACGACTGACCGTGCAAACCAGCTCGACAAATCAAAGTACAACATTCTTTCCAACGGCTCCAACATGGTCCAGATCTTCGCTCTCAACAATTCTGTTGAGCCTCTGAACAACTTAAAGGTACGTCAGGCGATCAACTATGCAGTAAGCAGAAAGGACGTCATCTCCGTAACCATGGACGGTGCAGGCGTCGAGCTTACGACTGCAATGAGCCCTGCCATGGGAAGCTACTACGACAAGTCTCTTGACGGTACTTTCGCTCAGGATGTCGAGAAGGCAAAGGCTCTCCTCGCGGAGGCCGGTTATGAGAACGGCTTTAACATTACATGTACCGTTCCTTCTTCCTACCTGATCCACGTTAACACAGCAGTTGAGCTCGCTTCCGAGCTTAAGGCTGTCGGCATCAACATGGAGATCAAGCAGGTTGACTGGGCTACATGGCTCGATAAGGTTTATACAAACCGTCAGTATGAGACAACAGTCATCGCTCTCACAAGCTCTTATGCCCCCTACGATGTTCTCGACCGTTACCAGTCAGCATCTTCCGGCAACTTCATCAACTACAAGAACGATAAGGTTGACGAGCTCATGGCAAAGATCCCTACGATCGCTGATACCAAGGAAAAGACCGAACTCTACCATCAGGTATTAAAGCTCCTTACGGATGATGCCTGCTCCGTATATCTCCAGGATCCTACGACTATCACTGCCGTATCCACAAGACTTGAAGGATATAACGTTTATCCGATGTATGTTCAGGATATGTCACAGGTAAAGGTTACAGGCAACTGATAAACACTCTGATTCTTTACATAAAGGAGCTGTCTGATCTGCAGGCAGCTCCTTTTTTCTTTTGATTTATCCGAAAAGCATATATAATGAATTGTTAATTTACGCGATAAATATAGGGGGATATGGATTTGCAGGGCAAGGCCGGTTATTTTGTCGGTAAACTCATCGAGCTTCTGGTGACACTGCTTCTTGTGTCATTGCTTGTTTTCGCGGCCTTCTCGATCATCCCGGGCGACACAGCGCGAGTAATGTTAGGACCCGAAGCCTCCGAGGCCCAGGTTGATCTCTTAAGGACTCAGTTGGGTCTGGACAGGCCCCTTGCAGTACGCTATTTCTCATGGCTTTTCGGGATCCTCACATTTAATCCCGGCACTTCATATGCATACAACATGAATGTCGGAGAGCTTATCGCACAAAGGCTCCCCGTTACTGTCGGCATGAGCGCCATCGCAATGGTAATGGTCATCCTGATCTCTTACCCTCTGGCTGTTTTAAGCGCGCGAAAACCGGGACGCTTGGGCGATCAGGTATGCTCGGTAATAGGACATGTCCTCTTTGCGATCCCTCCTTATGTCGCATCGCTCCTCTTGATCCTTCTTGCAAGTTCGGTATTCTCGCTCGTTACCGTCGGCAACTACGTAACACCGTCTGACGATTTCATCGGCTATATAGGATGTCTGCTCCTGCCTTCATTCGCGATAGCCCTTCCCAAGATCGCAATGAGCTTCAAGTTCCTGAGATCTTCGATTATCGAGCAAAGGGCATCTGACTATGTACGCACTTCCAAGAGCCACGGCCTTTCAGACCTGAAGATACTTGTCCGTCACGTTCTTCCGAACTCCAACGTATCTTCGATCACCATAATCTCGATAATCCTATCCGACATCCTGGGCGGAAGCCTTATCGTCGAACAGGTCTTCAACCTTCCCGGATTGGGACGCCTCCTGCTGTCGGCAATATCCAGAAGAGACTTCCCGCTCCTTTCAGGGATCGTCTTTTATCTCGCATTCATAACAGTTCTTCTGTACTTCTTATCCGATATCCTGGCCGCCATCACTGATCCCAGGATCAGGCTGAAATAAGGGGGATCAGCAAGTATGGAAACTGTCAGACATAATAAATACAGATCTCCTGAAGCATCCGCCTTCTATGCGGCGGGCCTTGCTCTTTTGGGGATCGTCGTGGTCACTTTTATCATCTCCTTATTCTGGACACCATATTCTCCCGAAGCGACAGATGCTGCATCAAAGCTCCTCGCACCCTGCTTAGAGCACCCGTTCGGAACCGATAATTTCGGAAGAGATGTCCTGTCTCGTGTTATGTCTGCATCGAAATACACGATCTACATATCTGCCGCAGGCGTAGCGATCGCGCTTATCTTAGGCACTCTCGCAGGCATTCCCGCAGGTTACTTCGGCGGTTATACCGACAAGGGGATAATGCTCCTAGGCAACAGCATAATGTGCTTCCCGGGAATCCTCCTGGCGCTCGTGGCTGTAGCTGTTTTCGGCGCTTCGGTAACCAATGTCATCTGGGCATTGGGCCTTGTCTTCGCACCGACCTTTGCGAGGGTATGCCGTGTCGGCACGATGGAAATAAAAGAATTGGATTATATAACGCACGCGCGCGTAATGGGCGTTAAGCCGTACCGCATCATGGCGATGCATATATTCCCTAACCTGGTTCCCCAGCTCCTTCCGGCAACCGTCATCGGCCTTGCCAACATGACATTGTTCGAATCCGGAATGAGCTATCTCGGACTTGGCGTGCAGCCCCCTGATGCTTCATTCGGAAAGATGCTCTCTGACAGCCAGGCATATATCCGCGTTGCGCCCTGGCTCGTCGTATTCCCTGCCCTGATGCTGGTCTTCTACATTCTGGGCCTCTATTTCATTTCAGAGGGACTTCGCGTCAACCTCGCGAAAGGAGGCAAGAGATGACCCGCCACATACACATCGTTAAGGTCCATCACCTGACCCTCTCTTTCCCGACACGCAAGAACCCGAATCCGAAGCCGGTATTGGACGACGTCGATTTCGGAATAAGAGACGGCGAGATATTAGGCCTGATCGGTAATTCCGGATGCGGCAAGACCATGACTTCACTGGCGATCGCAGGACTGCTTCCCGAGAATGCCGAGATCACTTCCGGCTCCATCAAGTTCGCCGGCAAGGATCTTCTTGCAATGAGTCCCAAGGAACGCCGCTCCATGCTCGGAAAAGACATCGGCATGATCTTCCAGGAACCTTCAACTGCATTAGACCCCCTCATGGTCATCGGAAAGCAGCTGGAAGAAGTCCTTACGGCGCATAAAGAAAACCTTCAGTCCAAAGAAGAGCGCCGCAAGGCTATCATCGATATGTTGAAACTCGTAGGCTTCCCCAATGCCGAAGAGATCATGACACGCTACCCGCATCAGTTATCGGGCGGCCAGCGCCAGAGAGTCCTCATCGCGGGCGCAGCGCTCCTTAAGCCGCGCCTCCTTATCTGTGACGAACCTACTTCGTCACTCGATACCGTTACTACCATTTCCATTCTGGAGCTCCTCAAAGAACTCTGCCACAAGCTCCATATAACGATCCTGTTCATCTCACACGACCTCTCTGTCGTAAGAGGATTCTGCGACCGCGTCATGGTCATGAGAGACGGTAAGATCGTTGACAGGGATACTGCATCAGAGATCCTTACGAACCCCAGGAATGCCTTCACTGCAGAGCTTCTGACCAATGCCAGACTCGACACGAGGATACTCGGTCTGGAGCCGGTAAAGGTCGACTATGAGAAAGAACCTGTCCTTACGGCCAAGGACATTACTGCAGGTTACGGAAGAACCCTTTTCGAGGGCATCAAGAATAAGAAAGCTAAAGACAGCGGCACCAACATGGTCCTCAAGGGCGTTTCCCTTGACGTCTATCCGAACGAGATCTTAGGCCTTATCGGCGGCTCAGGTTCCGGCAAGACCACTCTCATCAGATCGCTATTAGGGCTCCTTCCTCATTCAGGTACTGTCAGCATCAGGAGCGACAGGATCGGCGTGATCTTCCAGGATCCCGTATCCTGCCTGAACCCTGCCCACACGATCAAGTGGCACATGCTGGAAGCTCTGAATGCTTCTTCACGTGCAAAGGAGATCAAGGGCAGCGGCACGTGGCAAGAGCGCAAAGCCGGAGTCCTTAAGCGCATCATTGAAGTTCTTGATATATGCGGTCTTGAAGAAAAGCATTTAATGCGCCACCCGAACGAACTGTCGGGCGGACAGCGTCAGCGTGTAGCGATCGCAATGTGTCTTATCCAGGATCCGTCGCTCATCATCGCAGATGAACCGTTCTCTTCCCTTGATGCCAGTTCCTCGGCTGAGCTCTTAAAACTCGTAACCGACATCAACAGGGAGCAGCATACAGCGTTCCTTCTTATCACGCACAATATCCACATCGTAAGACAGATCGCGCCCAGAGTCATCGTCATGAGCGACGGCGTGATCTGCGAAGAAGGCATAACGTCCGATGTGCTGAACGATCCGAAGTCTGAAGCTGCTTCCGCACTTCTTGCAGCCGAGCGTCAGATACACGGAAGCTTCTCCTGATCTTTCCCGTAAACGCAAGACAGGCTGCTCCGAAGAGCAGCCCGCCTCAAGGGTGATCTATATAAAGTGGATGCCACTTTATTACTGTTTAAATCTATCTTCCCCTTATCTCAATATCTTAATTGCATATCCATAAACTTGATTAAGCTGGAACATAAGATACCACTATTACCTTAGAAGCATCTAAGGTACCCATATCTCCGGGGCCACTGGTGCTGAAACCAAAACTTGTATTGTTATTACCATTAGGTATTGTAACTGTATAGTAATGCCCATTACGTGAGACTGCGAAGCCATTATTAGAATTTAATTGGTTAACCAGATCATAAGGAATATAAACTGTCATTTCCGTTATCGGCACGTTAAAGCTCATGGTCAGACCGTACATGCCACCTGATACGCTGGATCCATCAGCGGCTGTAGTTCCGGTCTTGGAACCTACTCTTCCGCTGAGAGTACTTTCTGTTGATGATTCAGACGATTCAGACGATTCTGATGATTCTGATGATTCTGATGATTCAGACGATTCTGACGATTCTGACGATTCTGACGATTGTAATGTTTCCTTATCTCCTTCACTACCACCAGCTACAGTAGGTGTTACGGACTCTGAATTCTCTCCATCGCCATCAGACGGAGTATAGTAGTGAATACCAAAAAACTGCGCTGCGTCTATTGTCCACTGATCTATTTCATCCCAGGCACCGGCTTCGAATAATTCTTTGCCCGTAGGATCTCGACCATGCGTCTCATTTAAATCTTTACGCTTCTTTTTCGCATTTTCTAAAGTAACTGCAACACCAACGAAGGCCGCTGATGCAACAATGACTATGATGGCTACGACTACAATGATCTCAGTGAGGGTAAAGCCCCTCTTGCTAACTCTCATTTTTTTCATATAGATCACACTCCCTTGAATCAACTTCTTCGCTGATACCATCATTATAAGGGAGCAATTTTTGACAAATCAATCACCAGATTATTGAAATTATGAGAGCGTTTTGAACAATATGTTACAAACAGTTAAACTGATTTTGTCGAAATGAGCTTTTGGGCTTCAATAATCAAAGAGTCCTTATTATTGGGACATTCCCCGTCCAGATAGAGTTCGAAAAGCCGGGATAAGATCTCACCGACCATGGGACCTTCTTTCGCGCCCAGCGAAATAATGTCCTTTCCGCCGATAGCAAGATTTGTTATATCAAAGACCGCACCCGAAGCTTTGAGATCCTCAGATATGGCATTCAGCTCCTCCAGCCTCTTAAGGCGGTTCTGTCCCAAAGGTGAATGTGCGAGGATATCCGCTCTCTGCAGGACCTTAAGTTTATCAAGGATCTCCATGGGATACTGACACATGAATCTGTGGACCTTTATCCTGTCAGGTTTAAGATAAGTATCGTGAAGTCTCACCAGAAGGCAGACATTGCTGACAAACTGTTTGGAGCATTTAAGTCCTGTAAGGACCCTCTCCGTGATGGCTTCACTTACGGCCGGATGGCCTTTCATATGACCTGTTCCGTTCTCAAGAACGAAGCATTCCGGCTTGCCCAGATCATGAAAGAGCGCTGCCATGGCAAGCTCAGGATCTCGTCCCTGACCTTCAACAAACGGTATCTCAGAAAGAACATCAAGCGTATGTTCCAGTACATCCCTGTCGTGAAATTCCGATCTCTGATCAAAACCCCTGCATACAGCTATCTCCGGAATGATGACGCTCATCACCTTCCATCCGATCCTGATTGCCTGTGGCGCATACCTGCCGGTTACTATCCCTACGAGTTCAGAGGCGATCCTCTCGCCTGATATATTCTTTAATTCCCCGCAATGGGTCTCCATCGCATTAAGTGTTTCCGGTTCGATATCAAACCCCAAACGAGAACAGAACCTGATGCCTCTTAAGATCCTCAATGCGTCTTCCTCAAAGCGTTCTGCCGGATCTCCTACTGTTCTTATGATGTGCTTTGCGGCATCAGTCACTCCGCCTTCGGGATCATGGATAACACCATCGGCATCCATGTACATCGCATTTATAGTAAAGTCTCTTCGTCTGACATCTTCTTCGATCGATGTTTTGAAAGATACTTCGTCCGGTCTTCTCTGATCCGAATAAGAACCGTCTTCGCGGAAGGTCGTTACTTCGACATTGCCGTCCTCAGTTATGGCAGTCACCGTGCCGTGTTTTATTCCGTTATCGTAATGATCCAATCCTGCTCTTTTGAAGATCTCCAGAGTCTCTTCAGGTCTTGCGGAAGTAGCCACGTCATAGTCGTGAGGTTCCGTTCCCAAAACGATATCACGCACTGCGCCACCGGCCACGTAAGCCTTGTGGCCTTCGTTTTCGAGCAATCTCAAAATATTGCCCACATAATCAGGGATCCTTTTTTCTGTCTCAGGAACTTCTTTCATATTTTAATTATAGCAGAGCAGGGTTGTTGCCGTGCGAATCGTCATATTCTTGAAATAATATATACGCACGTGTTTAGTTATAATGAATTTGTTTGATGTCAAACGTTCTTTATCTATTTTCATTTGGAGGGATAATATGTTCTTCACGAGAAAGCCTTATCAGATCGATTCCGTCTATTACGTCGACAACACATTAAGGATCGGCTGCGATTGCCAGGCGTTTTCAGAAACTCTCACCGGCTGTAAAGACTGCTTCAAGGATGCGAAAGGAAGGATCACCGTTTCCGTCTTCTCTCCTGCAAGCAACATAATCTCCATAAAGGTATTAAGCCATCACGCTGAACCTAAGACAAAGGGTTATTCCGTAATAGAACTCTCTCCTTCCGGATTCGGAACGCTTGATGATTCAGGCGAATACTTCGTATTTAAGAGCGGACATCTTGAAGCAAGGATCAGCAAAAAGATCTTTGAGATCAAGTTCTTCTACTGCGGTACAGAACTTCTGAAACAGAACGCAAACATGCCGATCTACTACAAGACCGACTCAGGTTCCGAGAGCTACTACACGCTTTCTTCGAACGCCATTCTCGGTGCTTCGGTCGATCTGAAGCCGAAGGAAAACATATACGGACTCGGCGGTGCCGGCGCTTCGATCATCCGCAACGGACAGATCGTTAAGTGCAACACGATCGAATCCAGAGCCGGCGCGGAGCACATTCCTTTCATCCTCTCCGGTTCCAGATACGGCTTGTTCGTTAATACGAACCGCCCCGTCACCTTCGATGTCGGTTCCGACAGCGGCACCTTAAACTTCGAAGTTGAAGGCGAGGAATTGGAATACAGCATCATCGCAGGCGACACTTCCATGCAGATCCTTGAGATCTTCAGCCAGCTTAACGGTCGTATCCCTGCACTCTCATATTCTACAGGCGGTATCTCAGTCGCATTAAATGACGATGAGAAGCTGACCGCGCAGCAGATCCTTGATGCAGTAAAGAATGCAAGAGCAGCAGGCGTCAACATAAAGGAGCTCTGGATCGGAAACTCATGGCGTCCTGATTATGCTCCTTACGGCTTTACCTTTGACGCTGTCAGATTCCCGGATCCCGGCGGGTTTGCAAAGACAATTGCCGATATGGGTATCATTCTCGGTCTGTCAGTAAATCCCTTCATATCCGAGAGAGCACCGGAATTCATCGAACTTCTGGACTCCGGTCTCCTTGTATCGTTCCCTGACGGCAGAGCTGTTCTCTGTGATGCCGAGAAGGGCGGCGTTGCCATGCTCGATCTCAACATTCCCGAAGCAAGGAGCTGGTTCATCAACGCATGTTCCGCACTTGCAAGAGAAGGCTTCTCTGTTTTCGAATCCAACTACACATATTCAATGAC
This sequence comes from Oscillospiraceae bacterium, assembly GCA_902764825.1. Classification (GTDB taxonomy): domain Bacteria; phylum Bacillota; class Clostridia; order Saccharofermentanales; family Saccharofermentanaceae; genus Saccharofermentans. The sequence continues at coordinate 54,848 of CACWXL010000005.1, forward strand.
GCAGGCCTTCGAAAAAGCATGCGGCAAGCGTGATTATCTCTTAAACTTCACGAGCATCCTCAATTCCGCTTTGAGCGATGTATCCGCAAGAGAGCGCGGCCGCTACGGCTCATTCATAATCGCCGATTCCATAAGCTCAGGCGACCAGCAGTCACCCTACAGCAATATCTACACTACGTTGAAGGCTGATTACTGCGATCTTAATGCTGCGATAAAGAATGCTGTCTCTTATGGTCTTACCGGCTTTGGCGGCCTCAACATCGATATTCCCGAACAGGAACTCAACGATCCCAGGCTCTTCGACCGCTATGTCGGGTTCGCTTCTTACGTTCCGCATTCCAGATTCAAGGGCACATTGAGATTCCTTGAGAATGCAAGAACATTGGAATCGCTCAAGGCATTCTCCGCTATCAGAACAGGTCTTGCACCTTATAACTATTCAAGTCTTTGCGAGAGCGTAAAATACGGCACTCCCGTTATCAGGGCTATGTCACTTGAATTTACAGGAGATCCCGTTGCCGAGACGATCGATTCCCAATATATGCTCGGTGCATCGCTCCTGGTAACGCCTGTTGTCACGCCCGGTGACAGTGTAAGAGTCTATATCCCTGCCGGCATATGGACTGACTTCATGACTCACGAGAAGATCCAGGGTCCCCGCTTTATCACACGCAAAGTTATTGCCAATTCCGTTCCGGTATTCGCACGTCCCAATTCGATCATCCCTACAAGGACGCCTGATTCCAACAGCGGCATCGGCTCACTCGACAACCTTACATTTACCTGCTTCGGCTTAAGTCAGGGCGCACCTGCCGCATGCGAGGTCTTCGCTGACGGCGGACAGGCATCAGGCATAATCTCCGCTGAAGTATCAGGAAACAAGATCATTGTACGCACCCAGAATCTGGGCGGCACAAAGCATCTTATCCTCTCAGGGATCTTCAATGTGGTCGGACTGTCTGAATCAGTGCCGGAGAAGCTCAGCTACGGCACATCCATCGAATTCTTAAGCAACGAGCTCGTTATAAGCTTAGGCTAAGGGAACCGAATCAAAGAAGCCGATAAGATCTTTAAAATACTCTTCCTTCACGGGCTCATTCTGGATCTCGTGACGGTAAGGGCCGTAGCTCTTTGACTTCAGATTTGCGCCTGCATCCTTCATCCTGGCGATGACCTTTTCGACACCTTCGGCGTAGCTTCCTACAGGATCATCATCACCGTAAGTAAAGAAGCAGGGACGGTCAGGGATAAGCGCATACGCTTCTTCGCTCTGCATGAACCCGATAAGCCCGAACAGAGTCTTGAAGCCTTCGCCCGTAAAGTAGAATCCGCACATCGGATCGTCGATATACTTCTGAACCTCTTCCGGAACGGTGGACAGCCAGTCGTAGCTCGTCTTCGGGTCCTTGATACGCTTTGTATAACTTCCGAAAGCAATGAGGCTTAAGAGCTTGTTCTTTTTCCTGGCCCCTCCGAAAACGCAAGCGGTGCTTGCAAGGAATTTGCCCATGCCGACGGCGGGATTGGGACCCATTGTCGATGAGAAAACAAAACCGTCAAATCTTCTGCTGTATCTCGGCGTCGAAAAGATCGATCTTACAACAAATGAACCCATCGAGTGTCCGTAAAGGATATATTTGAGACCTTCTCTGCCGAAGCGCTCGACTGCATATTCGTGAAGCCCCATCTCATCCGTAAGGATCACCTTCCATGCGTCTTTTACGCCGCCGAAGTAACCCTTGGGGTATCCGGCATCCTTATTGAGATAATATGTCTGGCCGTGTCCTGCCATGTCCATTCCGCAGACATGGTAGCCTGCCTCATTGAACTTTTGGATCATCTCTTCGTAGCGCTCCAGATATTCTGCCATTCCGTGGCAGATCTGAACGACGCCTTTTATCTCGGGAGCTGATGACGGATAAAAGAATCCGGCAATCTTAAATCCTTTTCCGATCGAACTTACGAATTCTTTTCTCTCGGGATTAAGTAATGACATAAGGGGCCTCCTTATCTTCTCCTTCTGCCTCTCATAAGCAGGAGTCTCATAAGTGTCAGTGCAGCACTCGCAAGTGCCACGGCGTATGTGTCACCTGCTGCCCAGAGCACGCTCCTGGCAGCCTTATACTGATCGTCAGATACCCACCCGAATTCCTTCATGGCCTTGAGGCCTCTTCTGCTCGCGTCACGCTCGATCGGGAGTGTGACCAGATAGAATATAAATACTACTGAATAAAGAACTATGCCTAAGGTGCTGATATAGTAACCCATATTGCTCATCTCAAGGCTTTTTGCTGCATACATGATGACAACGCCGATTATCGCGATCCAGACACTGATCTTCGATGTGATGCCCGCGATCGGAGCGATTATCTGACGCACCTTATAGAGTGCCATGCTCGAATGTGCCTGACATGCATGTCCGCATTCATGTGCGGCAACGGCAACTGCAGTAATCGAATTCCTGCCGTAAGTAGTCTCTGAAAGATTGATCGTCTCTTCCTTCGGATTATAGTTATCGGTCATCTCGCCGCTTGTTGCCTGAATGGTTACGCCATAGACCTCATTTGATGAGAGCATCTCCCGGACGCAGGTGTTGGCGTCCTTGCCGCTTGCAACCGGAACATTGCTGTATTTTTTAACCAACCTGTTAAGTCTTCCCCTTACGATAAGGCTCCAGATCATGATAGCGATGGCAAAAATATAGAATAAGAAACTGTAATCCCCAAGATTATAAAACCAGTACATGTCGTCCTCCTTATTCTTATCAGAGTGCTCTTATGTGAATATTCTATCACCTTTCCGCAGCAGATTTCACTCACGGGAAGATGCCGCTTCTTTAAATTGATTTTTATTTAATTTTCCATACAATAAGAAACAATAATAAAAATTAATGAATTTTTATATTGCCACGGTGCCTGCTGTTTGGTATGCTACCATACAAGTAGGACCCATGAACGGATCCTTTGCGTAACCGTTCATTAAGGAGGATTAAGGATATGTTTGAGATCATTACCAAGAAGATGCTTGGCCCCAAAGTCTTTCTGATGGAAATAATGGCTCCCATGGTTGCGAAAAAAGCCATGCCCGGCCAGTTCCTGATCGTAAGGGCTGATAAGGACGGCGAGAGGATCCCTCTTACCGTTTGCGACTTTGACAGGGATACGGGCATCATTACTATCGTTTACCAGACAGTCGGCGCTGAGACCGAGAGAATGAGCAGAATGAATGAGGGCGAATGCTTTGCAGACGTCGTAGGTCCTCTCGGAAATCCCTCTGACCTCGTTGATCTCCCCATAGAAGAACTCAAAGCTAAGAAGATCTTATTCATCGCAGGCGGTGTCGGAACCGCTCCCGTCTATAACCAGCTCAAGTGGCTCCACGACAACGGTGTCGAGGTCGACTGCATCCAGGGCGCAAGGACCAAGGAACTCCTTATCTTCGAAGACGAGATGAAGGCTGTCACAAAGAATCTGTATTTCGCAACTGACGACGGCTCCTACGGAATCCACGGCAACGTATGTGTAGCGCTCCAGAAGCTCTGGGATGAGGGCGTCCGCTACGATCACTGCGTAGTCATAGGACCCGTCATCATGATGAAGTTTGCATGCCAGCTCACAAAGCAGCTCGGCATCCCCACGGTCGTTTCCATGAACACCATCATGGTCGACGGCACCGGCATGTGCGGCGCCTGCAGGCTTTTAGTAGGCGGCGAAGTAAAGTTCGCCTGCGTTGACGGACCTGAATTCGACGGACATGCCGTTGATTTCGACCAGGCGCTGCAGCGTTCACGCCTCTACAAGACACAGGAAGGCGAGCTTATGTTAAGGCTCACCGAAGGCGACACCCACAGCGGCGGCTGCGGAATGTGCTCATAAGGGGGATAAGATAATGGAATTTGATGTAATGAAGAAAGTACCGGTCGCTGAACAGGATCCTCAGATCCGTGCCACAAACTTCGACGAGGTCTGTCTCGGCTATACAAAGGAAGAAGCGGTTCTGGAAGCATCCCGCTGCCTTAACTGCAAGAATGCCCGCTGCATGCAGGGATGCCCCGTATCGATCAACATACCGGGCTTCATTTCAAAGGTTAAGGATGGAGACATCGAGGGCGCATATAATGTCATCTCCCTCTCCTCTTCACTTCCTGCGGTATGCGGCCGTGTATGCCCTCAGGAGACTCAGTGCGAGGCTCAGTGCATAAGAGGAGTTAAGGGTGAAGCAGTATCCATCGGACGTCTCGAGAGATTCGTCGCTGACTCCGCAAAGGAAATGGGCATCAAGCCTCAGCTTCCTTCAGACATGGTAAAGAAGGGTAAGAAAGTAGCAGTCATCGGTGCAGGTCCTTCAGGACTCACCTGTGCAGGCGACCTTGCCAAGATGGGTTATGACGTAACGATCTTCGAAGCTCTGCACAAGGCAGGCGGCGTTCTCGTTTACGGTATCCCCGAATTCCGTCTCCCCAAGGAGAAGGTAGTTGCAAAGGAAGTCGAGAATATTAAGGAATTGGGCGTAAAGATCGTGACTGACGCAGTCATAGGACGTTCGCTTACAATCGATGATCTTTTCGAGAACGAGGGATTCTCAGCAGTATTCATCGGATCCGGCGCCGGACTTCCCCGCTTCATGAATATTCCCGGCGAGCAGGCCCTGGGCGTGTTCTCCGCTAACGAATACCTCACGAGATCGAACCTCATGGGCGCTTTCTCACCCGATTCCAGAACACCTATCATGAGAGCCAAGAAGGCTGTTATCGTAGGCGGCGGAAATGTTGCCATGGACGCAGCACGTACCGCAAAGAGACTCGGAGCTGAGGTCCACGTTGTTTACAGAAGATCAGAGGCCGAGCTCCCTGCCCGTGCCGAAGAAGTACATCACGCAAAAGAGGAAGGCATTATCTTCGACCTCCTTACAAACCCTGTCGAGATCGTTGCTGATGAGAACGGCTGGGTAAAGGGCTGCACATGCATCCGCATGGAACTTGGTGAGCCTGACGCATCCGGCAGAAGATCACCTGTGCCGGTCGAAGGTTCTGAATTTACTATCGACTGCGATGCGGTCATCATGTCACTCGGCACATCACCTAACCCTCTTATCAAGAAGACGACGGAAGGCCTTGAGGTCAATAAGCGCGGCGGCATAATCGTCAATGAAGCTGAGATGACATCAAGAGCCGGTGTTTTCGCAGGCGGTGACGCTGTAACGGGCGCTGCAACGGTTATCCTTGCTATGGGTGCCGGAAAAGCTGCCGCAAAGGGCATCGACGAGTATCTTTCAAAGCAGTAAGCTTATAATCGGCTGTTTATTATGGGCGTCCTTAACAGGGCGCCCTTTTTATGTCTGCGAAAAAAAAGCCCGCACTCTAAACGGGTGCGGGCCATAAACTGATCTGTTTTAATTCAACTTATGCGTTGCAGATGATGGAGAAATCCTCAGCCTTGAGGGAAGCGCCACCTACGAGACCACCGTTGATGTCAGCCTGAGCGAAGAGGCCTGCAGCGTTCTTGGCATTGCAGGAACCGCCGTACTGGATCGTGATAGCCTCAGCGCACTTAGGGCAATAGAGCTCAGCGATTACGCCACGGATGAACTTGCAAACTTCCTCAGCCTGCTCGTCTGTAGCTGTCTTGCCTGTGCCGATAGCCCAGATAGGCTCATAAGCGATCGTGATCTGGCAGAGCTTGTCAGCAGGGATATCCTTGAAAGCGCCAACGATCTGACCCTTGATCCAGTCGAATGTCTCGCCTGCTTCACGCTGAGCAAGAGACTCGCCGCAGCAGATGATAGGTCTTACACCATACTTGAGGAGTGCAAGAGCCTTCTTGTTAACTGTCTCGTCTGTCTCTGCGTTGTACTCTCTTCTCTCGGAGTGGCCGATGATGCAGTAATTTACGCCCATCTTAGCGAGCCAGAGAGGTGAGATCTCGCCTGTGAAAGCACCCTTCTCTTCGAAGTGGCAGTTCTGAGCAGCGATCTTGATGTTTGTGTAAGCAGCAGCCTCAACTGCAGCAGCAAGTGCTGTAGCAGGAACGCCGAGAGCGATTCTGTGCTCAGCATTCTTAACGAGGGGCTTGAGCTCTTCGATGAGCTTAACTGCATCTGCAGGGATACCGCAGTTCATCTTCCAGTTGCCTGCAGCAAAGATTCTGCCTGTCTTCTTGTCGTTGAGGCAGTCGATACCGGGGAGAACCTTACCCTCGATATACTCGAGAGAAGCGCCGCCGCCTGTGGAGATGTGAGAAACCTTATCAGCATAGCCGAGCTTCTCGATAGCAGCTGCGGAGTCACCGCCGCCGATGATGGATGTGCAGTCTGCGTCAGCGATAGCCTGAGCGATTGCCTTTGTACCAACTGCGAACTTCTCGAACTCGAAAACGCCTGCAGGGCCGTTCCAGATAACTGTCTTAGCGCCCTTGATAGCTTCAGAGAACTTAGCGATCGTCTCAGGTCCGATGTCGAGGCCCTGCCAGCCGTCAGGGATCTCCATTGTAGGAACTACCTTGCTGTTAGCGTTTGCATCGAAAGCATCAGCAACAACAGTATCTGTAGGAAGAAGGAGCTTAACGCCCTTCTCTTCTGCCTTAGCGAGGATCTCCTTAGCGAGGTCAACCTTGTCAGCCTCGAAGAGGGAGTCACCGATCTTGCCGCCCTGAGCGCCGATGAATGTATAAGCCATACCACCGCCGATGATGATGGTGTCAGCCTTGTCCAAAAGGTTTGTGATAACGCCGATCTTGTCGGAAACCTTAGCACCGCCAAGAATAGCAACGAACGGTCTTGCAGGATTGTCAAGCGCACCGCCGATGAAGTCTATCTCTTTCTTGATGAGATAACCGCAAGCGGAAGGAAGGAAGTTAGCAAGACCTGCTGTTGAAGCATGAGCACGGTGAGCTGTACCGAATGCATCGTTAACATAGAGGTCAGCCATAGAAGCGAGCTCTGCAGCGAACTTAGGATCGTTCTTTGTCTCTTCCTTGTGGAAACGGACGTTCTCGAGCATGAGAACTTCGCCTTCCTTGAGAGCAGCAGCCTTAGCCTTTGCATCTTCGCCGATAACGTCAGCAGCCAGAGTAACAGGCTGTCCGAGAAGCTCAGCGAGACGGTCAGCAGCGGGCTTCATTGAGAACTTAGCCTCAGGACCGTTCTTCGGACGGCCGAGATGTGAAACGAGGATAACCTTTGCCTTGTTGTCTACGAGATACTTGATCGTAGGAAGAGCACCCTTGATACGCTTGTCGTCTGTGATCTTTGTGCCTGTTTCCTTGTCGAGCGGTACGTTAAAGTCAACGCGGACGATAACTCTCTTGCCGGCTACGTCTAAATCTTCGACGCTTTTCTTGTCATACATTGCCATGGATTTTCACACTCCTGATTCATATTTTGTGTTTTTTGGAAACGTCCGTGAAGACGCCTCTTAATTTACTAACGCGAAAATTATACTATCTTCGCGCGATATATTAAAGCAATAAAAAAGGCGAGTTTGGCGAATAATGTGCCAAACCCGCTTGATTTTTTCCTGAAAACGTTCTAGTGAAAATTATTTCTTTTTTCCGAGGAGCGTTACGATCTCATGGATCTTGAAGACTTTCTGTCCGTCGACATAGAATCTGTAGAGTTCTCCGTCCTTGTCGTAGATCTCGAAATGCTTGCCGTATGAAGCAACAAGTCCTCTCATCGTATCGATCTCAAAGACCTTGGTCTGGAAAGGCGCCGTAGGATCGAGCGTCCTGTCCTTATACTTCTTCATCGGCTTTCCCTTCTTGTAGGGGATGCCTTCTTCAGCAGGACAGTCAGTTCCGACGTATGTGATCTCCTTGTCCGTGATCGTGATCCTGCCCTTTCCTGTTTTCGCGAACGTGAATCTGTCGAAAACCTTGAACAGATCGGCGTTCATCTCCATCTTGAAGCCGCCTGCGTCGAGCTGGTCCTTTATGAGGCCCCTCTCCCACTCTGTCCACTTGTGGAGGTCGTCGAAAACAACGCACTGAGGATCAACCTTCTCGATAAGGCCCGTAGGGAGATATCTTGCCGCATTTCCGCAGTTGGAGCACTGGATCATGTCGTGCTTGCCGGAATTCATATACTGCATCGTATATTCGGAGCCGCATCTGGGGCACGCATAAGCGATGTTCTGAAGACCTGCTGCGAGCTTCCTGCTCTTATACTTTCTGGGATTCTCGCGGATCCAGTCATTCTCGTTATAGTCAACGGCATCGAGGATCTTCTGCTGAAGTTCTTCGATCGATAATTCCTTGACTTCGTCAGAATAGATCTTCTTAACGAACTCGGCGCTGATCCTGCCCTTGCGCATTCCGGACTTGGACCATCTCGGCCAAGCAAGGTACGCACCATGGATGTGGGCGATATATACAGAGGCATTAGCCTTCTTCGCAAGTCTTGCAACGCCGTCGTCAAAGCCAATGGACTTGCCGTCGACGTGTCTTGTTGCCTCAGGATATACGATGATGACGCCGTTACGCTTCATGACACGCATCATGGCCTTGACCGCAGCGGTATCAACTACGAACTGCTTCTTGGGGATCGCGCCGCCAAGCTTGAACCAGTGGCCCCATGCAGGTGCCCTGAATACGAACTCACCGGTAACGAAGTTTGCAGGTCTAGCCTTGGTAAGGCGGTTGATGATCATGGGGTCGAGATAAGACTCATGATTGGAGATAACGATAATGGGGCCTTCGTGATTAACGAATTCCATGTCGGGCTTTACCTTGATATGCGTATAAGCGCATACCAAAGGAACGATTATGCGCGAGCCTAAAAATCCAAAATAGAATTTGCTCGGCACACATCCTATATCATAATCGCGCGGCGCCTTAGAGCGGGAAGCCGCATTACTCACGTTTTCCTGCATTTAACTACTCCGTGTATCTCAAGTTAGAAAGTGATAGTTTGTGTATTATACAACATTTCGTCAAGTGGTGCTTGCACTTTCCTGAATAACAGAATTACTTGATATCTCAAGCGCTCCGCCATCCTTTATGACTATCACCTTTCCGTCCTCTGCAGCGCTGCCCTGTGCAAGGAGCGCGTCAGGGTCAGATGTCTCCACAGCATCGATGATCGCCAGGTGTCCGGGCTTAACGATGCCGTCGAGCATAGCTTCGGAGAAGCGGTCTTCGACCATGGATGTAATGACTCTTCTGAGAGGCCTTGCACCGTACTGCGGATCGTAACCCTTCTTTGCGAGGAGTTCCTTCGCGCTTTCCGTAAGCTCGATCTCCATGCCGAGATCCCTGATCCTCTTGCCGACCTGCTTCATAAGGATGTCTACTATCTTGACCAGAGAATCCTTACCGAGCATACGGAAGAAGATAATATCGTCAACACGGTTAACGAATTCAGGAGTAAATGTCTTCTTAAGCTCGTCGATTACGACCTTCTTTGCTTCGTCGTAAGATTTGCCGCCGTAGAGGCCCTCTCTGGAGAGCTCATCCTTGTCGTTATCGTCAGCCATCGAGAAACCGATCCTTCTGCCTTCGCTTCCGACGAGCATCCTCGCACCGATATTGGAAGTCATGATGATGATCGTATTTCTGAAGTCGACCGTCCTGCCGTGGCCGTCCGTAAGACGTCCGTCATCCAATACCTGGAGCATCGTGTTGAATATCTCAGGATGTGCCTTTTCGATCTCATCGAAAAGAACGACTGAATAAGGATGTCTTCTTACTGCTTCCGTGAGCTGACCGCCCTCATCGTATCCGACATATCCCGGAGGCGCGCCGATAAGTCTCGAGACGTCGTGCTTCTCCATATATTCGGACATATCTATTCTTACAAGAGCGCTCTCGTTGCCGAACATTACTTCAGCAAGAGCCTTCGCGAGCTCTGTCTTACCTACACCGGTAGTGCCCAGGAAGATGAACGTACCGGAAGGTCTTTTCTCGTCCTTGAGACCGAGCCTGCCGCGGCGGATGGCCTTGGCGATAGCATGAACGGCCTCATCCTGGCCGACGACTCTCTTCTCGAGTTCTGCTTCGAGATTCTTAAGCTTATCGGCATCAGATTCTGTGATCTTCGTAGTCGGGATGCCGGTCCACTTGGCAAGGACTACGGCAACATCGTCTACCGTAAGTGTGCCTGTGAAGCCGTTCTCATCCGGCTTGACCTTATCCTGAAGGAGCGAGAGCTTTTCCGTCAGCTTCTCCTCTTCCTCCTTGAGGGTCTGGGCAGCTTCGAAATCCTGCGCGTCTACAGCGGTCTTCTTCTTTGCTTTTATCTCTTCGATCTTCTTCTCGAGATCGTTCTTTACCTTTGAATCTGCGTAGTTGATACGCTTTGCGGCAGCCGCCTCATCGACTAAGTCGATTGCCTTGTCGGGAAGGAATCTGTCAGATACATATCTTGCGGAAAGTCTTACGGACTGCTCGAGGACTTCGTCGGGAATATGGATCTTATGATGGTCTTCATACTTGGACCTGAGACCCTTCATGATGGCGATGGCATCCTCGATCGAAGGCTCTTCGATAAGGACCTTCTGGAACCTTCTCTCAAGAGCGTGGTCCTTCTCAATGAACTTGGAGTATTCATCTAAAGTCGTAGCGCCGATGATCTGGAGCTCATTCTTCGTAAGGAGAGGCTTCATGATGTTTGCAGCGTCCATTGAGCCGCCGGATGTATCGCCCGCACCGACAAGTGTGTGGATCTCGTCGATGAATAAGATAACGTTAGGATCGGCAACTGCCTCATCGAGCATGTTCTTGATACGCTCTTCGAATTCGCCTCTGTACTTGGAGCCGGCAACCATGGAGCCCATCTCCATGCTGTAAACGATCTTGCCCTTGATGACATCAGGAACATTATTCTCAGCGATCTTCAATGCAAGACCTTCTGCGATCGCAGTCTTACCGACACCGGGGTCACCTACGAGGCAGGGGTTGTTCTTAGTACGGCGGATCAGGATCTGCATTACTCTGGAGATCTCTTCCTCACGGCCGATTACCGGATCGATCTTGCCCTGCTTTGCGAGCTCGGTCAGGTTCTTGCCGAATTTGTCGAGAGTCTTATGACCGGATTTACCGCCTGCCTTGCCTGCAGGTCTTCTTGCGGAAGCCATGGCATCCGAAGGATCCTGGCCGTCACCTGAGCCCTCGCCGAATACACCGCCTTCTTCCCTTGCCTGCTCAGCCTGCTCGTTAAATACATTAATGATCGAAGATTTGATGCCTTCGAGATCACAGCCTGCTGCTTCAAGGCTCGAGAAGATCTCCGGATGGTTGGAGATCTTACGGGACATGATAACGAACAGGATGTGTTCGGGATTAACGGCACCCTTAAAGCCTGTCCTTCTGGACAGCTCTGCCGCATTAGCAAATATCCTCTTTACGTCAATACGGAGGTTCTGAAAAGCCCTGTCCGCAAGCATCTTAACTGCCGCTTCATCAAGGTCGTAGCTGCCTTCGACACCCAGACGCTCGATTACTACGGAGAGATCCGGAACGTTCTCTTCCAGGATATCCCTGGCAGGTGTATCCGTTACGCATAATGCCGCGAAAAGTATGGTATCCCTTATAAGTGATGTATGTCTTTCATCTGCCATGATGCTCGCTACTGCAAGCACCTTTGCTGTATCTTCGGTGATCCTCATGTCAATCAACCCCTTTCAAAATCTTTCTGATCCCTTCTGCTCTGAACTTCTGTGAAGCCAGGCTCTGGCTGCTCTTCCTCGAAGGAGCTTCCGGCTCCCAGAGGATATCCATCGTAAGCTTATCTATGGTATTCCAGGATATCCTGATATCTCCGGAATCGTCGTAATCGTGATAGAGCCTCAGCCACCCTAACGCCTGCAGAGCCTCGCTCCTGGAGATTATGTTGGCATATCTCAATGTGCCGTAAGATCTGCCGTAGATATCGGCAGACTGGTCTTTCTTGTTGGCTGCGATCTCATCCCTTAATGCTCTCTCAGCCTTGATGACATCTGCTATGAGCATCTCGCCGCGCTTCAGCAGTTCATCTTCCGTAACACCCAATGTGTTTACGCTTGCGATGATGTAGACATCAGAATCCGCGATCTCGCCTCTTTCGGCGAACGGATAGATGGACCATTCATACTGGCTTACACGCTGGGAAAGTGCCGCGATTCCGCCTTCGGTCTTGGATATTGCCGGCAGCGAGACCGTATAGAGCACTTTAAGACCTGTTCCTGCGAGCCTTACGTTGGATGTAAGGAATCCGTAGTTCTCGGTAAATGCGATGTCGAGCTTGCTCTCGAGATCGAGCACTGCCTCCTCGGCTTTCTTGTAAACGCTGATGTCGTGGCCTGCTGCCATTGCCTTTACGGTAAGATGCTCACCTGCACCAACTGCGACAGAAAGGCTTACGTCATCGTTGTAGTAGAAGGCTTTCCTCTCGGGATTTGCCATCTGGCTTGCTTCCCTTCCGAGGATCTGAAGTCTTGTAAGCTTTAAGATCGTATTCTTATCAAGATCAGCGGCATTGCCTCCTGTATAAACATCTTTGTCGATAGCCTTATCGATCGTCTCTAAAAGGCTCTGACACTCCTTATCGTCAAGTCTCGGCATAAAGTTATAGCCTTTGATGTTACGTACGATGCATGCTTTGGTGGAGAGTACAACGTCATTATCCTTGCCGTCATTCGTATACCATTCAGACATTGCCTTCACCTTCCTTTCTGCCCTTAAGCTCATCTCTGAGCCTTGAAGCGAGTCTGTATTCCTCAGCATCAGCTGCGACCTTTATGCCCTTTTCGAGATCTTCGTTGGAGAGCATTCCCAGATCCGCCTTCATGAGCTGATCAAGAGTAAGGCCTTTGCCGCTCTTAACGGCGGGCTTTGCTTCCTGAGTCTCTTTGACAGGAGCAGCCGGTTCTTTCTCTGTTAATTCGATCTCCTTTGCTTTGGGAGCCGCCTTCTTGGTATTCTGCGGGATCTCCATTGTGTCCGCATCGGTGTCAGCCGACTGCGCGGGAAGCCTTCCGGCATATTCGCTGTTGCCCTGCTGCTTGAACATCTCCCTTACGATATTGTCGTTAAAGGTGTTGTAGCACTCGATGCATCCAACGCGTCCCTCATTCTCGAATTCCCTTAAAGTCATTCCGCATTTGGGACAGGTAAGCGTGCTGTTGCCGAAGTCCAGTTCACTCATCTGCATGAGCGAAGAAGCGATCTGGTCTAACGGTGAGAACGGATTGCCCAGAAGGTCGGACGGATCTTTTAGGAACCTGTCATAACCCATTAGCCTCGCACAGTTCTCACAGTACGTGACACCGTTTATCTTTATTATCCTGTTGGTAAGTTCCTTACCACATCTTTCACATCTCATATTAGTTTTCTCCTTTTGTAATCCCTTTATTCACGTCACCATAAGTCCAAGCAGGGCATGCTTGAATATGTCAGCTCTTAAGACAGATCTGATATCCGAATCAACCCTTGCCAGAGCCCTGTCTGATACTGCAGCCATAATAGCCGTGCCTTCCTTTGAAGTCATGGCTCCAACGGTAACCGCATTTGTCAGAAGATTCTTTGCCTGCTGCTGCGAAAGGTCGTCGCCCACGCTGTCGATCACAGCCTTAAGATATTCGGCAGGACCGACATGATTGACTCTCGTGATGGTGATCTGTCCGCCGCCGCCTCTTCTGCTCTCGACTATATATCCGCTTCCGCCCGAAAATCTTGTGGAAAGCACATAGGTGATCTGTGACGGAACACAATTTGCCTGCTCTGCCAATTGGCTTCTGCAGATCGTCGCAGTACCGTCATTCTCGTCGACCATCTCTTTGATCATCTGTTCAATTACATCAACCAGTCTAGCCACAAGCTCATCCTCCTTCCGCTTAATCAAACGCCGTTTTAAGTTTTGCTCTTTTCTGACTTTGACTTTGACTTTCTTTGACTAATGAAATTATCGTACTGTTTCCGGCGTTTGTCAACAGGAAAATCAGGAAAAGTCAAAAACTCCTGTGTCAACTTTTGTCTTTGTTTTTGCGGCCATTATGCTGTCTGAAAACCTGACTTTCTCGAAAAGTCAGCTTTTTGGTCAACAATCCGGCCGCATATTGCAAGCTGAATCCTGACTTGCCGTACTTTGGACACCCGGACAAAATAAAGCCGCCCCGGCATTTGGGGCGGCATAAAAGCGGAAATTATTAAATTAACTTATCTGTGATACAGCTTCTTTGTCTCGTAGATAGGCTCACAGGTAAGGTTGATACCGAGCTTGTGGAACATGTTGAGGTCTACTGAACTCATCATGGTCGTGGAATGAGCATCGCTGTTAGCGAGATTTCCGATCTGCTGCATTGCGAGTTCTGCAACGGGGTTCGTGGCAGCACTGATCGCAAGAGCGATAAGGACCTCATCCGTATGAAGTCTGGGGTTGTGATTGCCCATGTGATTGACCTTAAGGTCAGAGATAGGCTCGATTACGTTAGGTGAGATGAGCGGGATGTCATGTGAGATTCCTGCGAGGACCTTAAGAGCATTAAGGAGTGCAGCGGAAGCGGGTCCGAGAAGCGGTGTGGTCTTGCCTGTGACCATGCGGCCGTCGGGGAGCTCTAATGCGACTGCGGGGCCTCCTGTAGATTCGGAACGGACAGCAGCAGCACCGATGACGCGGCGGTCGGAAATGTCGATGCCGGACTTCTTCATGAGGAATTCGATCTTGGTAACGTCGGAACCGTCGGAATTGCCGGCACGCGTTGCCATCTTGGCCTCATAATATCTTCTTACGATCTCCTGTCTTGAAGCTTCCTGGCATGCCTCATCGTCAATGATGGCAAAGCCTGCCATGTTGACGCCCATGTCCGTAGGTGACTTGTAAGGGCTCTCGCCGTAGATCTTCTCGAAGATCGCATTGACTACGGGGAAGATCTCAACGTCTCTGTTGTAGTTAACCGTGGTCTTGCCGTATGCCTCAAGATGGAAAGGATCGATCATGTTAACGTCAGCGAGGTCTGCCGTTGCTGCTTCATAAGCAACATTTACGGGGTGCTGCAAAGGAATGGACCAGATAGGGAATGTCTCGAACTTGGCGTAGCCTGCCTTGATGCCGCGCTTATTCTCATGATAGAGCTGTGAAAGACATGTAGCCATCTTTCCCGAACCGGGACCCGGAGCCGTTACGACAACGAGCTTTCTGGTCGTCTCGATATAATCATTCTTACCGTAACCGTCTTCGCTTACGATAAGCGGAATGTCGGAAGGATATCCTGCGATAGGATAGTGTCTGTAGGACTTAACGCCGAGGCCTCTGAGTCTTGCTTCGAACTTCTCGGCCAGAGGCTGGCCTGCAAACTGGGTAATTACAACGCTTCCTACAAAGAGTCCGAACTCAGTGAAAGCATCGATCAGGCGGAGAACTTCCTGGTCATAGGTAATTCCCAGGTCTCCTCTTCTCTTATTCTTCTCAATGGCATCAGCATTGATCGCGATAACGATCTCGGCATCTTCCGAAAGGGCCTTCAGCATTCTGATCTTGCTGTCAGGTTCGAAGCCCGGCAATACTCTTGATGCGTGATAATCGTCAAACAGCTTGCCTCCGAACTCCAGATAGAGCTTGCCGCCGAATTTATCGACGCGCTCTCTGATGTGCTGGCTCTGCAGCTCTACATACTTGTCATTGGAAAAACCGATTTTAAACATGAGACCCTCCCACCCTTTTCGAAAAATTATATCGCAAAGGTAGGAAATCTTATGTTACAAAATTCGATTACCGTAAAATTTTTAAAGGCTCCATAAGAAGGAGTGCTCTTACCTTCGGAAGTTCCTCCGCAACGAACCTTCTGCTGATTATCTCACGGTCTTCATCGTTGCCGATAAGTTCAACGAATTCTTCCCTTCCCGATATCTGTTCATAGCCGAATCTCTTGCTGCTGTAGTGCATGGGGATAACGACCTTGGGATCGATAAGGTTTGTCATGTCGTGTGCCTTTTTGCAGTCTATCGTAAAGAAGCCTCCGACGGGGATCATCAGAAGATCACAGCCTTTTATCTCTGCTATCTGCTCATCCGTGAGATCACATCCGATATCGCCCATATGAACGACAGTCTCGTCTCCCGATCTGACCTTGGTGATATTGTTCCTGCCGCGCTTAGCGCCCTGAACATCGTCATGGAAAGTCTTGATGACCGTTACTTCCGGTGCAGGGCCTGTATAAGGCTCAAAGGGCTTTCTTACCGACTCAAAGTCACTGTGATCCTTATGTGAATGCGAACAGAACACCTCATCGGCACATGCATTTGCATCAGAGAGGCCGGGAACAGACCCGTGAGCATAAGGGTCGAAGCATACCGTAAGACCGGTATCGAATCTTATAACAAAGCACGCATGTCCTACGTATGTTATCTCCATTGAAAGGCTCCTGTTTCTGTATCAGTATTTAACGCTGTCTTCCGGATCGGTATCAGAGTCCTTTTTCGCTTCCGTGGTCTCGGACTCTACAGTGTAAGATGCATCTTCCAATATCTTTGAATTAGCCTTGAATTCCTTCTTTGCCTGTGAAGCAAGAAGGGCATTCGCTATACCGCCGACAGCACCTATCACGAGTGTGATACCGATGATTATGGTAAGTGTCTTTGTCGCACCGTTAAAGCAGGCAACGAATATGCCCATGCCCAGAGCTATGATGCCGAACAAAAGTGAGAACCACCAGTACTTGGCGCCTGCAGGCCTCAGTGTTCCCACGGATGCAACGATTATAACGACCGCATAGATCAGGATAATGATTCCAAAGATGAAGTTAAGGAACGTAATGATGGGCAGCGGATTGATTATGAATACGACGCCCGTGATGGCAACAGCGCAGCCGATGATGAAGACGATCCAGTCAAATACTGTCTTTTCCTTGATCCTTAAGAAATTGATGAGCTCGAAGATCCCTATCAGTATAAGGACGCCGCCGACTACTCTTACAAAGCCTGAAGCTATCTCATCACCTTTTCCTGCCAAAGTACCGATGAAGAAGATAAGTCCCAGAAAGAGCATTACGATATCGAGTGCGATCGTCGCGACATTATACTCGCTGATCTTATTCTTCTTAGGGGTCTTTGTCTTTGCCATATGGTTATTCCTCGCTTTCGCCGGTTGTCATTATCATATTCTTACCCGATTTTTTAGCATTTGACAATGCCGCGCCTGCTTCCTTAAGGGCGCTTTCGAGGTCCATGGTAACATCAAACCAGGCATATCCTCCGCTTATGGTAACGGATTCTTTGGTAAATGAATACTTCTTTTTGGCGAACTCCTTGCGGATCTGGTTCAAGACTTCGAAATTCTCGTCCCTCGTGCCGTTCTCGAAAACGATGACGAATGTATCGCCGCCATATCTTCCGACTATCGTATCCTCATCGATAATGCTCTGGAGGACCTGGCCCAACGTGCGCAGGACCTCATCACCGATGTCATTTCCGAGCTCGTCATTGATCCTCTTGAAATCATCGATATCAAGGATCGCAATGCCGCAAGGATCAAGCTCATTGGTGTTCTTTAATATCTCGCTTGCCGATTCGGTCAGATATTTCTTGCTGTAAACACCCGTGATCCTGTCGGTCTCAAAGCCGTGCTCGAACTTATTCGCGCCGGCAAAATTCCTCTCTCTTATCATGAGGAGCCTCGTATTGAAGATCTCGAGCCTGAATGCCAGGAAGCTTACGCCCAATGCCAATACCTCTGCGATTATGATGCAGAGGATGGAATAGCTTCTCTCATCGGGATAATCATAGATGTGCAGTATTCCGCAGTAAAGAATGAATACTATGCTGAGACCCGCCTGAACAAACAGAATGAATCCGTCATGGAATACCGAGCAGAATATGATCGCGAAAAGCGGGAATACCCAGAGCGGGATAAAGTAGCTGTGGGCAAGTCCGATGACGCCGCACATAATGAGACCTGCAAAAGATACTATCCTGTTCTTCGTGGTATCGGTACTGGTCTCGGATCTGTTTGAGAACCTGGTGATCAGATAAAGAACGCAGTTTACCAGCAAAGGCACCAGTATCCTGAATTCAATATAGGTATTAACCGGCTGCCCGACATTATCCGTAAAGTAGTAGTAGAAGAATATCGCCACTTCAAGCGACACACAGACAATTGCCATTATGAGAATTATCTTCTCAAACTCAAACCTTATGGTTCTTTCCAGATTCCTAAGCGCGGGATCATTGATAGGCTTGCTTTCCATGTGCAGTACCTCGTTGAGTTAAGCTGTGCCCCTGTCTTAAGGATTGTTTGTCGTCTCCTGCGATGTTGTGCTTTCGGTATTCTCTTCCTGCTTTGTAGGCACCGGTGATGCTGTCGGTACCGGTGTGTCAGTTGCCTTCGGTGCTTCCGACGGAGTCGGTGACGGTGTATCCGTTGCGCTGCCCTGAGGTGTCGGAGAAGGTGTGTCAGTTGCGCCTGAAGAAGGCGTAGGTGACGGTGTTATGGTCGTATCTCCGGAAGGCGTTGGCGACGGTGTATCCGTAGCCGTTGCTGCCTTTACTTCCCAGGTCGCCGTATCCGTGATGGTTCCGCGGAACGGATCCTTGAATGTGTATGTGATCGTATATTTTCCTACTGTCTGTTTTGCCTGATCTACAGTAACGCTCTGACCGGCCTCATTCTTTATCGCATACGAGAGGTTATCTGTTGTTACAACTCCCTGACAGGTCTTAGCCTTTACGCCGTCCATGGGATTTATGCCCTGACCGGTCTCGGTCGTAATCGACTTATTCGTAATATTGATCTCAGGTGACTTCAGAGTAGTCTTTCCGAGGATCCTGATGTTAAGGTCAACTTCCGTGCCGATACCTGCAACCTTGCCGTGCCATGAATACTGCCAGTATTCGAAGGCATAGCTTCTGGGCGGAATTGTATCGCCTGTCTGATAGTAGTTTGATCTGTAGCTGGAGCTTGCAGGCCAGTAGCAGCTGTAAGGATATGCATACCAGAGCTTGTAATTTCCAAGGATACGACTCTGATACTTTCCAAGTCTGTTATTGATGTCATCGGAGCAGAGATATACTGCCGGTGTATAGCCGTTCTTGCCGATCAGGGTGCAGAAAGCATCCAGAACGTTGGCAAAAGCTTCGCCCTTTAACGGCTGTGTACGGTAACCGCTGCCGGTCTCCCAGTCCATAACGACAGGAAGGTCGATATTTAATCCCTTGCACATACCGATCGTCAGAGAAGCTTCTTCAATAGCCTCTTCAACAGTTATAGCCTGAGAGAAGAAATATACTCCGACTTTTACACCTGCGGCACGAGCGTTCTTGACGTTCTGTACGAACTTCTTATCTTCGTAGCAGGTACCCTTGGTATAACCGCGGCCGCCGCATCTGATGAATGCAAACTTGATTCCGTCATTCTTGACCTTTGTCCAGTTGATGTTTCCCTGGAACTCCGAGATGTCGATTCCGAGTTCATAGTTAACGACCGTAATGGGAGCCATTGTAGGAGTCGGCACATTTGTAGCCGTTGCCTTAGTAGGCTGGGGCTTCGGTGTGCTTGTAGGCTTTGGAGCATCATTGATCTTACCCTTGTGTGTAGTCTTTACGTTCTGGGACTGATCCTGCTTGATGTCCTTCTTTTCGATGACCTTGACCTTACCCTGCTTAACTGCCTTGAGGAGATCTTCATCAGATAAGGACTTTAAGTCTTTTATATCTACAACGTTATCGCCTGTAAGAGAGCCGCGCTTGGTCTCTTTTGTCTCTTCGGAGGTCTCATCAGAGGATTCACCGGAAGACTCGGCTGAAGTCTCTTCCGAACTTGAAGATGCTGCAAAAGATATCTGGTCAAGATACTGCTGTGCTGCATTGAGCTCAACGTTCTCAGAGCCGAGATCCACGTTCTTGTTGGACATAATGGCTGCCACGCATACTGTGCCGACCGTCGCAAAGGCGATCGCAGCCGCAAGGATAAGACTGATCCTTGCCGGTTTCTCTGTTGCCGAGCAAAATCTCGCGAATCTGCCCTGTTTCTCTTTAGCAGCTTTCTTTTGCAAAACGTAACTCCTATGTAAATACGCAAATATTCATGATAATAATGCTTTAGTTATCATGCCAAGTCAAGTTAATACTACCTTACATAAGGGTTACAAAATCAGGCAAAATCCCGTTTTTTATGTGGCAATTGCTCAAAAAGGTCAGTCTGCCTTTGGGTATTCATTACAAAGAAGACGGTACGGAGCCTCATCTTCTTCGATCTCGGGGAACCTTCCTACAGGCGGGTTAAAGCGGTTATCGGTATTGTCGTCATTTACCTGTGAGACCTCTCCCAAGAGGACCGCACCCGTGCCTTTTTCGACTTCGAAATCATGGTACATGAACGGTTGGATCGAGATGCTCTCGCCGGGCGTGAGCCTTATCTGAGTTCCCGCCTTCACCTGATAAGTCCTGCCGTCGGTATGGACCGTAACGTCGCTCTCCTTATCGATCTCTTCGTCAGGAAGGGAATTATATACGCGGATCAGGAGATTTCCGCCGCCCTTGTTGATGATGTCTTCCATCTTGAACCAGTGAAAATGATTCGGCGAATACTGTCCTTCTTCAATGAAAAGGAGCTTCTCGGCATAGGGCTTCGGATATTTATCCTTGGCATTGAGATTGCCGTTGCGGAGCGTGATAAGAGAGAAACCGACCTTGCTGAAATCACCCAGACCGTAGTCCGTAATATCCCATCCGAGCATGTTATCCCTGATCTCGTCATACTCGTGGCCTTTTGTCTTCCACTCTCCGGGAGTGAAATTGCAAAAAGGCGGCAGAATGATCTTAAGATCATTCATGACGCTTTCCATACGCTTCAATGCTCTGTTTATTTCGGATCTTTTCATGTTATTTACCTCTCTTATTGCTTATTGCTCTGAACAGGCAGGCAACAACAAAAGCCGTCAGCGGGATTCCCGTAAAGATTGCGATCCCCACAGGCCATCCCCAGTTAAGGAACCCGTAGAAATCATTTGTATCAGGCCACGGACCTCCGATGCCGTTTATCAGAATATTAAGAAGATATCCTATTCCGTAAATAAGCGTCGGTATGGCCGCGAAAACAGTAAACTTAAATGGTATCTTTCTTCTTTTTACGAAGATGAATTCGATCATTGCAGTAACCGGCAGCAGCAGATGGAAGTACAGATTGCCCCTCTTATAGAACTGCAGGAATCCGTAAAGCGGTCCGAACATGAATGCCACGACGGCGAACGTTATCGCTACGCCGCAGACTGCCGCGAGCTTAAGTGCAGCCATCTTCCCGATGTCCTTTTTCGCGAAAAGGCAGATAAGATAAATGAGCGCAACTATTCCGCAGAAGACATTAGACAATACTGTATAGAATTTGAAATTTTCCAGTCCGGACGACTGCAGCGCGCCTTCTTCCGCTTTGGATGTGAGCATGAGAATGATTCCTATTACCGTAAAGATAACGATAATAAGATTCAAAATGATCTCAAATGTCTTGTGTTCTTTTCTGTTCATACTTCAATTATAGTATGGTCAGAAACAATGTATATAAGACTTATGTCTTATTTAAACGGTTCCGGTTCCTCATCTTTATGGTAGAGACCGAAGAAATTTGCAGAGCAGAATACCTTCGCAGTCGTATCACCGAATTCGGCCTGCCTTGAGGTGAGTTTGTCCAGATAGGCATTGTCCTCATCTTTGGTCCTTCCGGATTCGTGATAGAGCATGTCTATCGCCTGTTCCAATGTATCCGTTCTGCCCGAACGGTTGATGACCATTAATCTTTCAATGATCCTGGGGTCAGTATATTTGGAGTCGATTATCATCGGGCCGTAATCATTGACGGCATTGGTCAGCTGCTTGGCAAGCTCGACTGCCCTGCCCTGGAACTTCTTGATATTCCTGCGGTTTTCTTTAAGGCTCTTGCGGAATGCAACGACACAATAGACTCCAAGCGCAACATACATCAGCATCCAGAGGATAAGCATATTATAAAGTTTGAACGACTTTAAGCAGATCATTACTATAAAAAAGGCGCTGATCGCTATGGTTATAATGCCGTATATCGGAATGGCGGCCGGAACATAACCTCTTTTATCGAAGAAATCAAGCTTCTGGTTGCAGTATTCATATTCGTTATACTGGGGTTCCATAGAAGCAAAGTGCTTAAGCATCTTCTTAAGCTCTTTATTGATCTCGTATCTGGTCATATCCGGAAGATCATCGAGAACGGAAGCGTCATCTAAATTCTTAAATTCGAGCGAAGCACCGCACCGCTTGCATGTTTTCCTTCCTTCATTGCGGTAACCGCATTCCCTGCAAGTAATCATGAAGTCCCCTCCCCATGCATTGCTTTATTATCACCCCGATAAGAGGCCGATTATGCCGTCTTATCCTTTCCTGCTTTGAGTTTAGCATATCAGGAAGTGGATTGGCGACGTGATAATATTCTCAATTTAAAAATACTCCCCGCCGGGCATTGCGCCAAGCGGGGATCGATAATTCAATTGAACTGATTATCAGCCCTTCTCGAGTGCGAGAGTAATTGTTGTTCTGTCGCAAACGTCGGAAGGTCCGAAGTACTGGATAGCACCGGGGAATGTGAATGCAGTCTCAACTGCCCATCTCTCACGGTTAGCTTCGAAATACTTGAACGGCTTGCCGTCGAGCTCAACGAGAGCCTTACGGATAACCGGCTTATCAGCGCCGTTTCTTCTCTCCATGTTCATCATCTTTGTGATAGGCATACCGCCTGCAACCCACTCGTCAGCGGGCTTAGAGATGTTGGAAACCTTTGAGAGGTATCCTGTGTAACCATACTGGATGAGCATGAATGCGTTGAAGCCTAAAGAGTAGCAGTAGTCAGCATCGAAGTTGGAAGGGAATGCGCAGCGGCCCTCATAACCGAAGAAGTGATGCTGAGCGCCGAACTTGCCCTTGTATGTGCCGGCTTCCTTTCTCTTTGCGAGCTCGTTCTTAACCATCTCGGAGAAGAGCTTCTCGGACTCGATGAGGGATACCTGAACGTTGCCGTGAGGGTCTCTCTCGAGGAAGAGCTGCTGCTGGATGCCCTGGGGAAGGATATCAAATACCTTGAAAGCATCAGCGGAAAGGCCTGCCTTAATGAACTCATACTTAGCGTTCCAGTCAGGAAGAGCGTTGAACTGAGCTGTCTTCTCGCCTGCGAGGAGCTCGTTGATCTCAGCGATGAGAGCGGAGAACTCAGGAACGAACTCTACGATACCCTCAGGGATGATTGCAACACCGAAGTTGTCACCGTTAGCTGCTCTCTTCTCAACGGAATCAGCGATCTGGTTTGTGATGTCAGCAAGAGACATCTTCTTAGCTGCAACTTCCTCACCGATGAGGCAGATGTTAGGCTGTGTCTCAAGTGCGCACTCAAGAGCAACGTGGGAAGCGGAACGTCCCATAACCTTGATGAAGTGCCAGTACTTCTTTGCGGAGTTAGCATCTCTCTCAATGTTGCCGATGAGCTCGGAATATGTCTTTGTAGCTGTATCGAAACCGAAAGAAGCTTCGATATCTTCGTTCTTCAAGTCGCCGTCGATCGTCTTAGGGCAGCCGATAACCTGAATGCCTGTGTTGTTAGCAGCCATGTACTCAGCGAGAGTAGCTGCGTTTGTGTTGGAGTCGTCACCGCCGATGATGACGATAGCTGTAAGGCCGTTCTCCTTAGCGTAGTTAGCAACTGTCTGGAACTGCTCAACTGTCTCGAGCTTTGTTCTGCCGGAACCGATGATGTCGAAACCGCCTGTGTTTCTGTAGGCGTCGATGAACTTGTCATCAAACTCAACATAGTCGTTCTTAAGAAGTCCGTCAGGTCCCTTCTTGAAGCCCAAGAGCTTGTTCTCGGGATTTGTTGCCTTCAAAGCGTCATAAAGACCGGAAATAACGTTGTGTCCGCCAGGTGCCTGACCGCCGGAGAGGATTACGCCTACAACCTGCTTCTTAGCCTCTGATGTATTAGCGCCCTTAACGAATGTGATCTCGGGCTTACCATATGTGTTGGGGAAAAGTGCCTTGATCTTGTCCTGATCAGCTACGCTCTGTGTAGCAGCGCCTTCCTGTACTGAAATCTCTGAAATACCGTTTCTGAGCATGCCCGGAAGCTTGGGCTGGTATTCATATCTTGCCTTCTGAAGTGGTGAAATATCCATAGCTTTACTCCTTTAGAATAAAATACACAAGAATAATAATTAATCAGGCGGTAAAAGTAAATGCCAGATTTATCGTTTTTTGTGTCAAAAAGTCTCCCGTCCATACAGCGTTTTTTGTTGGAGACAGGCAGGATCTGAAATTCACAGTAAAAGCATTTGATTAAATCAAATTGTTGGTGTATCTTCTTATCTGGAAAACAGAATATAAGGACGGGAGCTCGCATACGGGCTGAGAGGAAGGTGTGCCCTTCGACCGAATACCTGATTTGGGTAATGCCAACGTAGGGACTCTTAGGTCATATATGCGTTTTGAGGAAGTTGCCTTTTTTAAGACTCGCCGTTATGGCGATGCTGATCGCGGTAGGTGTCGTTATCTCACCTATCTTAAGGATCGAGGGCATGTGCCCTATGGCTCATCTCATCAACATTACAGCAGCAGTGCTCTTAGGCCCACTGGATGCATTCCTTGTCGCACTCTTTATCGGCATCATCCGTATGTGCGCCATGGGCATCCCGCCGCTCGCACTCACGGGTGCGGTTTTCGGAGCTTTGCTCTCAGGCATCCTTTACAAGGTATCCAAGGGCAAGATCTGGGCAGCAGTATTGGGTGAGATCGTAGGAACAGGTATCATCGGCGCCATCGTCTCTTACCCCGTAATGGCATTTATCTGCGGAAGAGAAGGCCTCGGCTGGTTCTTCTACGTTCCTTCATTTATCTGCGGAACACTGATCGGCGGCACGGTCGCAGCGATCGTCCTCTACAGGCTCCAGCACATGGGTGCTTTGAAGAAAATGCAGAACAAGATCACCGAAGGAGGTGCGCTTTGGAAAAAGAAATCAGCAAAAACAACCGCCTGATCCACTGCATCACCAATCCCATCTCTATGAACCAGTGCGCAAATGCGATCCTGGCTCTCGGGGCAAAACCCATCATGGCAGAGCATCCGGATGAGGTCATGGAGATAACAAGGACAGCTTCTTCCCTGCTCCTTAATCTCGGAAACATCACCGATTCGCGCATATCAGCCATGCGCCTTTCTCTTAAGGAAGCTTCCGCCACAGGCATTCCGGTGACTTTGGATGCTGTGGGCGCCGCCTGCTCATTACTTCGGAAGACACTGGTCAGGCTTTTCCTTACATCCGGAAAATTCACGTGCATAAAGGGCAACTACTCGGAGATCCTCGCGCTTTTCGACGACACATACAGAGCAGAAGGCGTTGATGCCAAGGAAGGCATTGATGATGAACTTATAAGGCGTGCTGTTCTTGAGCTCTCGAAAACAAATAACTGCATCGTTGCCGCAACCGGAAAGACAGACATCATCGCTTCAAACGGTGAGATAAAGGAAGTCACAGGCGGCACCGCCCAGCTCTCACAGGTAACAGGCACCGGCTGCATGCTGGGCGCCATAATCGCGACTTTCCTTGCAGAAGATAACTCGTTCCAAAGCGTTGTCGATGCCTGCACGTTCTTTAAGAAATGCGGTGAGACAGCCGCAACGGACAAAGGCCCCGGAACCTTCATGGTAAATCTTATGGATGCGATAGGAGGCTCCTATGAAGCTTGATACGACTTTATATTTCATCACAGACAGCACGGGATTTGAGAAAGACGAATTCTTAAGAAGAGTGCGTTCTGCGTTAGAAGGCGGCGTTACCATTATCCAGTTGCGCGAAAAGAACAGGACCTCGCGTGAATATATCGATCTCGCAGAAGCAGTTCATGCAATAACAAAGGAATTCAATGTACCTCTCATAATCGACGACAGGATCGACGTGATGCTCGCCGCAGACTGCGAAGGAGTTCATGTGGGCGCGGAAGACATGCCCGTCGCCGTTGCAAGAAAGCTCATCGGCAAAGATAAGATCCTGGGCGCTACGGCCAAAACAGTCGAAGCTGCGTCCAAAGCATTCAACGACGGCGCGGATTACTTAGGCGTCGGTGCGATCTACCCTACAACGACAAAGGTGAAGACAGTACTCACTTCGACTGAGACTTTGGATGCGATCACAAAAGCAGTTCCGATTCCGGTAAATGCCATTGGGGGCCTTAACGCTTCTAATCTTGGCGTGCTTAAAGGAATAGATATCGCAGGCGTCTGCGCAGTGTCTGCGATCATGAAGGCAGAATCTCCGAAGAAGGCTGCTGAAGATCTTAAGCAGGCATTCGAAGACATAAGGAGGAACGCATGAAGACTGTACTTTCTATTGCAGGAAGCGACTGCTCGGGCGGTGCCGGCATTCAGGCCGACCTTAAGACCATGATCGCAAACGGCTGCTACGGAATGTCCGTTATCACATCGCTTACTGCCCAGAACACAACAGGCGTCAGATCGATACTTAACAGCGATCCCGGGTTCCTCAAAGACCAGATAGATGCTGTTTTCGAAGACATCGTACCTGATGCGGTCAAGACAGGCATGATCCCTTCAGGAGAACTCGTGGAAGCAGTAGCGGAAAGACTTAAGGCTTACGGCGTTAAGAACCTCGTGGTCGACCCCGTCATGGTCGCAACGAGCGGCGCTGATCTCGCTACGTCGGAAAGCGTAAAAGCACTTAAGGAAAAGCTCATCCCGTTATCATCCGTCGTCACACCCAACGTTCCTGAGTCAGAAGTCCTCTCCGGACTTAAGATCAATACCAAAGATGACATGATCGAAGCTGCCGGAAAGATAAATTCCGAATGCGGATGTTCCGTTCTCATCAAGGGCGGCCACAACGAATCAAACTGCGATGACGTGCTGCTCCATAACGGCGAAGTCATCATCTTTGAGATGCAGAAGATAGATAACCCCAATACGCATGGAACGGGTTGTACTTTATCAAGCGCCATCGCCTGCAATCTCGCTAAAGGAATGACGGTTCCCGAAGCAGTCAAGCGTGCCAAGGAATACATCACCGGCGCTATTAAGTCAGGCCTTGATCTCGGACACGGAAGGGGTCCGTTGGATCACGGATACGACATCACTACAGAATTCAAAAACACGTAAGGAGAACATAAATGGAAAGAACTTATAAGACTCAGATGGAAGCCGCAAAGATGGGGATCGTGACTCCTGAGATGAAGATCGTAGCTCAAAAGGAATACAGAACAGAGGAAGAGATCCGTGAATGGGTCGCCAAAGGTCAGGTTGCGATCTGCGCCAATAAGAACCACAAGTGCCTGAATCCCGAGGGTGTCGGCTCAATGCTCAGAACGAAGATCAACGTTAATCTCGGCGTATCAAGAGACTGCAAGGACTATAACGTTGAGATGAAGAAGGTTCAGGCTGCTGTCGACATGGGAGCTGAAGCCATCATGGACCTCTCATCTCACGGCGACACAATACCCTTCCGCCGCAAGCTCACAGCAGAATGCCCTGCCATGATCGGCACCGTTCCCGTATACGATGCGGTCATTCACTATCAGAGAGACCTTGCCACTTTATCTGCAAGGGACTTGATCGATGTAGTAAGGCTTCATGCTGAAGACGGCGTAGACTTCGTGACTCTCCACTGCGGAATAACAAGGCATACGATCGACCAGATCAAGAAGCACAAGAGAAAGATGAACATCGTATCAAGAGGCGGCTCTTTGATCTTTGCATGGATGTGCATGACAGGCAACGAGAACCCTTTCTATGAATACTACGACGAGATCCTTGATATCTGCCGCGAATACGACGTCACTATCTCTCTGGGCGACGCATGCCGTCCGGGATGCCTTGCGGATGCAGGCGACGTCTGCCAGATCGAAGAGCTTGTAAAACTCGGCGAGCTTACAAAGCGCGCATGGGAAAAGGATGTCCAGGTAATGGTCGAAGGCCCCGGTCACATGCCGATGGACCAGATCGAAGCCAACATGAAGATCCAGCAGAGTATCTGCATGGGCGCTCCCTTCTATGTTTTAGGACCCCTCGTCACGGATATCGCTCCGGGTTATGACCACATCACATCTGCGATCGGCGGAGCCATTGCGGCCGCATCGGGCGCAGCTTTTCTCTGCTATGTAACTCCCGCAGAGCACCTGGCACTCCCCAATGTCGATGACGTTAAGCAGGGCATCATCGCTTCAAAGATCGCGGCTCACGCTGCCGATATCGCGAAAAAGATCCCTCACGCCATGGACAGGGACAACGCCATGGGCGATGCGAGAAGAACCTTCAGATGGGATGACCAGTGGGCAGTATCGATAGATCCTGAGACTGCAAAGGCGATCCGTGATTCAAGGGCTCCCGAACATGATGACACATGCTCCATGTGCGGCAAGTTCTGCGCAGTCAGGAGCATGAATAAGGCACTCGAAGGTGAATATATAGATATCCTCTGATCAGGAGTTAAGTTCCTTGATAAGGTCAGGGAACACTTCCAGAGAACGCTTCAGGATACCGTGCATGTAAGCGATTGCGGTCCCGTAATTAGTCATCGGGATGCCGCAGTCGCTTGCGCATTTTGTGCGGTATATCATCTCGCGGTCATTGAGCATGCATGCCCCGCAGTGAATGATCATCTTGTATTTGGTCAGATCATCTGCAAAAGAAAGACCTGAAGTCGTCTCGATCTTGATGTCTTTTCCGGTATATTCGCGGAGCCATTTCGGGATCTTGAAAGTACCGATGTCTTCACATTGCCTGTGGTGCGTGCAGCCTTCCGAGATAAGGACGGTATCGCCGTTCTCCAATGACTCGATCGCTTTGACGCCCTTTACTGCAGACTCGAGAAAACCCTTGTGCCTTGCAAGCAGGATCGAAAAGGACGTGAGCATGATATCTTCCGGAACTGTCTTTGAGACTTTGCCGAACGCCTGGCTGTCGGTAACGACGAGCTTCGGCTTTGTTTTAAGGTTGTCCAGAAGTTCCTTAAGATCAGTATCCTGCGCAATATAAGCGAGCGCATGGCTGTCCAGGATCTCTCTTAACACCTGCTGCTGCGGAAGTATGATCCTGCCCTTCGGAGCGGAACTGTCGATCGGGATCACAAGGACCACTGTATCGCCCGGCTCAATTAGATCACTTATAAGAGGTGTTGCGGCAGGCTTTGAAAGCCCTGCTGCAGCGATCATCTCCTTGAGTCTGTTTATGTTCTCGCCGGTTACGGAACTTACACAGATCTCATTGGGTCTGACGGCAAGGCCGCCTTCCTTAAGGTCTGCCTTGTTAAATGCAATGATGTAAGGTATTCCCTTCTCTTCAAACAAACTGATGAGTTCCTCATCGGTCTTCCTGATACCGTCTGACAGGTCAACGACAAGGACGGCAACGTCAGTCTTGTTAAGCACGAGTTTTGTCCTGCTTATTCTCTTCTCGCCCAGGATCCCGTCATCGTCAAAACCGGGAGTATCGATGATCACTACAGGTCCGAGCGGCAGGATCTCCATAGCTTTATAGACCGGGTCTGTAGTAGTTCCCCTTGTATCGGATACTATTGCAAGATCCTGATCCGTGATCCTGTTTACAAGACTTGATTTGCCTGCATTTGTCCTTCCGAAAAATCCGATATGGATCCTCTCGGACGAAGGGGTGTCATTTAATCCCATATAAGTATTCCTCCGGCTTCAGGAGATTTGGTATCTGTTT
Source organism: Oscillospiraceae bacterium (assembly GCA_902764825.1). Taxonomy (GTDB): domain Bacteria; phylum Bacillota; class Clostridia; order Saccharofermentanales; family Saccharofermentanaceae; genus Saccharofermentans. Next base: position 84,488 of record CACWXL010000005.1, read on the forward strand.
TCTGTAAAGTCTTCCCGACATCGCGAAATGCGGAAGCTCTATGAACTTTGCCCTGTCAGGCGAGATGAGTCTGACCATCGGGTCCGCGATTATGGTCTCGGCATCCTTAAGGGCAGCTTCGATCTCTTCCTCGCCATGGCATCGCTTGTCACAGCCGAGCAAGAGCCCGTCAGTGATCTCGGTCGTGGCGATAACGTTAAAATCCAATCCGTAAGTCTCTTTGATATATGCTGCAACAGAACCCGATATGACAGGTTCGCCAACGATATAGTTCTTTGAATAAGATCTTTGGACATCCATATATTCCTTAACGGTTCCGTTCCACGGAAGGCCTTTGATATACGGTATCCCGAACTTATCCTTCATATATTCGCATGCGGCAATACCCGAAGAGGATACAGCCAGATTAAGTTCAGCTTTTGCAGCATTCATCACGCTGTCAAAAGATGTGCCCAGTGCCCAGTTGGATACTGTCTCATGACCGTCAGTTATATAGATGTCCGTTGATGTAAAATCAAGGGGCGTCATTCCGACAATATTGATCCCGCAGCGGATCTTCTCTTCTGTTCCTTTAAGCATTTTTACCGCAAAGCTCAGGAACGCTTCGGACTGCCCCTTTGTATAGTCATGCATCGCATTGGTGTTTACGTAGAAACACGGAAGGCCTGTCTTCTCCTCCAGCACTCTGCAAATACCCTTAAAATCCGTTCCGTTAAGATACGGGAGCGGAGAATTGGCAAGAGCTATGAACCGTGGCTTCATCTTATCTGCGGCAAAGCATATATCGTCAATGAACTTGCCGTCGTTTCCGGTAATGGCATCGATATCGTTCAGGCCTGAAATATAGATGAGGCTTTCCTGATCAAACCACCTTACCTCGTCGTGCGTATTGTATGTCGAGTTGCATCCTGAAGGGTCGTGAATGACAGTCATTCCGCCCAGCTCATAAAGAGCGCTGGCAGCACCTGACACATCACCTGTATAGACCGGTAAGATCCTGTACGTCTTTCTCATATGCAGCTCCTGCAGCCCAGGCCCTTGCGCGGTATGATATCGCGTAGATCCTTCTCATTTATGAATGCTTCTTCCATAAGTCTTATGAATTCGGCGATCCCGGCAAAACCGTAAAGGCCGCCGCCTTCGACCATGTTCACGAAATTACCCGTTCCTTCAAACCACGCGGCTTTCTGGCCTGCTGCAAGGACCTTTCCGGCGCATCTTACAGGTCTTCTGTTGACAACATGGATCGTGGAATGAAGCACGAGTTCAGGATAGTTCTCCGCAAGGTATCTGAAATCCTCCTCTTCTGCAGGATCTAAAGCATCAAGATAAACAGTCTTAACATTGATGCCGTTATCCAGAAGGAACCTTGCAAGCGATAACGGCCTCGGTACTGCCGTATAATCTATCGCAACGGGAGTATCACCTGCCAGCTTCTTTAATCTTCCGAGCTCTTCTTCGCAGGCTCTTATGCCGTTCTCGAAAAAGCCTTCGGGTATCTTCAGGCCTGATTCACTAAGTTCTTTTTTTACCGTGTCATAACTGAAGCTTAACGGAGCGTAGATATACTTTCTGTCAAGCCTTTTGGATATTGCCTGTGTTGCCATAAGGCCTGCCGGATACTGACAGATAAAAAGCGAAGATACGCCTGTCGAATAGTATTCCTCAAGCGTCCTGCAGTCTGCCGTATCTTTGACGGTCATGTTATTGGATTCCAGTATGGTCTTAAAATCATTTGCGGATGCAGGCATGTCGCTTCCCGCGAAGGTTACGGTATCAGCATTTAAAGGAAGTTCGGGGATGATGTCCGACATTGCTTTTCGAAGCCTCTGGTCAGGAGTCGTTCCACGCTTCTGCATGACAGGATCCATGAATCCTCTGACGAACTTTACATCAGGGAATCGCGATTCAAGCTGCCTGTAGATATATCCGATATCACAGCCCATGAACTTATGCACGCATACCGGGAAGATGATGACTACGGGAGGGATCTTCGAGAGCTTATTCAGACAGTCGGTGACACCTTCTATCGTAGTCTCTTCGATCCTTCCTGAATGCGTCATGTCGTCTTCTTCGAGGACAACGGATGAGAATCTTCCGAGTTCACCCATTTCGGCGGCCGTCATTACAACACCGCGCAGACAGTTATCTGCGCAGATATATATCTGGTGTGCTCCGGGGATCCTGAATCCGATATGCACGATATTCCAGGTCCCGTGAGCCGGCGCATTGAATTCCAGGCCGTTTGCAAACGGCTTCGGAAATGACGCACTGCCTATTAAAACTTTCTCATCACTTGACGTTTGCATAAGAAGTCTTGACTTTTACTCCGTCTAAGCGTCCTATCTTTCCTGTTATCTCGCTTATGTAATCCTGGGGCGCATTGATGGCGATCATGATGATGCTTATCCCTTTCTCGCGGTAAGGCACACCCATTCTTCCGATAATGTATTTTCCTGCCTCATGAAGAAGCGCGTTCAGTTTTTCGACTGACTCAGGATTTTCCACAATTATCGATATTGCAGCTACTCTTGTTTCCATAAGGTCTCCTTTAGCAGATTCTCGGAAGCAGTTCATTGCCGGGCTTGGGAAGATATGTCTGTCCGCCGACCTCAGTCGTCATGACGACTCTTCCGACTTCGTCTTCCATTACTTCTCCGATGATCACAGCACCTTCAGTGTACTTAGTAGTCTTAAGAACATCAACAACTGCCTGTGCTTTTTCCGCAGGGCACATCATTACCATTCTGCCTTCGCACGCAAGATACAGAGGTTCAAGTCCGAGAAGACCTGTAACGCCGCTGACTTCAGGCGCAACGGGAACACTGCTCCTGTCCACCCTGATGCCTACTCCGGCCTCGTCGGCAATCTCATAAAGGACTGTTCCGACGCCGCCTCTTGTCGCATCTCTTATGACATGCATCTCAGGGCAGACTTCAAGCGCCCTTCTTACAGGCTCCCAGAGCGGTGCGCAGTCAGATGTGACATCTGCTTCGATCCCGTATTCATCTCTTGCGAGAAGAATGGCTGTTCCGTGTCTTCCGACGTCACCTGTCACGATGATCTTATCACCGGGCTTGGCAAACTTGCCGGATGTGCTGATGCCTTCATCAATGACACCCACACCTGCCGTAGTGATGAAGATCTTATCCACCTGGCCTTTTCCCGCAACCTTCGTGTCGCCTGCAACTATGTATACTCCGGCTTCTCTTGCAGTCTCGCCCATAGTCTTTGCTATGAGCTCAAGATCTTCTATCGGAAGTCCTTCCTCGATTATGTAGGAGCATGTGAGGTAAAGAGGCTTTGCGCCCATGCATGCGAGGTCATTGACCGTGCCGCAGACAGAAAGCCTTCCTATGTTGCCGCCCGGATACTTCCAGGGCGATACGATAAAGCCGTCCGTCGACATTGCGATACGTCCTTCAGGCTTCGGCAGCACGGCAGCATCATCTGCCGTGAAATATGCGTTGCCGAGATTCTTCTTAAATATCTCACCGATAAGCTCGGAAGTCTTTCTTCCGCCGCTTCCGTGAGCAAGCGTTATTACATCATTCATACTTCGCCTCCATACATATAAAATGCCGAGCATGCACCTTCATCAGATACCATGCATGCACCGACAGGGTGATCGGGATTGCACGCCTTTCCGAAAAGCGGGCACTCCGACGGCAGGATCTTTCCCTGCAGAACGATCCCGCATTTGCATGCCGTCTTACGCTCAAATTCCATCTTCGGTACCGAATACTTCTTTCTGGCATCGTAATCAGCATATTCGTCCCTGAGCTCGACGCCGGAATCAGGTATTACGCCAATGCCGCGCCATTCGGCATCGCAGGATCTCATAAATTTATCAACGAGTGCAACGGCGGCAGGACTTCCCTCGTCGGTTACCACTCTCGGATAAGCATTTACAAAGAACGGCTTGCCTTCGGAAGCATTCTTAACCGTTACCGCAAGTGATGCGAGAAGTTCATCACCCGTAAAGCCTGCTATGGTTCCGCTTATGCCGCGCTCTGCAAGATCTTTGCAGAGCTTCGTTCCGATGATCGCATGAACGTGTCCCGGATAAAGATATGCATCAGTCGAAGATGCCATTGCTTCATAAGCACCGGGCATGGTCTTGTTTGCCGTAAGGAGCGAAAAGTTATCAAGTCCGTCCCTTACTGCATTCTTTACGGCAATGACATCGGAAGGCGTCGTTGTCTCAAACCCTACGGAAAGGAAAACGACCTGCTCTTCGGGGTGATCCTTGGCATACTTTTCCGCATCGATCGGCGAATACACGATCTTCACTTTTCCGCCTTCCGCTCTGGCCTGTTGAAGGCTCTTAACATTTCCGGGAACTCTTACAAGATCTCCGAAGGTCGTAAGCGTACAGCCTTTCTCAAGAGCCAGATAAACAGCCTCATCGATATATGCAGCAGGTGTTACGCATACCGGACACCCGGGGCCTGAGATGAGATTGATCTTAGGAGACAGGAACTTTCTTATTCCCTGCCTGAAGATCTCATGCGTATGCGTGCCGCAGACTTCCATTATCCTTACGGAAGGACCGTCGTAAGTCTCAAGGAATCTGCGCATATCAGCAGTACTGTTGATGCTTGTCATGCAAGATTCTCCTTCAATACTTTCTCTGTTTCCGACTTGTCGTCGTCAGTGATCTTTGCGATCGCACAGCCTGCATGGACCATGACGAAATCACCGGGTTCAAGGTCGTCTAAGAGCTCTGCGGAGATCTCTCTTTTCGCGCCCGTACAGTCGACCATTGCGACACCGTCCTTAACACTGATGACTTTTGCAGCTAAACCTACACACATTTATATATCCTCCTGATTATTTATTTTATGCATACCGTAGAGCGCCTGGCCCAATGCGATACCACCGTCGTTCGGCGGAACCATTGAGTGGAGCAATACGTTAAAGCCGTTTTCCTTTAACTCCTTTTCCGTAAGCCGGGTCAGGAGCTTGTTCTGATAGCACCCTCCGCTCAACGCTGCAGTCTTTATGCCGTCAGATTTGGCCACAGCCATCTGAGCAACACCTTTTGCGAGCATATAGTGGAAGGCGTATGCGAGTTTTCTTGTGTCGATTCCCTTAAGCTTTTCTTCTGCAAGATATCTGATGATCCTGTCTGTTGCGATCACGTCTCCGTCTGTAAGATCCATGCATTCGAAAACTTTATCCCCTTCATATTCCATTGCCTTGAATTCAAGAGCCGTTGCAGCTTCGCCTTCAAAGCTCTGTTCATACCTTATCCCGAGTATGGCTGAGGCGGCATCGAAAAGCCTTCCGCAGCTTGTGGATACGGCGGTATTGATCTTCTTATCGTGCATTGTCTTATATGTCCTGAATGCACCCTGCCTAATGAGACCGAGCTCATTACACTTATCTTCCGCCTCATCGCCGAATATATCGATGAGCATCGATATTGCGATCCTGTATCCTTCTCTCGAGGCAATATCGCCGCCTGTATGAAGGAACGGCCTGATATGGCCTTTGCGCTCAAAACCGTCGAGACTGCACTTCAATATCTCTCCGCCCCAGATGGTTCCGTCAGTACCGTAACCCGTGCCGTCCAGGGAAATGCCAATAACTTCATCCGTATGATCGTTCTCTGCCATGCAGGAGAGGATGTGTGCATAATGGTGCTGGACTCTGATGAGCTTAAGACCGGATTCTTCGGCAGCAGCCGAGGAATTATATGAGGGGTGGAGATCGCAGACCGCATGTGTAGGCTTTGTCTCCAGAAGAGTGAGCATTCTTTCCGCGGATTCCTTAAGGGCATTCTTTCCTTTGAGATCCGTAAGATCACCAATGTAGGATGAAGGATACATAAGGCTGTTCACCGCAACGCAGAATGTATTCTTGAGCTCCCCGCCGTATGCTATTACAGAACCCTTGAAGGATCTTGTCATCATGAACGGCAGCGGTGCATATCCTCTCGAACGCCTGATCATGTAAGGTCTGCCGTCATAGAAGTCCATGACCGAATCGTCTGCCCTTAGTCTGATCTTTCTGTTGTGCGTGAGGATCACATCACAGTATTCCTTTATCTCGCGTCTTGCGTCATCATCATTCCTGCAGATGGGGAGTCCTGAAAGGTTTCCGCTTGTCATTACAAGACAGCGCGGCATTTCGATACCGTCATCGTAATCAAATATGAGACTCTGGACAGGAGCATAAGGCAGCATGCATCCGATCATCGGATTGTCCGGTGCTGCCTGTTCTGCGACAAGAGAGTCCTCTTTGCGCTTCAGAAGGATAATGGGCTTCTGATGTCCCTTAAGGATATCCCTCTGATAATCTTCGATATAGCAGTTCTTCAGGACTTCCTCTTCGTCTCTCATCATCAACGCAAAAGGCTTTGAAGGACGGTGCTTCAATTCGCGGAGCCTTCTTACGGCGTCATTATCATATGCATTGCATGCCAGATGGAAACCGCCGATGCCTTTTATTGCCGCGATTCCGCCGTTTGCGATCACCTTGCGCGTATAAGTTATCGCTTCTCGTCCCTTTCGGTTTTCCGCGTCATCAAGGATGAATACTTCCGGCCCGCAGTCATTGCAGCATACGGGCTGCGCATCATATCTCCTCGTGGCCGGATCGTAATACTCTTTCGCGCATTCGGGACACATCGGGAATTCCTTCATCGATGTTCTCTCACGGTCATAAGGAAGCGCATCCAGGATCGTAAGCCTAGGCCCGCAGCATGTGCAGTTGATGAACGGGTGCAGATATCTCCTGTTATTCCTGTCAAAGAGTTCGGAAAGGCACTCATCGCATATTGCGATATCAGGTGATACAAATATCTCTCCCGATGTCTTAGCGCTCTCAATGATGCTGAAATCCTTATATTCCGGAACGTCTTTTTCCTTAACATCCATCTTAAGGATCGCGGCCCTCTTGGGCGGTTCATTTTTTACAAGATCGATAAACCTTCCGACATTCTGATCTTCTCCCTGCGCATAGATCTCAACATAAGGTCCAAGGTTAGAGACACTTCCCTTTATTCCGAGGGAAGCTGCGTGTCTGGCGACCGTGGGTCTCATTCCCACGCCCTGGACTATGCCGTAAACTTTAATGCGCTTCGTTACCAAATCATGTTCTCCCGCTTATTGCAAAGCATTTAAGGTCAACCCATCTTCCTTCAAAATCCGGAACGAGTTCTTTAAGGCAGATATCGGCAGCGACAGTGTCGTAGCCGCCGTTTCTTACCAGATCGATAAATTCATCTTCTTCCGTGATCTTCCTGTCGCCGTCCTGCTTAACGCTGTCATGGAGCTTGAAAAAAGTGACGATGTCACAATCGACTCTGGCATCCCTTATGGTCTTTCCGACAACCTCATCGTGGCATACGAGAGTCCTGCCCTTTATTCCTTCAGGGATATTGTCTTTATAAATGGGACTTTCGATCTTGAAATCTTTCCCGAGATACTCACAGGCATCGATTCCGGAAGAGGATGCGGCGATGAGTTCTCCTGCACCTCTGATATTCCTTATGTCATCAAGCGTGAGGTCTTCATGATATTTACCGTATGTAAGCGGAGTCATACCGATGACGATCCTGTCCCTGTATGCGGGAGTATCTGATGCAAACTCATCGATAAGGGCCTTATAAGCCTGTTTCTCGCCTTCGTTATAAAGCTTCATTCCGTTTGTAATGACCGGAAGAACCGGAATATCCACTTTGCTCTCTATGAGCTTTTTAAGCGCTTTATAGTCCGTTCCGATCGTTGCGGGAACAGGTGTGCCGATCACTGCAACAAAAGACGTGTCGATACGCTCACTTGCCGACCTGATCTTTGAAGCAAGGAGCTCATCGCGGCCCAGTATCGCATCCATGTCGCGGAGCCCGGCAGAAAATACCGCGCTTCTTGATTCATGCCATCTGGGCTCATCAAAACCGCACACGTTGCCCGTGCATCCGCCGGCATCGATAATAACGATAAGTCCGCCCATCTGATAAAGGACTCCTGATGCTCCCGACTGGTCAGGTGCAAACGGTGTCAGAACCTTTCTTAATCCCTTCATGCATCTGCCTCCTTGAGCGCATCGTAAACTCTGTTCATCAGGTCTCTTATGCCCTGATATCCGAACGGCCTTGTATCCTGGTTCCATGCGACATTGGGCGTGTCAGGACAATAGAATCCCGCATCCTTGCCTATGGTCACATCCGCATCCGATCCGGAGATCTCGTAATAGAGCATCGTAGGCTCCATGTTGCAGTAGATCTTTGTATCCGGTGATAACGCTGCCAGATTCTTAACATAAACGAAATTCTCCGGTGCAAGCGCCGCATAGATCTCGTCGACCTTAAAGCCCATGCGCACAAGACTTAACGCGAGTTCAAACGCATTGGCGTTTGTGCATTCGCCGACATTGAACTTAAGGCCGGGATATGCCTGCTTTAATCTTGCGATCGCTTCATCGGCTTCAGCCTTTTCGTATGTATCATCAATGTCGATCCCCGTAACGCTTGCAAGAGCCTTATACTGCGATCTGATCTTATCCGTCGAATGGACTCTCGTAAGTTCGATATATGGAATATTAAGTCTCTTGTTCATATCCTCGGCGGCAGCTCTTGCTTCCGGATCTATCACGAGGTTGAAATTAGCAGAGGCCATCTTAAGGAACTCCTCATACGTGCCGCATGTGGAGATCTGCCTTATGTTCCTGATTCCCGCAAGCTCCAGGTATGTCTTAAGCTCAGTGTTTTCGAGAGGGGCAAAACCTCCGATGATATTTACCGATCTTGCATCCTTTTCCATCGGTTCAAGAAGAGAATAGATCGTCTGTCTTACATGCACCATTGGAGGGCGCCTGCCTTCTCTTGTAAGTGCATACATATAGCACGGGCGCACCTTAACGCCTGCAAAATCACTTCCTGCCAGATACTCCTCAGCCTTCCTGCAGACTCTGTCCATATCGGTTCCGAGAAGCGCATCAACACATGTGATGCAGATCATTACGGCCTTCGGGATCTTCCTGCCGTTATCTCTTAAGAATTCCAGGACTTCCCTGACTGCGTCAGGTATCTTATTCAAATGCCTGCCTGTTACAAGATCCGGTTCTGTCATCTCAAGATAGAAGAACCTGTTCTTGTATTCCGGCATCGAAGATATAAGCGATGTGTTGCGGCCGCAGCATCCCGGAGCGACTATGAGCATTACCGATTCAGGAACGCTCAGACCTGCCCTCTTAACGCCGAAGCCTTCGGCTCCCGGAGAGTTATACGCAAGTGTCGCAGGAGAGCTGTACACGAGATTATTGCCGGACAGGAGTTCTGACGGGATGTTGTCTTTCCCGCGTTCCATAACTTCCCTGGCCGTATAAAATATAGCTTCGCGCTTCATAAGACTCATCCTTCCAAAAGAGTCTTCGCAAGATCCGTGAACCTTTGTGCAGCCTCGGAATCCTTTGCGCCTTCGACGACGGTCATGCCCCTGTCCTCGCAAAGCGTGATGTCATCACTTCTCGGGATAACGGCAACGATATCAACGCCCTTTTGTGCAGCAAACTCCTTAACCTTCTCATCTTCACCCGGAACATTGCGCTTGTTGAGGATTATTCCTCTGACATTTGCATAGCCCCTGTCCTCGAAATTCCTTACCGCCTGGCAGATGTTGTTGGCTGCATAAAGAGCCATCTTCTCGCCTGAGGTAACGATGAGGACCTGCTCCGCATAGCCCTCTCTTATGGGCGCGGCAAATCCGCCGCATACAACATCGCCGAGAACGTCATACAAAACGACGTCCGGCTTGTATTCTTCGAAAAGTCCTAACTCGTCCAGGAGGTTAAACGTTGCAATGATGCCTCTGCCTGCACATCCGAGGCCCGGTGTGGGGCCGCCTGTCTCAATGCAGAGCACGCCTCCGAAACCCTCCTGGGATATTTCCTTTGCTGATTTGGGGTCGTTTCCGTCCTTTAATATCTCGATGACGGGAGTCAGGGGCTTTCCGCCCAGAAGGTTGATCGTGGAATCCGCCTTGGGATCACATCCGATCTGAATGACACGCTTGCCCATGCTTGCAAAAGCTGCAGACAGGTTCGATGTGACTGTCGACTTGCCTATTCCGCCCTTGCCATAAATCGCGATCTTAAGCATAAAAAAACTCCTCTATCATCTGATGTCTGACGATAAAGAAGCCCAATACGCGCATGTCTTGCATGCTATATTCAAAGACTATTCCCGCTTGGAACCAACCTTGCCGTCAGAGTCATTAATCTATACAGTTGTTGCACACGGGAGACAGGTATAAAAGCTGATCTCCTGTGTAGCTTAAGCATATCACTTACGGACCTGATTAGCCATCAGGTCCTTACATTAAATTATAAAACGGTAACTTTTATGTCTGTTAGAAATAAAACCCCGCATCCTGAGGAATCTTTCCTGCCTGCGGGGTGTTTTTTGCCTGTTTATGTTTTTGCCGGAACATGGTCTTTTCGCTTCCTCAGATCGATAACCGTAAAGATGACCGCAAATGCAAAAAGCAATATGCTGATGATCTGCGACGTGGAAAGACCGAACAGGAAGCCTCGGATCTCATCGCCTCTGAAGAATTCATCAATGAATCTGATGACCGGATATGTGTAGAAATAAACTATCAGAAGCCTCTGCCTGAACTTCTTTTTCCTGTGAAGGATAAGAAGGACAAAGAACAGCATAAGGTTGCAGCCTGCTTCGACGAGCTGGACAGGGAAGCGGTTAACGTCATTTACACCCGGGTTTATAGTGTTGCCGTGAACGGTAAACCCGAATCTGCATTCGATCCCGTAGCAGCATCCGCCGAGAAAGCATCCGATCCTTCCGAAGAAGTGGAAGAGCGGGACGCAGACCGCAAACATGTCGTACATGACATCCTTGTGCCCGAACTGCGTAAATCTGCAGGTAATGTACAAGCCTGCAATCCCTCCGAGAAGCCCTCCGTAGAAGACCATTCCGCCAATATACTCTCCGAACAGCTTCGTCATGAAGCCAAAGAACGTATAGTCCGACATATGCTGAAACAGCCTTATGATGTCCGGAATATGGGTTATTCCGAAGACAATATGCCCGCCTATTACCATTCCCACGGCAATGATCACCGCCGTTACTATGATGTCATCGATGCAGACGCCCTTCTTTTCCTTTATCAGCAGATAGCCGACTACAACGCAGAGAAAGAGCCCCACGGCTGCACAGATCGCATATGTGCCTATCGTATGTCCGAAAATATCTATCGTTGGATACATGTCATAAACCAAAAGCAGTTGCTCCTTAAAGGAACAACTGCTTTCTTTCAGTTTTTAGTTGATTGTCATCAAGCAGATGCAAGAGCTGCTGCGCCTACACAAACAACGCAAGCAACGCAAACACCAAGGATGATGAAGATAAGAGCAGCGTATACCGTTCCTACGATAGAAACGATAAGACCAACTGTTCCGAGGATCTTCTTCTCGCCTGCTTCTGTAGCAGCCTTACGAGCGCCTGCAGACTTGATGATACCGATGATACCGAGGATCAAAGCTGCCAAGCTGATGATGATAACAGCGATAGCGCCGCCTGTAGCAGCCTTTGTATCACTTGTAGCTCTGCTGATAATGCTTGAAACGTTAGGAAGTAAAAGTGAAATAGCACCGAAAATGAGACCGTTGATCTGTTGTTGTTTTGTAGTTTCCATAGAACCCTCCTTATTTTTACGCATAAAATGCGTGCACTGCTGAAATTATTGCATTTATTATCAAAAAAGTAAATGTCTAATCCATTTGATATTTTACAATTTGCAATCGCCAAAAGGCAGATTTTTAAGCATTTCCGTCAATTCCTTTTGTATGTAATCCTACATAACATTTTCAGTTTCTTTTGATAAAATCGCTTTTGGATAAGGATTATGCTTCACACATATTCCTGGATAATATAAGTTTTGGAGGGTCATTAACATGGCAGAAAACACACCTGTACAGGAGCAGTCCAAGGGCAAGTCAATCGCTTGCATGGTATGCGGTATTGCTTCTATCGTTCTTTGCGAAGTATACGGTTTCGGTCTCATCCCCGCTATCGTAAGCCTCGTTCTCGGAGCAAAGTGCAAGAAGGAAGGCGTTCAGAACACATTCACAAAGGTTGGTAAGATCACCGGTATCATCGGTCTTATCCTCTCTATCGTTGTTGGCGCTATCATGATCATTGCCGTTGCAATTGTCGGTGCTGCTGGTATCGCAGGCATCGCTGCTAACAGCTGATACAATCCTGAAGCAAACATTAAGAGAGCCGTCTCGATAAGAGGCGGCTCTTTTGCTTTTATTTTTTCGTTCGCGCGAATCCTCAGTTAAGGATTTGTTGCCTTCCGTGCGGACAGAACGAGCAACATTTCAGGCAAAAACGCTCGAGCTTTACTGAGCGCGAAAAAAGACAGTATCATTCTGCGATACTGCCTTTATTATTTCTCCGATCACTGACTTAGAGGAATGTATCCGCTCTGTGCGACTATCTTCTGTCCTTCAGGTGAGAGCATAAAGTCGATTGCCTTCTTCACGTTCTCGTTCGTCTCGCCTTTGCGGTATACCGCATAGATATTGCCGGCAACAGGATATGTACCGTCGGCGATAGTCTCGGGAGTAGGCTCGATCCCGTTGATCGTAAGGATCTTGACGCCGCCTTCGCCTAACATTCCGGTTACGTAGTATCTGAACGAGAAGCCGATGGGGCTTCCGAACAGTGCCGTGTAATCAGGCTTGATCGGAATGTCGCCCATGATCTTTTCGAGCGCGGTCTGTGAACCGCTGTTCTTATTTCTTCTCATAGCAGCGATTGGAATGTTCTTCCCGCCGAGTTCTTTCCAGTTCGTGATCTTTCCTGAATAGATGCCCCTGATCTGATCGATCGTGATGTTATCTACCGGATTGCTGTCATTTACAATAAACACGAATGCATCAGATCCGACCGGCACGAGTTCTAACTCAACACCGTTATCTTTTGCGTACTGAAGCTGTTCATCTGAAGGCGCCGCGCATATGATTATGTCCGCATTGCCGTCAACGATGTCCTTGTATGCGCCCCTTGTGTTAGTGTAGTGCATCGCACTTGCAGCATCGTAAGTCTCACCGTTATATATGACGGAACTCTCGGGATAGATGCTCTCGACAAATCCCGCATATACCGGCAGGAGTGCTGCCGCGCCGTCTATCACCGGAATGTCGCCTTCGAGCTTGTCAGCGTCTTTGACGGAGAATACATTTTCGCTCCCTGTGAAAGGAACATAGTTCCCGACTTCAACACTCATCTTCTGCATGCCGGGAGAGTGATGACTTATTACTCTCTTTATGAAGAGCCGGTATATTCCGATATCAAGTCCGGCAAACAGCACTATTACCAGGGCGATAACGCCCAACTGCTTTGCTAATTTCTTCTTGTCCATTTATATCATCCCCAATTTGCGATCATCTCAACGATCGATATTTCTTTCCAAAGATTGTAGCCGTGGATCATAAGGCCAGCCGTGACACCGGTTCCGATGACCATTATGATGGCCAGTATCGCGATAAACGTCTTGTCTTTCATGCCGGGTACCTCACATGTGCGCTATTGCTGCCGCAAGCAAGAGCATGAGCAGCACTTCACATAAGGTCAGTACCGCGAAAACTGCAGAGAGCACGATAAAGACGATCATCGGTGCCTTCTTGCCTCCGTGCTTCTTTACCTTTACGCCCTGTACGATGGCCAGGATCAGGAAGACGACGAAGAGCAACGGCAAAAAGCCGAACAAAGCAAAACTTGCGAGATCATCCAGAAACCTCTCCAGTGAGTAAGCTGCCATCATAAATGCTGATACGATTTCCATTGTTATTCCTCCCATATTTAAATCTATTAACATCAAGCGATCACATATGAGCGATCCCTGCTGCAAACCAGATCAATAATAATACCTCTGAGACTGTATATACTAAGGCTACACCGCTGACGATGCTGTAGGCCACAGCCTTGCCCTTGCCTTCCGCTCCCTTTTTATATTTGTGTATGTGGATCAGCGCGTTGATCAGGAAAACGACAAAGATGACAGGCGGGGCTATGATCGACACTCCGGAGATCAGATACATTAGATTATCAAACATGATTACCTCCCCAGTGAATCCCTGTATTCTTCAACTTCTTCCCTGCTGAACGATGAGATCAGCCTGCAGTCATCCTTATCCAGGAGTCTGTAATGGCCTGTGACGTAGTTTTGCTGAAGTCTTATCCCGTCCTTCTCATCTATCACCCGCCACCAGACTTTACCGCCCATCGTCGGCGGATATTGTATATGGCGGTCCTCAAACGCCAGCGCGTGTATCACGTCGCCCGCATCGCCGCCCGTAATCCCCTGCAGCACCTCGCTCTTCTCGAAAACAGTAGCCACGGCGATAACCTCCGTCCAGGACAGCTCGCGCCTTCCCTTCTCGGTCTCAACGAGAGTCTTTTTGGAGATCCCAAGCATCTCACTCATCGCTTCCTGAGTTATTCCGTACTCAGTCCTGATGAGCTTTAACTTGCTGCTTACTGTCTTTATGAACTCTTCGCGTTTCATAAGATGCCTTTCTACTGTATGCAGGTTCCTTTCTAAGTGTAATTTTACACTTTTGGTGTGAATTTGCAAATTTGCATCCACCTTTTTCAGGCTAAAGTTCCGTCTTACCCCGAACTCCACCCTGAACAATCATCGAATAACAATAAAAATTCAGGCTGCCCTTCAGTGTTACCCTGAAAAACAGCCTGAACAGCAAACGGATTTAATTAATCATCACTCTTCAAACAGCGGCGTCGAGAAATACCTCTCTGCGGTGTCCGGAAGCACCGTGACTACAGTCTTTCCGGGACCGAGCTTTTGCGCCAGCTTGATAGCACATGCGACGTTCGTACCGGACGAGATTCCGCACATCATGCCTTCCCTGCGTGTGAGTTCACGGGAAGTGTTGATCGCTTCATCGTCAGTGATAATGCAGATGTCGTCATAAACCTTGGTATCAAGGATGCCCGGGATAAGGCCGTCACCAATGCCCATCTGAACGTGGGTTCCGATCGAACCGCCGGAAAGGATCGCTGCGTTCTCAGGCTCAGCTGCCCAGACAACTGTCGCGGGATTTGCTTCCTTCAAAGCGTGGCCGATGCCGGTGATAGTGCCGCCTGTGCCGATACCGGAGCAGAAACCGTCGATTACTCGGCCATCCATCGCCTCAAGGATCTCTTTGGCGGTGTATGCGTACTGTGCTTCGGTGTTTGCGGGATTCTCGAACTGCTGGGGGATAAATACACGCGGATCGGAAGCTGCGATCTCTTCAGCCTTGAGCCTGCACTCGTCGATCGCCTTGCCGATGTCACCGTCATCGTGGATGAGAATGACTTCTGCGCCGTAGTGCTTTACGAGCATCGAACGCTCGTGGCTTACAGAGTCAGGCATGACGATTATCGTGCGGTAACCCTTGACTGCGCCAATAAGCGCGAGGCCTATGCCCTGGTTGCCGCTCGTGGGCTCGACGATAATGGAATCTTTATTGAGCTTGCCCTCTTTCTCGGCACGCTCGATCATGTTGAGCGCCGTACGGGTCTTGATGGAGCCTCCGACGTCCAAACCTTCGTTTTTAACAAAAATGTCTGCCGCGCCTTCGGGCATAATGTGATTCAGCTTGATAAGAGGCGTGTTTCCGATGGCCTCAAGGATGTTATTGTAGATCATCAATCTTCTCCGCGTTATAACAAAAACTTATACCGCGACATATTATACAAGGTTTTTCACACAGTTGCAGATTTATATATCTTTATCTCGAAAATTGTTCCCTTGCCCTCTTCGCTCTCGCATGAGATCACGCCGTTCTGGGAGTTGATTATCTGCTTGGCAAGGGATAAGCCGATGCCGTTGCTGTTCGGGTCTGACTTCTCGCCGTGATAAAAGCGGTTGAAGATATTGGGCAGGTCTTTTTTGGAGATGCCGCAGCCGTTGTCTTCGATGCGGATGTTGACTGAGAGGTTGTTGTCTTCAGATGTGACCTTTATAAAGCCGCCCGCCTCAGTGTGCTGCAGGGAATTCTTTATTATGTTGGACAGCGCTTCTAAAGTCCAGCGCCTGTCACATGTGATCTCAATGTCAGGCGATATATCGACGTCTATCGATACGTCCCTGATGTCTGCTTCGATCGCGATGGAGGATACGATCTCGTCGACCATGCCGCGTAGCTTAACTGATTCCTTCTTCATCACGAGGACACCCGCATCGATCTCAGCGATAGTAAGGAGCGTTCTTACAAGCCAGGTAATGTGATCTGTCTGCTCTTCTATGTTCGCAATGCAGCGGCGGCGCTGTGCCTCATCCATATTGCCGCTTTTTAATGCATCGGTCATGAGGTTGATCGCGGTAAGCGGAGTCTTTATCTGATGCGAGATATTGGAGAGCATGTCAGCCTTGTAGGTGTTCTTCTTTACCTCGCCGGTATACTGCTCCTGAAGCGTTGAAGCGAGCTTGTAGATCTCTGAGCGAAGGATTAGCATGCGGCCTTCAGCTTCAAGCCCGAGCTCCGGAAAAGTATCCCTGTCCTGCACCTTGGTAAGGAAATCAATGAGTTCATCGAGGTCTTTCCTGCGCTTTATCCTGTCCGCAATGATGTAGATCACCAGAGCGGCCACAATAACAGCTAAAACAATGGAAACGATCAGATACGGATTCATAGATTAAGCCTGTAACCCTGTCCCCTGATGGTCTCAATATACTTGCCGTCCTCATCGCCGAGTTTGCTTCTCAAGCGCTTGATATAAACAGTAAGAGTGTTGTCGTTAACAAAGCTTCCGACATCATCCCAGAGGATATTTAATATCCGGTCACGGTCAAGGATCTCTCCCGCGTGGTTGATAAAAACAAGCAAAAGTTTGTATTCCATAGCCGTAAGAATGATCTCTTCGCCTGCGCGGGTCATTTTCGCGTTCGTGATGTCGACCAGGTTATCGCCGATGGCACAAGTTGCAGCAGAGGTCTTTGTGCGCTTCATAAGTCGCTTCATGCGCGCTATCAGTTCCTTGATATGGAAAGGCTTCGAGATGTAATCGTCCGCGCCCTTATCAAAGGCCAGGACCGTGTGGATCTCATCATCCATCGCGGTCAGGAAGATGATCGGCATCTCGGAAGTCTCACGGATCTTCATGCAGATATCCATTCCGTTGCCGTCAGGAAGCGTCATGTCGAGAAGGCAGAAATCGATCTTCTTCCCCGGCTCTTCATTTTCGAGAGCTCTATATGCCTCGGCAACAGAAGAAGCGAGGGTAACTTCCATACCCTCGCCTGTTAAAGCAAGCTTCAAGCCTTCTGCGATTATGCTGTCGTCTTCAACTACTAATACCATGCATCAGACACTTTCACGTTTGATCTCATCTATTATATCAATCTTATTCTCACGTCTTAAGCAAATATACGTCATAAGAAGAACTGCAGCAGAGATGAACACGATGAGTCCTGCAGCCTCGAGCCACGGGAAGGATACCGTGAAGTAGCCGAATCTGCTGATCATGAACTTTGAGAGCCACCAGCAGATAAGGCCTGTCAGCGGAGCGGCGATCAGGAAAGATCTTATAAGCATTCCTGAGCTTTCGCGGAATTCAGTCTTTATGAGCTGCTTAAACGTTGATCCCATAGACTTTAGGATCGCGAAATGCTTTCTTCTTGCAACCGTCAGAGCCGAGATCGAACTGTATACATTCAACAGGCAGATAGCAGATGCTATGGTCGTGAATATTACAAGTATGATCCTGATAAGATATGCAATGATCTCCTTATATTCAGCGCCGCCGGTGCTTGCTAGCATAAGGTGTACACCCGCGCCTTTGTCTTCAAGCTGTGCTAATGAAGCAGAAAGATTATTGATGCTGTCCTGGTTATCGCAATTGAATAAAACAAATGTCGATAACGGAGTCGCGTTGATCTTATCGATATAGTCTGCAACGCTCATGGGAATGATAAAGTATATTGCCATGTCGCCTGAACCGGTAAGGTAGCCGCCGATATCTTTAGTTTGGACTTTGTTTATGATCTTAAGATCAGCAGGTCCGTCAAGTTCGATCTCGGGGAAATCTATTTCATCCGGATTATAACCGCGCTCTATAGCTTCATCTCTGGTCAAAGCCGCAGGATATACCGGAAGCACACCGCCCTTTTCAGGTGCAAAGGGATTATTTACTTCTACGTATTTGTAATCTCTCGGAGACTTACCCGCAATACCGTATTGGTCTGTCGAGAACGAAGTATTGTTCAGGAGTATGCATGGCAGTTCACCGTCAGCATAAGATAATGCGTTTGTTTCTTTTGCCATCTTATTGAACACATCATCCTCAAAAGCGATTATGCCTATTGGAGATCTGGCGTCATATCCCAGTTTGTATTCTTTCAGGAAATCATCCTTGCTGTATTGTCCGGTCGGATAATACATGCTGACGATCTGGTAGTATGCATCCCAATACTCATCGCTTAATGAGTCGTTATCTATGTATACTGCCCAGTGATCAGATTTGCAGACTGCGACATCAGTAACGCCTTCGGTTTTCCTGATCGAATCGGCAATTTCTCCAAAATCGACTTCATATCTTGAGTCGTACATTGATACGACATACTTTCTGTCCTTCGAACATGCATATTTCACGCTGTTATCCTGGAGTTTGTAATTAACCATCAGAATAAGAAGAGATGATCCGAAGTATACCGTTACCGTAACCAGGAAGAATATTGCAACAGCTCTGATGATTCCGAATGACTTGCTCTTATCATTCTTCAGAAATCTTGAGGAGAGCATCCCGGTAACTGATCTGTTAATAAGTCTGTCCGGATCAGCCTTTGCCTTATTCCTTGTTTTACCGGACTTCTTAGTGCCTCTGATGCTTTCGATAGGTCCTACCTTGCTGATCTTACGCGCCGGGATCAGGGCTGATATAAATACCGTTACAGCACTGAGCAGGATAATGATCAGAACAGCTAAAGGAGTTATAGAAAGCTCAGGATCCATGTCGAGCACTGCAGAACCGTCAAAGTTAAACAGTTTCTGTGCCATCGGGCCTGCCCAATTTGCTCCTGCCTTAACAACTCCGAGACCGGCGATAAAACCAATCGGCAAAGACGGGATAAGAAGCGCAAATGCTTCAAAGTAAACAGAACTTCTCTTCTGCTTGCCGGTCGCACCGACAGAGGATAACATGCCCAGGTACTTGGCTCTCTCGTCAAATGAGAGCGCGAAAACATTATATATGAGCATGACGGATATCAATGCGATAAGAACCACGAAGAAGATCTGCATAGCCTTTACGATAAAGTTAAGCGCATTCTCTGATGAATTACCTGAGAAGATAAGAACACTGTTATTAGAGTCAAAATTCTCTGCGCCGACCAGGTTTCTCATGGCTTCAGTGAAAGTATACTGGTCTTTGTTCGTATCTGTCATAAGGAGCGCATTGAACGTCTCATTCTGAAGTGTCGATTCATCTACTGCAGAGATGGCCGCATACCACGCACACCCCCCACTCTCGAAGACAGGAGTCTCTATTATTCCTACTACTGTATATTCGTGTGAAAAACCGGTAGGTTCATGGATCTCTTCATGAGTTTCATAGAACGCTTTGCCGTCATCCGACTGAGGATCGATATAGAACATGTTAAAAGGCAGTTCTACTGTCTCGTGTGCCGGAAGCTGGACAAGCGGAAATGCGAGATATCCGTCGTTATCGGAATTATTCCTGATATATCTCTTAAAAGTCGAAGCGCTGAACTTATCGCCGATACCGATCGCCGATCCTTCCCGTATTGCACTTTCGCTTACTACGATCTCCTGATCATTCTCAGGAAGTCTTCCTTCAACGACCTTGATGTTCATCCACTTCATTGCATCAGGTGAATATCTTCTTATGTTAAGAAAAGGTCTTTCGGGATTTGCTGACTTATCAAACTCGGTAAGAGCAAGATCTTCGGTAACGCCTACTTCCGTAACCTCTTCAAAACACCTGATCATGTTGAGCTTGTCTTTGTTGATGTCATATACGGCATAGTGATAAGAACCGTTCTTTGCCGAGCCGATATCGACAAAATAATTGAACGCCGTGTCCTTACCTACGAATACGCATGTAAGCAGCATCACCATCAGCGCGATTCCGACGATAGACAATACCGTGCGCTTTTTATTCATCTTCATGTGCTTTAAAGTCACCTGATGAACTATCTTTGTGTTTCTCATTTTAATTCCCCTAAGTTTTTCCTATTATCCTTTTATTCGCGGCCCATAAGATCCGTAACCCTGATACGGTCATCTTTTGTGATATTTCCGTCTTCCATGTAGATGATCCTGTCTGCCTGAAGAGCGATGTTCTCGTCGTGCGTGATGAGGATCAATGTCTGTCCGAATTTCCTGTTGGACTCTTTCAAGAGTTCCACGATCTCTGCGCTGTTCTTTCTGTCGAGATTGCCCGTAGGCTCATCTGCAAGAAGAAGCTCAGGCTTCGAAAAGAGTGCCCTTCCGATCGATGCCCTCTGCTGCTGTCCGCCCGAAAGCTCATTCGGAAGATGGGATCTTCTGTCAGTAAGGCCTAAGTACTCAACGATCTGGTCAAGCCTTTCCTTGTCGGGCTTTCTTCCGTCTAACATGTGCGGCAGCACGATGTTCTCATCGACGTTAAGCTCAGGAAGGAGATTGTAGAACTGATAAACAAGTCCGATATGTCTTCTCCTGAAGATCGCAAGCTTATCCTCGCTCTGCGAATGAATGTCAGTGCCGTTGATGAAGACCTTTCCCGATGTCGGCTTATCAACGCCGCCGATGATGTGAAGAAGCGTGGATTTTCCCGAACCCGAAGCTCCTACGATCGATACGAATTCACCCTTCTCTACTGAGAAAGATACGTCCTGCAAAGCAACGGTCTTACCATCCCCACTGCCGTATACTTTGCTGATATTTTCACATCTTAATAATTCCATATTTGTCCTCCATATTCGTGATAAGCAAATACTAACAAAAGGAGAACCATAAAAAATGAATTCCAAAGTGACAAATTAGTCACTTTGGAATCACACAGCATTTTATTTTGGTTTCAGCAGCTCAGAGCGGCATGTTTTTCGCATTCCTCAGCAGATCCAGCAGACCCTTCTCCTTGATTATCGCAAGGCCCTGACCCTCATCGCCTAATATAAGGACGTTGTCACCGGGATTGATGTCGAAGATCTTTCTGGCCTTTGCGGGAAGAACTATCTGGCCTTTATCACCGACTTTGACCATGCCGAATATGTGCTTGCCTTTGGGAGGCACTCCAAGCCCCAGGTTCTCGCCGCTCTTCTTGTCGTAATTCAGAAGATCGTCTATGGTGACACCGAAAACATCCGCTATGAGCTTGCACTTCTCAATGTCAGGCAAGGACTCACCGGTCTCATATTTCGAGAGGGTCTGACGAGAGACGCCGATCTTGTCGGCAAGCTCTTCCTGCGAGAGATCATGATACTTTCTAAGTTCGATAAGATTATCCTTGAACATTTTTGCTCTCCTTTTTCTTCTTTGAAATCCCCATAACGGCCCATCTGAAGAACGGGATCTTCGGTATGATGAAGTTCAGTAAATATGCCAGCGCAAAGCCCATGACGGCACTTGTAAGATAGCACGCCCACGCCGGCAGATAGCCCGGCTTGGCGATAAAGAGTGCTGCAGCTGATATTCCGAGATAGTGGAACAGGTAAAGACCCCAGCTTCTCTTATTCATCCAGTTGGTGAAGCTATTCTCCCAATCGAAGTATCTCGCAAAACCGCCTATCATTGCAATACTTCCGAAGTATGCGTAAAGCAGGAATAACGGTGATCTGTATACCGGATTATCTGCATAGTTCTGAATCCCTCTGAAGAAATAAACATAAGTAAATGCTACAGCAAGACAGCCTCCTGTTACTGCAAGGATCAGGAAATACTTCTTAAGTTTCTCAATGACTTCATCGTGTGAGAAGACAAAATAACCGAGCAGAAATGCCAGAAAATAGAGTCCGAACCTGTAAACGACGATTATCGGCGTATTAAGGATCTGACCTGCAAGATATACCGGAATGCAAAGAAGAAGGATTACGCAGAAAGGCGTCTTTCTGCAAAGATTCCATAAACGGTCCTTATCGATCTTCTTAATGAGAACGACAGCAAGCGAAAAGAGCCAGAGCATCTGGATATACCAGAGAACGCCTATGCCGGAAAGGCAATAGATCAGGTACTTTACGGGTGCCGGGACTTCAAGTGCGCCTGCATTGCTGAGTGATGCATTTATATATCCCTGAATGCAGTAGAAAACAAAAAGACCTATCGTGCATGGCACCAGAAGCTTTTTCGTTCTGCTCTTAATGAACTCCTTGCCCGTGTGCTTAGCGAGAGAATATCTGGCGCTGATTCCCGATACGATGAAAAGCAGCGTCATGAGCCACGGATAAACAAGATACATATATGCATCGTAGTACTGAACATCGAGGTTCGTAATATTGCCTAATGTGCCTGCGATCCCCTCGCCGTTATACATATACAAGACATGGTAAATGACGACCAGAACGACCGTTACCCATCTAAGATTATCCAAGTATGACTTTCTCATAAATCTACCACCTTTGCCCTTATTTTTAACATCATTTTACGGAGTCCGCAATAAGAACACCACCAACCGCAATTGACAGTTGATGGCGCTTTTTGTTAAAAACAGTGGCAAAAGTGTTATCAGTTAAACCACAGTGCCAAATTAGTCACTTATGCTCCCGGTATATGCAAACTGCTGATATACCGTGTATGAGTATTAGAGTATAATTTTCGCGGATCAATAAGGAAAGGAAAAACAAATATGGCAAACATTAAGACAATACCAAATGAAGCCACGGTAAAGACGTTTAACAGGATCAAGAACATTATCCTGGCATCCGTCATCGCTTTGTTCGTTATCATCTGTCTTTTCAGATGCTTTTATTCAGTTGACGAGCAGCACAATGCGATAGTCACCCAGTTCGGTTCCATCGTTAAGGTGGATACTGCGGGTTTCTATTTCAAGGCTCCCTGGCAGTCAGTAAGAAAGGTTGACATGACAACTCATGGCACCGGGATCGGCTATACGGTCACTGCGAACGGCCAGAACATCACGGATACCGATAACGGCATCATGATCACTTCTGACTTCAACCTCTTAAACATCGACTTCTATCTTGAATACAGAGTCTCAGATCCCATTGCATATGTTTATGCATCACGCAGTCCGGAAATGACTCTCTCAAACATTACGATGGCCAACATCAGAACAGTCGTATCCAACTATACGGTCGATGAGGCAATGACTACAGCCAAGGGGCAGATCCAGGCAGATGTAAAGGCAGCCATCTTAAGCGAACTTGAGAGGACTGATATCGGACTTACCGTAGTCAACATCACCATCCAGGATTCAGAACCTCCTACGCCTGAGATCATCGCGGCATTCAAGTCCGTCGAGAATGCAAAGCAGGGCGCCGACACCGCCATGAACAAGGCTCTCGAGTACAAGAATAACCAGCTTCCTAATTCACAGGCAGAGGCAGACTCCATCATTCAGGCCGCTGAGGCTGACAAGGCTGCAAGGATCGCTGAAGCTAACGGTCAGGTTGAAAGATTCAACAAGATCTACGAAGAATACAAGCAGTTCCCCTTCGTCACAAAGAGAAGATTATTCTACGAGAGGATCGAATCCGTACTCCCTAACTGCAAGGTCATCATCACGGACGGCAGCACTTCAACTGTTTACCCTCTCGACTCTTTTACCAAAGCAGATCCTGCTGCTTCAGCACCTGCTAACACTGATAACAACGGAGGTAATTGATCATGAAGAAGAAAATATCCATATCAGTTCTGATACTTATTGCATTGATCGCCGGTGTTATTGTTGCCGGTTCAGCAGTATTCACTGTGCATCCCAATGAAGCAGCTATCGTAGTAAGGCTCGGTAAGGCACAGGCAACGGTTACAACAACCGGACTTCATGCTCACGCGCCTTTTATCGAAGACACGGTATCGATCTACACCGGAAAGATGCTCTACGACATTCCGGCATCAGACGTCATCACTTCTGATAAGAAGTCCATGATCGCAGACAACTACGTTATCTGGAGAGTTACAGATCCGGTAAAGTACTATCAGACATTGGGCGGTCTTCAGAACAGAGCCGAGGAGAGGATCGAAGCAGCAGTATATAACGCTACCAAGAACACCATCTCCTCAATGACACAGGATGAGATCATCGCTGCAAGAGGAAATACTCTTACAAATGCGATCACGACCACATCCAATACTGACATTGACCAGTACGGCATCACGATCGAGATCGCTGAGATCAAGGCTCTCGACCTCCCTGATGACAACAAGGCTGCTGTTTACAGCAGAATGATCTCCGAGAGAGAGAACATCGCTGCAGGCTACACGGCCCAGGGTAACGCAGAAGCTCAGAAAGTAAAGAATGACACCGATAAGCAGGTCTCGATCAACGTTGCTGACGCCAAGGCAAAAGCTGCTGTCATCAGAGCACAGGGCGAAGCCGAATACATGAAGATCCTCTCTGCTGCATACAACGATCCTGACAAGGCAGCATTCTATAACTACTTAAGAGGATTGGATTCAATGGAAGCTCTGGCAAGATCCAAGGCTGTCATCATCCTCGATAAGGATTCCGAATACGCCAAGATCCTTTATGGACAGTAAGTTTTATTTCGGATAACAGCGAAAACAAAGACCTCTGCAGATAATATGCAGAGGTCTTTTCCTTTTTGTAATATACTGTATTTGTGAAGGCACCGCACTGCAAAGCAAATATGAGGAGAGAGTTTATGAAAGGAAGAATAAGGGCTTTAGTTTATGTTATCTGTTTATCGTTGACGATCTCTTTGTTTGGCTGTTCACCGGCTGAACCCGAGGAAAGCAGGATCCGAAAGACTAAGAATACTTCTGAAGATACTGTTATGACAGAGGATACGGAACTGACAGACGAATCCATAGAAATAAGCTATATTGATCCGGATTCTTCAGAACTTCTCAAAACTATTACACTCATTGAGTCATATCTGGGAGGAAAGGCTGACTATGTGGCAGACAGCTTTATTAAAGAATTTGATATTATGTCATATATACTGAATAGAACCATCGACGAAAATGATCTGACGTTTTTCGGGAAAAGCATCAAGATCGATGATATCAGTTATAAAAACATCCGTTTCTGGAAAATTGACGGTAAAGTACAGCAGATAGATCTTTCAGTCAGTGAGCAATATGACGGTGCAGCGTCTGCTAATGAAACAACTGATATGAATATTCCCGTTAAGGAATTTTATCTTAGTGTATTCCAATTACTAGAGAGTAAATATGGCAAGGCGGCAGATTATTCCGGACCTGCATGGATGGACGGAACAGCCGGTGACCGCGTCATATGGAATGACGGTGATTATACTATCAGGCTCTGTTATGTGGAAAACAGCAAAGCGATCAATGGCAACAATCTTTTCAGGATCGAAATAGGTTATTCTGTATACGATCCTTCTTCTCCGGAGAATCCGGAGCCTTTCCAGTCATCCGGACTGGCAGTACAGGAAGTAATCAAGATCATGCAAAGCTGTATCGGAAAAGAGCCGGCTGAAGCCAAGGCTCTGATCGAGAAAATGCTGGATGTCAGATGCGGGCAGGATCAGTTTGATGACCATTTGGAATATGAAGAACATACACATAACGGCCGGTATTTAATTGACGGTGTGGAATACAACCTTGTAAAATTCTATTCCAAAAAAGCTACAGGTAAAGTTTATGCAGTGCGTTTCTATGCTCCTTCAGGAGGAAATCAGTTTATAAAATCAGCCTTTAATTATTATTCGGAAAAGCTGACTATTCTATATGGCCAGCCTGTTGCTTCTAATTCGATAGATAGGTTTCAAACGGAAAAATATAATATCGATCAGAACTACAACTGCTATTTGGATGCAGCTTACAGTGATGATTCCAGTTATAGAGATCTGGGTTTTATGGTAATCGATGCATCCTACGATGAATAAACAGCAGGCGCTCCTTTCAGAGCGCCTGTTTTCTTAATAACACTTGCAAAAAAATTATCAGTTAAACCACAGTGCCGAATCGTCTATGTCTGATACCCTGGCAAAGCCCGTGTTGCTCATGATGTATCTCAATTCGTTCTGAACTTTGGACAGATAAGCTTCAACTCCGGCAGAGCCGTCCTTCTCCAGATAAGGCAGCATCGATCTTCCGACTGCCGCCGCATCAGCGCCGAGCGCTATTGCCTTATAAACGTCGGCACCGCTTTCAATACCGCAGTCAACGATTATCTTAACGTCCTTTCCGTCCAGAGCTTCCCTGATCTCAGGCAGGATCATCATGGGCGGAACGGCATAGGGCATTCTGCCGTGATGATGGCTTACGATAATCGCCTTGGCGCCGATATCGGCGCAGATAAGAGCATCCCTGACGCTTAATACGCCTTTAACAAAGAACGGAAGCTTAGTCGATTCAACGTATGAACGGAGCATATCAGCCGTCTGCACGGCCATCTTCTCGCCTACGCAGATATCAACACCTGTCTCACCGAAAATGTGATCGATATCCATGCCGATACCGAATGCACCTACGGACTCCGCATACTGCATCTGATCTCTTACCTTGCCGTTGTCAGCATAAGGCTTTACGATGCGGATGGTTTTCGCGCCCGTTGCAACGATCTTAGCGAACATGTCGTTCTCCATCATGCCGCAGAAGTTTAATATATTCGCATTTTTCGCAGCTATCGAATACTCTTCCAGGCCGGTTAATTCCCTTCCGTTGTAATTCTTAAGGTGCGAGAAGGCCGGCATCATCACAGGACTGCTGAATGTCTCTCCCAGGAATTCCGTCTCAGTCGAAGCCACTACGGAATCTATTATCCTCTCTTCTATAAGGATCGAATCCATATACTTTTGAGTGATCGTATTCGCGTCAGATTCCCTACAGTATTCCATCTAAGGCCTCCTTCAGATATCCTGTGTATCTTATGTATTCTTCGTCAGTATTAAGGTGCTCCAGGATCACCGGCATGTCAGGATCTATGGAACTCATCTTCTGCGCATAGTAGCGGAGCGGGAACTCGCCTTCTCCCGGTGCGCACTCTTCAAGCTGGAAAGTATATTCTTCCTTGAGATGAACGTCCTTTATATGGCAGCTCCTGATCTTATCTCCAAGCATCTCCGCGACTTCATCGATAAACTCTTCGGGATTAAAATATCTCTCGGCGGAATTTGTCATGTTGATGATGTCCATATGAACCGCAAAACGGTCCCTGTCCACCATATCTATGAGCTTAAGGTATTCCTTGGGGCCTGTCGGGATCATCCAGGGCATGGGTTCCAAAGTAAAATATGTGTTCTTAACATCAGCAGTGTCGATGATCTCCTGAACCATCCGGACAGTCTCTTTCCAGGCATCTGCGGAGAAATTCTCTTTATAATGACCGTCCCATCTGGGGCCAAAAGCTCCTGCAACGTTGACTGCGCAGCGCGCTCCCAGATAGTCTGCAAGCCTTAACTGCCCTATGCAGTAATCCAAGTTCTTCCTGCGCTCTGCACTGTCCGAAGCCAGTGCATTTCTCCAGATGCCGACTTCCGCGATCAGGAGTCCGTGGGCTTTGGCGGCATCACGGTATGCGGTTATCTTGTCTTCGGGATCGTTGCAGTTAAGAGGAAAGTTTACGCATCTTAATCCTAACTTTACATGGTTCTCAGCCCATTCTTCGGGCGAATCATGCTTAAGCGGTGATGAAGTGCCAAGTCTCATAGGGTAGTCTCCTTTAGGCTTTTCAAAGCTCTCTTAAGGTTTTGACGGAACTATAGATAATTCAGTGTAACATCTAATCAGGCATACCTGAACCAGAACAAGGGCTTTCATGTTCTTTTTTCAATATTTAATGCCTGGTCATGGACCTTTTCCGACGATCTTTTATTGATTTTTCATTCCCGCTCTTTTACATACGACCTGCCACCCAAAAGACCGCTGCTGCCAATACAAAAAGCGCTATGAAAAGATAGTGGAATTCTTCATGTTTCTTCAGGAGTTTCCATAACAGAAACACTATTGTGCCTGTTATGATTACAGTCAACAAAAGACCAATGACACTTCTTATCGTGTATTCTCTCTTTTGAGCAGCTTCTCTTGCCCTTAACGCATCAAGGTCTTGGATTACCTCATCCGCGTTTTCGAACCAATCCAACGATAATCCGCCCCATAAAGTATATAGTCCACTGTCACACTCATAGAAAGTGGTAGTGATATAGGCAGGTTCGTTGGGATAATTTCTCATACTTACAATTGCCACTTCGAGTTTCGAACCGGGCGGCACTCGCAGCGTTGTCCCGTCGCTTTCCTGCTTGGTAGTGTTGTTGTAGTAATCGGTAAACTTTATACCCTTCTTAGTAACAACATATCTTTCACCACCGGAATAATCGTACCAGCTTTCAGGAATGCTATGCGTTATGAGTTCGCTAAAGTTTTTCAGGAACAGGAAAGCAAAAGGAATGCTTCCTACAAGGATCGATTCCAGGATCACGGCATATATCAATGCCGGATTCTTCAACCGTCCTGAAGGTTTAAAAGAGAATAATTTACTGATCTTGCCCATATTCTTATACCCATGACTCAATGCAAAGCGGACCCATCTTATATTCTTCTCCACCCCACTCAACGACTGTAAAGCCTTTTCGCCCGGGAGGATTGACCGATGTCAGATCCTGTGGCCTGATACTGACTTGTCTGTCCGTTGAATACCAAAGCATGTTGACCCTGATGACAGTATCCGGCTTTGGCGAAATACTAAGGGATGCGACATCCTCGTAAGCCTTTGTTTGGAACGTGATGACGTTGTACTTGTTCCCGATCATCAGAGGAAGCCAGTATGTAATAAAGTCATCAGCCTCCTTGTCATTCAGGCCAAGCTCTGCGAGTGCGGTCTCCAGGAACTTTGCGGTGTCCTCCCCTTTCACGCAGAAGCCCTTGCTCAGATCAGGCTTGATATTAATATCGCCTTCCCAATACAAGTAGGAATATTTCCTGCCATTCTTATCAGTAAGCGTCCCATCAGGATCTGCGGTTACCGTCCAGCCTTCAGCTAAGTCGTAATCGGGATACGTTACCGTCAGTTTTCCGTCCAGATCGAGTTTGACGTCTACTTCAGTCCTGCTCTCGGGATACAGGTAGATAACGGGCTTATGGGCCCTGCTCAGAAAGTAGTTCAATCCGAATAAGAGGGTAACAAACTGCAAAACTACACCCAGAACATAGAAGAGCACATGTTTGACTTTTCTCTCGCCCAGGATTACCGCTTCAATAATACGATACAAGGCTATCAGTCTGGGGATCGTAAAAATGTTCAGATATGCTGATATGATCACGTAGCTGATGATCATCTCGGGGTAATGCACGAGCTCATCAAACAATTCTTTGAAAAATCCAAGAAAGCCATAACCGCTCGTGATCATGCCGATGATCGCTAAGTAAACCAGGAAAAACAGGTTGATACCGTGAATGATTATGATGGTCTTCCAAACCTTAAGCGAATGTAATTTTTTGATTCTAAATTCCTCAAATTCCGTATGTTCCATATTGTCACCTCCTGAAAAAAGGCCGGGTTAACCTAAGGCCATTAGGCCCGATTGCAAAAACGACTTGATTTTGTCCGTTCAGTTATTCTTTTTTCTGAGAAATAGACCTTATACGCGTGCCGATCGCGATGACTATCCCGTAGAAGACGCAGAGCGCTTCGTTAAGCGGCATTGCGAAAAGAATCATCTCGGGTATTACAAATGCTTCAGAATAAGCCCCTGCAAATACCAGGTATCCGTTCAAATTAAGCAGCAAAAGGACTACTGCGGACAGTATATACATAAACAGACTGACCATCCTGCCTGATATCAGGAATCTATATACAAAATACGCAAGAAGGAAGCTCAGGCCCGCGCAGACCATTGAACAAAGGGCGAATATTATCCCGTATTCTGAAATGGCCGGTTTTGTTACCGGATTTACTGCAATGCGGCTCTCAAATCCGAGCAATACAAGGATGAGATTGGCAAGACCCCTGTAGATAAAGAAAATGACACCCAGGATACCGGTCTTCCCAACCGGGAGTTCCTTCCGTATAGTCTTTATCATGGACGATATCAGCATGAGCGCGAAAAATGCACTGAACAGAACGTCTATTATCGAAAGAAACGGGAAATACCAATGATCTGCAGTGAACATTTTGTCTACGACGCAGTCCCTGAGCCACCAGCATGAAAAGAACAGATTGCCAAGGCTGATCGCGACGCAAAGGGCGATTACCATCGTCTCGATCTTTCCGGCAACCCTTCCGTATGCTTTAGACCGCTGTTCAATATGCATTGCCCTGTCATCAGCCATCAAGGTATCAATGGTCGTATCCAGGATGTCGGCAAGATTCTTTGCCGTGACGAGATCGGGATAGCGGGATCCGCCTTCCCATCTTGAGACTGTCTGTCTTGTCACGAAAAGAAGATCTGCCAGATTCTGCTGGGTCATCCCCTTTGCTTCTCTCAACTCTTTTATCTTTTCGCCAAAATCCATAAAGAGCACCTCCTGCATCCGTTTGGTGTCTTCAGTGTGCCTTCATCTGTACGGATTATAAAGCACCGTATTGGTTTTTGGGCGCACCATTTTGGTAACACCCTTAGTTTTAAAGGCTTTCGTGATTGCCTTCATCATATCCTAATTTATTCTGTGACGTAAAATTTGGACAAAATTACTATCGTCTCTACCTTATCTGTCCAGGGGAACATATCTACGGGCTTTGCGATCTGAGCTTTGTAACCCTGCTCTGCAAAACCCTTGAGATCCCTTGCCAGAGTCTCGGGACAGCAGGAGATATAAACGATCTTCGAAGGAGCCAGCTTGCCGCATGCCTTGATGAACTTCATTGTAGTTCCGGCTCTGGTGGGATCTAATATGACGCAGTCTATCTTTGTATCGGACTTGGCCAGCTTTTCCATATAGACCGTCGCATCGCCCAACACGAATTCCGCATTAGTGACCTTATTGATCTTCCTGTTCTTCAGAGCATCAAGATATGCGGATTCATTGATCTCGACGCCTGTGACAGTTCCTACGAAGCCCGCGAAAGAGAGCGTCGTCGAACCCGTGCCGCAGTATGCATCTATGCATACCTCATCGCCTTCGAATTCCGCTAGCCTTATTGCCTCCGAATAAAGGATCTCAGCCTGCGCGTGATTTGACTGCATGAAGGAATCGGCAGATACTCTGAATTTCTTTCCGAGGATAATGTCCGTGATATAACCGCTGCCGGTGACCTTCTTGACCTCGCCGCTTCCCAGGATCATGGAATCGTGGCGCTTGTTTACGTTGATCAAAAGGGTCGTTATCTCGGGATGGCGCCTTAACAGTTCATCGGTAAAGGCCTTCTTTTTATTGAAATAAGTGCTTCCGATGATCAGTACGACCATGATCTCGCCTGTCGCATCAGCGGTTCTTACAAGGACTCTTCTAAGGTCACCCTCGCCGTTTACCTCGTTATAGATGCTGATATTCAGGCGCTCTGCGATCTCCGCGCAGTCCCTGATTATAGCCGTAGCCTTCTTATTCTCGATAAAGCATGTATCCGTCTCAACTATGCGGTGGGAACCTGATTCATAAGGGCCGCATATTACGCGCCCGTTCCTGAGTCTCTTAAAAGCGGAATGCACCTTGTTCCTGTAGAACAGAGGCTCATCGCTGTGATGTATCGGCAGCACTTCGCAGAAAGGCGAAATGAGTTTTCTGACGGTCTTTTCCTTCGCGACGGACTGCTCGAAATAAGTTTTGCCCGCAAAAGAGCATCCCCCGCACTTTTTCGCGACGGGGCAGCTATTCCTAACGTTCAGAGCATTGAACAGCTTGATCCTGTCATTCTCTTTCGGGGGCTTCATCAGACCTGCCTTCCAGCGTTATCGACAACGTGCTTTAAAAGGATCGCTGTCGTGATAGAACCTACTCCTCCCGGTACGGGTGTAACAGCATCTGCTATCTCCGATACCTTCTCATAATCAACATCACCGCAGAGCCTGCCCTCTTCGTCGACATTCATTCCGACGTCGATAACGATCTGGCCGGGCTTAACGAACTTCTCTGTGATCATTTTCGCAACACCGCAGCATGCAACAATGATGTCTGCGTTCCTGCATTCCTCTTCGATATTAACCGTCTTCGTATGGCATACGGTAACAGTGGCATTGGCGGTTGTAAGAAGGAGTGCTGCGGGCTTGCCGATGACAAGGCTTCTGCCGACGACAGTAACCTTCTTTCCCTTTGTCTCAATATTGTAGTGCCTGATCAGGGCCATAACGGCTTCAGCCGTGCAGGGAGCTGCGCTGTCAGGAACACCTGCGAGGACATTCTCCATGTTCCTGATATCCATGAAATCAGAGTCCTTGCCGGGATCTATAGTCCTTCTCATGTGCTCGTCTGATAAGCCCTTCGGCAAAGGTCTGAACACAAGGATACCGTGAACCTTGGGATCGTTGTTGATGCCGTCGAATGTCTTGTCCAGTTCTTCCTGAGAGATACCTGCATCAACTGCAGTTACTTCGACTTCAACGCCTGCCGATTCAAAGCGCTTCAGCACGCCTCTCTCATAAGCCAAGTCATCTTCTCTTGCACCAACGCGGAGGATCGCAAGCTTGGGGCTTATGCCCTTGCCCTTCAGTTCCTCAACTTTTATCTTAAGATCTTCTACGATCTTGTCTGCAACTTCCTTGCCGCATAATCTCTGCATTCTTATTACCCGCCGATCAAAACCTTTTTTACTTCCGCATAAACCCTGGTGCAGATCTCAGTTGTCTCATCGACAAGTGCATCTGTCTTCTTATTAAGGTCTTCTGCATAATTTCTGTCCTTCATGGACTTTGTGTTGATATAAACATTCATGGCAGCGCCCTTGGCAGCCGTGTCACAAGCTGCTGCAGCAACGCCGACGTCGCTTATCGCAAGCCTGGAACCGATCACAGCAAGGCGCTCCAGGATCTTGGCTGTCTCATTAGCCTTAACGACAACTTCGTAAGGAGCCGTGCTCGCATCCTTCAGAACTGCTTCCAGGATCTCATCTCTTCCTTCCTGATCCTTAGGAATGGAATAAGCTTTTGCAAGGGGCGCGAAAACCTCCTCATCCTTCTCACCCAGTGCCTCAAACTCTTTTACAAGAGCTCCGCACTTGGCGATAGTCTTTTCGATCTCTTCCTGATATTCAGCGTACTTCTTCTTGCCGCTCGTAAGGTTTCCTACCATAGAACCCAAAGCAGCAGCGATGCCGCCGCAAACTGCCGATGCTCCGCCGCCTCCGGGTGTCGGTGCGCCTGAAGATAACTCATCCAAAAATCCATAAAGTGTTCTTTCAGCCATTATCTATTAACTCCTTAAGGAAATATCCATTACATAAGAATTGTAAATCATAGGCACATTCAAGTCCAACAGACAAAGGTAAAAAAGGTGGCTTTAAAGTTACCTTTATGATGTTTAAAATGATAGATGGATAATTAATGGATCTATCCCTTTCGGGATTCGCGTTGTTATGGGGATACAATTATGAATATAAGCAAAAAGGTTCCGGTAATCGTAAGTATAGTTTTGCTTGTTATTTGTGTCCTCGGCGGTTTAAGATCAGCAACGCGTGGTACGCGCACAGCGGATCCCGGCTTTTTCATATCAGTTAAACTGACTGAAGATGTCAGGATTGTCAGTGTGGACAAGGAGATCTCCGCTGCTCTTTCCGGAGAACAGTATGATTACACAGAGATTCCTGCGGGAACTGTTGGAGATGCATTTATTACATACAGCCATCGGCGTTCATACATTAAAGACCCCGATACAGATGTCCTTAGTTTCAGAACTGGTTTTGTTTCTGACGGAAATCATTCCGACATATATGTGTCAACCGGTCCAGAATCACAATTACGTCCAAATGGAATTCACTATAAGAAAATAGAAAATTACCAGGAAATCATTTTCGAATACAACCGGTTGGTTAAAGAAGAAAAAAATAAATGGATGCTGAAACTCACGCTCACGATACTTGTCAGCATTGCTTTTGCAGCTGTATTTTCCGGTGTGTTCTGGCTTGAATGTTTTATTGCCAACAAGATCAGGATGCATCCTGGCTTTTTCGGTCTAATGTGCGCCATTTATATCGTTTTGCTGATGTTTGCTTTAATGTTTATGAGCATTTTCTAATACTCATTTCGAAATAGAAATAGATAATTGGGATAAAGGATTCTGGTTTTGCATACTGAGAGGTTTAGCTGTTGCAGTTGTATTATAGATCTTATTCATAATCCTTTGCTCGGTTGCCAACAAACTGAAAATGCATACTGCCGTATTCGGAATACTTTGCGCCATTTTTGTTGTGTTGCTGCTGGCCGCTGTAGTTTTCGTCATCATTCCTCCTGATCTGTAATACAAAATTAAAGGCGGCCAACTGACCGCCTTTGTTATTTACTGGATAATTCTCTTTATCGCTTTGATCTTCATCATGTCGAGCTTACCGTAAACCACTTTGCCCCTTGTTGCCGATGCGTGGATTACCTGGCCGTCACCGACATAGATCGCGACGTGTCCGCAGTAGCTACCGTAGTCATAACAGATGACGTCACCCGGTTTGAGATCGCTTCTTGGTACCTTTACGCCTGATTTATTCATTATCGATGTAGCACCGTGAGGTACTGAGATACCAACCTGGGCATAGCAGTACAATACGAGGCCGGAACAGTCGATGCCCTTGGATGAAGCGCCGCCGAACTTGTACTTAACACCGAGCATGGATTCAGCGATTGCTACGATACTGTCGCCGTTCTTACCGCTGATCTTAGGGAGCTTTTTGGTATTGCCGTAACCGCCGGAACCACCGCTGCTTGAAGGCTTTGTCGTCGGCTTGGGCGTAGGAGAAGGTGTGGGCGTCGGCGGAGGATTTGTTGTCGTATAAGACTTATAGACATATCCGGTCTTGCCGCCTGTTGTCTTTACCTTGTACCATTTATCACCAACGATAGCGCTGCAGTAAAGCTTTGCATCCTGGTTAACGACTGCAACCTGTTCTGCATTAGTGGAAGGCTCAGCTCTTACAACGAGGCTTCCCGTATCTACCCATACGGTTCTGTCTACCTTGACAGAGACCATTGTATCCTGAATTGAATTTGTGAGGACGAATCCTTCCTTGCCGGCTTCAGTCTTGATCCTTGACCATGTATCGCCTACACCGGTTCTTGTAACTTCCTGACCTACGTGAAGAGATACAAGAGTCTTGGAATCCATATTAGGATTCTCTTTAAGGATAGACTGGTTGGCTCTTACGTAATATGTGGATTCGTCGGGTGCAAAGCATGAGGGGTCCAGAAGTTCGATAGGAAGATTGGAGCTGTCATACTGCTGGCTTACGATGAAGCTTGGAATGTCCGAGTAAGTTGTTTTGCCGGACGCCTGTTCCGTCTTTGTAGCATCAGGTGTCTCACCGGGTTCTACTTCACCGGGCTCTTCACCATAATCGGAACTTACGAGCTGATCGACACTGTCTACAAGAGCCCAGTCCTCAAGAACGACTTCGCCGCTGTCGATGGTCTGTGTTCCGAAAGCATTCTTATAGGCACGGGCTACGACCAGATTGGGAGTCATGCCCTCGTGGAGACCCAAAGGGAAACATACCATGGGAAGAGCAACAAAAATGCCCGTAGCAATGGTAAGTATATGCTGCTTCCTGTTATGTCTAAAAACTATCTTCTTCATATATCTCCGCGCTCGAAAATAATACTTCTTTATAATTATACTATCTGCTTTCAGGTCATTTTGAGGCAATTCTCAGGCTCGGGGCCCTTGTTTTGCTTAAAAACGCCCGCATTTGGCATACAAAAACGCCGGAGGAGTATACCCCTCCGGCGTCATTATAAACTTTTGGGACCCGCAGTTGGTTTACAATTACGGGACAAAGTAATTACTTCTTTTCCTTAAGTCCGTCAGCCTCGAGCTGTGATTCTAAGCGGTCCTGCTCATCCAGGAGCTCGTTGCGAGCCTGGATCTGATCAAGGTAATCATTAGCGAAGAGCTCAGTATCACTCTCGGATTCACCATACTCGTGACCTGTGATGAGCTTGCTGTTTGCCTTGATAACAGGAACAGCTGTGATGTCGCTGTGAGCCTTGATACCGGTACCTGCAGGGATGAGCGCACCGATGATGACGTTCTCCTTGATACCGATGAGCGGATCGACCTTGCCCTTGATAACAGCATCTGTAAGTACCTTTGCTGTCTCCTGGAAGGATGCAGCAGACATGAAGGAGTCGGAAGCGCTTGCGGCCTTAGCGATACCGAGGAGGATCGTCTTGCCGTTAGCGGGTCTCTTGCCCTGCTCTTCACAGTCTCTGTTCCTGGAGATGAAGTTATACCAGTCAACAGTTGTACCTGTCATGAAGCCTGTATCACCCGGATCGTCGATCTGGACTCTTCTCATCATCTGCTTTGTGATGATCTCGATGTGCTTATCGTTGATGTTTACACCACCACCTGTGTAGTAAACCTTTGTGATCTCAGAGATGATGTACTTCTGAACGGCACGGATATCCTTAACTCTGAGGATCTCCTTAGGATCGATCTTACCGTCGATGATCTGATCGCCGGCTTCGATTACCTGACCGTCAGTAACTGTGAGTGTTGCGTGTGAAGGAACCTTGTATTCCATCTTCTCGATCGGGTTGCCCTTAGCATCCTTGATCGGCTCAACACCCTCATCGTAAACAGGTGTTACAACGATTGTCTTCTGCTTTGTCTTCTCGTTCTCAACGATCTTAACAGAACCGGGAACGGAAGAGATGATACCGTGACCCTTAGGATCTCTTGCTTCGAAGATCTCGGTAACACGAGGGAGACCCTGTGTGATATCTTCACCGGAAGCAGCGATACCACCGGAGTGGAACGTTCTCATCGTAAGCTGTGTACCAGGCTCACCGATTGACTGAGCTGCGATGATACCGACAGCTTCACCAACTGCAACAGGACGGCCTGTAGCGAGGTTGATACCGTAGCACTTGGAGCAGACACCTCTTCTGGAGCGGCAGTCGAATACTGATCTGATCTTGAGCTTGCCCAAGTCTTCGATCTGCTGTCTGGAAAGGATCTTGCCTGCAGCTTCTGCCTCGGCAACCTTTGCAGCAACCTTCTTTTCGTGCTCTGCGAGCTTCTCAGGAGTCTCGGCGCCCTTGATCTTAACGGAATCCTTAACTGCCTGTCTTGCCTCGTTAGCTTCCTTCTTAGCGATCTCTACGGACTTGCAGATATCCTCTGCCTTGAGAGCATCGATAAGCTCATTCTTCTTAACGATGACTTCGCCTGTCTGATAGTTGATGATGTCCTCTGCTGCATAACGGCCATAGAGACGGTCGTTAAGAGACTTGATGACGTTGGTGTGCTTGTTGGAAACCTCTGTGATCTCCTTGACCCATGTGAAGTCATCAGTACCGCAGTCTTCCTCAGTAACAACAACTGCCTGTGCAACGTCAACGAGACGTCTTGTAAGGTAACCTGACTCAGCTGTCTTAAGAGCTGTATCGGAGAGAGCCTTACGGGCACCGTGTGAGGAGATGAAGAACTCGAGCACGTTCATACCTTCACGGAGGTTGGACTTGATCGGGATCTCGATGGTGTTACCGGTCGTATCCTGCATAAGTCCACGCATACCTGCGAGCTGCTTGATCTGGTTGTTGGAACCACGGGCACCGGAGTCAGCCATCATTCTGATCGGGTTGTAGATGTCGAGGTTGTCCATCAATGCCTTTGTGATGTTGTTTGTAGTCTCAGACCAAACCTTAGTAACTTCGTTGTGACGCTCTGTCTCTGTGAAGAATCCTTCTTCAGCAGCTTCGTTGATCTCTTCGACTCTCTCGTCACCTTCAGCGATCATCTTATCCTTGATGTCAGGGATGATCATGTCTTCGATACCGATGGAGATACCGGAGATAGTGGAGAATCTGTAACCCATTGCCTTAACGTCATCGAGGAAGATCGTTGTTCTCTCGAGGCCGTGTGTAGCAATGCACTTAGCGATGATCTTTTCGAGCTTCTTCTTACCAAGAGCGAACTCGAACTTGGATTCAGCATCAGGATTCTTCTCCTTTGCTGCTGCAGCCTTTGCCTTCTGTTCAGCAAGTCTGGGGAAATCGATCTCGAGCTTCAAGTGGTTCTCAGGCTTTGTTCTGTCAACAAATCCGAGATCCTGAGGAACGATCTGGTTGAAGATGAATCTTCCGAATGTGGACTCGACAAGACCTGTCTCAACCTTACCGTTGATCTCTCTGGAGATACGTACCTTGATCATGCTGTGGAGCGTGATCTGGTGCTCGTCATATGCCATCTGAGCCTCGTCGATAGAGGAGAATACCATGCCCTCACCCTTATCGTTCTCTACTTCCATTGTGAGGTAGTAGCAGCCGAGGATCATATCCTGTGTAGGAACTGTAACCGGCTTACCGTCCTGAGGCTTCAAGAGGTTGTTTGTAGAAAGCATGAGGAATCTGGCCTCTGCCTGAGCCTCTGCAGAAAGCGGTACGTGAACAGCCATCTGGTCTCCGTCGAAGTCTGCGTTAAAGCCTGTGCAGACGAGCGGATGGAGCTTGATAGCACGACCTTCTACGAGTACAGGCTCGAATGCCTGGATAGAAAGTCTGTGGAGTGTAGGAGCACGGTTCAGGAGTACCGGATGGTCCTGAATGATCTCTTCAAGGATATCCCATACTTCAGGAACTCTTGCATCTACCTGTCTTCTTGCTGTCTTGATATTGAGCTTGTCGTTGATCTCAACGAGCTTCTTGATTACGAAGGGCTTGAAGAGCTCTAATGCCATCTCCTTAGGGAGACCGCACTGATGCATCTTAAGCTCAGGTCCTACGATGATAACTGAACGTCCGGAGTAGTCTACACGCTTACCGAGGAGGTTCTGTCTGAAACGGCCCTGCTTACCCTTGAGCATGTCGGACAAGGACTTGAGCTGTCTGTTGCTCGTAGCAGATGTAGAACCCTTAACAGGTGTGCCGTGACGGCCATTGTCGATCAATGCGTCTACAGCTTCCTGGAGCATTCTCTTCTCGTTTCTTACGATGATCTCAGGTGCGCCTAAGTCGAGGAGCTTCTTAAGACGGTTGTTTCTGCCGATAACTCTTCTGTAAAGATCGTTAAGATCTGATGTAGCATAACGGCCGCCATCGAGAGGTACCATAGGACGGAGTTCCGGAGGAAGTACCGGAATAACGTCAAGGATCATCCACTCGGGCTTGTTGCCGGAAGCCTTGAAAGCTTCAGCGATCTCGAGTCTCTTGTTGATCTTGAGTCTCTTCTGTGTGCTTACGGAACCGACCTTCTCTTCCTGGAGCTGAGCAATGATCTCATCGATGTTGATCTCAGCCAAGAGTTCCTTGATAGCCTCGGCACCCATCTTTGCAACGAAAGAATCCTTGCCGCACTTCTCTTTTACATTCTTGAAGATATCTTCAGTAATGATGTCGTACTTATTAAGTCCTGTCTCAACACTGTTGCCGGGATCGATTACGATGTACTTTGAATAATAAAGTACGCTCTCGAGCTGCTTAACTGTGAGGTCAAGCAGTGTGCCGATCTTTGAAGGCTGTGTCTTGAAGTACCAGATGTGAGATACAGGTGTAGCAAGCTGGATGTGTCCGAGTCTCTCACGGCGAACTGTGTTCTTTGTGACTTCGACTCCGCACTTGTCGCAGATCATGCCCTTGAATCTGATCTTCTTGTACTTACCGCAGCGGCATTCCCAAGACTTTGTAGGTCCGAAGATCTTTTCGCAGAAAAGACCATCGACCTCAGGTCTCTGAGTACGATAGTTGATGGTCTCAGGCTTCTTTACTTCGCCGTGTGACCAGCTCTTGATAACCTCAGGAGATGCAAGCTGAATACTTATTTTTGTAAGATGATTCTGATCATTCATATCTATCTTTTATCTCCTTTACATGTCTTCGTCATCGCCAGCGAAATCGTCAGCAAAGTCGCCGTCTTCTTCCTTGATGTTTCCGAGCTCATCAGCCTCTACGAAGCCTTCGCTGAAGATATCGGAAGGAGACTCTGCATCTTCACCGTCGAGTGAAGCTCTTGTTGTCTCATCCATCTCGCTGTATGTGTCGAATGACTGTCTGTCCTCAGCAATATATTCCTTATCGTCTGTATATGTGCGGACATCAAGTGCCAACGCCTTAAGCTCGTTAACAAGGACATTGAAGGACTCAGGGATACCCGGTTCAGGAATGTTCTTGCCGCGGATGATGGCGTCATATGTCTTTGAACGGCCTTCGATATCGTCGGACTTAACAGTGAGGATCTCCTTAAGAGTATGAGCAGCACCGTAAGCTTCGAGTGCCCAAACTTCCATCTCACCGAATCTCTGTCCGCCGAACTGGGCTTTACCGCCCAAAGGCTGCTGTGTAACGAGTGAGTAAGGTCCTGTGGATCTTGCGTGCATCTTGTCGTCAACAAGGTGGTGCAGCTTCATGTAATACATGATACCTACTGTTACTCTGTTCTCGAAAGGCTCACCCGTACGTCCGTCGTAAAGGACTGTCTTACCGTCCTTATCGATGCCTGCGAGCTCGAAAGCATCAGCGATGTCGTTCTCGTTTGCACCGTCGAATACAGGTGTTGCGATCTTCCAGTTGAGTGCCTTGGCAGCACGGCCGAGGTGAACCTCGAGGAGCTGACCGATGTTCATACGGGAAGGAACGCCCAACGGGTTCAAGCAGATATCGAGTGTTGTACCGTCAGGTAAGAAAGGCATATCCTCTTCAGGAAGTACTCTGGAGACAACACCCTTGTTTCCGTGACGTCCTGCCATCTTGTCGCCGATGGAGAGCTTTCTCTTCTGAGCGACATAAACGCGGACTCTCTTATCTACACCGTTCTTGAGGTTGCCGTTTGTATCCTTTGTGGAAACAACAACGTCAACGACTACGCCGGAACCGCCGTGAGGAACGCGCTTTGAAGTATCCTTAACTTCTCTTGCTCTCTCGTTGAAGATTGCCTTATAAAGTCTCTCTTCTGCTGTCTGGTCTGTCTCACCCTTAGGGGAAACCTTACCGACAAGGATGTCTCCGTCCTTAACTTCGGCACCGATCATTACGATACCGTTCTCATCAAGGTTGGAGAGAGCGTCGTCACTTACGTTCGGAACTTCTCTTGTGATCTGCTCAGCACCGAGCTTTGTCTCACGTGCTTCGCACTCATGCTCTTCGATATGGATAGATGTATAAACATCATCTCTTACGATTCTCTCATTTACGAGAACAGCGTCCTCGTAGTTATAACCTTCCCATGTCGTGAATCCGATGAGAACGTTACGTCCGAGAGCAAGCTCACCATTGTCTGTAGCAGGACCGTCTGCGATAGTATCGCCGGCCTTTACCTTGTCGCCTATGGCAACGATAGGACGCTGGTTGATGCATGTGCTCTGGTTGGATCTCTGATACTTAGCGAGCATGTAGGTGTCTACTGTGCCCTCAGCTGTTGTAACTTCGATCTTGTCTGATGCAACGAAGGATACGACACCGTCGTGGGATGCAACGATGCATACGCCGGAGTCCTTAGCTGCACGGTATTCCATACCTGTTCCGATGATAGGTGCCTCAGGCTTGATGAGAGGTACTGCCTGACGCTGCATGTTGGAGCCCATGAGGGCACGGTTAGCGTCGTCGTTACCAAGGAACGGGATAAGTGATGTGGATACGGATACGAGCTGCTTAGGAGATACGTCCATGTAGTCGACCTGTTCAGGGTCAAGCTGCAGGAACTGGTCTAAGTAACGGCATACGATCTTCTTGCCGATGAAACGGCC
The DNA here is from genome assembly GCA_902764825.1 of Oscillospiraceae bacterium. Lineage (GTDB taxonomy): Bacteria > Bacillota > Clostridia > Saccharofermentanales > Saccharofermentanaceae > Saccharofermentans. The sequence goes on from CACWXL010000005.1 coordinate 126,390, forward strand.
GTCCTCATCGATAGGCTCGTTAGCCTGAGCGATGTTGAACTCGTCCTCTTCGTCAGCAGACATGTAAACAACTTCGTCAGTAACTCTTAAGTTCTCCTTATCGAACTTTCTGTAAGGAGTCTCGATGAAACCGTACTTGTTGATACGTGCATAGATAGCCAGGGACGTCATAAGACCGATGTTCTGACCTTCCGGTGTCTCGATCGTACACATACGTCCATAGTGTGTAGGGTTGATATCACGGACTTCCATTGAAGCTCTCTCACGGGAGATACCGCCGGGGCCCAAAGCTGAAAGTCTTCTCTTGTTCGTAAGCTCTGCTAACGGGTTGTTCTGGTCAGCAAAAGCTGAGAGCTGTGATGATCCGAAGAACTCTCTGAATGCAGCGCTCAAAGGTCTTGTGTTAACGAGGCTTGTAGCCGTAACAACTTCGCCTTCCTTGCTGGAGATCTGAGAGATCCTGTCTCTTGTATTCTTCTCGACTCTCTGGATACCTGTACGGAGCTGGTTCTGAAGGAGCTCGCCTACAGACTTGACTCTACGGTTGCCCAAGTGGTCGATGTTGTCGATTCTGCCGACGCCTCTGTGGAGTCCGATGTAGTAGGAAACGAATGCATAGATATCGTCAACTGTGAGGTTTCTGGGCATAAGGTCTTCCTTACGCTCAGCCATTGCAGCCTCGAGTCTGGAAGCAATGTCTGTCTTGCTCTCAGCCTTGACCTGCTCGATGATCTCTCTCAAGATGCTTGCTCTAACCTTCTCGTTAATGCCTGTTCTTGCGAGATCGAACTTCTTGAACTCAGTCTTTGTGATGCTGTTTGCGATGAAAGCCTCAGCGTCAACTCTGCCGTTGCCGATGACCTTGAGAGGTACATCCTCGAACTCATCCTCATCTGCTGCGCGAACGAGCTTTCTGGGGAAGATCTGAACGGCCATAACGCCGGAATCTTCGATCTTGGCTGCGATCTCTTCTGTGATAACGGTGTTCTTCTTGCAGATGAGCTCACCGTCTTCGGTAACTACGTTGTCAGCTGTCTTGCTTCCGATGATTCTTGCGGAAAGCTCGAACTTCTTGTTGACCTTGTAGATACCTACTCTCTCGAGGTCGTATCTTAAAGAATCGAAATATGTCTTGTTAAGGATGTTCTTCGCATTATCAACTGTGAAGGGCTCGTTGTTACGAACCTTCTTGAAGAACTCCTGGAATGCTGCTGTCTGAGGATCAGAAGCATTTCTTGTCTCGTCCTTCTCAAGTGTCATTCTGAGGCACTCTTCATCACCGAACATGTTGATGATGTCCTCGTCAGTAACGAGGCCTAAGCATCTCAGGAATACCGAGAGGGAGATCTTGTGGGATTTATCTACGACGATGTAGATAAGGTTGTATTCGTCAGGATCGTTGTTTGCGTCGGGAGCGCCTGCAGCCTTAAGAGCTCTCTCCTTGGCATTGAGCTTGCTCTCCTTCTCATCTTCTTCGATGAGGATCCATGAACCTCTGTAAGGGATAAGTTCTGCAGAAAGCAATCTGTTGCCCATCTTTGATCTCATCTCGGAATAGTAAGCTCCGGGAGATCTTACGATCTGATTGATTACTACACGCTCAGCGCCGTTGACAATAAATGTACCCTGATCAGTCATGATAGGGAAATTGCCGACGAAAGCTGTCTCGTCAGTAACTGTTCCGTCAATCTTGTTATGGAGTCTGAGCTGGATGCTCAAGGGTGCTGCATAGTTACTGTCGTTCTTCTTGCAGCTGTCAATAATTGCGGACTTGGAAAGCTTAACGGGAGCCTTGGACTCCTTACTCTTCTTACCCTTGCCGTCCTTCTCCTTGCCTGTGGGATCACAGGGATTCTCAGAATCGAAAATCTTACCGACAAAATAGACTTCGTACTTGCCCTGATCATCAGTAATCGGAGATACTTCATCGAAGATCTGCTGCATACCTTCGTCGATGAACCACTGATAAGACTGCTTCTGGTTCTCGATAAGGTTAGGCACCTCAATTACTTCTTTGATCTTGGAATACGACTGTCGCTCTGTCTTGCCTTGTTTTACGGAATGGACCATTGTTAACGAATCACCTCACACAAAGCTTAAAAACACATGGTTTAAGCGGTTTCTTGGTTGAAAAGCATTTTTATTTACCATAAAAATCCTCTTCCGTCAAGAGAAATAGGCATAGTTGCCCAAACCCATTACGACGCAGTAAAGAATTATATAGAAGGAAACAATTTTTGTCAACAACTTTTTTCGTGCAGCGTGGGGCAAATCTGTTATATATCAAATAAGATAACCCCTCAGGGCCAGCAAAAGGCCGGGAGGGGTCATCTTAAGGTTATGCCGCGTAATCAATCAACAATTGGAAAGGAAGTTCTCCAGCATTTTCCTGCCGTCCGGTGTCAGGATCGACTCGGGATGGAACTGGACGCCGTAGATCGGATAGTCACGGTGCTTTACGGCCATGACCTCGCCGTCGTCGGCAACGGCTGTTATCTGCAGGCACTCCGGGATGGTATCGCGGTCTGCAGCAAGCGAGTGATAACGTGCGACTTTGGTGTGTTCGCCTATTCCCCTGAACAGGGGGCACAGAGCGTAGAGCCCGACATCGGACTGCTTGCCGTGCATCAGGCGCTCAGCATAAGTGATCGTGGCGCCATATGCCTTGCAGATCGCCTGGTGACCCAAGCAGACGCCCAGGATCGGGATGTCATGGATCGAGGCTGCAACTTCACAGATGATGCCTGCGTCCTCCGGCCTGCCGGGACCGGGCGATAAGATGATGCGGTCAGGCGCAAGAGCCCGGATCTCTTCTACCGTCATCTCGTCATTTCTTATGACCTTAATGTCGGGATCTATCTCACCTATCATCTGATAGAGGTTATATGAAAAGCTGTCATAGTTATCTATAAGAAGAATCATGCTTATACCTCCTCTGCGAGCGACAAGGAATTGAGAACGGCTCTGGCCTTATTGAGGCACTCTTCGTATTCTTTCTCAGGTACCGAATCGGCTACTATTCCGGCGCCGCTTCTTACAAAGACCTTACCGTTCTTTTTGTAAGCGATGCGGATGGCAATGCATGTATCCATGTTGCCCGTAAAGTCGATATAGCCTATGGCTCCGCCGTATATTCCGCGCTTGTTGTTTTCGAGCTCTCCTATGAGCTGGCATGCACGGATCTTCGGAGCGCCGGACAGGGTTCCTGCAGGAAGAACGGCCTCAACGGCATCCAGAGCGTCGTGCTTCGAATCGATCTTTCCGCGGACGGTGGAACCGATATGCATGACGTGTGAATAACGCTCGATGCTCCTGAGCTTCTCAACTTCAACAGAGCCGAATTCACTGATCTTGCCCAGGTCGTTGCGGCCTAGGTCGACTAACATGTTGTGCTCGGCAAGCTCTTTCTCATCGGCAAGAAGCTCTTCTTCAAGCCTCCTGTCCTCTTCCTCCGTCTTGCCTCTGGGCCTTGTGCCCGCAAGAGGGAATGTGTGAAGGATCCCGTCTTCGAGCTTGACCAGGGTCTCCGGAGAAGCACCAGCCACTTCGACGTCCGTGCCGGCGAAATAGAACATATAAGGAGAAGGATTAATAGTTCTTAATAATCTGTAAGTATTAAGAAGGCTTCCTTCATAAGGCGCGGAAAGGCGGTTTGAGAGAACTATCTGGAAGATGTCGCCCTCGCGGATGTAGTTCTTGGCCTTCTCGACCATGGCGCAGTATTCTTCGCGGGAGAACAGGGGCGTAACGTCTCCGAGGAGTCTGCCTGCCGGATCGTCTGCCTTTTCGCCGTTCTTAAGAAGGTCTATGAGGGATTCCAGTTCTTCAACAGCTTCCCTGTAGCCTGCATCCACGTCCTCTAAGGACATATTTGATATGAGGATGAGCTTCTGCCTTACGTGGTCAAATGCTATGACCTTGTCGAAAAGCATGAGGTCGACGTCCTTGAAGTTCTCTTCGTCAATAACGTCGCATTTTGCCGTGGGTTCGGCATAGGTCAGGTAGTCGTATGAGAAATAGCCGACCAGACCGCCCGTGAAGGAAGGCAGATAATCAAGTCTGGGGCTTCTGAACTTAGACATGATCTCTCTGATGATCTTTGAAGGGTCATCGGTCTTCTCTGTCTTGTCACCGTATGTGATCTCGCCGTTTATGCAGGTGATCTCGAGCTTCGGGTCGAAGCCTAAGAAAGTATATCTGCCCCATCGTTCGTTAGCCCATGCAGATTCAAGCAGATATGCATGTGTTGACGCATTCTTTAAGATGCGGATAGTCTCGATGGGCGTCGTGAAATCTGAGAGGATCTCGCAGCTTACGGGCACTACATCGTACTTGCCTTCAGCAGCAAAAGCTCTGACTTCTTCGATTGACGGTACTACTTTCATAAAAGTCACCTCCGGTTCTCATCTTTTGCCGGAGGCAATAAAAAACGCCCTCTGACAAAAGATCTTCTGATCTTTTAGTCAAGGACGAATACTCTTTATATCCGCGGTGCCACCTTGATTCACGATCTGACTCGTGCGCTTAGCAAGATACAAACATATCTCCGGCCTCTTACGCGTGCCTCACGTCGCAATATACTTGGGGATCTGCCCTTTCCTCTGCGCCCTCCGGAGTCCATTCACTAAAAGGCCCTTGCTACCCGGATCTCACCATCCCGGACTCTCTTTGAACGGTTCCTTAAAGTTACTCACTCTCCGTCAACGGTTTAAACTGACATAAAAATACTATAGCATTGGTGGGTTGTCAATCATAAATGGAAAAGCGGTGTTGTTAATCGGCCGCGTGGACTCCCGGTTAAAGATTTGTTGCTTCAGACCGGGGACTCGAAAACCTGACCCCGCAGCGCACTAAAACCTCACACCGCAGAAAAGAAAATAAGGGCTGCCCTATTAGAGCAGCCCCCGTAATGTTTAAACTCAATTGCCCGTTTTATCAGGGAATGTAAGTCATGTCGATTTCTTCAAATTCGTTGTTCTTGAAGCCGAATTCGATCCTGTTGCTGTTGTAGAACTTTGTGCCCTTCTTTGTCCAACCCATCTTGTCGTAAACATTTGTGCTGGTCTCGTTGTGGTAAGGCTTTTCTGTAGGTTCACCGGAGTTAGCCTTAAGTTCTTCCATTGTGAGAGTGAAAGGGAAATCAAAAGAAACCATTGTCTGCTTTTTGCCTTCGTCACGCTGGATCTTGAAAAGGATCTGATTGACATAGCATTCACTCATGGGCTTGCCGGAATCTGTCTCGTTAAATACTTCGATCCAGAAATAGCAGCCCTTTGCATCGAGTTTGATCTTAATGTAACCGGACTGATAGTGAGACTTAACGTTGTTGGAGAAGTTATCAGACTCTCCATCCTCGAAAGGAACGCCGTCATCTACAAGATCCTGAAGTGTTGTCTTGCCGAGCGTGTACTTCTTGCCGTTGATGTAGAAGTTCATCTCGTCGAAGTTAACATACTTAGCACCGGAGGGATTGGGAGCAGGTGTGCTGCCGTCAGTTCCGTCACCGGAAGTCTCGGTGGTTGTTGTAGGTGCCTCTGTTGTAGTTGTTGTGGGATCCTCAGTAGTTGTTGTCGTAGGATCTTCTGTAGTAGTTGTTGTAGGTGCGCTCAATTCCTTGTCGTCGAACTCGAACTCGTCGGGAGTCTTAGCGTTCCATGTAACTGTTACCTCAAGAGTACCGTCCTTGGAGATGAGTACCCACTCTGCTTCCTTCTCATCCTTGGAGATATCCTCGGAATCAACTTTGAAGTCCAGATCGTATTCTTCAGCTGCTGCCTTCTTAACATCGCTCTTGGAAGGTACTTCGACCTTCTTTGCGCAAGAAGCGATTCCAAGGATCATAGCAACACCGAGAATAAGTGCCATTACTTTCTTCATGAAATATTCCTCCTATTCCGAATATCAAACAATAACATAACATATTGTAAGTAAAATTTGAATAAATATATGAAAAGACCGCCTCAAGCTGAGACGGTCTTCGGTAATTCAACTTAACTTCCTATCAAGGAATGTATGTCATGTAGAATGTTGAGAGCTTGCTGTTGTAGAACTCGAACTTATATCTGTTTCTGTTCATGAACTTTGTGCTCTGCTTTGTGTACTCAAGGTAGTCAGCAACGAACTTAGGATCATCCTCATTGTGGTAAGGCTTCTCTGTAGGCTCGCCTGAATTTGCCTTAAGATCTTCGACTGTCAAAGTCTCGAAGGGGAAGTCGAATGTGAGAACATTCTGTGATTCCTTCGAAGAAGAGAGTGCAGAAACATAGATCTCATTTACATAGCATTCGTTCATCGGCTTGCCTGCATCTGTGTCGTTGAATACATAAACAGATACGTTCCAGCCGTCAGCGATCTTAAGCTTGATGGGAGCAGACTGATACTTTGACTTAAGGTTGTTCTTGGCATCGTCGAGCTCGCCGTCCTTGAAAGGAACGCCGTCATCGATAAGATCCTGAAGTGTTGTCTTGCCGAGTGTGTACTTCTTGCCGTTGACATAGAAGTTCATCTCGTCGAAGTTAACATACTTTGCGCCGGTGGGATTAGGTGCAGCCGTAGCGCCTGTCTCATTGCCGGAAGCTTCTGTTGTTGCTTCAGTTGTTGCCTCTGTTGTAGCCTCAGTAGTAGCATCTGTCTCTTCAGTTGTTACTGCGGGCTCTGTCTCTGTTGCTTCAGGGTGCTCTTCAGAATCGAACTCGAACTCATCAGGATTCTTAGCGTTCCATGTAACTGTAACTTCGAGGGAACCGTCCTTGGAGATCAATACCCACTCAGCTTCCTTCTCGTCATCGGATACGTCCTCGGAATCAACCTTGAACTCCATGTCGAACTCTTCTGCTGCAGCCTTCTTAACATCGCTCTTGGAAGGTACTTCAACCTTCTTTGCGCAAGCAGCAATTCCGAGCATCATTGTAAGGCCCAGAATAAGTGCTAAAACTTTTTTCATTGGAATTATCCTCCTCATCCAAATCGATTATAAAAATCTTTTTAATAATATGCCTAAAAAAACATATGAGACAGTTGTCAGAATAAATAAAAAGCACCACCCTGTAAGAGTGGTGCTTGTTTATATTTATTACTTTAAATAAACAATCAATAGACTAAGTATCTTACAAGACCTGCATTGATAACATAGCCGTAGTTGCCTGTATCAAGCTTTGAATTCCAGTCATTGAAGTTGGCAGCGATCATGTCGTTCCTGATAGCTACATCCCATGCGGGTCTTGCAGCCTCAAAGTAGAATACATAAACTGTCTGCTTATCTTCGGAAGCAATGATGAATACGTCACCCTGCTTGCGTGCGTCATCGAAAAGCCACTTGCCTGCTTCAACTACTGAAGGATCGATCGGGTTGGACTCCGTAGATACAAAGTAATCTGCATCCTGGATATTGTAGCCGCCCTCGAGCTTGTCGTTGAGGTTTGTTGTCTTATCCTTTACGAGCTTGTAGAAAGACAGAGGATCCATTCCGCTGGGGCACATTGTCTGTGCATCAGCCATTGTCTTCTGGAGTGCTGCTGCCTTTACATCATCAGTATCCTCATTCTTAAAGTCAGCAGTGAGAGTAAGGATTCTGTATGTAACTGTCTTTCCGTCTCCATTGTCCTTATTTGCGATGTAGATAACATATGCGCCGAATTCTGTCTGGATGACCTTCTTGTCACCGGTCTTGGAATCGCTGAAGAGGTAATCCTTAACAGATGCTTCCATGTATGTCGCAACACTGTATGTGAAATCCTTTGTGAGCGTAGGATCTGCGCCGTTATCGAAAGTCTTGACAGCTGCGTCGTCACCTGTTCCCTTAACATACTCAAGGACTGCATCTCTGAAGGAAGCGGAATCCTTTGTGGCATCAGCGATCTTGTTGGCAGCCTTAACTGCTGCATCCATGCCGATTACCTTTCCGTCCTTGTCCGTCTCTGCCTTGATGAAGTAGAGGTTGTAGTCAAGAGTGCTGTAAATGGAAGTATCTTCGTTATATTTTGCGAGGACCGCATCATCAGTAGGAACGATGGAAGGATCGAACTGCTTTAAGTAGCTGCCGTACTCATTTACGAGGACTTCACGTGCTGCAAAATCCGTGTAAAGTCTCTTGGTCATGCCTGTTCCGTAAAGAGCCTTAAGATAAGACTGTCCGGACGGATAACCGTATAACCTTGCATAGAGTTCCAGAGTCTCAAGATTCTTGGCTGAAATTTCACGTGCCTTTGAGATCTCCATGAAGCCTGATTCCTTGGCAGCGCGCTCAACCAGAGTGAGAGTCTTCATCTGGCCTGCAGCTTCTCTAAGAAGAACATCCCTGTAAGTATCACCTGTCTCCTGGTTGCTGACATTATCCAAAGTGTCAGCGGATACCATTCCGTACTGTGAATATGAATCGTAAACTTCCTTGAAGTGGAAATTGGATTCGAGTACAGAGTAATTCTTGATATTCTTGCTTGTTCCGTCAGGATTGTTCTCTGTGATCGTAATACCTGTCAGAGTCTGGGGAAGTATTCCGGAAATATATGTGAAGAAGCAAGCGATAATAAGAATGACAGCTACTACTACAACTATCATTCCGCCTGAAACGAGCGACTTGTTTGCCTTTCCGGACTTGGTGGTCTTTGCCATCTTGCCTACCTACCTTATTTTATATTTATAAAAAGCACCAAACATTATAATTCGGTGCCCTTAATAATGCAAGGAAGACGTTCGGGAACATCCACTAAATAGTCGGGTTTTTGGGAGATCAGCTCTTCCATCGGCATCTTTGTCCAGCCCACGAGCGCAAAACCGCAGCCTGCATCTCTCGCTGAAAGCAAGTCAGGAAGGGCATCTCCGACATAAAGCACCCTGCTCATGTCACTTATCCCCAGTCTTTTCGCGGCCTCAACAAGAGGATCGCCAAACGGCTTGGCTCTTTCCGTTGCTTCCCTGAATACCATGTCATCGAAATACTGTCCCAGCCCCAAAAGGTCTATGGTGATCATTGCGGAAGACTCCAATTTGGAGGTGACTATGCCCTGCTTTACGCCCAGGGACCTGATCTTCGCGAGAAAATCATAGACACCGGGGAATATCGGAACGACATTCTGCTTCATCTTTGTGCAGTTATAGTCGAGATAAGCTTCGATGAGCTTTGCCTTCGTCTCTTCGTCATGCATCCAGAACGTGTCCGTCAGGGGCTTTCCGATAAAGCTCATCATGTCCTCATCGGTCCTGTCGGTTCCGCCGAGAACGATATCATATGAAGCTTTCATGGATTCCATGATCAGAGGGACCGAGTCCTGCAGAGTGCCGTCAAGGTCATAAAGGACAAGGTCATACTTACTCATCGGACTTGGGGTTCTCCTCTTTGCTGCCTTCTTCGGGATCCTCAACCGGATTGATGTGGATCAGGACCTTCGCAATGGCATTCTCCTCGACCTTCAGGACCTTGATCCTAAGGTTCTTGTAGTTGACGACGGGATGCTCCGTCTCTTCGGGAACGCGGTCGAGCTGTGAGATGACAAGTCCCGCAATGGTGTCATATTCATCGTCGGTAAGTTCGATATCAAGGACGTCTTCGAGGTCCGAGAGCGTCATGTCGCCCCTTACGATATAGTCGCCGTTGGAGAGCTTTACGAACTCATCGGCCTCATCATCGAACTCGTCCGTAATGTTTCCGACAAGCTCTTCGAGCATGTCTTCGATCGTGGCAATACCCATGGTTCCGCCGTATTCATCGACGATCACGGCCATCTGCATTCCGCAGTTCTTCATCTCGCCGAAGAGCGAAGATATCTTACGGGTCTCATGAACGATGAGCGGCTCTCTTATGAACTTCTCGAGCTTAAAAGGCTTGTCCTCAGTGGGAGGCATGATGCCTATGAGGTCTTTTATGTGAAGGATGCCGATGATGTCATCTATCGTGTCCTTGTAGACGGGGATCCTCGTAAACTTCTCTTCCCTTGCAACGCGCATTACTTCATCGTAGTCCGCATCGATCGGGAGCGAGACGATCTTCTTTCTGTGCGTCATGATCTCGGATACTTCCGTATCGTTGAACTCGAAAACGTTCTCGATCATCTCTTTCTCGGTATCTTCGATATTGCCGGACTCCGAGCCGACATCAACCATCATGCGGATCTCTTCTTCCGTTACAGGCTTGTCGGTCTGGTTGGGATCGATCCTGAAGAGCTTTAAGACGAGATTCGTGGACTTCGTAAGGAACCATACGAACGGCTTTAAGACAGCGCCGAAGAACTTAACGACATTAGCAGCCGCAAAGGCCCATTTCTCGGGCTTGTTCTGTGCAATGCGCTTAGGAACGAGCTCGCCTAAAACGAGCGAGAAATAGGACAGGACGACCGTGATGACGACCGTCCACAAAGACTCCATCCAGGCATGCTTTGAGGCAGGATCCACCCAGAGAGCGAGCTTGCTCGCAAAGCTGTTGGCGGCAAAAGCGGATGACAGGAAGCCTGCCAGGGTAACGCCGACCTGGATCGTCGCCAGGAAGTTTCCGGGATTATCAAGAAATTTGATAACGCGGAGAGCTTTCCTGTCGCCCTCTTCAGCGAGTTTATGCATTTTCGCGTCGTTAAGCGAGATGACAGCCATCTCGGTGCCTGAGAAAAAGGCATTAACGAGGACGAAGAATACTACCAGTAAGATGCTTATTAAAGTGTCCATTATTTCATTCCGTTAAGCAGATCGATCAATGTCTGTCTTACAACCTGGTGGTCAGCCTTGCCCTTGAGCGCTCTCATGGACTGGCCGATAAGGAACGTCAGATTCTTTTCTTCGCCTGCGAGATAACCTGATACGGCCTTCTCGTTGGCAGCTAAGATCTCCTTGATAACGGGCTCTATCGCACTTGTGTCAGATACCATGGCAAGGCCGTTGTCAGCGATATACTTCTCAGGATCGGTGCCGTTTAAGAAAGCCTCTTCGAGAGCCTTCTGGCCGGACTTCCTGTTGATCTTGTTCTCATTTACGAGATTGATGATCTTACCCATGATCTTGCCGTCAAAATCGATATCGCCTGCAAGGACCTTGGCATCCTTGGCGATCTTGAGGAGGTCTGTCATGAGCCAGTTGGAGCAATCCTTAGGGCTTGATGTCACTTCGCACGCGGCCTCGAAAACCTTTACGAGAGCGGGTGTTCCCGTAATGATCTCAGCGTCATACTCAGGGAGACCCAATTCCTTTACGTATCTCTCGCGCTTAGCGTCAGCGAACTCGGGAAGCTCAGATCTTACCTTGTCTAAGAACTCCTCTGAGATGTTGATCGGCATAAGGTCAGGATCCGGGAAATACTTGTAATCCTGGGCATTTTCCTTGGAACGCATGGAGTATGTGTACTCCTGCTCGTCATCCCAGCGTCTTGTCTCCTGGATAACCTTGCCGCCTTCCTCGATGAGGTCGATCTGTCTGTCACGCTCATATTCGATAGCGCGCTCGATAGCCTTGAGGCTTGCGATATTCTTCATCTCCGTCCTGGTGCCGAATTCCTTCTGGCCTACAGGTCTTACGGAGAGGTTAACGTCAGCTCTCATCGAACCTTCCTGCATCTTGCAGTCGGAAATGCCAAGATACTGCATCGTGTCCCTGAGCTTCTCGAGATAAGCGATGACCTCTTCGCCGGATCTGAAATCAGGCTCTGAAACGATCTCAAGGAGCGGTACGCCGCAGCGGTTGAAGTCGACCATCGTCATGCCGGTAACGGGGTCATGAACGAGCTTTCCGGCATCCTCCTCCATATGGATCTCGTGGATGCCGATAGACTTCATTCCCTTGGATGTCTTTATATCCACATGGCCGTTCCTGCATATCGGGAAATAAAGCTGTGATATCTGATATGCCTTCGGAAGATCGGGATAGAAATAATTCTTTCTGTCGAACTTGTTGTTTCTTGTAATCTCGCAGTTAAGCGCAAGTCCTGCCTTTACGGCATACTCGACTACCTGCTTATTTAATGTCGGAAGTGTGCCCGGCATACCGGAGCAGACTTCGCAGACGTGTGTATTGGGCTCGCCTCCGAACTTGGCAGAGCATCCGCAGAAGATCTTGGATTCTGTGGAGAGCTCGCAGTGTACTTCGAGGCCTATTACCATCTCATAATCCTGCATGATCTTCAGCCCTCCCCTCTCAAAGCATTTTCCGGGATCTTATTCTCAAAGCCCTGATCAGCCGTAGCATTCTGATATGCGGAAGCCACGCCGATGATGTTCTCTTCGGAGAATCTCTTTCCCATGATCTGAAGTCCTACAGGGAGGCCTTCAGTCGTAAAGCCGCAGGGAACCGACATTGCAGGGATACCTACGATATTGATGAGTACCGTGCAGATATCACCCAGGTACATCTTCAGAGGATCTGACAGGCTCTCGCCTTTCTTCAATGCAGCTGTAGGAGCAACGGGGCCCAAGATGGCATCGTACTTTTCGAATGCCCGGTCAAAAGCCTGCTTGATGAGGTTCTTAACTCTCAAAGCCTTGTTGTAGTATGCATCGTAATAACCTGAAGAGAGTACGAAGTTGCCGAGCATGATCCTTCTCTTTACCTCAAGACCGAAGCCTTCGCTCCTGGACTTGATGTAGAGCTGACCTAAGTCTTCAACGCCCTCAGGTCTGTAGCCGTACTTAACGCCGTCATATCTGGAGAGGTTTGAACAAGCCTCTGCCGTGCAGATGATGTAGTAAGTCGGGATAGCGTACTTGATTATGGGCATCGGGAATGTCTCAACAGCTGCGCCCTTTGACTTAAGGACTTCGACTGCATCAAGAACAGCCTTCTTTACGTCCTCGTCGATACCTTCGCCGATATATTCTTCCGGAATACCGAACTTCTTTCCTTCAAGGCTGTAATCTTCAATGGCAGAGAGGTCGAGCTTCTCTGACTCTAATGAAGACTGGTCCTTGGGATCCTTGCCGCTGATAACGTTGTATACAGCAGCGATGTCTTCTGCCTTTCTTGCAATAGGTCCGATCTGGTCTAATGAGGATGCGAAAGCAACGAGACCATATCTGGATACTGCGCCGTAAGTAGGCTTAAGGCCCGTAACGCCGCAGAAAGAAGCGGGCTGTCTAATGGATCCGCCCGTATCAGAACCCAGTGCAACAGGTGCCAGAGCAGCAGCTACGCAAGCGGCAGAACCGCCCGATGAACCGCCCGGTACTCTGTCTGTATCCCAGGGATTGGATGTGATGCCGAAATAGCTCGTCTCTGTCGTGGAACCCATGGCGAACTCATCCATGTTGGTCTTGCCGAGTATGATCATTCCGGCGTCTTCTACTTTACGGATTACTTCTGCATCGTAAGGCGGAACGAAATTTCCGAGCATCTTGGATGCACATGTTGTCTTTATGCCCTTTGTGCAGATATTGTCCTTTATTGCGATCGGAACGCCTGCCAAAGGTCCTGTAAGCGTTCCCGCCTTGATAGCCTCGTCAGCCTTTGCAGCCTTTGCGAGAGCTTCATCTCTGATCACGGTGATGTATGACTTATACTCACCGTCTTTTGCATCGATCGCGTCAAGGAAAGCCCTGGTTGCTTCAACCGAAGTGATCTTTCCTTCTTTGATCGCAGCGCCTATCTCGAGTGCGCCAAGTTTTCTAATCTCGATATCAGTCATGGCGCCCCCCTTAATCAAAGGTCTTCGGCACGAGGATCGTACCGTCCTTTGTCTCGGGTGCGTTGCTTAAGACCGCATCCCTCATATCTTCATTTGCGATAACGTCTTCACGTGTGACATTGGAAACGCCTGCCACATGGCTCAAGGGCTCAACGCCTTCGGTGTCGAGCTCGCTTAACTGGTCGAAATAACCTAAGATATCTCCTAAAGCCTTCTGAGTCTTCTCCTCATCTTCGGGGCTGAGCTCAAGTCGGCCGAGGCTCTCAAGGTACTGAACCAGATCTTTGGTAATCTCCATGAAATTACACTCCATCCTTAAAAAAGTTATAAATCTACAGCCTAAAATTTTAACATGACGCCCTATATTAGTAAATAAAATTAAAGGCAGGATTGCCCTCTTTATTTAAGGATAAGTGCATAAAAAAGGCTGACCCGCTATGGGACAGCCTTCGTCATTTCGATCTTGAATCAGAGATTACTCGCCGTCTTTCTCTTCATCTTCCTCATCTTCGTCATCTTCACCGTCTTCTTCCTCATCCTCTTCGGGTTCGGAAACTTTCTTGGAAGACTTGGACTTAGAGGGCTTTACTTCTTCCTCTTCCTCTTCCTCTTCATCCTCGTCATCGTCATCATATACGGGCTTTCTGACAGATTTGCCTGAACCGTTCTTGTTGTTCTTGATCGCATAGTTGATCAGGATGATGATGACTGCAAGGATGGCAACACCTGCAAGAGTAAAGAATACAACGATCAGAACGTCTGTTGTCGTCATGTTGCCCTTGCCTGTCTCAGCTGCACCGGAAGGTACCGTTGCATCGGGATTCAGGCTCGATACGGGAGTATCGGTGATCTCGGGAGCAGCAGTTGCCGTAGGAGCTGCGGGGGCAGGTCCGAACGTGCCGTCTGCGTGGAAATCGTGCTTCTTTGCCTTGATCTCTTCTAAGAGACCGTCACTTAAAGCCTTCAATGCGATGTTGTTGAGCGCGCTTGCTTCCTGGTCCTTAAGTCCGAGATAGCCGACTACAAAGTAACCGTACTCCTGGGCATAAATGACGTCGAGCTCGCCTTCTTTTCTGTCCTTGCCGTATGCCCATTCTTCAAAGGCCTTGACCATCTGGCCCTTGGGAACGGCAATATCACCCTGGTCCATTACTTCGTTATTTGCAAGAGCAGTCTCTGAAAGACCTGTAAGATCGTCAATGGTCTTGCATGCATCCTTCATGGCATTTGCTGAAGCAAGAGCCTTATCCTTGGTTGCCTGATCTGCTGTCTGGGGTGCATAGAAAAGAGCATATCTTACGTAAGGGACTTTCTTCTCCGCATCCGTAAACTGATAGTTCTGGCAGTATTCTTTGGAATATGCATCTGCGAGGAAGTATCTTTCAACTACTGCTCTGAAGCTTGTCTCATCCATCCCGGGACCGTACCAGAGCTGCAGATATTCCTCGAAGGAAAGACCGGCCTCGGGAGCCTTTGTTGTCTTTAAGTTCTCGATCATCTCGTCGATCTGCTTCATTGTATCCGCATCAAGGGAAACTCCCTCAGCCTTTGCACGTGCGCAGAGGATGCAGGTGCTCTCGATGGAATTCTCGGCATAATAAACGTAATAATCGCCGTAAGTCTTATATTCCTCGCCATCATATTCAGCTGCCAGATCAAGGAATCCGAGAGGCGTTGCCGGGTAATAACCCATGTTCGCATAACCGCTTAAGTCAACGAATGCGTTGATGTAGTAGAAATTGGATTCCTGCTTCAGGAGCGGCTCACCGTCGAAATAATACTGGTGATCCATGTAGTTCATGATCTGGTTGCCGTACATATCTTCGAAAGTCTTGGGCGTTTCAGGTGTCGTCTCGCTCGAGACTTCCGCAGATGCTGAAGTTTCAGGTGTGGTCAATCCTGTTGCTGCAGACGGGTCAGTGTCTGACAGTTTGTTTCCGCAGCCTGCGATCATGGTTGCAGCAATAGCTGCCGTGAGAATTACTGTTCCGAATCTTTTCATTTTGCACTTATCCTCTTGTAATCTTCCATGCATGCGGCGATCGTATCGTCCATGTCATAGTATTTGTACTTGCCGAGTCTTCCCCCGAATATAACGTTGCCGTCGCTTGCGGCAAGCTCTTCATACTTCTTGTAAAGCTCGTTGTTCCTGTCGTTATTGAGCGGATAGTAAGGCTCGTCACCGGGTTTCCACTCAGCCGGATACTCGTGAGTTATTACGGTACCCTTGCCTTTGCCGAACTCGAAATGCTTATGCTCCAGGATCCTCGTGAAAGGAGTCTCGGCATCGGTGTAGTTTACTACAGCATTACCCTGGAAGTCATCAGTATCGGGAAGATATTCCGTCTCAAATCTCAGACTTCTGTACTCGAGTTTGCCCAGGGAGTAATTATAATACTCATCGATCATTCCCGTATAGATGATTTTCGAGGCAATATTATCATAGGAATCCCTCTCCTTGAGATAATCCACGCCAAGCCTTACTTCGATACCTTCGAGCATGTTCTCGATCCACCTGGTGTATCCTCCGACCGGAATGCCCTGATAGTTATCGTTGAAATAGTTGTTGTCGTAAGTAAGTCTTACCGGAAGCCTCTTGATGATGAATGCCGGGAGCTCGGTTGCCTTTCTGCCCCACTGTTTCTCGGTATAACCCTTTACGAGCTTGTTGTAGATGTCAGGACCTATGAGGGAGATCGCCTGCTCTTCCAGATTCTTCGGCTCGTCCACCTTGCCCAGAGCGATCTGCTCGTCGAGCTTGGCTCTTGCTTCCTGAGGTGTGACAACACCCCACATCTTATTGAAGGTATACATGTTGAAAGGCATCGAATAGAGCTCGCCCTTGTAGTTTGCGACTACGCAGTTGGTATAGCGGTTGAACTCGGCGAACTTATTCGCAAAATCCCAGACTTCCTTGTCGCTCGTGTGGAAGATGTGCGCGCCGTACTTGTGAACGTTGATGCCGTTAACGTTCTCCGTGTAGACATTGCCGGCAACATTGGGTCTTCTGTCGATCACAAGACACTTATAACCGTCATCTGCTGCAAGGCGTGCGAAGGTCGCACCGTAAAGTCCCGCACCGACGATCAGGAAATCATATTCACCCATATCTGTTCCTCCAATTATCTGAAAGTCTTGATAATAATACACTATTTTCCGGTTATTACCTAAAATTACTCTTCCTTGAACTCCTTACAGGCTCTAAGGAATTCCTTGTATTTACCGGGTTCTCTGCTGACCTCTGCAAAGGTCATATGAGGAAACCATCTTGCCATTTCCGCCAGGCCCTCGAAAGGAATTCCTGCGCCGGCGCAATCCTTCTTAAGCGCATCGGTAAGTGACTTTTCCTTCATGATCTGCTCCATCTTCCATGATGGTCCGCACTTAAGTTCCGGCGAACCGTCTGCGATATAGATGCTTCCTGCCGGAATAAGATCTTCGCATCCGTTAAGTCCGAGGAACAGGTCATAGGTTCCGTCCTCTACCAGGAACCTGCCAAGCTCCTCATCGAAATAGGACAGCTCCTTCTTATCAAAAGTGATCTTTACTTCCGATTCTTCACCTGCCCTGATCATGGGTTTGGCAAAACCGATAAGCTCTAAGGGCGCCCTTGATGTGCGCGCCTTGCGTTTGGAAGCATAAAGCTGTACGACAGTCTTGCCGTCAGTCCTGCTCTTGTTCTCAATATTAAAGCTGACGCTGAACTTGCTGCCATTCCTTGTCCCGAGAATGCTGTTTACGGCAAACTCGGAATATGAAAGTCCGTATCCGAACGGGAACAGCGGCTCTATTCCGCGCTTTATATAGCCTCTGTAACCGACATAGATTCCCTCACCGTAATTGCAGGTAAGGTTGTCGGGGTAGCAAAGGTAAGCCGGCGTGTCTTCGTACCTTACAGGGAATGTGCATGGCAGTGCGCCTGAAGGATTTACGGCTCCCGTCATGATATCTGCCATCGCCTTCCCGCCCATCATGCCGGGATAGAAGACCGCAAAGATCGAATCCACGGACTTTTCGAGGCCATCAAGCTCAACAGGTCCCGGGACATTCAAGATCAGGCAGATCTTTCCCTTGCCTTTATTCTTAGCGAGCTTCTTTATCACGGATACCGTCTTCTTATTCATCTTAAGGTCCGGCCTGTCGGCACTCTCACCCGAAGAAACAGTCTCTATGACTACCGCTGTGGCTCCCTTTCTGAATGCTTCGATATCATCCTTAAGGACATTTTTGCTTCCTAAGAGCTTTCCTAATTCTTCAGAAAGGCAGGCCGTTCTGTCCGTCTTGACTTCAGCTGATCCCCAGCCTGAATCAAGGAAATGGTCCGGACCGAAGAATACGGCCTTGGCATTCTTCTTCAAAGGCATGGAGCCGTTGTTCTTAAGCATTACGATGCCTTCTTTGGCAGCATTGTAGGCTGCCTTGTCGCCGGTCTTCCTATACTTGGAATTGGTAAGGCCATCAGGCTTTTTCACGCCGCTGAACTTCTCTATCAGCTCGAGCACTCTAAGCGCGGCAGTATCAAGATCTTTCACGGGAAGCCTGCCGTCTTCGACTGCCTTTACGATGTCCGAATGATCCCAGGGACCCGGCATAAAGATGTCCTGGCCTGCTGCTTCGGCATCGCCTGTGCTCCCCTTGCAGGAATCCCAGTCGGTCATTGCGACGCCCTTATAGCCCCACTCACTTCTCAGCACAGTCTTAAGCAGCCAGAGATTCTCATGGCAGTGGACACCGTTGATCTTCGGATATGCGCTCATCAGGGTCGAAGCCACTTTGCAGCAGGCTTCAAACGCGGGGAAATAGATCTCCCTTAATGCCCTCATGCTTACAAGTTCATCTATGTTCGTACGGTTGATCTCAAGGTTATTGCAGGCAAAATGCTTGACGTTCGAGGATACGCCCATGCTCTCAACGCCTTTGCACATCTCGGGTGCAAGAGTCTTGGCAAGGAACGGATCTTCTGAATAGCCCTCGAAAAACCTTCCGTTTCTGGGCTCTCTTAAGATATTGCAGTTAGGAGTGCCGAGAAGCACACCGATCCGGTAGACTGAAGCTTCCATTCCGAGAGCCTTGCCGGTCTCATAAACGGTCTTGGGATCCCATGTCGAAGCAAGGAGTATTCCCGGAGGGTAGCACCCCGGTGCATCACTGATCCCGCCGCGGTATTCGGTGATCTTGGAGATGATATCTTCCCTGATCTCTTTTTCGCGCTTGGTGAGCTTATCAGGCTCATAGAAATTGAAGAACACATGCATGCCCTCTTGAGGGTTGATGTCCTTGGGCGGTTCTTTCATGAGGCGCTGGAAAAAGTGCTGGTGGTTAAGCCCTGTTCCACCGTCCTGCATGACGAGTTCGGGAACCGGTCCGGCAGCGGATTCGAATCCTCCGATGGAGAACGGCCCTGTTCCGCAGAGAAGTCTTGCTTTGTCTTCTATGGTCATATTCTTCAGGAATTTCTTGGTGTTCATGGCCCGGCTCCTTTAATGATATATAAATCAACTATACCATTTTTGGCATCAGGTACAGAATGGCGGTCCGGTCATTCAAATCCCCTGCTGCAACAAAACCGGCTTCAGGTCTGTATACAGTGCAGAAAGCAAATTTGAAGGAGACAGAAAAATGAAGACCGCAATGAAACTTTTAACCGTCTTAATGACCGCAGTGCTCTCACTTTCGATAGCAGGATGTACAAGCGCCAGAACCGGCAATAGCCGCAAGAGCAGCCCGGGCAACAAGATCGACATCAAAGAACTTCAGAAGAACACCGGAAACATGCTTGTGATCACCCGCAATCCACAGGAAGCTATGACGGCAGAACAGTATGAGATGGCAAGATTCGAGATCACGGTCACTTATGAAGGCAATATCACCATTCCCGGAAATCCTGTCAATCAGACAAGCCTGAAGCTGAAGAACGAGGACTACATCAAGTTCTATAGATTCGGCATCGATAATGCTGAGAAGAGCAAGTTCGCAAATTACAGTGAAGACGTCTGCGACGGCGATACGTATACATTCACGTTTTACGACACGGACGGCAATCCGCATGTCATCTACGACGGTTACTGCTACAACAACAAGGAGCTCCAGGATATCCTCAATATTACAGGCAATTACTATCTTGACTGAAAAGCCGTCTGCTGGTTAATTCCATAGAATTTAAAACGGGGCATCTCTTTTCGAGAACTGCCCCGCTTCTATTGACTGATAAATAAGGTCCGATCAGGAATTTGTAAGGATAGCAAACTTGAGTGTTGCCTGAACTGCTACCTTGCCGTTAACTGTTGCGACAGCTTCGCCGAGGCCGACAGGTCCCTTTACTGCAGTGATCCTTGTCTCAAGTCTTGCTGTGTCACCGGGAACGATGGGCTGCTTGAACTTGCACTTGTCGATGCCTGCGAAAACAGCGATCTTACCCTTGAACTCCTCCTGTGAGAGGATCGCAACGGCACCTGCCTGTGCAAGAGCTTCAACTGTGAGAACACCCGGAACGATGGGCATCTCAGGGAAATGTCCTCTGAAGAAATACTCATCAAAGGTGAAGTTCTTATAAGCGATGCAGAATTTACCCGGTTCATAATCCTCTACCTTGTCGATAAGAAGGAAAGGATGTCTGTGAGGGATGATCTTCATGATCTCTGTTGTGGTAAGTGCATTTGCCATAATGTGGATCCTCCGTAATTATTCAGCAAACTTCTTGACTATCATGGAAGCGTTGTGGCCGCCGAAGCCCAGGTTGTTTGTCATAGCATAAACTATATCGCGATTCTTAGGTTCGTTAAAGGTGTAATCGAGATCCATCTCGCCTTCAGCTTCCTTGGAGCCTGCGGTAACGTGTACATAACCGTCCTGGATGGACTTAACGCAAGTGATGAGCTCGATTCCGCCTGCACCGCCCAGAGCGTGGCCGATCATGGACTTTGTGGAGTTGATGGATACATTCTTGATGTCTTCCTTGAATGCATACTTCATTGCACGTGTCTCGAAAAGATCGTTGTGGTGCGTTGATGTGCCGTGAGCATTGATGTAGTCAACCTGGGAAGGAGCGATTCCTGCTTCCTTCATGGCGATGATCATTGCCATGCCTGCGCCTGAACCGTCTTCTGCAGGAGATGTGATGTGGTAAGCGTCGCATGTTGCGCCGTAACCTACGATCTCAGCGAGGATGTTTGCGCCTCTTGCCTTGGCATGCTCTAAAGACTCGATAACGAGAACGCCTGAACCTTCACCGATTACGAAGCCGTCTCTGTCCTTGTCGAACGGTCTTGAAGCTGTCTCGGGATCTTCATTTGTTGAAAGAGCCGTAAGTGCTGCGAATCCCTGGATGCCTGTCTTGCAGACTGCTGCTTCACATCCGCCTGTGATCATGACGTCTGCGTCACCGTACTTAACTGCCTTGAAAGCATCACCGATAGAATGAAGACCTGTAGCGCATGCTGTAACGACGCATGTGTTGATGCCCTTCATTCCGTATTGGATCGCGATGTTAGCGGATGCCATGTTAGCGATCATCAAAGGAATGTACATAGGAGCGATCTTACCCGACTTCTCGAATCTGATCTGCTCTCTCTCGTGTGCCTGCATGGATCCGATACCGGAGCTTACGATGACGCCTACTCTGTAGGGATCTTCCTTCTCCATATCGAGGCCTGCCTGCTCGATAGCTTCCTTTGCTGCTGC
Source organism: Oscillospiraceae bacterium (assembly GCA_902764825.1). Classification (GTDB taxonomy): domain Bacteria; phylum Bacillota; class Clostridia; order Saccharofermentanales; family Saccharofermentanaceae; genus Saccharofermentans. The sequence goes on from CACWXL010000005.1 coordinate 147,664, forward strand.
CAATGCATAGTGTGCGAAGGGTTCCATACGCTTCATCGTCTTGAAGTCCATATAATCTGTGGCTTCGAAACCCTTGACCTCACAAGCAAGCTTTACCTTGGCGTTGCTCGCATCGAACTTGGTAATGGGAGCTGTTGCTGCCTTACCCTTCTTGAGACCTTCCCATCGCACCCATGCCGGTTACTACGACTCTGTTTGCCATTTAAATGTTCTCCGTTAGTTTTTTATTTATCCAGGCGCTCCCCAAAAGCACCTTTGATTACATGTGCATGCCGCCGTCAACAGACAGTACCTGGCCTGTGATATAAGAAGCATCATCAGAGCAGAGGAAGTTGACAACGTTTGCGATATCCTCAGGCTGTCCGTATCTCTTAAGAGGGATCATTGCAAAGATCGCTTCCTTCTGCTTGTCTGTAAGAACAGCCGTCATGGGTGTTTCAACATATCCGGGAGCGATAGCATTGAATGTGATGTTCCTTGAAGCAAACTCTCTTGCGCAGGACTTTGTCACACCGATGATTCCTGCCTTGGAAGCGGAATAGTTTACCTGGCCTGCCTGGCCTTCGATACCTACGATGGAGGAGATGCTTACGACTCTTCCCTCTCTCTTCTTCATCATGAAAGGTGTTGCGTGCTTGATGAAGTTGAAAGTACCCTTGAGGTTGACTGCGATAACTGAATCGAAGTTCTCTTCTGTCATCTTAAGGAGCAGGCTGTCTCTTGTGATGCCTGCGTTGTTAACGAGGATATAGATGCCGCCGAAGTCTTCGTTGATCTGTGCTACTGTCTCGCCGACCTTTTCGAAATCAGCAACGTTGCACTGATATGCCTTGGCATCAACGCCCAGAGCCTTGACTTCATCTTCTGCATCCTTGCTCATCTCGAGGGGGCAGGCATCAACGATTGCGATGTTGTAGCCGCTCTTGGCAAGCTTTAATGCGATTGCCTTACCGATTCCTCTTGAAGCGCCTGTAACGATTGCTGTTTTTCTTGTATTCTCAGACATTTTTCTACCTCCTTAAGGTCTTAGCCGAGTGTTTCCAATAACTTGTCTACGTCTTCAGGTGTTGATACACCGATTACCTTGATCGAAGGAACCGTCTTTCTGACAAATCCTGCGATCGTCTTTCCGGGGCCGACTTCGATGATAGTGTCAACGCCCATCTTTTCGAGTTCATAAAGTGTCTGCTCCCATCTGACGGGATTTGAGACCTGAGCTTCGAGAAGGCCCTTGATCTGATCCTTGTCAGTGATCTGCTGAGCATTAACATTCGCAATATAAGGGAGCTTCAGGTTGCCGAGTTCGACCTTCTCAAGTTCCTTGCCGAGCTTCTCGCCTGCACCCTTAAGGAGAGGTGAATGGAAAGGTCCGGAAACATTGAGTTCTACGACCTTCTTGGCGCCTGCCTCAGAGAGCTTGGGCATAGCTGCCTGAACAGAAGACTTCTTACCTGTGATAACGATCTGGCCGGGGCAGTTGAAATTAGCGCACCAGCAGCCGTCGATGTCCTTTATCACGTTCTCGATAGTCTCAGCATCAAGGCCGATTACAGCGGCCATTGAGCCTTCGCCTGCGGGAACCTCTGAAGACATGAGCTGTCCTCTGATCCTTGTAAGTCTTACTGCATCCTCAAAGCTCATTGCACCTGCAACATAGAGGCTGCAGTATTCGCCTAAAGAGAGGCCTGCCGTAACGTCGGGCTTGATGCCTGCAAGGAGCAGCGCATCCGTGATGATGCAGCATGCCGTAACCAGTGCCGGCTGTGTAAATTCCGTGATGTTGATGTCTTCGTTGGGCTCGAAAAGGAGCTTGTTCATGTCAACTCCGGAAGCCTTTGTTGCTTCGGAGATCATATCGGCATAGTGCTCGCCTGACTTGACGAACTCCTCTGCCATTCCTACCTGCTGTACGCCCTGACCCGGATAACAAAATGCGATCTTCATTATGCTTCGAGTTTCCTTCCTAAAAGTTTGTCTGCCTGCTCGAACATCGATTCGATGATGACCTTAGCAGGTCTTACTTCCTTGACAAGGCCTGCGATCTGGCCTGCCATGAATGTGCCTTCCTTGATGTCACCTTCGACAACAGCCTTGCGGAGACTTCCTACCGTAAGTCCCTCGAGCTCTTCGAAGGTAACGCCGCTCTGCTCCATCTCAAGATACTTGTTGGAAAGAGCATTTCTTATCTGTCTTACAGGGTGGCCGTAGGATCTGCCGGTAACTCTTGTGGAGTTATCCTTAGCCTTGATGACCATATCCTTGTAGTTCTGGTGAACATTGACTTCGTCACATGCGCAGAAGACTGTTCCGCACTGAACGCCCTCTGCACCGAGCATGAAAGCTGCAGCAACGCCTCTGCCGTCAGCGATACCGCCTGCAGCGATAACCGGAATGGATACTGCGTCAACGACCTGGGGAACCAGTGTCATTGTAGTAGCTTCACCGATGTGTCCGCCGGACTCAGTGCCCTCAGCGATGACTGCATCAGCACCGCACTGCTCCATTCTCTTTGCAAGAGCAACGCCTGCCGTAACAGGAACAACGATGATGCCTGCTTCCTTCCACATATCCATGTACTTTTCCGGAGAGCCGGCGCCTGTCGTAACGACCTTAACCTTCTCTTCAGCGATGACCTTGGCGATCTCAGGAGCTCTGGGGTTCATGAGCATGAGGTTTACGCCGAAAGGCTTGTCTGTTGCTTCCCTGCACTTCTTGATCTGGTCGCGGAGCCAGTTCTCATCAGCGCCGCCGACACCGATGATGCCGAGACCGCCTGCCTCAGATACTGCTGCTGCGATGTGCCAGTCAGCTACCCAGGCCATACCGCCCTGGAAGATAGGATACTTGATACCGATCAAATCTGTGATTCTTGTCATGTCCTTTTATCTCCTTTGTTTATTTCGAAAATGCTGTTTAGTAAACAATATAGTTAGCATCCCATGTAAGTCCTGCACCGAAGCTTGCGATAACGAGCTTCATGCCGGGCTTGAGTCTGCCGTCCTGCTTCATCTCGTTAAGAAGGATCGGGATGCTCGCAGATGAAATGTTTCCGTAGTTCATGATGTTCATGGGGAATCTGCTTCTCTCGATGCCGAGCTTCTTTGCCGTGGCTTCGATGATCCTCGCATTCGCCTGGTGAAGAATGTAGTAATCAACATCCTTATCGAGATCGAAGCTGTACTTCTCTGAAAGATCCTTGATGATCTGGGGGACCTCAGATACTGCAAACTTGAATACTTCCCTGCCCTGCATATAGAAGGATGTGGCTGTCTTGAAGCCCTCTTCCTCCCATCTGTCAGGCTGTCTTGCAGCTTCGCAGTGGAGGCATCCGCCCCTTGCGCCTGAAGATCTCATGATGAACTCATTGCGCTTTGCGTTATCGTCAGCCTTAAGTACTGCCGCGCCTGCGCCGTCACCGAAGAGGATGCATGTTCCTCTGTCTTCATAGTTAGCGAAATTTGAATTGCACTCAGAACCGATGCAGAGTGCAACCTTGGAATTGCCTGATTCGATAAAGCTCTGGACTGTATTGAAAGCTGCAACGAATCCCGGGCATGCCGAATTTACGTCAAAGCAGCCGCAGTTCTCCGAAGCGCCAATCGCCTCATGTACCACGCATGACATCGAAGGTATAACAAGGTCGGGTGTTGTGCATGCGGTTACGATGAGGTCGATGTCCTTAGGATCGATGCCGGCATCTTCGATTGCCTTCTTCGCAGCCTCAACTGCCATTGTCGAAGGCTTCTCCGTGATATGGTCTGCAATATGTCTTTCCTTGATTCCAGTGCGCTCGGTGATCCACTCATCGCTTGTATCCAGAAATTTAGCAAAATCGTCATTGGTGACGACCTTCTTGGGAATGTAGGAACCGAGTCCGATAATTCTGCCTGTCATTAATAAAACCTCTTAAGTTCAGCCTGCCGTGCGGACATAATAATCCCTCAGGCTAAATAGTTTGATTGTCAAAGTATTCCACAGGAAGGGTGTTTTGTCAAGTGCTTTGATTGTCAAAGGAATGGCAAAACTGTGTGTATTCTGTCTGTTTCCGCAGTGAAAATCCAGGCAGATATCCTGCAAACGAAAACAAGCAGTCACTCGCAGCTCATGGACGGAAAATGAGACGAAAAAGGCGAAAACCGTCTCTAAAATCGTCCATGAGGCCTCCCATAGACGAAAATAGAGACGATATTTGCCAAAACCGTCTCATTTTCCGTCCATCACTTGAAGCGTAGTCTTTGAGCTGTTTCCGCTGAACAGCATTGTGGTATATAGCCCGTAAATAATAAAAAACTGCCTCATATGAGACAGCCCTGAACTTTCAATAGAACCTTTTACTTCTCAAACCTTGAAGCAGCCCAGCCGCCCTCGTTCATATGGGAATTTGTAAGGGTCGCAAAGCCTTCCGGTGACAGGAGTGGGATCTGCAGTTTGCGGATCGTCTCCGGATCGAGCTTAAAACCATTCGCGCAGTATTCGGCTCCGGCCTTCTTCAGGTCATCCAGATAGACCCTGATCTGCCTTTTAGCCTTGCCGGTCATGAAGACTTCGCCCATGGGGCACAATATTGCCGTGTACTTTTCCCTGCCGCCGCAGATGAGATCGTACTGGGCAAGGAGTGCCGGATAGACGGGCTCTAATTCGACATAGCCGCAGGAACTTATAACAACGAATTTCTTATTAAATATAGAAGGATCTCTCATCTTATTGAAAGTCTGGCCGTCGTCAGACCTGGTGCCCATGTAGGGTTCGGCAAGAGAGAGGCACCTGTCGGTCACTGCCTTAAGCTGTGAAGGCATGCCGTAGAAATACAGAGGAAAGCTCTCGATGATGACGTCAGCTTCCCTGATGGCGGCGATGATCTCTGCCATGTCATCCTTTATGGCGCATGTTCCGTCAGGAGATGCCCAGCATGCAAAGCAGCCCATGCAGGGCTTGATGTCCTTCTCGTAGATATTTATCTTCTTAACTTCTGTGCCCTCGGGAAAACCGGATACGAAAGCATTCGTAACCTGAATGGTGTTGCTCCTGTCCTTCTTGGGACTGCCGTTAAGAACAAGGACTTTCATCAGAGACTCAAGCCTCCGTCGAGCACGATGACCTGGCCGGTCATGTAGGAGAATGCATCGGAAACGAGGCTTGCGACGCAATCTGCGACATCTTCAGCCGAACCGAAGCGCTTCATGGGAACCGCCTCCAGGTACTTCTCGGCGAGATCGCCCGGAATGGACTTGATCATGTCGGTGCCGATAAAGCCCGGAGCTACCGCATTTACCTGTATTCCGTAAGGCGCGAGCTCTTTTGCCATAGTCTGTGTCATGGAGTTGACCGCGCCCTTGGTAGCACTGTAAACAGTCTGGCCGGGAACTGCGAGGATCGAGCTTACTGAAGAAACGTTGATGATCTTGCCGCTCTTCTGTGAACACATCTTAAGGCTTGCAGCCTGCGCACAGTTGATATAACCCTGGATATTGATCGCAAGGCTCCTTTGCAGAGAATCAGGTCTTATCATGAGAAGATAAGCGTCATCTACGACACCTGCATTGTTGACCAGAACATCTATCGTCTCAAAGCTCTTCTTTATGGCCTTGAACATGTCCTTGACCTGTGCGATGTCTGATGTGTCTGCCTTATAGATCTCGCAGCGGACACCCAGTGCGGAGATCTCTTCACCGGCTGCCTTGGCAGCTTCATCGTTGGAAGCGTAGTTAAGAGCTATGTCATAGCCTTCCTTCGCAAGCTTTAATGCGATCGCTTTGCCTATTCCTCTGGATCCGCCTGTGACTACCGCCGTCCTGCTCATAAAAAGCCCTCCGTCTTATGCCTTGGTCAGCAATACTGCCGAATAAAGCGAGCTTGTTCCGTATGAGACGGCAATGCCGCTCTCGAACTTTCCTTCATAGATATCCCTGGCTAGCATTGCGAACTGCATGGATGAAGATGCGGCTCTTGCCTCGCCGAAGTTCTTCTTAATGAGTCTGACTTCGATATCGTCTCCGAAGATCTTCTTATATACTTCCATCTCGAAAGCATCGATCTCGCTGATCCCGTTGCCGAAGCCGTAGATGCACTTAACGTCTGATGCCTTCATTCCGCTCTCTTCAAGGACGTTCTCGACAGCCTTTGTAAGAGCAGTTTCCGATAATCTCATATTGTCATTTCTGTTGCCTGACGTGTCTCTGGCAGAAGAGAATCCTGCGATCTTCGCATAGCGCTTTGCACCGCGCTCCATTGCAGAGGAATCCTTCTCGATCACGCATGTTACGGAGCCTTCGCCCAGGGTCATCCTGCCTTCGGCGGCAAGACCGAGATCTGCATAGATCTCTTCGTCGATGTCGGTGCACTCGTCGGTTCCTGATGCGAGCATGATGCTCTCATAGCCGAACATGATGGCGCCGGCTGCAGCGCAGACGCTCTGGAGGCCTGACTGGAAGCCGTTTGCGATCGTTACGTTATAGCCCTTTATGCCCGTGGCGATACTGAGATAACCGCCTGCTGCGTTATAGACCGTATTCGGGAAAGCAAATGCGGATCCCTTGTCGATGCCGTCTCTGATGATCCCCTTCTGGAAGTTGGCGATCTCAGTCATCGGGCCGTCGTTTGTGCCGATGCAGATCCCGATTATGCTTTCATTCTCAGGTGTGACCGTTATGCCGGCATCTTCAAGTGCCTTAAGGCCGCTTAAGAGCTGGAGCTGTGAGAGTCTGTCGAGTTTTCTTAAGAAAGCGGACTTTACTCCGTATGACTTGAATGTATCAGTATCAAGCTTGGCGACATATGTCTTTGAGTCCTCATTGAACTCGCCGTTTACGATGCCTATGCCCGTTACATAGAGTTCCTGCTTGGGGCATGTGAGGTTCAGAAGATTAGGGTCTTTCGCGAAAACTATGCTCGCATTGTTGCCGCCGAACGCGAAAGAATTCGACATCGCGTACTTGATGTCCTTTTCGAGCGGCTTGTTGGCAATGAAATCTATATCGCCGGACTTCTCGGAGAGGACCTTTAAGTCTTCTTCGCTGTAGCCTGTTGTCGGCGGGAGCTTGCCCTCGGTAAGAGCCTTGACCGTGAGGACTGCTTCGATAGCGCCTGCAGCACCCAGGCAGTGGCCTGTCATGGACTTGGTCGAACTTACGGAAAGGTGCTTGTTGTCTGCGAAAACAGTATTAAGTGAGAGGAATTCCGATTCGTCGTTCTTGGCCGTACCGGTACCGTGCGCATTGACATAATCGATATCGGTGAACTTTAATCCGGAATTCTTAACGGCACGTGTAATAACGCTCATCTGGCCTTCGCCGTCGGGCCTCGGAGCGGTGATGTGATAAGCATCGGAGCTTACGCCGGAGCCGAGCACATCACAGTATATCCTGGCGCCGCGCTTAACGGCATGCTCGTAGGATTCGACAACGAGAACGCCTGCGCCTTCGCCCAATGTGATTCCGTCACTGTGGTTGAACGGGGAACAGTCGGAAGGAGCCAATGCCCTCAAGGCATGGAATCCCGCGTATGCGAGCGATGAGAAAGAATCGCATCCGCCTGCGAGGAATATATCTCCCTTGCCGCCCCTGATAAGATCTATTGCCATTGCGACACTCAAAGTGCCTGCCGCACAGGCATTTACGATATTTGCGGTAATGCCGCCCGCATTGTAATAGTCGGCAACATTTCCCGCGATGGCAGAAGCCGGCATCGCCTTAAGATCGTCGATGTCGCCCTTCTCACCTTTAACTTTTGCGTTGTAATACTTCTCAACACAAGCGGCGCCTGCGATACATGAACCCAGGATGACGCCTATGTCGGATGCGCCTTCGGAAGCTGCATCGATCCCTGCATCCGCAAGTGCCTCGCCTGCCGCCTTTATTCCGAGGGCAGTCGTCCTGTCGTATCTGCCGTCTGCAAGCTGAGAATTGGAGCTTGCTACTTCGGCACCCTTATGTGAATAGCAGGCTGAAGTATCAAAGCTCTTGACATCAGCTATGCCTGACCTGCCTGTAAGTGCTGATTCAAAGCACTCATCAGTATTATTACCGATTGCGCACACGAGGCCTAAGCCCGTGATAACGCAACGCTTCTCATTCATTGGCATTATCAGTCCTCTTTGTGTGCTTCTACGAATGCCGTAAGAGTCTCAATGGAACGGAAGTCATCTCTTGTAGCACCTGCACCGGAAATGTCTACTCCGAAGAGATTCTCGATACCTACGATGATCTCGATGGAATCGATGGAATCAAGTCCTATATCCTCGCCAAAAAGCTCTGAATCGTACTCGAGCTCGTCTTCAGGGATCCTGAGTCTTTCTACCAGCATTCCCTTGATCTTCTCGGCAATCTCATTATTCATTTCCCTAAGTTCCTCCTATATATTTAAAAAGTAAAACTTACGACAATAACCTTACACTAAGTTGTCCTGTTTTTCCAACGAAACGGAATAAAAGCGTAAAATAACGCCAAATCTTTTAAGTTCTTGTACCGACATCTTACATTCCTCGCCCCAGGAAGAGACCCTGAGCGTATCTCCTTCCAATCCCGTGATCGTTACCCAGTGGTAATCGCACATAGTCTTAAATCCGCCGGGTTCCACGACGCAGACCTTCCTGAACGGGGACACGAAAAGCATTACCAGAGGATCCCCGCTCTTCAGGTACTCAGGGATCTTCTCCCACCATTTGAAACGGAAAGACTTGACCTTGATCTTCACGCCTTCCTTGACGGCAAGCTTTCTGATGCCCCTTCTGAACCTTCCGGCACTTACGCCCAGGCTTCCGAAGAATTCCTTTCCGAATATCTTTCTGGCTTCCCTTTTCCTGCCTATCATGATGGGCCTTATATAATCCTTGGCGTCGAAAAACCTTTTGAAGTATTCTTCCCTGGTCATGCCCTCCTCACCCTTAAGGCGCATGATCGCATCAAGGCCGGCGATTATTCCGCAGCCGCTATTAACGAACATCGCGTCAGGAAGCCACATCTGGCTTCCGCCGAATGACTCACGGCCGTATTGATCGACTATCTTAGGCGGCAGACTCATCTTAACAACACCTCCGACCAGGCGCCTTCAACAGGCATGCCCGTAAATTCTTCTGCTCCGGCGTCCCGGAGTATCTTCCTGCTCTCATAGACTCCGCCTCTTACGGGGACCGGAGCCATGAAGCACCGTATTCCTTTCGAAGTCCAGCGCTCTACCATGGGTGCAAGTCCTGCAGAAGCCGTTCCCGAATGATTGCAGCAGATAAGCACTCTGTCAAAACCGTCCTCAGGTATCACGCTTCCCGGAACGGCAGGGATCACCAGTATCTTAGGAAGCTCCTTCTTGTTAAGGAACTCCGTGTAATCTTTTATCTCAGGCAGGGTGTCCTCGCTATATTCAGAATAGATCCCGTTAATGTCAGGCGACATTATCAGGTGAGCCTTATAAAGCTGCTGATCACCTCTGCCGTTCTTAAAGACCACGCCGCTCCGCCCTTCTTCAAGGCATCTAACGGCATATGTCAGGTTCCCCGATGCCTCATCAGGGTCTTTATCAGGCGATCTCATGGAACCGGTGATCACAAACGGAATATCCAAAGAACCCAGTATCCTTGCAGCAAGCTGGGCGAAAAAAGCACATGTATCGGTCCCGTGGGTTATAAGGATCCCGTCAAAACCCGGAGCTTCGCTGACGATCTTTTTTAATGCGTCACGGTAGAGATAAGGTGTCGCATCCTCAGAAGAATAAGTCTTAAACTCAGGGAAGGAGAATTCGTGGGAAGGATACTTTTCGAGCAGGACGGAGCGCGCGAAAGAAGGCTCGCCGAGCTTTACCGTGCCCTTCGAATCGTAAGAGGAGATCGTTCCTCCGAGCATCGCACCTAATATCCTCATTTCCCTTTCCTTCCGACACAATATTAGAGTAAAATCTATGAAGTAATTATAATTCACGAGGTTTTATATGAGAATAGCGAGCTGGAATGTCAACGGAATAAGAGCAGTTGCAACCAAAGGGTTTGCAGAGAGCCTTGAGAAGATCGGTGCGGACGTCATAGGCATCCAGGAGATCAAGGCAATGAAAGAGCAGTTAGGCCCTGAGATCACCGACATTCCGGGCTATAAGAGCTGGTTCTATTCTGCCGAGCGCAAGGGTTATTCCGGCACGGCTCTCTATTCGAAGATCGAGCCCAAGAGCGTCGAATTCGGCTTCGGCGTTGAGGAGTTCGACCATGAAGGCCGCGTCATCAAGGCTGATTTCGGCGATTTTGTACTCTTCAACATCTACTTCCCGAACGGCGGCAGAGGCGATGACTTCGTTAAGTTCAAGCTCAGATTCTACGACTGCTTCTTAGATCAGGTCGATGCCCTTAAGGCACAGGGCAAAGAGGTCATCTGCTGCGGCGATGTGAATACCGCACATAAGGAGATCGACCTTTCCAACCCCAAGGCAAATTCAAAGATATCGGGCTTCCTTCCCGAAGAACGCGCATACATGGACAAGTTCATCGAAAGGGGTCTTACCGACACTTTCAGGATGCTCCATCCGGACGACAAGGAATGCTATACCTGGTGGTCCTATAAGACCGCTGCAAGAGAGCGTAATGTAGGCTGGAGAATAGACTATTTCTTCACAACGGACGGGCTCAATTCACGTGTCAAAGAGTCGAACATGATGACTGATATCATGGGCTCCGATCATTGCCCTATCTATCTGGATATCTAAGCTTCCCCGCCTCTGGTATTGTGCTCGAAAAGACGCCCGTTGATGTCGAGCTTGGTAAGGGAACCCGTTACCTGGAAATCCATATCGTCTGAATGCTTCGGAACATCAAGGTTTGTGAAGATAACGCCCTCGACCTTGGAATTGGATACCCTGACCTTGACCTTATTATCCATTCCCCTGTAGATCCCGGCCTGTTTGCCTCCGAGATCGACTCTTAAGGTGACATAATCGATCGTGATATTTGAAGGTGCGGCCGTACCGGATCCGATGACTGTAATGTCATGCGCCTTGGACTGCGCGATAACTGTCGCACTGTAGACACTTATCTGAAGCTTCTCGCTGTGCTTCGAACCGATCATGACGATCTCCGCGCCTTCGAAATCCAGATTCAATGAGGAGTGCTCGATCATCATGTCGCATCTGCCCATGAAAGAACCGATTCCGACAGCCGACTGCGCAACGCTCTTGATGCCGATATAACAATTGCTGATAAGCGGTTCTATGTCTCCGAAATAAGACCCTATTCCGACAGAGTTCTGGCCCATGAGATTAAGCTTATACATGCCTCGTCTGACCGTGATGTGTCCGCCGAGGCCGCTTCCTATCGCCACGCTCTTGTTGGCATTGACGGTTATCTCGATAAGTCCGTCCTGATCGAAAACAAGATCTCCGTGATAAGAATCCATATCGTTTCCGATACCGAATGTCTCGATCGCCGTCGAACTTATGGAAAGGTTTCCGACACCTTCGAAAGTAAGGGTAGACGATGCTGCTGCCCTGATGCCGCCGGAAAGCGAATTCTCTCCGGTAAGTGATAATACGACTTCGCAGTCTTCACCGATGTCTATCGCAGGCATGTTATCCGCACCCGCAAATGAACAGTTCTCAAGCGCGATCTTGCCCTTGTAACCGTTCTCGATCTTTATTCCGACAGATCCTTCGTCGCCCGGAACACCGATGATATGAAGGTCTCTGTGCGTAACTTGTCCGGCTGTAACGTGGATCGTATTGTATCCGTCCTTGATAAGGATAGGCAGCGAGATCCTTGCCTCTCTTCCGGCAACATAGTCCCTGTTGGTGTGACTGCTGCCCCTGTTGCTGCTGTATCTGATGAGCTCTTCCCTGACCGGTGCAGGGATCTCCCTGATGATGTTTGCCGAAGGACGGGCAATGTAATAACCCTGAACGAGGTCGATCCCGAGATTGATGACAGTCTCTACTTCTTCCGCGGTCTCGACGCCTTCTGCAAGCGCCAGGATATTATTGTCGTGAGCGAACTCGATGAGATCCTTTACGAAGTGCTGCTTCTGCGGCGAATCCTGGATATTGGCAAGAAGCGCCCTGTCGATCTTGACGTAGTCAGGCATATACCGCAGGAGATTGCTTACATTGGAATAACCGGTGCCGTAGTCGTCAACGGCAGTCTCAAAGCCGGCCTTCATGTATTCCGACTTCATGTCGGATAGTTCCTGATCGTCGATCTCCGACTGCTCGGTAAACTCAACAACCAGCCTGCCTGCAAAAGCCTTTGCCTTGTCGGCGATCTCCTTCATATCCTTATTCTTCAGGCGCTGTCCCGGGATCGAATTTATGAAGATCTTGGCGTCGCCCTTGAACGAATCCGTATTCCTGTTTATGTAATCAAGAACATTATTGAAGGTCGCATGCTCGATATCGTAGAGCCTGTTGAACAGTCCCGCATATCTGATGGCAACGAGCGGCTGGATGATCGGGTGAGTATCAACTCTCATCAGCGCTTCATAAGCATAGATCTCGCCGTTCCTGACATCGATGATCGGCTGGAAGTAATAGTTGATCTTATTCTTGTCCAGGATCTCATTTACTATCTTTGCCTCTTCGATCTGGGCATCAGTCAGTCCGTCGGCATTGAGCTTCTGGATGTTCATCTTCTGTCCGTTCTTCCTGGACAGCGCCACCGAGACAAGGGACTCATAATCGGTCCTGGTCCTGGGCGTTCCTTCCGCGGTACCGTAGTATACTTCAAGCTTCCTTCTTCCTTCGGGAAGATCCCGGTTGAAGTCAGCTATTCTCTCATTAAGCTGCTGCTTTCTTTCTTCCATGACCTCATCGACTTCGCTGCCGCTGCTAACGACCTCGAGTGCGACCATCTCGCCGTTGCCCATGCTGTAGATCTGGCCTCTGGAGAAGACCTCGTTAAGGAAACGGCCAACACTTATGATCGTGTTGTCGCCTGCCGCTCTTCCGTTGTCATTATTGATCCTGGAAAGATTCTTGATATCGATGGCAAGCGCTCCGATCTTCTCGTTCTCCTTCAAAGGATTGAGAGCGATTATGCCTTCCGTCTGCCTTAAGAATCCGTTGTAGTTATAGAATCCCGTGAGCGGGTCTCTTACGAGGCTTGCCTCAAGCTTCTTGTTGATGGTATTAAGTTCATCGTATCTTCTGAAATTCTCAAGACCTCTCATTATGCTGTGAAGCCAGAAACGGTAAGACTTCTTATAAGATCTGGGATCCGTATAGGACAATACCGCATAGCCGAAGATCGATTCCTCAAAATGCAGAGGCGTAAAGAAGAACGCCTCAGGCTTTATCCTCTCCATATCGAGTCTCGGAATGAGAACATCCCTGTCAAAGTAGACATCGTCGCTCACTCTGTCGCAGTTATAACTCTCAGGCCTGCATGCTATTACATGCATCATCTTTCTCGAGAAGAACTTGTCAGTATCAGAAAGCCTCTCGGGCGAGAGCCTTGATTCATCGATGGCTCCTGACATGAGCTTTGCCTTTGTCTGCCATCTGTCATTAAGGCAGATCGAGAAGCTCTCGAAATCCCTTATCTGGAAAACATAAGAGAATGTGGTCTTCATGAAGCCGTTAAAGTCATTTTGTATGACAAGGTCCTCATCCAAATGGTTGAATGAAGAGAAAACGCTGTTGTGGGAAGTATCCGTGTCCCAGACTTTTCGAAGCCTGGTCTCATACCGGACCTTATCACTGCTGCACCCGCAGCTCCTTCCGCAGAAGAATTCGCCGGTATCCTTAAAAGGCTCGCTCTTCTTCCCTTCCATGGAATCGAAAAGATAACCTAAAGCATAAGAACCCATTGCCTTGGCCGGGATCTTAATGGAAGTGATCGGCTTGGGTGAATATCTGCCTTCTTCAGTCGAATCGTAGCTTGCGACAGCGATATCCTCAGGAACCCTGATGCCGCCCTCCTCGAGAGCTTTTGCAAGACCTATCGCCATGCAGTCGTTGGCGCAGGCAATGGCCTGGGGAAGCTTTCCGCCCTTCTTGATCAGACGGTCGCCCAGACTCTCTCCGCTCGTATACCAGAAGTCTCCGTAGAAAACTCTGTCCCTGCCTACTGACAGGCTGTGCTCTGACATGGCATCGATAAATGCCTGAAGTCTCTGCTTTGAATAATGGTGCCAGGCCTTACCGGTAAGATAAGCGATATCCGTATAGCCGTGTTCTTCGATCAGGTGGTTTACAAGGATCTTCACCGCCTCGTAGTGATTCGGGAATATCGACGGGAAATACTTGCTCTCCTTGTCGACAAATACGACCGGACACTTGCAGCGTTCATGGATCATCTGCTCGATACTGTCAGACAGGCCCGGCGACTGCAGGGTGTCCGCCATGACTGCAACAGCATCAAATTCCTCAAAGGGAACAAGAGAGAAGATCGACGTCTCGCCCACTTCTCTTCCGAGATTATTCTGATATTTGAGGTAGCTTCCGAAGACCAGGACATCGGCATCGTGCTTAAAGGCATTATCGATGAAGCCCTCAATGAACTGGGACTGATAGTATTCATCAGCCTGGGCAACGAGTAAAGCTATTCTTTTACGGTCCGCCATAGAAGAACCCGCCTGCAATCCATAATCTAAAAAGCACTTAATGATGACAGTCTAATCATCGTGACAGTGAAAAGCAATAAAATTTTACTTTTGTTTTCACGATACAGACTGAATATTTACACTCTGTCTATAATGACTTCAGAAAACTCCGCAGATCCGGTTCAGGCAAGAACTCTGTCAACGGGAGCATATCCCGTTGTCTTCTTGAATCTGATGTTGCTCTCGAAACTCTCGAGGCAGTCAGAAGGATCGATGCGTTCGAAGTTCAAAGTTGCAAGAGCATCCCTCTTGATCTTGACTGAAGCGATAGTAACTTCCTCATCGTTGCCTGTTGCAGGATTAAGGACCTTATCGACTGCATGGATAAGCACCGCCTTGACCGGCAGGAGCGCAAATGTATCTCTTGCGACTCTGAGCATCGTGCTTGAAACATAATCCTGTACGAGCTCATAGTAAGCGGACTTCGTGAAATCCTTCATTACCAGCTCACCGTTTGCCTTCATGTCAGGATACTGAGTAGGAACGATGTCACCGGACTTAACCTGGAATTCGATCTGCATGATCTGGGGATCGTCTGTTCCGACTTCAAAACCGCTGCCGTATTCAAGAAGATCATCAAAAGGTCCGACTTCAGCGATGACATTGAAATATGCATCTATGTCGCCTGCCAGAACGCTCTGTGCGAAAGGCTGGAGTTCCTTGAGCTGACCTGATACAGCACCGTTTGCGAGAGCTTCCCAGTCGATATAGCCGTCAGACTGCTTATGAACGGACTTAAGCGCTTCGATTCCTGCTGCAAATTCTTCGACCTTTGCCTTGGATGCTGCGATGAGTTCTTCATTAACTGCGGGCTTTGCTGCTGCCTTAGCTCCGACAGCTGCACCTGCCGCACCTGCTGCGGCTGCCTTTGTGCTCTTTGCTGCCTTGGGCTCAGCTG
Source organism: Oscillospiraceae bacterium (assembly GCA_902764825.1). Lineage (GTDB taxonomy): Bacteria > Bacillota > Clostridia > Saccharofermentanales > Saccharofermentanaceae > Saccharofermentans. The sequence goes on from CACWXL010000005.1 coordinate 163,123, forward strand.
CGGCCTTGCCGGCAGCCTTCTTATTCTTTGCATCCTGAGCCTTGCCGGTCAGGCTGCTTACAACGTTCTTAACGTTGGTATTCTTCGTGTAATAGATTCCTGTTCCGGGAATTCCTACCGTGGTCCTTGCCTGACCCTTGAGGTTTACGGACTGTCTGAATCCGCTCTTGCCGAATGAGACACTGGGGCCTGATTTGCTCAAGTTAAGCTTTAAGCCTTTACCCAAAGAGATCGATTTGCGAAAATTAAGTCCCATATACAGTTCCTCCGGAAAAATTTGTTAAAGTAATTTTATCACAAATCAGGCTGCAAATATGCGGAATGCTATAACTTGCGCGTATTTATTTTAAGTGGTTCCGAATGTTTGGATAACGAAAACCGTTATCAAAATGTTGATTCCGTTTTTCCGCATGTCCGCCCTGCCAAAATTAATAAGACCGCCCCTTTCGAGACGGCCTTCCGGAATAACAAAGTTAATGATTTATCTCAGGAATCCTTCGATGATCTTCTGCTCGGCTTCCTGCTCGTTAAGACCCAGGGTCATGAGCTTTGTGATCTGCTCACCTGCGATCTTGCCGATAGCAGCTTCGTGGATGAGCGAAGCATCAACGCATGTTGCCTTGAGCTTAGGTGTTGCGACGATGACGCCCTTATCCATGATGATGGAATCGCACTCCGCATGGCCCTTGCAGACGGCATTTCCCGAGATGTCGATGATGACATCCTGCTCGGATTCACCCTTTGCGACGCCACGGCTTACGATGTCGCAGACAGAACCGTCACCGTTAAGATCGACCTTGATCTCAGCCTTCGCCGTCTGGTCGAAGTTCGTAAGGATCTTGTCGTGCATGATCAATGTGGCGTCAGGGCCGATCTCTGCCTTTGTGATCCTGTATGTATCGTTGATACCGGCGATCTGGGACGTGTCCATGTCCATTGTGGCGCCTTCTTCAAGATAAACGACCGTTGTGGGGTTCATGAACCTCTTGCCGGTGCCTGTTCCCTCGCCGTAGTGCTTCTCGATGTACTTTACCTTCGAATTCTTTCCGATATGGAAAGTATGGATGCCGTCATGCTGGCTGTCGTGTCCGCCGCAGTTGCTGATGCCGCACCCTGCGATGATGGTTACGTCACAGTCGGAGCCTACGAAAAAGTCGTTATAAACGCACTCCTTGTGGCCGGATTTGCTGATGATTACAGGGATATGGCAGGACTCGTTCTTTGTGCCGTCCTTGAAATAGACGTTGATACCGTCACCTGATTCCCTGGATTCGATCTGGATATTTGCAGTAGAGCATCTGCCCTCGCTCTTACCATTGCTTCTGATGTTGAAAGCACCTACCGGAAGGCTGTCCAACTCTGCTACTTCTTTAAGCATTCTCTTTTCGAGCTCATCCATTGCAGACACCTTCTTCCTGTGAGTATGCGCAGCCGCAGCCGTAGCGGCCCATATTGAGATCTGTCATGACCTTCTTTGCCTCATCGTACCTGTCGACCTCGCCGTCCTTGAGATAGATGATCTTGTCGGCGATCTCCAGGATCCTTTCCTGGTGGCTGATGATCATGATATTTCCGTTTGTGACTCTTCTTAAGTTCTCGAAAACCTTGATAAGGCTCTGGAAGCTCCAGAGGTCGATTCCTGCCTCAGGCTCATCGAAAAGACTGAGCTTGCCGCCTCTTGCAGCAGCCATGGCGATCTCGATCCTCTTCATCTCGCCGCCTGATAAAGTGTCGTTGATCTCTCTATCGAGATAATCCCTGGCACAAAGGCCTACGGCAGAAAGATATTTGCAGTCCTTGGTAACGTCAACGCCTTCTCCTGCAGCGATGCTCAAGAGGTCCTTGACCTTGAGGCCCTTGAATCTTACAGGCTGCTGGAAGGCAAAGCTCATTCCGAGATTGGCCCTCTCGTATACCGGGAGATCCGTAATGTCCTGTCCGTCAAAGATGACCCTGCCTGATGTAGGTGTGATGATTCCCATGATGACCTTAAGGAGCGTTGATTTGCCGCTGCCGTTAGGGCCTGTTATTGCGACGAACTTGTCGTCGATCTTAAGGCTTATGTCCTTGAGGATGTCTTTGTCATCCGCGTGGAAACTGATATTCTGTAGTTCGAGCATATACCCTTTACCCTTTCTGAACGGAGCACTCAAGGCACTATAGAGCACTCCCGCGCATAAAAACCAATTTACTTTAAATTGTTTGGGGTCAATTATCAATAGTTATTTTCGACATATGACGAATAATATCCGATATCGTTCATTATACCTATTGTGAATGATTACCATACCCAGAGAGTTCTTAAACCGCCCTATGATACTGTGATAAAATACTTCAATTAAATAAAGGAGATATTCTTCATATGTGCGGAATAGTCGGATACACAGGCAAGAAAAAGGCAGCTCCTATCCTCTTGGACGGCCTTGCAAAACTTGAGTACAGAGGTTACGACTCGGCAGGTCTCGCAATAAGGGACGGCGAAGCTAATCCCGTTGTCGTAAAGGCCAAGGGCAGACTTAAGGTACTTTCCGAGAAGACCGACGGAGGCGCAGCTCTTAAGGGCACATGCGGCATCGGCCACACAAGATGGGCAACCCACGGCGAACCCACAGAGAATAACGCTCACCCCCACATCGTAGATGACTATAACGTCGTAGGCGTACATAACGGCATCATCGAGAACTATCAGGAACTTAGGGACAAGATGATCCGCAAGGGTTACAAGTTCTATTCCGAGACAGATACCGAAGTCGCCATCAAGACCATCGATTACTACTACAAGAAATACACCCACGACCCGATCGAAGCGCTCGCAAAGACAATGGTCCGTGTAAGAGGCTCTTACGCTCTTGCGGTAATGTTCAAGGATTACCCGGGCAAGATCTTTGTTGCACGCAAGGATTCCCCGATGATCATCGGGTGCGACAAGGATGCTTCCTATCTCGCATCCGACGTTCCCGCGATCCTCAAGTACACCAGGTCGGTTTATTACATCAACGATCTCGAAATGGCATGCCTTGAGGAAGGCAATGTCACCTTCTATAACCTCGACGGCGACACTATCGAGAAGACTCCCACGGAGATCGACTGGGATGCAGCTTCTGCAGAAAAGGGCGGCTTCGAGCACTTCATGATGAAGGAGATCCACGAGCAGCCCAAGGCTGTACAGGATACCCTGAATTCAGTCATCGTACCTGACGGCGATTCATATAAGATCGACCTCTCGGCTTCAAACCTCACGGATGAGGATCTCAAGAGCTTTGAGCAGATCTACATCGTTGCCTGCGGTTCCGCATATCATGTCGGATGCTGCACACAGTACATCGTCGAGCAGCTCGCCGGCATTCCCGTAAGATGCGAGCTCGCTTCAGAATTCAGATACAGAACGATGCCTTTGAACAAGAATGCCCTCTGCATCGTCATCAGCCAGTCCGGCGAGACCGCCGACTCCCTGGCTGCCTTAAGAGACGCAAAGAAGAACGGCATCAAGACCCTCGCAATCGTAAACGTCGTCGGATCTACCATCGCTCGTGAAGCCGACTACGTTCTCTATACACTCGCAGGCCCCGAGATCTCCGTAGCAACGACAAAGGCTTATTCAGCACAGCTCGCAGTCTGCTATGTCCTCGCCATCAAGTTCGCGCTCGCAAAGGGCACGATCACGGAAGACCAGGCAAAAGAGCTTGCCTCCGAAGTAATGTCCATCCCTGCCAAGATCAATAAGGTCCTTGAAGATAAGGAGCGTCTCCAGTGGTTCGCTGCAAAGCTCGCCGCACAGAAGGACATCTTCTTCATCGGCCGCGGCATCGATTATGCGATCACGATGGAAGGAAGCCTCAAGATGAAGGAGATCTCCTACATCCACAGCGAAGCTTATGCTGCAGGCGAGCTCAAGCACGGCACTATAAGCCTTATCGAGGAGGGAACCTTCGTTATCGGCGTTCTCACACAGAGCGGCCTTTATGAGAAGACACTCTCCAACCTTGTCGAGACAAAGGCAAGAGGCGCTTACCTCATGGCACTCACATCCTTCGGAAATTATGCGATCGAGGATTCGGCAGACTTCGTTGTCTATGTACCGAAGATAAATGAGCTCTTCGCAGCATCCCTTGCTGTAGTTCCGCTCCAGCTTCTGGGCTACTACGTATCCTGCGCAAGAGGTCTCGACGTCGACAAGCCGAGAAATCTCGCAAAGAGCGTTACCGTAGAGTAACCGCTCTGTTAAATAAATACTGACTTTTTTGACCAACCCCGATACTGTCCCATTATCGGGGTTGTCAAGTCTTTAATACGCACTCTCACGCGTTTATAATGTACATATGAGTAAGCGTAAACCATACATCTTTATGACACAGGACAAGCTGATCGATCTCTGCAGATATGACATCGGCTGGATCGATATCGTAGGCGGTACCGAACTCGATGCATATCCCGATACCGGCTTTGACGTCCAGTGTGAGAATGAATATCCGATGCTCTTATCGGATCTTAAGACTGCACTCTGCCATTTTGAGGATGAGAAGCTCTCATTCGATGACTTTGCTTTCGACTGGTGGTGCCCCATAACCACATATTTTTACGGAGACCTCTGTCTGGATGAACTTCTCGGACCTGATCCGGACAGTATCTGCGATCTTCCCCTTCCGCCTCTTCCCGAGACAGATGAGGACATGATAGTAACTATCTTTATAAAGATCGCCAAGATTGCGGATACCACCGTAGGGACCGATAACTTCCCCAGAGGCACGGCATCTGAAGTATTGGGGATCGCAGGCCTCATCAGCATGATAGAGAATTTCGAAGAGAATAAGGAACTTCCGCCCGAAGAGCGTACATATACCAAGGATCAGATGATCACATTCCTCAATCACTGGGATAACAGCCTGCTCCTTTCTGACGCCAGGGAAGATGTCATCAACCACTTCGTTGACTTTACGAATATACTTTGCAAGCAGCATGTTTTCGAGGCCCTTAAGATAAAGGCCTTCGCATGCAACGGCGGCAATGCTGCCTTTCCCTGCGATTACGGTGAAGCTGCAAGGCTCCTTAAGATCCTCCTTAAGGAATTCGGCTTCGGATATGCGGCCAATGCACTGGGATTCCTTTATTACGACGGCAAGGTCAACGGCGTGCCCGACTACGATACGGCCTTCGCATACTTTGCGATAGCTTCCAATTACGGCATACCCGAGGCCAAGCTCAAGTTTGCCGACATGCTCCTTATGGGTGACGCCGGCAATCCGGACCCTATCCTTGCCTATAACACATATCTTCAGGTATATCACGATGCCAGGATCAGGTTTGAATCAGGCGACTTCAACAGCAATCTCCCGGAGAGCGCCATAAGGATCGCCAGGGCTTTGAAGCTCTTCCCTGACCAGAAGGTCAGAAGACTTAAGCTCCTCCTCGAAGCGACCTATGCATCGTTTGTAAGATATCAGCATAACAAGGTCTATACGGATCTTGAATTCTCTAAGAGCATTCAGACCGAGATCGACAAGACGATCAACGAATTCACCAAGGACGATCCGGTCAAGATCAATACCGGCTGGCAGCAGTTAGGCCTTGATGACGTAAATGATGTCTTTGACGACTTCTCCGGACCTCCCTTCCCCGCCTACTATACAGTCGGCGTAAAGAAGCTTAAGAGCAACAGATATAAGCTGACGATAAAGCGTCACTCCTTATTCCCGGATACATATCCGCCGCTGTCGTTATCCGTCCAGCCTTGGCTCCTGCGTGCAGGACTTTGCGATAACCTGACATTTACGGTGCCCGGTGAATGCGGCAATGATGCGCTGGACTATCTCGCAAACAGCGGAGAAGAAGGCACTTTCGACAAGCTCGTCGTAAGGAGCAATGAGGATAAGACCGCTTCAAGGTTCTCATTCGTAAGGAACGGGCAGGTCGTGCTGGGATTCGAAGCCGGCAGGATCTTCTTCAACAAGCCATCCGGAAAGACCATTGAGTGATCTTTGCCTTACCGGAACGCTGGACTATCGGTAAAGATGGTTTATAATCTCACTTGTTTGGAATAATTAGGGGATAGGTGCTTTTCATATGGTCCGCAGATCAGAGAATCATCACTTTACACACGTAATCGCGCTGATGCTTACCGCAAGCGTGCTGTTTTGTGCCTGCCAGACCATTCCCACGGAAACTGTCATGACCACTGAGACAAAGTCGACCGAGATCACTCTCTATCCCGACTCATCCTCATGGAGCTTTGAAGCCGAAGGCGCTGAGACAATGCCGGTCTCTTCCGATAAGAATGCACCTGATGACACTGACGAAGACGTCCACGATCCTTCCGGTGAGTCAGACGATACTTCAGATACGGACAGCACCACCGAATCCACTGCAGAACCGACATTTAACACCGGCGTTTCCTCTGTCGGTGAAGGGTCATACACATTCATGATCGGGAATACCAAATTCCATTCGAGTGCTGACATCTCCATGCTCATAAAGCCTGAGGACGGTTCCGTCTATGATTTCGGTGCCAGGGATTGCGCCTGCACATGGATCGATACATCCTACATAAGAGACACATACAAGATGAAGACTTACGACGCTTCCTACCGTTATCTCGGTTATTACAACAACGACATGTCCGTAAGCTTCAACCCCTATAAAGAGATAGGCGAATGGAAATCCCCCAAGGGACATGATTTTACGCTTTATCTGGTCGAGATCCTGATAATCTCCCACAACCTTGAGATCAGGATCCTCCCGAAGGAAACAAACAGCTATGACATATACAACGTATCTGTCAACGGAAGAGGGTATTATGCATCCAAAGACCAGCTTCAGATGATGGATTTCGTGCTGAGCTTACTTGCCAAGACGCCTTATGTTGACCCGCTTGAAGGTCTCTACACAGGAACGGATCACAAGTATTATTTCTGATTACCTGATGTAATCCATGAAGTTCTCTTTGTTCTCAAGCGCAGTGGTCGTGGGTCTTCCCAGATCATCTCTTGCACCGATGGAACACTTGACTTCAATGAGGGACAGCTCATTTCTTGCTTTTGCAGCTTCAAGCTCCCTGTCTAAGTCCTCGAAAGTATCGACACATACTGCATTCGGATAGCCGCATGCCTTGGCGATCGCAACGATATCGATAGAACCAGCAACAGTCGGCATGCCTCCGACTGTCTCGTGAGCACTGTTGTTGATAACAACATGGATGAGATTTGAGGGCTTATTGGCACCTAAGACTGCCATTGATCCCATGTGCATGAGAACAGCGCCGTCACCGTCTACGCACCAGATGCGCATATCGGGTTTGTTGATGGCAACGCCCAGAGCGATAGATGAAGAGTGGCCCATGGATCCTACCGTGAGGAAATCGTATTTATGGGACTGTCCGTTAGCCACACGGGTCTCGAAAAGCTCTCTTGAAGCCTTTCCTGTTGTGGATACGATCGGATCTTCACCAGATGCCTTGACTATATGCTGAATGATCTCTTCACGGATCATCTTGTTCTCATTCTTATATTCGACCTTGCCGTCGAATGTGAGAGCGCCCTTTCTGATAACAAAAGCAACGTCCTTGCCCTTAGCGAGGATCTCCCTGAATTCAGCCATCTTGGCTTCGACTTCCTCGTCTGTCGTATCCTTGCCGATGGCAAAAGATGCGATATCCATGTCATCCAGGAGCTTTACTGTTACTTCGCCCTGGTAAATGTGCTGGGGCTCATCGTGAATGCCGGGCTCGCCTCTCCAGCCGACGATAAATACCATCGGGATCGCGTAGACCTTATCATTCAGAAGGGAAGCTACGGGGTTGATGATGTTACCCTCGCCCGAGTTCTGCATATATACGACCGGGATCTTGCCTGTAGCCAGGTGATAACCTGCCGCAAGAGCCGTGCAGTTGCCCTCGTTGGCTGCAATGATGTGATGCTTGGGATCGATCCCGTATGTGGCCATCAGATAATTGCAAAGAGCCTTGAGCTGGCTGTCCGGTACACCCGAATAAAAATCGCTGCCGATTATCTCTACAAGTTTTTCAACCTTCATATTCCCTCCGAAGTGCAGGCGCAGTTTACAAAGCGTCCCGCATGTTTTCTTTCGGGACACATTATAACACTAATAACAGACAGGTATTACTGCTCTGATTACTTACACTTGGAGATCGAAGATCCTCCGACGTAATTATCGGCAAACGCCGCTTCATCCCAAGTGGTGTAATACTCCATTATCCCAAGGTCCTTCTCGCTGGTCTTAAAGGTGTACTTGCCTGCCTTCTGGGACTCAGCCTGGATAAGAAACTTTCCCTCGATAGTCACATCGAGACGCGTGATCTTGTCAGAGCGGTCATTTACGAACTCGCCTTCAGCTGACATGTGTCCGTACTGGATCTCATTTCTCGTGAAGCGTACGTAGAACTCCGGCTCTGACTTGTTTTCTTCTTTTTCGACCATGGATGCGGACTGCCATGTTCCCTCCACGGTCACAGTAGCCGTATTAATGGTAGTCTCCGCTGTCCCTTTAGAAGATGTTTCCGCAGTCTTCACGGAAGTATTGGCCTTGCTGTCGTCCTTGGTTGTTTCTGATGATGCATCAGTCTGACTTTCTGTCGCGATCTGAATGTCGGCAGCCTGGGTCGTTAATGTAGCCTCCTGGTTTGCCTGACATCCTGCTATTCCTAATACCAATACCGCTGACAGTGAAAGTATTAGAATCCTTTTCATCTGGTTCTCCTCATTATTCTTTATTAAAAACCTTATGCAAAGGAAAACAACGTTAAAATATCGTTTAAGTCCATCCCGGCTTAAAACGACCATTACGAAAGTATTCCTTTGTATTATCCCCGGTATCCGTGCTCTCCAGGAAAACCTTAAGAACACTTCAACTGCAATAATTTTACTACCTTGCGCGATTTGCTTCGAGACAAAGAGGGGCAAAAATGTATGACTTGTCAAAAATAATGTATTATTTCGTTCGAAAAAAGTATCGTTCATTTCCTTTTTTGAAGCCTTTACATTTGTTCCCCGGTGAGTATAATCGGAAGCGTCCAAGGCGGAGTGTGATTCTCCGACCGGCGGTGAACGTTAGACGCGTAAGCCCGCAAGCCTCATAAATTCTTAAGGTGAGGTTGACCCGGTGTGATTCCAGGGGCCGACGGTAAAGTCCGGAAGAAAGGAAGTGTATTTTCTATGTCTGAAACCAAATTGACCGTTAAGGCGGATTCTAATGCTGCACGCAAGATAATGATCCGCCGTATTGCCGCAACAGCGATCCTTACCGCTATGGCTGTTCTCCTTATGTATCTGGAGATCCCGCTCCCGTTTATGCCGGTATTCTTAAAGTTCGACTTCGCCGAACTGCCTGCACTTATCGGAGCATTTGCGTTAGGACCTGTCTGGGCCGTTGTCATTGAGCTTCTGAAGAATCTCATACACCTCCCTGTTACACAGACAAGTGGTATCGGCGAATTGTCGAACTTCATAACAGGAGTGATCTATGTGGTAACTGCAGGACTCATTTACAGAAAGGTCAGGACCAGAAAGGGCGCTGCAATCTCACTTGTAGCTTCAACCATTGCTCTTGCAGTCATCGCGGTTCCGATCAATGCATTCATCACATTGCCTTTGTACGGCTCTGTCATGGGATTCCCTCTCGAAGCCATCATCGGAATGAGTGCAGGAGTCAACCCTCTGGTTAAAGATAAGATCTCACTTCTCTTTGCAGTATTCGTACCTTTCAATCTGTTTAAGGGAATCGTAGTAGGTCTTATCACATTCTTTGTTTACAAGCCGATATCGAAGCTCATCAACAAGACTTACGATAAGACGCACGAACAAAGCAGGAATTCATGATATAAGAGAGGGCTGTCTCAATGAGGCAGCCCTTGTTTTTTCGACGATTATCTTCTCCCCACCGCGTTCTCAGCCAGAAGCTCTATCGCTTTTACGGACTGCGGCCATTCGGGATGCGCTATCGGGTAAACGTGATGGCACTTTAATTCGCCGTCGTTCTTGCCTTCGTAGTAAACGGCATTCTCAACCAGATCTTTGAATTCGCGGTTCTGTGCAAGCAGGAAATCGTCCTCACCGGCGATCACGCATACTCTTAATTCAGGGTCTCTTTCGGCTAACAACCTGAGATCGTAAGCATATTCGGGAAGGCGCTTTTGAATGTTCTTGTTTTCTGTCTTTTTCTCGAAATAATAACCCGGGAACTCTTTCGTCTTATTAACTATGCCGGGGCAGATAAGACCTGCGGATTCAGCGATGGCGCGGGGCTTTTCGAAGACCCAGAGGCCGTGACGGATATGCCTGTTCCGGGTTGCTATGGCAACAATATATGCAAGATACCCGCCTGCCGAATCCCCGACTGTGTGGATCTTCTTGAATCCGTATCTTCCGCACACGAAGTTGATCGCCGTGAAGATCTCATTGATTATCTGCGACAGATCAGAATCGGGCATCAGCGTGTAGTCGATGTTTACTACGGGGATATTGGCCTTGATCGCCAGATGCATGCCGAAGTTCTGATCGAGCTTTTTGAAGCCGTAAACGAATGCTCCGCCGTGGATCAGGATGAAGCATTCTTTCGCGCCGTAACAATTGAAAGGCGTATAGATATCGAGCTTCAGGGGATGCTGTCCGTGCTTGTATTCTATGTCCGTTTCCGTCCTGCATTCAGCGGGAAAGACTTCATTCTCGAGTCTGGGCGCGTCAAACCCCTCGCAATTCCTGATGAATGTCAGTCTGTTCTTTTCTGCTTTGTAACGGACGAAAGAATCGAACATAGAAAGTCCCCTCCTCGTTATGTCACCTCTTCTTGAAAGAGATCGGCTTGGTCCTCGGTGTTAAGAGACCGATGATGATCCAGAAGTAAGGAGCAACGTTCAGAACGCTGCTGTTCAATATTGCCTGACATGCATATGCAGCGAAGATAACAAGGAAGATCCAGTGAAGACATCTCTTAACGTCATCTGTCTCTTTGATGATCCTCTTAACTGCATTTACTGCTGCGTAGATGAGTACGGCAAGGTAATTGATAAGAGCAAACACGCCCTGTGTAACAAGGGTATGGAGATATTCGTTGTGGCCCTTATCCTGGATAAACTGACCCTTCTGCCAGTCAGGAAGTTCTCTGAAAGCCTGTGCATAGTTGTCAAGGCCGATACCTGTTACCCAGTGCTTCGGAATGCTGTTGATTCCTGCTCTCCAGATCCTTCCTCTGCCGTGACCGAAGTTGTCGTCACCTACTCTGGCAAGCGTATCGGTAGCTGTCTCCTTGACTCTGCTGGTTACGATGTTTGTAGCCAGGGTCGTGATAAGGATAACAACCAGGAAGCCGCCGCACATGATAAGGAAGTCGGTTACGATCTTCTTAAGCTTAGCCTTGTCCATCGTGCTCTTGCGCATAACGATGAAGGAAATGATGTATGTGCAGATCATGCCTGCAAAGCCGAGCCATGCAAGACGTGAGTAGCTAGCGAGCATTGTGTAGAAGAGCAAAAGGGCTGCAGCAAAGAAGACCCACTTGGTGTATTTGATGTTTTTTGATTTAAACAGAACCGAACTGAATATGAACAATCCGGAAACCGCTGCAACAAATACAAGAGAGAGTGCTCCGTAGAAATTCGTGTTCTGAAGAAGTCCGTAAGCCGCTTTTGTGGATGCCCTGTTGTAAAGGAAGAGGCAGTAGTGGATCTCGATCCTGAATGTCTGCAGGAATGCGACAACACCCTGGATGAGAGCTACGACGAAATAAGTGTAGAGCATCTTTTTGCGGAGTTTCGGATCTTCGATCATGGTGCCCGCATAATAGAGGCAGTAATAACAAAGGAATATCTCAGGTCTCTCGCAATAATATTTTGATCCGCCCGCGAAAACACCGGGATTAACGGAGAATGCCATTGAGAGGAGCATGAAGATGAAGAGCGTGACGAAGAAAACGTCAGCAACGTATAACTGGAACTTTCCGTTTACTATCCTTGATACAACATTCAGAATAACGGCAAGTGCCAGGAGCGCGCCGAATACCGCTACGACATAGGGCTGGAAATAAGACGGATAAGGCGGACGTGGTCCGATTACCTTGATCTTAAACTTGCCCAACAGCTCTGTTATGATCTCCACGATCGGCAGCGCCAGAAACAGCGCCATTGATAAATAGCAGAACACCTTGTCAGAAGACAGTCTGGCAAGGACCGGTGCTTTAAGCCTCGTTTCTTCAGTCATTATTCATATTCCCCTTTATACAAAATTCATTTAATTATTTGGCTTATTATAAAGAACTTGGGTATTTATTGAAAGTGCAAGTCCGTTTATAATGCTTCATTGTTATATAATTGACACATCAATGATCTATGGAGGTTTTCTTATGTCACAAGACATGCCCCGCGAGAAGCTGGCGTCACTTGTCGCTTCCTTTATGAGCTATTCTGCCGGACATCTTCCGGACGACGTAAAGCTTCGTCTTACGCAGATGAGCGAGGTCGAGAATGAGGGCTTCGCACCCGAGATATACAAAGTTATGAAGAAGAACATGGAGCTTGCGGATTCTTTGAAGAGACCTTCATGCCAGGATACCGGAATCCCGCAGTTTTTCGCGCGCGTCGGATCCAAATGGCCTTATATGGACATCATCGAAGATTCGCTTGTTGATGCAGTCAGGGACGCTACTGCAAAAGCTCCCTTAAGACCTAATGCCGTTGAGGTCTTCGACGAGAAGAACACCGGCAACAACATAGGAACCCACAGCCCCTGGATCGACTGGGAGATCGTAAAGGATTCCGATCAGTTGGAGCTCTATTTCTATATGGCAGGCGGCGGATGCTCGCTCCCCGGCTTCTCAAAGGTCCTCATGCCTCTTGAAGGCTACGAAGGAATTGCGAAAGCTGTTTTCGAGCAGATGACGACATACGGCGTAAATGCCTGCCCTCCGTGCCTTGTAGGCATCGGTATCGCAGGTTCGTCCGAAGTTGCTGCCAAGCTCTCGAAAAAGGCTCTTCTCAGGCAGGTCGGTTCTCATAACCCCAATCCCAAGGCAGCCGAGATGGAAAAGCTCCTGGAAGACGGCCTTAATTCGATAGGCTTAGGCCCCGGCGGATTCGGCGGTAAGATGTCTGTCATGGGCGTCAATATCGAGCAGGCTTCAAGACACCCCGCAACACTTGCAATGGGTATGTCCACGGCATGCTGGGCACACAGAAGAGCAGGAATCAGGATCAATCCCGACTTCACCTACGACTTCTTCACACACAAGGGGGCAGTCTTATGAGCACATTTGAATTTAAAACACCCGTTACGGACGAAGATATCAGGAAGGTCCACATCGGCGACGTAATCTATCTTACGGGCGATATCGTTACCGGCAGAGACGATGTTCACCACAGGGTCGTTATCGGCGGCAAGGAGCCTCCGGTTGACCTCAAGGGCAAGGCGATCTTCCACGCAGGCCCCATCATGAAGAAGATCTCTTCTGACGGCGAACCTGACAAATACAAGGTAATAAGCGTCGGCCCCACCACATCAATGCGTATGGAGAAGGCTCAGGCCGAATTCCTCGAGAAGACCGGCGTTAAGATCATCATCGGCAAGGGCGGAATGGGTCCCAAGACGACAAAGGGCTGCGTTGATAACTGCGCTGTCCACACTATCTTCCCCGGCGGCTGCGCCGTTGTTGCAGCTGAGGAAGTCATCGACTGCGAAGGCGTCGAGTGGCTCGACCTGGGCATGCCGGAAGCCATGTGGAAGCTTAAGTGCGATAAGTTCGGACCTCTGATCGTTTCGATCGATTCATACGGAAACAACCTTATCGAGAATAACAAAGTTGATTTCAACACCAAGAGAGAAAAGGCCCTGGAAGATCTCAAGGGAAAGCTCTCTTACATGGAGTAATGATGGGTCCGGCAAATACCGCTAATTATCCCGATCTCAAAACGCTCTCTAAAGAGGGCGTTAAGCTTTTGATCTTCGATCTCGACGGAACGCTCCTTGATTCCATGAGCGTCTGGAATGACGTCGATATCGAGTTCCTCGGAAGATACGGGTATGAGGTTACTCCCGAATATACTGAGATGGTAAAGCGCAGCACGATGGAAAATGCCGCCAGATACACTCAGGAAAAATACCGCATTCCCCTCACATGGCAGGAGATAATCGAAGCCTGGGAATCAATGGTATATGACTTCTACAGATCTGAAGTCGCGCTTAAAGAAGGGGCTAAGGAATATCTGGACAAAGCAAGAAAGCTCGGCTTCAAATTGTCAGTTGCTACAGCCCTGTCGAAGAAAAATGCTATTGCCTCGCTTGAAGCTACAGGCATAAAGGATCTTTTCGACTGCGTGATAACGTTAGAAGACTTAGGCGGCAACATTGATAAGGGTTCACCCGATATCTTCCTCCGCGTAACGGATTATCTGTCAGCCGGAGGAAATGTGATAACTCCGCATCAGTCGCTGGTCTTTGATGATGTCCTCCGCGCGATCGAGGGCGCAAGATCAGGCGGCTTTAAGACTTGTGCAGTATATGACAACATCGGCTGCGGAGGTCCCGGTAATTGGGAGAGCTTCGCAGCCGGATGTGATTTCTCTGTATTCAAATTCTGACAGGATTCTTATACCGTAATTGTTCCTTTTTTATCCTAATATCCGCGGCCGGTTAATCAGATTCTGACTACAGATCATATATGTAAAACTTATTCCTGATCTTCTTTTGCTTCGTCCTTCTTTTCGTCCTTCTTTTCGTCCTTCTTCCCGCTCAGAGATGCTCTTCTTGCTGCTTCAGCCTTTGCCTCTGCAAGTGCTTTTGCTTCTCTCTTCATTTTCTTCCTGCGTACAGAGAATACGATGACGATGACGATCACTGCAACGATTCCCATGAATACCAGGAACGGGATAGCTGCGATAAGTCCGAGCAGGAAATTCTGGAAGAATTCGACCGTGCCTTCCCACATATCCTTAAACTGTTCGCCTACTCTCTCTCCGTATGTGACAACGTGAGGTTCCTCGATCTGTGTCTCTTCAAGGACTTCAGTGATCTGGAGATTTAATGTCGCATACTGAACCTGGTTCTCAAGCACTCTGATGCGGGATTCACAGCTCTCGATCTGATATCTTACTTCGGTAAGTCTGTTCTGAAGGATGAGGATATTGTCGAGATCCTTTGCATCTGCAAGGAGCTTTATGAGCTGATCGTATTCGACTCTTAAAGAATCGACTCTTGCCTTTGTATCAACGTATTCAAGAGTAACATCCGATGTGTTCTCGCTTGAAGACAATACCGTGCAGCTGTTGCCTACAGTGGTGATAAGGGAATCCAGCTTATCTGCAGGTATCCTGATCGTGTAATAGATCGTTCGCAGGTCCCTGTTCTTGCCTGTGCCTGACATTGAGGAATTCTCGATATATCCGCCCAGTTCCCTGATCTGGCTCTCGACATCGGTCTTGACCTTGTCGATGGTCTTGGTCTCAGTGGACATCGATACTGTCCTTATGAGGAGCCTGCCCTTTGCGGGATCGACATTTACTTCATTAGATACGGACGGACCTGCTCCCGGATCTGCCGGTGATTCATTGGCATATTCCGCTTCGTCATATCCGTAATCGTAATCGGCCATTGCATCTCCTGCTCCGGCCCTGTATTTTGCGCTGTTGCCGCTAAGCACTGAATTGATCGAATCGTTTACGACCTCGACTTTTGCGTTATGCTCAACAACTTGTGCGCTTGCTGCCTTCGCTTTTTTCAAATAGGCACCGAGCATGCCGAACCCCAGGAAATTAACGGCGACCACGCCTGCGATTATTCCTATGACTGCACTTTTTTTCATATGTATGTCCTCCATATTGACATTTGATAGTCCTTCGTTGTTACCTTAAGAACAGATATATGGAACAAAATGTTGCAGCCTTCTCGAAAAAAATCTGCCTTCGCTTTATACTTATCCCTATGAATGTGTCCGGAACAAAACAAGATCTATGGGAATACCTGTCAGATGTCCGCCGCCCCATTGCCCTCTACGGCACGGGAGACGGTGCTGACAAGATAATCTCCGTGCTGGAAAGATACGGTCTTAAAGACCTTATCATTGCTGTTTTTGCAAGTGACGGTTTTGTCAGGGACAGAATGTTCCACGGGTTCAAGGTCATCTCTTATTCCGAATGCTGCGAAAAGTACGGTGACAAGGACTTCATCGTCCTCGTATGCTTCGGCTCATCAAGACCTGAAGTATTAGAGCAGGTATCAAGGATAAAGTCTGAAAGAGAGCTCTATGTTCCTGACGTTCCCGTATACGGAAATGTCTTATTCACGCGTGAATTCTACGGATCTGCAAGAGATTCCATCGAAGACGTCTTTTCGCGCCTGGCAGATGAAGCTTCGCAAAGATGCTTCGAGAACTACATAAGCTATAAGCTTACGGGCGACATATCTTATCTCGCCGGAGCCGAATCAGATCCTGATGATGAACTTAAACTGTTAAAGGACATCTCTGATGGCTGTTTTGTCGATCTCGGCGCTTACTACGGCGATACTCTGATCCGTTATCTTGATAAGTTCCCGTGCCTTGATAAGGCCATTGCAGTCGAGCCTGAGCGCCATTCATTCAAGAAGCTTAAAGAATGCGCAGAAAAGCTCGGTTCTGACATAACATGCATTAATGCACTTGTCGGAAGCCATACCGGCAAAGAGAAGGTATCGGCCTCCAGAGGAAGGGGCACAAGGGCTCTTGCGGCAAGCAATGTCGAGCTTAAGAAAACGATCGATATAGACGTAGTAACCGTTGATTCCATTGCCCCTGACAATGTCAGCTTCATCAAGTTCGATGTCGAAGGCTCTGAAGCAGATGCGGTAGAAGGCGCAAAAGAGACTGTCAGGAAATGCCGTCCCGCAATGAAGATCGCCTGCTATCACAGGAGCGAGGATGTTTTCGCGATCGTCAAAAAAGTTGCGGAGATCAGGGACGATTATAAGATCTATATGCGCCACACAAGATGCATCCCGGGCTGGGATACTGACTTTTACTTTATCTGACAAGGAACGCTCATGAAGATACTGATCGTAAGTGACTCACACGGCAATAACGGACCTCTAAGGGCGGCGATAATGAAGGAAGCTCCTGATATGCTGATCCATCTGGGTGATGCGGAATACTCACAATCAGAGATCGCAAGATGGGCCGGAGCCCCAAAGACCCCCTGCATCTTCGTAAGGGGCAACTGCGATACTTACTGCGATCCGGATCTTGTAAGGAACAGTGCCGTCTTCACTCTCAACGGCCATAAGATATTCTGTTCCCACGGCCACCTGCAGAAAGTAAATTACGGACTTCTGACACTGTCGCTCACCGCTCAGGAGAACGGCTGTGACATCTGCATGTTCGGACACACGCATGTCCCATACGACAGCTTCGGTGATGCAGTCTCGGAATATAACGGATTCTATGAATCAGGCTTCGGATCGAGTTTCTCGGGGCCGCGCATCCTTAATCCCGGATCAGTCACACTCCCCCGCGGCGGTTCTGCGCGCAGTTACATGATAATGGATATGGAAGACGACGGCAGATATGACGTCAGGTACTACCTCTGCGATTAAGCCTTGGCAGCGGGCTTCCTGAACTTCTGGACGTACTCCTCGTACTTCTTCTCGTCATTCTTCTTACGCTGCTTGAAGTCGTGCATATAAGTATCCGGCTGTGTCTTGCTGGATGACTTGTATCTGTAAGCGATGGCAGCGATGTTGAGGCTGTGCTCGGCGATCCTGACGCAGCTGTAGAGAATATCGTTAAATACGAATCCCTGCTCTGTCGTGCAGTTGCCGTTAGCAAGTCTTTCAACGTGATTTGCCTTAAACTCGTCGCACATCTCGCTGATGACGATCCTCAAGGGTCCAACATCGTCGGCGCCCTTGGCATTATTGGAAAGATAGCAGTCCAGAGCCATCGTGTAGATCTCGCGGACGGCGGGGATCACCATGGCGAGCTCTGCCTTTGCGGCATCGGAGAATTCGAGATGCTTATTGGCGATCTCTTCTGATGAATCGGAGAGGTAGTTTGCGTGGTCGGCGATTCGCTCGACTTCACCTATGGCCTGGAGGATCCTTGATGACCTGTTCTTATCTTCAACGCTTAAGTGCTGTGTTGTCGTAAGCTTCATCAGGTAAGAGCCTAAGATATCCTCGTAGCCGTCGACCTTCTCTTCGTTCTTCTTTATGTAATCGAAATCATTGGCGTTATAGCCGTTGATGAGCATTCCCATGGACTTATCAAGGCCGTCCTTTGCCTTGGTTACCATCTTGACCATCATGTTGCGGCACTCACCTACAGCGATCGAAGGTGTAAGCATGAGACGCTCGTCGAGCTTGAATTCCTGCTCTTCTTCCGTCTCCTTGACGATGAGATGGGCTATCTTTACAAGGAGCTTCGAGAACGGGAAAAGCAGTACCGTATTGGCGATGTTGAATACCGAGTGGATCGCAGCAACGCCTACGATATTTACAGGACTGTTCAGGAAGTCGAAATCGAATATCGCATTTACGCTGTAGAAAACGATGAGCCAGATGACCGTGCCGATGAGCTTTATCGCGACGTGAATGACCGTAACTCTCTTGGCATCCCTGTTAACACCGATGGATGAGAGGATAGCCGTCATGCATGTGCCGATATTGGCACCCATTACGAGCGGAATGGCCATGCCGTATGTAAGCTGACCTGTCATGGAGATCGACTGCAGGATACCGATGGCGGCAGCCGAGCTCTGGATGATGCCTGTAACGATCGCGCCGGAGAAAACGCCCAAGAGCGGATTCTTGAAGGCTGTCATTATGGATACGAAGCTGTCCATCTCTTTTAAAGGCTCCATGGATGAGGACATCATGGTCATGCCCTGCATGAGGATGGAGAAGCCCAAGAGCATCGTGCCGATATCCTTGTTCTTCTGCTTCTTGGTTGCCATGATCAGGATAATACCGATAAGGGCAAAGATAAGAGAGAAGCATGAAGGCTTCAGAAGTCTTAAGATTATGTTGTCGCCTGAATCGATTCCGGCAAGGGATAAGATCCATGCCGTAAGCGTGGTGCCGATATCAGAACCGAAGATAACGCCTACTGTCTGGGGCAGTTCCATGATGCCGGAGTTAACGAAGCCGACCAGCATTACCGTCATGGCGGATGAAGACTGTATGGCGATCGTTATGATGGCGCCTATGGTAAGACCTTTGAACTGGTTGTCAGTGGCTTTATTGAGGAGTTTCTCCAGGCGGCCGCCTGCGGTCTTCTTAAGTGAATCAGATAAGAGCTTCATTCCGTAAAGGAAGAATGCCAAGCCTCCGAAAAGGGTTACAAACATGAATATATCCATAATTGTTACTGCTCCAACATCATGTAAAAAGCGAATTTAACCGGATATATTTTATCGTCAAAAAACGCTATTGTAAAACAAAAAAATGTTACAAGATTAAATATATAGATGCCCGTCTATGTATCAACAAAGACGGGCATCTTAAGCCTTGATCTACCGTTATTAAGTTACTTTCTTCCAAGGACCGCCGGCAGGATAAGCGATACGAGGAATGCGATAAGTGCATTGATCGCTGTTCCGATAAGGATGGCCGGGGTAAGGTGTCCTAAGAGGATTCCGGCTATAACTGCGACTGCAGAAGGCGTAAGTCCGAAATAAAGGAACATCATCTGTACGATAAGTGCTATCGTCTGCGCCTGATCCTTAGGAAGCGAGAGCGAGATGAGGGTTCCTACAACCGTAGCAAAGAAGCTGATCGACAGTATGAACAGGAACCATGCGATAACGCTTAAAGGATCAGCCTTAAGGATAACTGCCGCAACGATTATCGGGAGCAGAAGGTCTATCGCCGTGACGGAAAGACATCCGAGCAATGAATACAGGAGCTTCTTGTGCGGCTTTTCGGGGATCAAGATGAAGAAATCCTTGGAAGTGTCTTCCCTGATCGGGTCACCCATGGTCCTGTAGAATGCCATGACTCCGAGCACTGCTGCGGGGATGAAGAAAGCATCGCCGTAAGGATACTGTCTCGCAAGGTATGCAACTACGCCTGCGATGACCGTGTAGATGATCATCGTCGTGGAGAATACCTTGAGCTTGGCAAATCTGAATCTGTTGAAGAGAGCCTTATAAAGGAAGACGTTTGCGCCGCTTCCGTAATGGAAGCCTTCCCTGTCGACTTTGCCCTTTCTCTCCTTTTCCCTGGTCATGACACCGCCCTTTGCGGCATTTCTGGCACTCTCGAGCTGCTCTGCCTTATGTTCTGCGGCAAACATTGCATCTTCGTAGAAGTCTGCCTTGAGCTTCCAGATAACAAGAACGAGCACTGCACATGCTGCGACGAAGAGACCGAGATAGATGACCGAGGAAACGATATCACCGGTGCATGCATAATATGAGATGCCTCTGAGCCATCCCCAGAAAGGCACCCAGTGGGTATTTACGCCTGCAAAGAATGCGAAGAGGGCAGCGATCACAGGCTGCTTTGTAATAACCGTATAAGCCAAGAAGCCAACGGCGATGGCACCGTAAACTCCGGCAAGGAAATTCTTGATGTTTCCGGTTCCGCTCTTCATTTTCGATGTGATCGTATAAAAGACCACCTGAACCAGTGTGCTGAATACGAGTGTCAGCGAATATACGATTATAATCGATACCGCGCCCAAGAGGCTCAGGCCCGCGCCATGCGTCAGATTAGGTATCTGGAACAGCATGAACAGCGAGATCAGGAGTGATGAGCCGAGCGTGCAAAGAAGCCTGAACATGAGAACAGACTGAGGCCTCATCGGTGATGAGAACAGCATCGGAACATCCGCCGGCAGGAAGATCTTGGAAGAATTCTGTGCGTTTAAGATATTAGTGGCAAGGATCAGAAGGAATATCGCGGAAATGGCAAGATCAACGATCTGCTCTTTTGTTATGTCGTATTTCTCCATCATCCGGCCGATCTTGGATTTGGCAAGCTGGCCAGATACCGCGTCTTCCACGGAGATCTCTTCGCCCGGACCTTCGCCTTCATCATACTGAATGATCGAAGTCTCTGAAGGTTCCGTATTGCTCTTCTTATCATTTTTGCTGAAGATCGAGGTAACAAGGCCTACGACAAGTCCGAAGACCATCGCGATTATAATGAAAGCAACCCACGTCTTCATCAGCTTTTTAATCGTGTTAAAAAGCGAGTGGGAAACATAATAAAGGAAAAGTCTCATGCTTCAGGCTCTCCTTCACTGCTTACGGTTGATTTATCAATGCCCTCGGTTACTTCGAAGAACAGGTCTTCCAATGTCTTTCCGCTTGCATCGACCTCAGCTCTCGTAACGTTAGCCTTGATCTGGCCGTTCTGCATGATGATGGTCCTGTCCCAGAGCATGTCGACGCTGTCGATGATGTGGGTGCTGATAAACAGTGTCTTTCCCGCTTTGCGCATCTCTTCGATGTAATTCTTCAATTCCTTGATCGCATGAGGATCAAGACCTACCAGAGGCTCATCGAGAAGGATGATGTCAGGATCGGGAAGAAGGCCCAGGCAGAGATTCAGTTTCTGCTGCATGCCCTTTGATAATTCATCACCGAACTTCTTGCGCTTGTCATCAAGCTCGAAGCGCTCAAGGAGCATGTTGATGCGGTCCTTGTAGTCCGTAAGCTTATATGCTCTTGCAATGAATTCCATGTGCTCTATGACTGTAAGCGTCGGATAGAGCGAAGGCATCTCCGGAATATAGCCCAGGATCTTTCTTGCGCCGACGGACTTATTGACCATGCCGTTTACGGTGATGGTTCCGTCATACTTCAAAAAGCCGATGATGGACTTGATGATCGTACTCTTGCCGGCACCGTTGGGTCCCAGAAGGACTGTCAGAGAACCCGGCTCTAACGTGAACGATACATCATTGCATGCAACATTTTTACCGTAACGCTTCGTTACGTTCTTGACTTCTAACATAATCAATTACCCCCAAATAGTAAAACACTGTGAAGATTCTGCCATTTGAAAAATCGGTTTGCAATAGATTTCCGGTGTTATTAAGGTGTAGTTAAGGATAGTTGTCAAAAAATCAATATCTTTATTTCCGAAATGCCATTTGCTAACGACTTTTGAAAACCCCCATGTTATTATTTTAAATACTAGTGCTTTTTCTAAATGTATTAGGGGTGTCTTAATTATGGCTAAATGGATTATCGTCGTTGACGACGACACTGCCAATCTCAAGATGGCAGGACACATCCTGAGCAAAAACAACATGCGTGTGACTGCCTTTAAGTCCGGCAGTTCCTTCCTGGAATATGTCAATGAGAACGGCATGCCGGATCTGGTACTTCTCGATATCAAGATGCCGGTCATGGACGGGTTCGAGACTCTGGGAGAATTACGTAAATTCGAGCAGCAGAAGGGTCTTATGAAGACCCCGGTTGTTTTTCTCACCGCGGATGAAGATGTTGATACTGAGACTAGAGGTTTTGAAGTGGGCGTTTCTGACTTTATCAGAAAGCCGTTCAATCCCGATGTCCTCCTTCGAAGGATCGACAATATCATGTCGAACTCCCAGGAGATGCATGACCTCAAGAGCGAGGCCACGATCGACAAGCTTACGGGCTTTCTGAATAAGGGCGCTGCAGGCGCCGAGCTCTCGAAAATGTGTTCCGAGAAGTCCGGCTGCCTTATGATGATCGACCTTGATTCGTTTAAGCTCGTAAACGATATTTACGGTCATGAGATGGGTGACAGAGTCCTTATCGCCTGCGCCGATGCCATCAGGAATGCAGTTCCTTCAGGCAGTAAGTGCGGACGTATCGGCGGTGACGAATTCGTCGCCTTTGCGGCAGGAGTAACCTACGAATCCGATGTCTCGGCTATCTCGAGAAAGATAAATGATGATATTACCGCAAGCGCCAAAAATCTCATGGGCGACGATATGAGCATCCCCATCGGAGCTTCGATCGGCGGCATCTTCGTACCGAGATACGGCAACGATTACAATTCCCTCTTAAAGCTTGCGGACAAGTCGCTCTACAATGTCAAGAAGAACGGCAAGCACGGCTACGGGCTCTACGATGACGACGCAGAAGAAGGAAATGATACTCCCGTTCACGATATCCGTGCGATCTCCGAGATATTGGGCGAGCGCTCCATCCAGGACGTTGCTCTCCAGCTCGACAAGGATTCTTTCTCGCCCGTATACCGCTATGTCATCAGATACATAATGCGTCACCATATAAACGCATGTAAGGTCTTATTCACATTAACTCCCGCCGACGGCATTAACGGTTCCGATTTCTATGACGGCGTCGACGAATTCGGCAACCATATCAGGAGTTCGCTCAGAAAATCCGATATC
This sequence comes from Oscillospiraceae bacterium, assembly GCA_902764825.1. Lineage (GTDB taxonomy): Bacteria > Bacillota > Clostridia > Saccharofermentanales > Saccharofermentanaceae > Saccharofermentans. The sequence goes on from CACWXL010000005.1 coordinate 186,439, forward strand.
TTCATGAGATACGGCAAGAACCAGTATTTCGTGTTCTTAACTGATATCAGGGCAGATTCCATCGACAAGGTAATCTCTCATCTCGTGGAAAACTGGGCTCTGACTAGTGCCTCAAATATCAATGTCGCCCACGAGAAGGAATTCATCGGCAGCAGACAGGAACTCATCTCCACCAACAAGGTCAAGAAGGTCGTTGTGGTGGATGATGACGTCATCAACCTTCAGGTCGCAGGAAAGATCTTAAGTTCCGGCGGCATGCGTGTCGCTGCGCTCAAATCGGGCGAGGCTCTTTTCGATTACCTCGCGAAAGAGAACGAACTTCCGAATCTTATCCTTCTTGACGTAAAGATGCCCGGCATGAGCGGCTTCGACTGCATAAAGAAGCTGCATTCATTAGAGACCGCGGCATCCAGGATCCCCGTCATATTCCTTACGGCTGACGAGAGCGAGGGCGCAGAGCGCGAAGGCCTTGCACTCGGCGCGATGGACTTCATCAGAAAGCCCTTTGTTCCTGAAGTTCTCCTCATGAGGGTAAAGAACCTCATCGAACTCGTTACGCTGCAGAACCAGCTCTATTTCGAAGTCGAACAGAAGACAAGGGAGAACAAGGATCTGTTCATGCAGATCGTAAGCTCTCTTGCCGCGGTTATCGACACCAAGGACGAATATACAAAGGGACACTCGTCACGCGTCGCCGAATACTCCAGGATGATCGCCAAGAGACTCGGATACTCCGATGCCAGACAGGACGAGATCTATGTGCTCGCACTCTTACACGATGTCGGCAAGATCGGCATCCCTGACGGGATCCTCAACAAGCCCGGAACACTTACGGCTGAGGAATATGAACTCATCAAGGCGCACTCTTCGATGGGCGCTTCCATTCTCAGGAATATCGAGAACGATCCGAAGTTCGAGAGTTGTGCCATGTATCATCACGAGAGATACGACGGCACCGGTTATCCGAAGGGCATCAAAGGCACCCAGATCCCCGAAGAGGCAAGGATAATAGCGGTCGCCGATGCTTATGACGCCATGTCCTCTGACAGGAGCTACAGGGGCCACCTGTCACAGGAGGCTGTAAAGAACGAGCTTGAACTTGGAATGGGAACACAGTTCGATCCGAAGATTGCCGAGATAATGCTCACGATAGCAGAGGAAGATAAAGAATACAGATTAAGAGGGTGATCACAATGAGTACTAACGACAAGGATCTATTTCAGACTTCGCACCTTACAATCCTGATAAGCTACACTATCTTTGCGACAATCCTCGTCGTTGAATCCCTCCTCTTGGACTGGGAGAAATGGGCTCTCATCCTCATCATCGGAGGAATGATCGCTGCCTGGGTCCTTCACATCAGGCACACGGCTCCTTCGAATGTCCGCATCTGGCTCTATGCCGTCCTCATGATGGGATGCTATTTCTTCTACGGAATACACCAGACAAGTACTTTCGACCTTGCCCTCGTCATGGCTGCCCTCATCATGCTCCATACGATGACAGGCAAGAAGGCATTCATTACCCTCTGCCAGTTCACGTTCTATCTGACGATGACCTACGAAGTCGTAATAATGGCCATAAACAAGGAAGAATTCAGTGTCCTTGTGATCTCGCGCCTCGCGCTCCATTTCATCATGATCTTCTTCATCGGAAGATTCGCGAAGAGCATCATCGACAAGTGGCTCCAGGTGCTTAACAAATCCAAGGATGAAGTCGTCCAGCTCACTGAAGCCACAGAACATCTTAACGATTTCCTCGCAAACGTCTCACACGAATTAAGGACTCCTGTCAACGCGATCATCGGTCTTACGACTCTCTGCATCGACAAATCCAGACACAGGGAGATCGAAGGCGATCTTATCGCCGTTAGGGATGCCGGACGTAAGGTCGCAGAGCAGATCAGCGATATCCTCGACTATTCCGAGATCGACCGTAAGAAGGCAGTCTGCAACAACGAAGACTATATGCTCTCTTCAGTTCTCAACGACCTCGTTGCCGATCTCAGGCATTACAAATCCAAGAACGTTGAGCTCATAATAGACGTCGACCCCGCGATCCCCGCAGTCATGAATTCCGACGTCTCCAAGATCAAGAAGGTCCTCAAAGCCCTTATCACCAACGGTCTCAAGTACACCCAGAAGGGCGGCGTTTACGTAAGGATCACGACCGTGAACCACGCTTACGGCGCCAACCTCTGTATTGAGGTAACCGATACCGGAAAGGGCATGACCGAATATGAACTCGAGAAGGTCTACGACAGCTTCTACCAGGCTGATTCCAGCCGTTCCCGTCAGGGCGGCGGCTTAGGTCTCGGTCTTGCAATAGCATCAGGCTTCGTCTCCCTCTTAGGCGGCTTCATGACGATAGAGAGCAAGCCCGATGTCGGAACCACGGTCAACGTCAGTATTCCCCAGAGGATCGTCGATCCTCTGAGCTGCATGTCCGTTGCAGCGCCGGACAAGCTCTGCCTTGGTGCCTTCCTGCATTTCGAGAAATACGATCATCCGGCAGTAAGAGACTACTACAACTCCATGGTCCTCAACATCGTAAAGGGCCTCGGCGTCCAGATGCACCGCGTTAATAATGCCGAGAACTTGAAGCTCCTGCATAACTCGGTCCACCTTACGCACCTCTTCATCGCCGAAGACGAATATAACGACAACGTCGACCTCATCGAAAGCCTTGCCAAGGAAATGGTCGTTGCGGTCGTCGCAAACGAAGGTATGGTGCTTCCGAAGAATTCACACGTCAAAGTGCTCGAAAAGCCTTTCTACTGCTTCCCTGTCGTATCCATTCTTAATTCCACGGTCGACAGCAAGGAAGAGCGTGTCAAGAAGCTCCGCTGTGACGGCGTAAGGGCCCTTGTTGTCGACGACGAATCGATGAACCTCGTCGTTGCAAAGAGCATCTTCGCCAGATACGGAATGAAGGTAACCACTGTAACTTCCGGTCAGGAATCGATCGATGTCTGCCGCGATAAGGTCTTTGACATCATATTCATGGACCACATGATGAGCGGAATGGACGGCGTCGAAGCCATGAAGAGGATCAGGAACGATGTCTCAGGTCTCAACGGCTCAGTTCCGGTCGTTGCCCTTACCGCAAATGCGATGAGCTCTGCTAAGCAGATGTTCCTGTCAGAAGGCTTTGACGGCTTTGTAAGCAAGCCTATTGAGATAGAAGAACTCGAGAGGGTCTTAAAGCAGGTCCTCCCCAAGTCGGCTTTATCCTTTGTCGATGCCGACGGTCAGGTCGAATCATTGCCTGACGAACCCGAAGAAGCGGCAAAGCCTGAACCCGTTAAGGAGAAAGACTTCATAACGGAACTTCGGAAGTGCGGCATCGATACCGAAGCAGGACTTAAATACTGCGTCGGCGACAGGGACTTCTACAAGTCGCTCCTGATGCAGTATTCGACAGAATCAGCCGATAAGATCGGTTCAATGAAGAAATATTATAAAGTCAGGGACTGGCACAATTACGAGATCTTAGTCCATGCGTTAAAGAGCACTTCCAAGATGATCGGCGTTACCGGTCTGTCCGAGAAGGCAAAGGCTTTGGAGAAGGCTGCAAAGGAAAACGAAGAGAACTTCATCCTGCAGAATCACGAAGCAATGATCAGGGATTACGGAGTCATCGCAGGAGAGATCAAGAACCTGCTCATGTCCGGCGATGAGGACAAACAGGACGATGACGTTTTCGAATTCGCACCTGAGAATGACGGAGGTGAAAAGGTATGAAAGACATGTTGAGATATCTGTTCAAGCCGTCCCGTAACGACCGTGAAGCAATAAGATCCGCTTACTATGAGTCAGTCGGACCCACACGCGTCACGATGGTCATAACGCTTCTCGCCGCTCTCACGTTCATGATAATGACCTTTGCCTGGCCTTCGTATTTCGGAGGGACGACGGTCCTTTATCACCAGATCTGCTATGTATGGGTAATCGCGATCGCAGTCGCATGGCTTTTCGGCGCGAACTATGCGATGAAGGATTTTACCGCCAGATACCGTACGATCTTCTTCCTGAACCATTTCATGGGCGTAACCCTGTATATCTGGGTAATTGCTCTTATGGTCGTCAATTTCATGGCTCGTAATACGGTGGACACCACGCTCTTCATGACCGTGGCGCTGGTCGTCCCCCTCTGCGTATATTTCAACCCGCTGGTCTATTTCCTCGTGGCGCTCTCATCCAATATCGCGGTCGTCTCATTCCTCTACTATGCAGTTTCGATAGGTTCGATCGAGCCGAACGAGATGGCAAACTTCCTGATCTTCTCCGTTTTCCAGATCGTAATGGGAATCATAATGTCTTATACGAAGTTCAGGCTTAATGAGCAGCTCGTAACGGCAGAGAAGCAGCGTAAAGAGATCTATATGCTCAACAAGTCCCAGAACAGCTTCTTCTCAAACATGAGCCATGAGATCAGGACTCCGATCAACACCATCATCGGCTTAAACGAGATGATCCTCCGTGAGGACGTAAGCGAGGAAGTAATCGAAGATGCGGTCAACATCAAGGCAGCCGGCAAGCTCCTCTTAAACCTCATCAACGACATCCTCGATATGAGCAAGTTCCAGTCAGGCTCCATGCAGCTCCTGATCGAACCCTATCACACCGGCGACATGCTCTCGGATATCGTCGGCATGCTCTGGATCAGGGCAAAGGACAAGAAGCTCGACTTCAATGTCGACGTATCCCCTGACATCCCCGCCGAGCTCATAGGCGATGAAGTCAGGATCAAGCAGGTCCTTATAAACATCATCAACAATGCCATCAAATACACCAAGGAAGGTTCCGTATCCCTTACTGTCCAGTGTGAGCGAAAAGACGATAAGACCTGCAACATGATCTACATGGTCTCTGATACGGGTATCGGAATCAAATCAGAAGATATCCCCTACCTGTTCTCCGCATTCAAGAGAGTTGACGAGACGACCACAAAGCACATTGAAGGAACGGGCCTTGGCCTTTCCATCGTTAAGCAGCTCGTAGACATCATGGGCGGTAAGATCACCGTCAACAGCGTCTACAAGAAGGGCTCCACCTTTATGGTCGAGATCCCGCAGAGGATCGAGCGCGAAGACTCCGTCGGCAACTACGACTTCGCAAAGGCAGGAAGCTCAGGCAGAAAGAAGGAATACCTTCCCAAGTTTGAAGCTCCCGAGGCACGTATCCTTGTCGTTGACGACAACGAAGCAAACCTCATGGTCGTAAGCAAGCTCTTAAGAGACACCAAGGTCAGGATCGATACGGCAACGAGCGGCAACGATGCTCTCAGAAAGACCCTCAACATCAAGTACAACGTCATCTTCATGGACCACCTCATGCCTGAGATGGACGGCGTCGAGTGCAGAAGAAAGATCAAGGATCAGACCGGCGGACGCTGCCGTGAGACCCCCATCATCATCCTCACCGCAAACGCCGATGAAGAGAACAGGGCACTCTACGCACGCGAGAACTTCGACGGTTATCTCGCCAAGCCTGTCAGCGGCGATGCTCTGGAAAATGAGCTTTACAACCATCTCCCGAAGGAGATCGTCCACATCACCGGCAACAGAAGCGAGATCGCCCAGGAATCCATCTCCTGGATGAGCGGCACCAAGAAGCGTAAGAGCATCGTTATCACCTCCGAGAGTGTCGCCGACCTTTCTCCCGAACTCGTCGAGAAATACGGCATCGCGATCATCCCTCACAAGGTCCGTACCGAAGAAGGTCTCTTCAAGGACGGCAAGGAGATCGAGACCCAGGGTGTCCTCAAATACATGGAGGATCCCGATCACGTTGTCCTCCCTCAGGGTCCTACGGTAAGAGAAGCCGAAGAGTTCTTCTCCAAGCAGCTTGCCAACGCCAATAACGTTATCCACATCTCCATCTCATCCAAGATCGAGCACAGCGGATACGGACCTGCGCTTGAAGCATCCAAGTCCTTCGATAACGTATTCGTAGTCGATTCGGCACACCTCTCGAGCGGTCAGGGCCTCATGGCGGTCGTAGCCGCTAAGATGGTCGAAGAAGGCCTCAATGCCGAGCAGATAGTAGAAAAGCTCGAAGTCTACAAAAAGAAGATCCACACGAGCTTCATCGTTGATAATCTCGACTTCCTGTCACGTGCAGGCCAGGTCGGCACCGGTACGGCCAACATCGTCAAATCCCTTATGGGCCGTCCTGTCCTCAAGCTCCGCAAAGGCAAGATGGGTGTCGGCATGACCTATTTCGGAGCAAGGGAACATGCGTGGAGAGCCTATATCAACTCCGTTCTCGGCAACGCTGCCAACATAGACACGAGCATTCTCTTCGTAACCTATGTAGGCCTCACCAAGCGTGACACCGACTGGATCCGCGAGTTGGTCGAGAAGCATGTCCACTTCGACGAGATCTACTTCAAGCAGGCCTCCCCTGCCGTCTCCGTCAACTGCGGCCCCGGCACGTTCGGACTGCTGTACATGGAGAAGTGATTAATGTCAGTAGTCGAGATAAAATCGTTTGCCATTGACGTGGATGTGAAGAGGCTTAAGAGATTTCAGATCCGCAATATTCTTCTCGGATTCTTGCTGGCAGCAGCATTGATGGGACCGGTATTTGTTTTTCCTGACAATCCGGTTCTCTTCGTGCTTGTCCCGTTCGGGATATTAGTGCTGTCGCTTTGGCTCTGGTCCATTCCTTCAGTATTTGTATTGCGGAATCCGTTAAAAAGAATCGAGATCTTCGCAGGCGAAGGAAAGGTAAGGATAAATGATGACTGCTACGACCTCAAAGAGAAAACTGTCTTTTTTGAAGTGGACAACGGTCTGTTCAAATGCCTTCCTTTTAGCTGCACAAAGCTCAAAGCAATGAACGATGAAAGGAAAACAATAAAGACTTACTATACAGGTTCAGGTACGAACAAATATGCAGTTGATCTCAGAAAAACCATCGCTGACAGTCTGATGGGGTTTGATCAGTTCTATAAGAACCGCCTTTCCGTAGAAAAAGTCAGTGATGAATATGCTGACGGATTCGGTGTTGTAAAGATCGAATTCCCTGCTGCAAGCATCAGAAAAGAGTTTTACAAGATCGGATCGCTCGTGACAGGTACTGGCGCAGTAGCCTTTGTGTATTCCTGTCTCCCGGAGAAGTTCCACGAAAATGAACCGGGCATACCGATTATGCTTGGTTACCTGCGTATCCTTTCATATCCGATAATGATTATGGGCGTGATCCTGTCTCTGGTCTTCTTGGCGAGTTACAGAAAACTGGCGCGCAAAATAGAGATTCGCGAGGGTTCGATCAAGATCAATGACGAGCACTTCTTAAAAGAAGACATCGCAAGTATCGCCATGATTGGCGATAATAATAACCCGGATTACACCGGCGAAGGCGAAGCCTGGCTCATTCTCAGAACACGTAAGGAGAACCGCCGTTTTTATCTTGGTCAGGCGCGGAACACCAAGTGTTTTGAACCCAGAGTAAGGCTTCACAACGCGCTTAACCGCTTTTTCAGACAAAACAATTAATGGGGATATAAAATGTCAGAGATCAACTACACATTAGCTCACAGATTCAGCAACAACCACATGGAGGCCTTAAAGAAAGATAAGGTCTGCGGTTGTTTCTATTGCTTAAAGATCTACTCTCCTTCCAAGATCAAAAGGTGGATAATTTCCGATAATGCCTGCGACGAACACGGGACCGCGATCTGTCCCTATTGCGACATCGATTCAGTAATCGGTGAGAGCTCAGGATTTCCGATCACAAAGGAATTCCTGACAGAGATGAATAAGAGATGGTTTTGAGCCTCTCTTAAGACCAACGGACCACAATTAAATAGGCTGCCCCAGTCATGGGACAGCCTTATATCATTTGAAGTCAGAACAGATATCAGTAATTCTCTGCGTTTACTTCGAAGTAGCTCTGAGGATGAGCGCATACAGGGCACATCTCGGGTGCCTTTGTGCCGACTACGATGTGACCGCAGTTTCTGCACTCCCAGACCTTAACTTCGCTCTTTGCGAAGACTTCCTGAGCCTCAACGTTCTTAAGGAGAGCTCTGTATCTCTCTTCGTGATGCTTCTCGATGGCGCCTACCATTCTGAACTTTGCTGCGAGTGCCGGGAAGCCCTCTGCCTCAGCAGTCTTGGCGAAGTCTTCGTACATGTCTGTCCACTCGTAGTTCTCGCCGTCAGCAGCTGCTGCAAGGTTCTCAGCTGTTGTGCCGATGCCCTCGAGCTCCTTGAACCACATCTTTGCGTGCTCTTTCTCGTTGTCAGCAGTCTTGAGGAAGAGTGCTGCGATCTGCTCGTAGCCTTCCTTCTTAGCCTTGGATGCGAAATAGGTATACTTGTTTCTAGCCTGTGATTCGCCTGCGAAAGCAGCCTGCAGATTCTTCTCTGTCTGTGTACCTGCGTACTTGTTTGCCATTTTTGATTCCTCCTGTTTATTGGTTATTGTTATTTCTTTTGTCTCTTCTTTTACCGGAGCGCCGTTATCCAAGGGGATAAAGTAGCTCGCGTCATGCTTGCACCACGGACAGATAAAGTCTGAAGGAAGCGTATCACCTTCGTAGATATATCCGCAGACAGTGCAGATAAAGCCTTTTTTGGGTGCTTCGTCAGCTTTGGGTGCTGCGGGCTTCTGCTTGATATTCTTCTGGTAGAAAGCATATGTGACTGAAGGGTCGTCCGATAAGACTTCGCCGTCGGTAACGTCTGCCAGGAATAATGTGTGGGTGCCTAAGTCAGTCTCGCTTACGACTTTTGCGGAAAGATAAGCATTCGTCTCTTTTGCGATATAAGCGATGCCGTTTGCCGCGCGCAAAAACTCGATCGATTCGAACTTGTCGATATCCTTGCCGCTCTGGAAACCGAAATGCTTATAGGTATCGAACTTCGAACCCTCTGTTAAGATCGACACATTGAACTCGCCGGTCTTGCGGATCATGTCATGCGTATAGTTCAGTTTATTGACTGCGACTGAGATCCTGTTAGGTTCGGTAGTGACCTGAATTACGGTGTTTACGATACAACCGTTATCCTTGGCGCCGTCTTTGGCAGTCAGGACAAAAAGACCGTATGACAGGTTATACATGGCTTTACTGTTCATGCTGTTCCCCTTTCTCTTTTTGTAGCGCCTCTTGCCAAAAAGGCATAGTCATATTATAGGGGATTACACACCGTTTTTGTATGATTTATTAATGATTTTTTGACACTTTTCGGTGATAGTGCGAAAAAACTTATTCAGTCCTCAAAGCCGTTACAGGATCCTGTCTGGACGCAGTCTTTGACGGGATGAGACCTCCGATGAGGGTCAGCACGACACTTAAGAGCACAAGTATGATCGCTGCTGCCCAGGGCATGGCCGCACTGACGTCGGCCGATTCTGCGAGCTTATGGATCAGCGAGTTGATCGGGATAAGAAGTATCAATGATATTCCGACACCGAAAAGACCTGCCAAAAAGCCCGTGATCATGGTCTCGGCATTGAAGACATCTGCGACGTTGCGCTTGGATGCACCCATGGCGCGGAGGATACCGATCTCCTTGCGGCGCTCTAACACGCTGATATATGTGATGACGCCGATCATGATAGATGATACGACGAGTGATATTGCGACGAATGCGATGAGAACGTAGGAGATCGTGTTGATGATCTTCGTTACGGACTTCATAAGGGCGCCTACGATGTCTGTATAGCCGATGCTCTTGTCTTCTTCGCCCCTGTCTTCGACCATCTTGTTATAGTCCTTGATGATCGTAGTGATCTGGTCCTTGGATTCGAAATCCTTAGGATAGATCGTGATGGATCTGAGGTCTTCCCTGTCACAGTAACCGAATGCGGAGAGATTGCCTTCTGCCGAAGAGGTCTTACCGCCCATGAGTTCGCTCATGAAGGACTGCATCTCGTCCTCGTCCATATTGAACTGGAATGCCTTTGCAAAAGCATCCTGGTCTACTGACAATGCGCTTCCGAAGTCTGAGAACGTATCCTGCATAGCCTTGGTCATGTTGGAAGCAAGACGCTCTACTACCATGCCGATGGCCTTTTCGATGCCCTTGGCAAGCTGGCCGGCCATCTGGGATGTAAGTCCGTTGACGTTCTTGGTCAGAGACTTGGTGATCTCATCGACGTTTACGGATGATGTGACAACTTCGGTAATGAGCTTTTTTGCTCTGTCCGTACCCATGTATTCCTTGAGGGAACCCTCAAGCGCTTTAGGGTCAGGGAGATTATTCTCTGTGGCATATTTGCTGTAAGCATCAAGGATCGCTTCAGCAACGCCCTGTGCCTGCTTGGGAGTGATCTTGACCTTGTCGGTGATCTCTTTGGAGATCATGGCGGACTGCTCGTCAAGGATCTTTTTGCCTTCAGTGCTCTGAAGGTATTCGCGGTAATATTCCGGGTAGCGGCTCTGGTCCGTAAGGTCCATTCCGTTGGCAAGAGCATATTCGGCAAAGCCGTCGGTAATGGCGGAAAGCGCTTTATTTGCGACGGCCTGATCGATATCTGCGATGCCGCTCTCGTTGATTATCTTTATAAGCTGTTGTCTTAAAACGGCGCTTCCTTCAGAAGAAGCAATGTAAGCTGCGATCGCATCGGGGAGCTTGGAATAATCTGTCGAAGGATCTGCGGAAGCATAATCCATATAATCAGTGAAGACGCTGCCCATGCCCTTGATCAGAGCAGCTGTATCGATCTTGAGCTCAACGCCCTTAAGGAGATCTTTTAACTGCTTCTCGGAGAGGTTCGGCATGGCGCTGCCCAACGCACCAGCAAAATCAAGGCCGCTCATGTCGCCGAACGCGTCCTTGTCGAACTTGAGCTTGTCCTCGTCGAACTTGAAAGCATCTCTTATAGCATCTTCGTCGATCTCGAAAAGGTTATCCATCTTGAAATCGGATTCTTCCTCATCGAATCTCTCGCCCGTGAGGACATTGACTTCACGGTCAGCAAGCTGCGCCTTGACGATCGCAGCGGTCTCGGATTCTTCTCTTAATTCCTCAACGAGATCCTTGCCGTAATAGATACCGGAACCGAGCATCATGATGTCCTGGTCAGCCTTGGGCTGGACGATGCCGACGATCTCAAGATCCCTGCTGTTCTTCAGGAGATTGCGCATGTAATCGGCGCTGTTCCTCATATCGGTATAGACTTTCTGCTTCTCATCGTACTTATAGAACTTGTAAGCAGGCGTGACCTTGAATGTCTTGCCCATGAAGTCCTCGTAATGCCATGTGAAGTATTCCTGGTCGGAAACGACTTCAATGCCGTTGGAGAAGTCTCTTACCATCTTGTCGAGTTCTTTCGGGTCTCTTAATCCGAATGCATAGATGATGTAATCGGATACCGCACCGTTCGGCGTGAGAACGAGGACAGCCTCTTTGGAATTCTGAGGCCATCTGCCGGTCTTGATGTCGTACTGGTTGACGTAGAGTTCCTCGTTCTCGGGGATCTCGAAAAAGACATTCATGCTGTAAGCTGAAGTGAACATCGATGAAGAAGACAGACCCATCGAAGAGAAATCGTTGTTGGGGTTTACCTGTCTGAACTCGCCGTTCTTCTCATAGCGGAAGATCTGCGGCTCGATGCCGTACGAATATTCAACGCCGTTCGTGAGGTCATAGATCTCAGGCTTCTCAGTGTCAAAATATGTCTTAAGAGCGATAAGGTCATTTGTCCTTACCGTTGAGAGGATCTGGCTTACTGAAGGGACTTCGGTGACTTCGCCTTCCTTGGCAGGTTCCCATGTGTCAGTCGATACCATCATCATGGACATGAAGGATACCGTAGATCTCTCGATCGACAGAGGATACTGGGACAAGGTCTGAGACTCTATCCTGTCGATATATGTGTTGATACCGTTAGACAGCGATAAGATCAGCGCGATGCCGATGATGCCGATGGAGCCCGCAAAAGCAACGAGGACAGTCCTCGTCTTCTTGGTCCAGAGGTTATTAAAGCTCAGCGCGAGCGCCGTAAGGAAGCTCATCGAAGCCTTGCCGAGATTCTTGTGGACCGGAGCCAATGCATCGGATCTCATCTCGGGATCAAAAGGATCGCTGTCGGCAATTATCTTGCCGTCCTTTAGCTTTACTATTCTCGTAGCGTATTCCTCAGCGAGTTCAGGGTTGTGCGTAACCATTACGACAAGGCGGTCTTTAGCGACCTCCTTAAGAAGGTCCATTACCTGGATGCTGGTCTCAGTATCAAGCGCGCCTGTAGGCTCGTCTGCCAGGAGGATGTCCGGGTCGTTTACAAGCGCTCTTGCGATAGCGACTCTCTGCATCTGGCCGCCTGACATCTGGTTAGGCTTCTTGTGAGCCTGTTCGCGGAGTCCGACCTTATCAAGAGCATCGAGCGCTCTCTGTTTGCGCTCTTTTCCGGATATTCCGGAGATCGTAAGAGCGAGCTCTACGTTCGAGAGCACCGTCTGGTGAGGGATCAGGTTATAGCTCTGGAATACGAAGCCGATAGTGTGGTTTCTGTATGAATCCCAGTCCCTGTCCTTATAACGCTTAGTTGAAACGCCGTTGATGATGAGGTCGCCGTTATCGTAACGGTCCAGACCTCCGATTATGTTAAGAAGCGTTGTCTTTCCTGAGCCTGAAGGTCCTAAGATCGCGACGAATTCATTGTCCCTGAGATTCAGAGACACTCCGTCCAAGGCCTTCTGCACGAGATTTCCTGTTTTGTATTCTTTATGTATATCCCTTATCTGTAACATGTCGAAATTCTATCACGCGCACAATGAACATTCTTTACAAAATCTGTGAATTATACGGAAATTCCTGGTAAATTCATCAGTATTTGCAATTGATATCCACGCAGCGCGAAAACCCCTTATTCCTTTATTTCCGTGTTGCTTTATTCTGTTAACAAAACGCCCTTACTGAGGGAGTTTTGAATATAACCACTGTACCTTTTCCGGGAATCCTTCCTTGTTCATCTTTGAGAACTGCTGGAACTGGATCCTCTTGATGCCCTTGAGATAAGGCTTGATGGCGCCTGCAAGTCCGTTGCAGTTTGCCTCGAAAGAACCGTCCGGACAATCCATTATGCAGAGATATGCTTTATCGCTTGGTTTCCTCTGAGGCGTGAGGACTAAGATCAGGACCTTGGCGATGTCGGAATGCGCTCCGCAATACTTCTTTACGGCGCTCTCGATCGCCGTGAATTCCGGTGTATCGGAAGGATTGTGGATGAGGACAGGCTCTACGCCGGGCATATCCGGACCGCCGTTTGCGATGAAGTTATCCAGTGACTGGTTGCCTGTGCCGCCTAATGCGAGCGAAGCATTGTCACCTGCACCCTGGCCGAATCTCTCCTTGAATGTCATGGAATCAACCATCTTGTCGATAAGATCCTTGGGGATCGTGATCGTTACCGGGCCGCCCGGATTTACGAGGAAGCCGTGGTGACGGGGATCTCTTGAGATCGCTGCGACCTGGGCAAAGCTCAATGACATGCGCTGGTCAGGGCCGCCCTGCTTGGAGAAGCTGTTCTTCATTGCTCTGATGCAGAGTCTGTTGTCGGTGAAGACCGGCAGGAATGACTTGTCAGGATGCTGCTTGGGGCTTACTCCGATAAAACCTACGCTGCTCTTGCCGTTTCTGGCGGGTGCGATCTTTGCGGGAGTAACGAACTCGGATGTCATGAGACAGTCCATTACCATTGAGAAATACATCGGCTCATCGCCGTATTTGCCGTATTCACAGAGCATTGCGATCGTTCTGGGGTTGCCGGCAGCTACCATGCCCTTGCATGCGGGATCCTTGGTATCCTCGATTCCCACTGCATCAGACAGGACTGCAAATCTCTTTACGGGCTTTGAAGCGTCCTCGTCGGGATCTGTCGGAACCGGGATATCACCTCTGGTGATCTCTATCTCTGCCCTTCCGTCAGACAGCTCGTCAACATATTCTCTTCTGTCGTTTCTGATCTTCTCGATCTTAACGGAATACTTTTCGCCGATGTCCTGATACAGGAAGACCTCGGTATTGTTCTTGACCGTACCTCTGACATTACCTTTGATGATGACGTTGCCTTCCTTCTCCGGAACTGCATCGAAAGGAACCTCGTCGCAGAGCATAAAGAAGTTCATCCCCTTGGGTGCAAAACCGCCGTTAAGTATCCTGTCGGCAGCTTCCTTTGCCTGTTGTTCGATCTGAAGGAACTTCTGGTCAGCTTCCTTCTGGGCCTGCTGTCTTTCCTCGGCTCTCTCGATCTTCTCCTGCTTCTCTTCCTCGCGTGCCGCAAGTATGATCTTCATCTCGTCAGAGATGCCGTTATTTGCTTTATTCTCAACCGGTTCGTTGTTCTGCTCTTTCTTTCTTCCGAAAAGTCCCATGATCAGCGAATGCTCCCTTATATATATTTTTAACTAAGGAATTATACCACATCACATATACCGTCGGGTGGCAGCTTCATGCTATAATGTTAAAGATTATTTTATTTTAGGGGGGGCTGGTTTATGGCTATATGTGTTAATTGTGGTACGGAACTTACCGGTGAAGATGTTTTCTGCCCTAAGTGCGGAGCCAAAAATGTGATTGCAACGGATGCTGTTTCAGAAGCTACGGCTGTGGCTGCAGCTCCCGAAATGACAAAAGAAGAAAGCATTGCCTTCGCCGAGAAGGCTGTAACGCTTTATAAGAACTATGAGAGGCTAAAAAAGGAGATCGACGATAACAGATCCCAGCTCTCCAAGCCGGGTCCGGACGGAATGGTCAAGCAATATTCCGCTTTCAGATTCTTCTGGCCATATCTTATCTATGCGGCTGTTGCTTTGAACGTTTTCTACTTTTTTGCCCGGCTCTCCAGCAGATCCTATGGAATGGCTATGTTCATGCTCCTGGCAGCATTGGTCGTACCTGTCGTTCTCCTGATAGTCGGCGGTGTAAGTGCCAGACGTAAGAGAGATGCATCCAATGAGTTAGCGGTAAGAGCAGTAAACGACAGAAGAAGACATCTTGATGAGCTTAAGAAAGAGACATCTATGCTTGAGACAAAGCGAATAAGGATGGCCGCCGAACTTAAGGAATATGAAGCCATTATCCCGGCTTCTCTCAGAAACAGCAGCAGCATGTCTAAGGCAATAATCCTTCTCAAATCAAACAAGGCCGAGACAATTTATCAGGCTATCGAAATGCTGTGAAGGACTTGATTCATTCTGATGGAATACGACAGACAGGAAATCCTTGATAAAGCAGCGCTTGCTTACGATCACGCCGAGGCAACGATAAGAGCTATGGATGACGTTTTCCAGAACGTCACCGGAAGCGACTACAGTGCAGAGCTCACGCTCGCACAGTTTGACATGATCCTGCAGGGTGTGCTTCTGAGCGTTGCAATGGCAGACGGCGTTTTCGAAGACGTTGAACAGGACTTCATAAGACAGTTCGCAATGCACGGCGACCTGCTCGAATACATCAGGAATGACTCGAACGGCGAAGTCGACCTTACCTGGGACGCTATAGCGGGCCTTCCGGAAGACATTACCGCAGGACTTCTTCAGGTGCTGCCCCGTGTTCTGGACGACCAGTGCGAGAGCTTCATCTATCCCCTTGCTGCCGTGGATTTCACTTACAGCAAGGTCGGAAATGTCATGACCACTCCGGGCGATTTCCTGAAGTCGATCGAGGCTGACATGATAAGGATCGCAGGACTCCTGGCCTTTGTTGATTCAGAAGGCACGGACGATGAGATAAATGCCGCAGTATCGATGATCTACGAGCTCGAAGGCAAGCATTGGAGAGATCTTCTGTCAGGAAGAGCTTTGGGCCCCGGGCAGGAGATCAACCCCTGATAAGCGTCTGCCACGCGAAAGTATATTGAGCGAACGGACCGTAGAACAGGATCACGAACAATACGAATAAAACAAACAGGACTTTGAGGCAGTATGAGAAGATCTTAAGACCTTTTCCTGCCTCTTTTTCTTCGCTCATCTTTATTATGCTGCCGCTCCAGTAAGCAGCCGGAATGAGCACCGGCGAGATATACCTGAAAGCTGCCGTGCATGTGACGGGATACTTGAAGCAGAAGATGAATTCGGAGATCACGAATACGGCTGCGAGTATCCAAAGGGCAGCTCCTTCGGTGCATTCGAAAAGCTTCTTGCCGGATTCCTTATATCTTCCGAGAGCGCCCTTTACTCCCGCAAAAAGCACCAGGGCAAGCAGGATGAACGCTGCGGCCACAAGGATCCTTGCTATGGTGATCATGTAAGCGCTGTCGTAGATACGCTCGTCAAAAAGGCCTGTCTTTACAAGCGCCAGCACGATATTAAAGTCATTCTCGGCAAAGCTGCCGCCCTCAAGGATGAATGGTGTCTTTAGAAGAGTCTGCGAAGGCAAAAGAAGCCTTTGGAGCGGTGAATACATCCACACATCCATCTTCGCCGATGAATCTATCGCATAAACATATGTCACGGGCACTCCGTAACTGATGAGATTCTTTAACGGGAACCAGAGCCCCAGAGGGAATACCACGAGCGCGAAAAAGGCAAACTGCTTGATAAGATCCTTCGTCTTAAGCATGATCTTCCTGCCTTTTGAGTCTTTGTTGTTCCTGATGGTCTTTATGAGCCTTGCAAGGAACAGCCATGCCACAGGGAAAGCGACAAGACCCGTCGAGAGCTTCGTCATCATGGCGCAGCCGATACAAAGCGCCGTGTATACTATCTTCTTGCTGTCCGGCTCCTTATACCATTCGAGTGCGAAATATACCGCACCGGTAAGCAGCATCAGAGCCAGAGGGTCGTTGTTGACCTGGATAGCAAGATAGATCATGTGCGGGCTGAATGTTATGAACAGCATTGAGAATGCCAGGGCTTTGCCATCTATCTTAAGACGCTCCAGGATCTTCTTTGCGAACAGGATCAGATAAGAGATCCACAGCATCGGAAGCATCTTAAGGCCGTCTATGTCACCGCTGAATCTAAGCGGCAGGACGTTATTCAGTCTCAGGAATAAAGCACTTAGGATATAGTGGAGCGGCGGATGGTAGAACTCTCCGTAATATCTGACATCCACATCAGGGATCGTAAAATTGTCGTAGATATAAAGGATGTATGTGTCGTGGAAACCCGGCTGCCTCCCCGAGAAATTCGAGACATCATGCTGATAGAAATTAAGCGGTGTGAAGAGCACCATTACTGCCCTCATGATAAATCCGGAAGTCAATACTGCAGCAACAAGGTCTTCTGCCTTCAGCTTCTTTCCCAGTGCGAGCGTTATTACCGATACTATAACCGTGCCGAGGCCCGCCCATAAAAGTACGCTCTCCATGATCGAAATGCATGGCAGTGTCTTTCTGCCGCACGCATTAAAAGAAAGCCTGAAGATCAGAAAATAGATGCCGAATGCGGGCAGTGCGGATATCAGCGAGAGGAATCTCTTTTTCGAGCTTGTGAAGGCAGAAGTAACATAGAATGCACAGCATGCCGTAAGGAGCGCCATCAGGAGCGAGAGGTGCATTTCGCGCATGTTGACCGCATCCATGCCGGAGATCAGATATAGAATGAGGACCGCCGCAGTACATACGCCGAAGCCCTGCGCCGTCTCCCTGAAATCCTTCTTCTTGGCCTGCTCCAGTCTTACCATGTCACATCAGCGACTATTACTTCGCCCTTTACATATGTCCAGAGGATCGTATAGAAGACCACTGCGAACACGAGGAATGCCACAGCGACAACCCTGGTGATCTTTGTCACGAGATCCCTGTTCTCACCCTTAAGTTTTATATCGCATATCTTCGTGTAGAAAAGCACACCGCAGAGGACCAAAGGCGTCGAATACCTGAAGTTCATCGAGCAGATGTGCGGGTATTTTAATGAGAACGTGATGATAGAACCGATCTGTGTTACGGCCAGGATCATCATGGATAATTCCGCCCACAGATCTTTGCTCTTCTTGGCCTTGACCAGGGTTACGGCAAAGCCTGCTGCAGCAATGATTATCAGTATCAGCAGCGTTATCAGGAGCGCGTAGCCTGCCATGCTCATCGTAAAGTCATCCCTGTAATTCTCCTCGCCGAACAGCAATGTCTTAACCTCAGTTATGAAGATGTTGTAATCCTGCTCGCCGTCCGAACCGAGATTGATGTAATAGTCCTCAATCGGGAATCCGTAGAAGCCGAAGAGCCTTTGCACGGGCGTATATCTGCTTACGTCCTGATAGTGGTTATCCGACCGCAGGACATAAGAGAGCGGCACCTTATACATAACGAAATTCCTGATCTGGAACCATAAGCCCAAAGGTGCACTTATAAGGCCGAAGACAGCAAGGTTTGCAAAGGTCCTGCCGCCCTCTTTCTTCCCCCTGATGTCCCTGATGAGCTTAACGATGAAGAGGAATCCCAGAGGGAATGCGATAAGGCCCACGGACAGCTTCGTCATCATGCCGAAGCCCGTCGCAAGCGCCGAGAGGATAATGTTCTTCCATTTGCCTTCTTTGAACCACTTAAGTCCGAAGTAAAAAGCCGTGAAGAACAGAAGTATCGAGAGGATATCGTTATTTACGGATCCGGCAAGGATCGTAAAAGTCGGGAAAGCAGATACGACGGCTGCTGCCGGTATGCGGCTCTCTTTGCTGATCCCTGCAAGAACCAATGTCTTATAGATCATTATCACCGCAAACTGCGACCAGAGCAGAGATAATGCCTGAAGGCTCTCATAATCATGCGTTCCCTTTGGCAGGAAAAGCTCATATGCCTTAAGGAAGACAGCGCTTACAAAATAATGGAACGGCGGATGGTAGAACTGTCCCATCTGCCTGACGTCACCATCCGGGAGCGAGAATCTGTCCCTTACGTAAAGGATGTATCCGGAGTGAAAGAGATTGTATCTGCCCTCTTCGAAGACCGCTACGTCATTCTGCCTTGATAAGATATCAGAATAGAGCACGTAACCGGTCTTCAGGATGAATCCCGCCGCAAATATCAGTACGATCAGGCCTTCTGATGTCAGCTGCTTCTTTTTCTTAAGGAAAATGCCGTAACCCGCAACCAGGATATAGCCCAATACCATGACCGTGCATGCGGCCGGCTTGCTTCCAAGCTGCATGCCCGTGGCGATAAGTACCACCAGTACAAGAAGTGCCGTGATCGCAAACGGGTGCTTATAAACTGCTTCTGTGATCCTGTCCTGCTTAAGACTAGTCGGCATAAGCGTCTTTAGGCGTCAAATAGCTGAGGACATAATATTCGGCATTCATGTAATCGATCTTGTACCAGTCGCCGCCCACTGCAACAACCTTAACAACCTCGCCTTCCTTGAGGTTGACCTTGTTGCCGCTGCTCTGAACGTCCGGGAGACTGAAAGCCACGGTATTCATCGTGGCCACATACTCTTCTCCGTCTCCTTCGACAGGCGCGAAAAACCTGATGCCCTGTGAATCCTCAGGCGCAACATATTCCGGCGCATCATCGGGCACATCGGTCTTAACGATATCGGAACTCTTTACATAGTATCTCGTACCGCCGAAAACGATTGCTGCCCAGCCGTCTCTCGAAAAGCCTAAAACGCGGAAAGGAACAGTCTCCACAAGAGCCGGCCTGTCATCGTCCGTCTCCTTGGGCTCAACATAGAGCTTAAGTCTGCCTTCCTTTGATTTATAGAAATCATCACCCTCTTTTGCGGTGATGAAGACTTCAATGTCGTCATGCTCATTAAGCGTAGCCTGCGCATCATCGCTGTCCGAAGCCGAAGGATCGGATGCATCACCTGACGGATCTGACTCGGAATCCTTTATCTCGACCTCAATGAGCAGCGTGCCGTCACTCATATCAAGAGTAGATACGGTATTATCCGTAACCTGCGCACCATTGATATAGGATGTGATCCTGAATGTTACAAAAGCGACAATACATAAGACCACGACAACAAGTCCTGCTATCAGGAATTCGTATCTGGTCTTAATATCGGGTCCGTTCCCGTTGTTAATTTCATCTCTATTCTCGGTCATAACAACCCCGCCTGTCAGGGCCTTCCTCCAGACTGTTTTACAAGCCTGCCCTTCCGAAGAAAACCCTCAGCTTCTATTTATAATAATATTACAAACAACTGTTTTCAAGTTACAGACTTGTGGCAAATGCTTCAGGGAGGGCATTTGCGCCCGTAAAACCGCTTTTTGGGGAAGCACATGCAAAGTCCGATAAGAAGCAGTCAGGCGCTTAATGTGTTATACTTTTTTTACATTTGGATCAACGGAGGGGTTTTCCATGGAAAAGAATAAGAAATTGCTTATCATCGGCGGTTCTGTCGGAGCAGCCGCTCTTCTTGCTTTAATTATCGTTTCCATCTCACTTGCCAACACACCGAAGGCTTTGATCGTCAGGAGCATCGCGAACACACTCTCTGATGCACGGAGGATCGAGGCAGTTGCTGTTACTGAGGATGTCGCCAACGGCGGCTCGGTTGCGGTATCGGCTAATCTTGACAAGTTTGCAAAGGAAGACATTACTGTTCAGGGAAAGTTCTACAGTGATGCAAAGAACCTGAAGGGAGCCCTTGAACTGACGGCTTCCGAGGACAAGGACAAGGTCCTCCAGGCCAAAGTAATGTATAACCAGGATAAGGTCGCTTTCAGTGCGGCCCCGATCGTTGACGGCACCTACGGAATAAACCTTAAGAAGCTTTCAAAGAACCTGCCGGGTTCGATCTTCGATCCTGACGAAGAGACTGAATTTTCGCTCGATGATGAAGCGTTCGAGTATTTCCTTAACATGAAGGATACCTTTAAGAACGACAAGAATCTGAGCCGCGACGTGGAAGTCATGGCAAACAAGTACAGACAGGTCTTCATCGAGAAGGTCATCAAGCATTCTGATGTCAAGAAAGCCGGCAAGACGATCACAATCGGCGGCGATAAGATCCCCTGCACGGTAATTACCGCTTCTATAGACGAGGACGGTCTGGCAGAGATCCTTCAGGACATGATCGACTATGCCAACAATGACAAGGATCTCGAGAAGCTCCTTTTACGTGTTGCTGCCAACGGTTCTTACATGGATGACCCTGATGAATATGTAGACAGATTTTTCGATTCCCTGGACAGATACGAAGATTCGATCGACAAGATCGAGGATTCTGACATCGACATCAGCATCGATTTCTATATCACTAAGTCAGGAAGAAGACTCGCGCAGGTCGATCTCGAGTTCGAGAAGAACAATAAGGAGATGGAAGCTTCCCTGATCCTCGGCAAGAATGTCGCCAGATCCAAGGAGATCAGCTTCGGATACGAAGACAAGTCCACCGGCAAGTCTTATTCCATCGAATATACCGTTAAGGAAGACAGCAATAAACTCTACGACGCTGAGTTCGAGGTCAATGAGACCCGCGTAAGAAGATCAAAGACGACCGAGAATAAGAGCAGTATCAGGATCAAGTGGGACAAGAGATCCGGTGATCTCGACATCAAGGGAAATAAAAACGGCAACAATTATATGGGCCTCAAGGGCACTCTCGATAAGAAAGGCGACAGATATATCTTCGTCCTCGGCAAGCTTTCCAGCAGAGGTGAAGCTGTTCCCGATATCAAGAGCCTTGAGCTGACTGTTACGATCGACAGACATGACCGTACACCGAACGTTCCCGGACGTTTCACGGAGATCACAAAGATGGATGAGCGCGACTTTAAGGACTTCTCGGAAGATATTACGGAAGGCGCAAAAGAGTTCTGGGACGAATATTTCGATAAGTAATCCGTAAGAATTGATCACAAAACATTCAAAAATTAAATTTTTAATTAACTAAAGCCCCTCCCTTTAAAACGGCGGGGCTTTGTTTTATACTTTGAAAGTTAGAGTGTTTTTTCAGCTCGAACAATCCAAGTCATTAAGAGGTATGCAAATGAAGAAAGTTCTGGTATGCAAGGAAAGTCTGCCTGCCGAGACGCGTGTTGCCGTTATCCCCGATGACATCAAGAAGCTCACCGGTATGGGCTTTGAGTTCACGGTCGTAAGCGGCGCAGGTCTTAAGAGCGGCTTTAAAGATGCGGATTACGAACAAGCCGGCGCCAAGATCATCAATGACGAGAAAGATGGTCTGAAGGACGCTGAGATTGTTGTCAGGATCCTCAAGCCCGATTCCGCTGACGGAATGAACCCTGATACGGTTCACATCAGCTTCTTAGATCCTTTCAATGAGAAGGAACTTCTCAATGGTTTTGCCAAGAACAACATTCAGGCAGTATCCCTCGAGATGATCCCCAGAACGACCCTCGCTCAGAAGATGGACGTTCAGTCATCACAGACATCACTCGCAGGCTACGTTGCAGTCCTTAACGCTGCAGCACGTATGCCCAAGATCCTTCCGATGATGGTTACGCCTGCAGGAACTATCAATCCTGCAAGAGTATTCGTTATCGGCGTAGGCGTCGCAGGTCTCCAGGCTATCGCAACGGCGAAAAGACTCGGTGCACGTGTAGACGCTTTCGATACAAGACCGGTAGTTGAAGAGCAGGTTAAATCCCTTGGCGCCAATTTCGTCAAGATCGACTTAGGCGAGATGGGCCAGACCGCTCAGGGCTATGCAAAAGAGCTCACTCCCGAGCAGATCGCAAAGCAGCAGGAAGCTCAGGCAAAGGTCTGCGAGAAGGCTAATATCGTTATCACGACCGCCAAGGTCTTCGGCCGCAAGGCTCCTGTCCTCATCAAGAAGGACGTCATCGAGAGAATGCAGTCCGGCGCCATCATCGTTGATATGGCTGTTTCCACGGGCGGCAACGTCGAAGGTTCAGATCCGACTAAGGAAGTCGTTACCGACAACGGCGTAATCATCCTCCCCGGTGACGAACTCCAGCGTCAGGTACCGTGGGACGCATCCAAGATGCTCTCCGGCAACATCTCCGCATTCCTTACACACTTCTACAACAAGGAGACAAAGGAATTCGAGGTCAAGATGTCCGATGAGATCATGAAGGGCTGCCTTCTCACACAGGGCGGCGCCATCATCCACGAAAGATTTAAGGAGGCTTAATATATGGAGATTTCCACAGACGTAATCATGCTCTTGATCTTCGTGTTCATCATCGCCGCTTACTTAGGCGTCGAGCTCATCTCGAAGGTCCCTTCACAGCTTCACACCCCTCTCATGAGCGGTACGAACGCTATCTCCGGCATCACGATCGTCGGTGCCATCGCTGCCTGCGCCATCAACGCTTCAGGCAATCACGTTTTCGGAATCATTCTCGGAACAGTTGCAATATTCTTCGCTACGGTTAACGTTATCGGCGGATATTTCGTAACCGACAGAATGCTCGCAATGTTCAAGAAGAAGGAGGCACCTAAGAAATGAGCGATTATATTTGTATAGTCCTTTACATGATCTCTTGTGTCCTCTTCATCATGGGCATCAAGAAGCTTGGAAAAGCTGATACCGCACGTAAGGGTAACCTCTACTCCTCAGTCGGTATGCTTATCGCAGTTGTATCCGTCCTCATCTCACAGGACGTTATCGATGGCGGATGGCTCTCTTACCTCCTCATCGTTCTTGCTATCGCAGGCGGAAGCGTTGTAGGCTTCATCTGGGCTAAGAAGGTCGAGATGACCGGCATGCCCCAGCTCGTAGCCCTCTTCAACGGCTTCGGCGGTCTCTCCTCAATGCTCGTTGCCATCTCCCAGTACACGGCAGGTGTTACTGAGGATGCTTTCACCGCACTTACATTAGGTCTTACGATCCTCATCGGTGCTGTCGCATTCACAGGTTCACTCATCGCATGGGGCAAGCTCGCAGGCCTTAAGATGTTCAAGAAGAACATCACGATCCCCGGCAAGAACTTCATCAACGCAGGCATCCTCGTTATCGCAGCTATGGGAATCCTTTTCCTCTGCATCTCACCTGACGGCGGATTGGGACTTGCAGGCGTCATCATCACAACAGTTGCTTCACTGATCTTAGGCGTTACGCTCGTTATCACCATCGGCGGCGGCGATATGCCTGTTATCATCTCTTTCCTCAACGCACTCTCCGGTCTTGCTGCAGCATTTGCAGGATTCCCTATCGGCAACACGGTCCTCATCGTATCCGGCTGCCTCGTAGGTGCTTCAGGCGTCATCCTTACACTCATCATGTGCAAGGCTATGAACAAGACATTCGCTTCCCTCCTTTTCAAGACAACGAAAAAGAAGGCTTCTTCAGCTACCGGCGAACACAAGGAACCCAAGTCCATGTCTGTTGAGGACGCATTCCTTATCCTCGAAGCTGCTAAGAGCGTTGTATTCATCCCCGGTTACGGCATGGCTGTTGCCCAGGCTCAGCACGCTGTTAAGGAGCTCTGCGACGTCCTCGAAGAGAACGGCTGCGAAGTCAACTTCGCCATCCACCCCGTTGCAGGACGTATGCCGGGTCACATGAACGTTCTCCTCGCTGAAGCTAACGTTCCTTACGAGCAGCTCAAGACAGCTGACGAAATGAACCCTCAGATGCCTAACACAGACATCGCTATCGTCATCGGCGCTAACGACGTTGTTAACCCTGCAGCCATCAACGATGAGTCATCACCTCTCTACGGCATGCCTATCGTAAACGCTTACGAGGCACGCACGGTATTCGTCCTCAAGCGTGGTCAGGGTACAGGCTTCTCCGGCATCGAGAACCCGCTCTTCACGATGGACAACACCGTCATGATCTACGGCGATGCCAAGCAGACAGTTTCCCAGCTCGTTGTTGAGTTCGAAAACTAAGTCTTACAACAGATCAAACTCAAAGAGGGTGTCTTAAAGGCACCCTCTTTTAAATAAACCGGCCATTATCCTCGGGATCAGTTTGTCTCAATGGCCCTCTCAGGAGCATATACGGACGCTTTTGTGTCATAGGACATATCCTGTCCCTTATAGAACGCTTCTACCTTTTTTCCAGTCTTCTTGTTGTAAAGAACACCGTCTTCTGCGTAATAATTCTTATTCTCAGGATCAACAGTAAAGTAATAGAAATATCTGTAGAAAGAGACACTTCCATCACCATTCCAGATTGCAATATCATCGGGATATATGTATGAATTGTTTTTGGAAATACTAACTTTCTCGACATCCTTACCGATCTCAACATTGAAGATAATGTTGTCAAAATAAAGTGTTGTTCCCGGTTCAAGGCCCTTGTAGTATCCTCTGTCATCAGGAAGAGACCCCATGAAAGTATCCCTGTATTTCTTAAAGGTGTAGTAGTCCTTACTGTCTTCCGGTTTGATCCTGAAATAATCCAGACGGACTATTTTGGTACCGTCACTGCAGTAATCGATCTTCAGATCAGTATTCCTCGGATCACCATCCCAGTAATAACAGGCTGCTTCAGCTTGGGAATGATCATTGGTCTTATAATGGATAAGATAATCGCCTATCTGGTAATCTGTATTTTCAAATCTGCGGTTTTCCGCAAAACGGCACAAGATCAATACCAGCACAAGCACGATGTTTAAGACCAGACAACCGCCAGATCCCCATATACCCAAACGTCCTGCCTTTTTGTTCTTATGGCCTTTAGCAACTACAGTGCCTATAACAGAAAGAAGCAGACCCAAAAACAGAGGAACTATACCTAACATTAAGAAAAGCCATTTTACCGGGATCTTTGTTTCATAGTAGCTCTCAAAAGCTTTAATGATCCAATAAACAGCGGAAATGAGAATATAGATTCCTGTGCAGATCAATCCGAGAATACAGGTAATACTGTGCTTATCTTTTTGTTTTACAGGAGTTTCTGCCGGTCCGGCAGATTCTTCATTAATCACATTCTCAGACATGTCAAAACCACAGGAACTGCAATACTTATCATCATCGGCGCATAGTGCACAACACTTCGGACACTTCTTCATAAGCTTTTTCCCCCTCACTTAAAACAATGCCTGATTAATACCAAAGATTATCCTGAACGTTCGTCTTGAAGTTCTCTATAGCCTCTTCTCTGCTTACCTCGCCTGCCGCATACCGTGCAGCAGCATCCTCGAAGTAGCCGCTGATCAGGTCATCGTAAGGTGTCAGGGCCTTTGCTGACGCATATTTGTTGCCGGTGATAAAAGCCGGGTATGTGTTCTGATTTCCACAAAATTCAAGTGTGCCGTCAGATTTGGCCATAACGACTGCAGAAGCTACCGTATCCTTAGCTGTTGTCGTATTGGGATCGTTATCCCAGTCTACCAGGCCGTTTGCCCAAAGATACTGAAGGCCGGTATCAGAGCAATCCAGCGTGATCCACTCGAGGAGCTCTGCAACGCCTTCCTTTTTATTAGTGTCCTTGTTTGCAAAGATCCATGTGCCGCCCCAGAAGAAGCCGACCGGAGGCGCGCAGACTCTCCACTGGCCGTATGTACCTTCACCGATCTTGTTTCCGCCGGAGTTGCCGATCATGACGTAATTGATGAGCCAGGCAGGTCCGAAGAATGCGAAAACCTTCTGCGGGCCTTCGCCCTTCATGTCTGTATACCAAGGCTCATTCCAGGATTCAGAGTCATTAGACCAGCCATTGTCCTTAAGAGTCTTGGCAATATCCAAGTACTTTTCTCTCTTAGGATCAATGGTAAGCTGGCCGTCAACGAGCCATGGCTTATCTGCAGAGTTCTCAACGGCATTCCAAATGTCCGAAGGGCCGGATACTGCGGCATAGCCCTTTTCTTTGAGCTTTTCTGCGGCTTCGAAAAACTTATCCCAGTTGCCTGAACCTGCGCCTGTGATCTTCTCGATCTCTTCGGGATCATCTGTACCGAATACATCTTTCGCGACTTCCGCATTGTAGATCATGACACAGCCAGTAGCCTGATAGCCGAGAGCTACGACTTTTCCGTCACAGGTGCCGACGTCTACAGAGTATTGCGCAATATCAGCTTCTTTGATCTTGGCATCCACATCGATGCCGAGATCTTTATAAGGTGAAGCAAACTTGGACATGTCGCCCTGTGAATACTTGAGGACGAATCCGGCCTCAGCCGCGTATATATCAGGAGCTGTCTCACCGCCGGCTGCAAGCGCGTTGTCGAGAGCGTTCTCATAAAGACCGGCATCTGTGGCGATGATCGTACACTCGACCGTATACTTATCAGCAAATTCAGGATTCTGCCTGATATACTGTCCGACCATCTTCGGGATCTCGTCTGTGAATGACCAGAGATTGATAGTCTCCGGGCCTGTACCATATATCATAGTGCGCTTATCTGTTGTTGTTTCTTCTTCTGTCATGATCTGGTTGTCATAATCTGTCGTCTCCGATGTCCAATCCGAAGGCTCTCTATAGACATACGAAGATGAACCTGACGAAGACGAACCGGACGAAGACGGACTTAGTATTAAAGCTGCGAGAATTGAACCAATTATTAGAGATTGAACAACGATTATTGTGACTGCCGTCGCACCAATTCCACCCATAACAGATGACATAATGAGTCCCGCTGATGCAATCCCATGACCTCTCAGATTTTCTTTTTTAGAATTCTTAAGGCCCTTGATCGAGAAGATAAATCCCAAAAGACAACAGATAAATGCTGCAATAATGGAAATGGCACTCATTAAGTAAAATAGTCTCTCGGTATCGGAATCAGAACACACCATTACACAAAAATATGAGAACAAAGCCGTTGGAACACTTGTTAATGCAACTAGAGAACTAATAAATCCTGCAATACCGGCCTTGCTAAATGGTCTGTTTTCCGGGAAAACATTTCCACAGTTAGAACAGACTTCAGCCTCATTTTCTACGGTTGCACAACACTTCGGACACTTCTTCATAAGCATTTCCCCCTCACTTATGAAAAGCCAAAAGACTTGAACCTTACTTCAGTATGTAGACATATTATATCATGGAAAAATCAATAGATTTTGAGCAACTGTCAATTCATATGTTTAAAGGGCAATAATAGAAAGCTTTAATCAGCTTTCTTCCTTTTTCACCGGCTTGATAACCAGGCAGATAATGATGAAAACAGGGATAAACATTACGATCGCGGAGATTACGTCGATGATCGAATGCTGCTTGATGAACATCGTGGAAAGCACGATGAGGAATACAAGAATATCGCTTGCGATAAGAAGACCTTTTTTCTCTTTGAATGCAAGATGCATGCCTGCCGCTACAACGAGCGCATCGTATACATGAAGGCTCGGAAGGACATCAGTAGGCGTGTCGATCGAATGCAGATAATAGATCATGTCGAGGAAGATGTTCTGACGGTCGGGAATGGCCGCTCTGAGCTCTAACATGTTGGGATATACCAGAGAGATTATTATGAACAACGTCATGCCCGTCATGAGCATGTATGAAGTCTTGCGGGAGATCTTGCGGCTCCTTATTGCGATGGCGATCATGCCGGCGCAAAGGTAAGGAAGCCAGAGTGCATAAGGGATGATGAAGACTTCGATAACGGGGATCATGTCATCGATAGCCGTGTGGATGATGTGGAAATTACCGCCGTGATCAAGGCCTTCTACCCAGAAGAATGTGGGCATGTAGACGACCATGTAGATAGCCATCGGGAGCAAAGTCACGACGACATAAAGGATCTTCTTTAAAAGGCTCTTATTCTCCTGAGTTTCCAAAACCAATTCCATCCAAAAAGTTATGCGGAGTGCAAAAACACTCCGCATATTATAACCCGTGGAGGGATGGAAATTGATTGATTTTTACTACATTTTTTATGGCCTGATACCCTTAACCGCTATGCACTTGCATTAAACTTCATTCACGGTTCCGATGAAGACCGGGGACATTGTTTTGGTATCGACGATGGCATAAAGGTAAGGCCTGTCGCAATTAACATAACGCTCTTTGGAAACGTCTTCTACGCTTTGACCCTTTGTCATCATTACCACTGTTGCGGCGGAAGCTCTTGTACCATTGGCATCGACTTCGATATTCGTCTGGTGAAGGACCACAGATACGTACATATCGCCGGGTTTGCCAGCAATGCCTGAGAAATCAGCCTTTCCGGGCTCGAAAATATCACCCGCACCAAGATTTTTGACGGTGTCATTCATCAGGAACCTGAAATCAGATTTGAATTCAGGCATTTTGGAATACACCGTGTATTCAGCGGTCCTGCTGCTGATGAAGTCTTCGTAGTCTTTGGAAGTGAAGCTTTTCGCGAACTCATTAGCGCTGACAGAGGCATCTTTAGGAAGGATCGCGAGGAATGCATATTCTCCGCCCTTATAGTTCTTGGTAAATCCCGTAGCCTTGTCTGTCTCGAAGTATATGTAAGAGGTGTCGTTCAAGAATGTTGCCTTTTGGACTTTTCCGTTCGCAGCGGTAAAGTCGCCATCTTTAACGTTGTCCTTCTCATAAGGCTCTTCCCACTTGCCGTCAAAGGTGATCGCATTTACGAGCACCATTACAGTGTCGCGGTCGAGATCTTCGATCATATTCTTGATCTTCTTGTCGGTGTGGTCGTAGATCCAGCCATTGATCTCATCGCAGGTCTTATCGTTAAAATCCGTTACCGTGTATTCGGCGAGGAACGTCTCCCTGATGTAGTCAACATATTCCGTATTTACCATGTCGCCGAGCAGGAGGCTGTTGTTCCAGACCGCATTCGCGCAAGAGAAGTCGACGTCCTTTGAATTATTGATCTTATCCATCAGTGAAGCGGCATATGCCTGCTGTGAAAGAGGTCCCTGCCCCACTGCGAAAAGGTCCGTAAGCTGCCTTAACGAATCTTCCTTGGCGCCTGCTGCAACCATGTCGAGCGCCATCATGATCGATGCGGGCGAGATCATTACGTTGCCTTCGCCGCCGTAATCCCTTACAGTCTGGCTTAAAAGGTCGAAGCAATATCTTCTGTATTCTGCATCCATCAGATCCTTGTCGTATTCTGTCTTTTTGACTTCATCGAAATTGATCGCAGCCTTGACCGACGGATCGTTCTTCAGGGGCTTTGACGAAGGCGTTCTTCCGGCACATCCTCCGAGTAACAGGGATGCAGCCATGACGCCCGTCAGAATCTTAATGTCTTTCTTTGTGCAGATGTTCATTTTCGTGTCCTCCAATAACTATTATTCCCATTAGATCTCATTTACTGTTCCGATAAATACCGGAGCCATTGTATTTGTATCAACGATTGCATAGACGAACGGTCTGTCGCACTCTACAAATCTGAATTCCTGTTCTTCAGGCATGGCTGCTCCGACCTGATTTGATACGGCCGTTGCCGCCGCAGCCTTTGTTCCCGCGCGGGTAACTTCGATATGTGTCTTGTGTATGATCTCGGAAACGTAGATGTCGCCCTGGTTTCCGACAATACCTGAGAGGTCAGCCGACTGCGGATAGAAGATGCTCTTGCAGCCCATGTTCTCGATAGTGTTATTAAGCGTCACGTCATAATCGTACTTGAATTCGGGCATCATCGTCTGAACCTTGTAATCGTTTGTAGCACTCTTAATGAATTTCTCATAATCTTCTGCCGTGAAGTTCTTTGCAAATTCGTTGGCGCTGATCTTGTCGTCCGTAGGAAGAATGGCGAGGAATGCGTAGTCTCCGCCCGCGTAATTTTTCAGGAAACCCGTTGCCTTCTCAGTCTCGAAATAAGTGGATTCATTGCAGTAGAGGAAGCTTACAGTCTGCGTGCCGCCCACACCCTTGAACTCGCCGTCATTGACCTGTGTCTCGTTATAAGCCTTCTGCCACTTGCCCTCAAAAGCAATCGCGTTAACGAGGACCATGACGGTCGCATCGTCAAGTTTATTAATGATCTCGTCGATCATGTGGTTTGTCTTCTTATCTACCCAGTCGTTTATCTCTTTTACTGTCTTCTTGTCGAAATCACTTAATCTGTATTCCGCATCAAAAGTCTTCTGAATATATTCGATGTATTCGGAATTGACATGATCTCCCAAGAGGCCCTTGTTGCTCCATACGGCGTTTGCGCATGAGAATTCAACATTTTTCGAGCTGTTGATCGTATCCATGAGTGCAGCTGCATATGCCTGCTGTGTAAGAGGTCCCTGTCCTGCAGCGAAAAGGTCCGTCAGCTGCTTTAATGATTCATTCTTGGAACCTGCAGCGACCATGTCGAGCGCGATCATTACCGATGAGGGAGAGATCATCAGATTGCTGTCGCTGCCGTCATCTTTGACCGTCTGGCTGAACAGATCGAAGCAGTAATTCCTGTACAGCTTATCCATTGTTTCCTTGTCATATTCGGTCTCAGGAACCTTCGAAAGGTTGATCTCTGTCTTGACCTTCGGATCATTCTTGATCCCGGGCTTAGTATTTGCGGCGCATCCGCCCAAAAGCAGCGACACAGCCATTATCCCCGTAATGACCTTAATGTCTTTTTTAGAGCAAATTTCCATTGTATGTGCCTCCTATTATCCTTTTAATTTGCTTTATGCCTTATAAACAGATCCGCTGCCTCAATTGTTGCACTCACTTATTTATCACTCAATATGCGGTTTTGCTGATGCTATAATAACCGTACTAATTACAAATCGGAGTCTATACATGAAAAAGCTTTTATCACTCATCCTTTGCGGGACAATGGTGCTCTCATTTGCATCATGCGGTTCGTCAAAGTCTGAAGAGACATTAAATACCACTAGCGAGACTACAACTACAGCGAGCAAATCCACTGAGGCTGTTGTCACAGGAGAAGATTTCGATCCTGATTTCACATTCAGGACAACTGACAGATTGGGCAACGAATGGACCGAGGCGGCCTTTGCTTCCAATAAGCTCACCATGATAAATTTCTGGGAGCCCTGGTGCGGTCCCTGCGTCAAAGAGATGCCTGATCTCGAGCTCCTCTACGAAGCCTATAAGGACAAAGGCTTTCAGATAATCGGCGTGTATTCCGAAACCCACATGGAGAGCGAAGTCGCCGGCATCTTAAAGAACAAAAATATATCCTATCCGATCCTCAACTACACCGACGAGTTCGCCAGGTTCAATACAGGCTATGTCCCCACGACAGTATTTGTTGACGGAAATGGTCATATAATAAAGATGGATGACGGCACTGAAAGCATCGTCGGCTCCAACACTTACGAAGGCTGGGAAACCATCATCAAACAGTATCTCTGATCTGTAAATCATCTAACCCTATGCGCAAACGCATCATCACAGTTTCATTGATCGCAGCAGGCGTGATCCTCATCGTTGTGGGGATCGCCCTTAAGCAGCCTGAATCTGTTTTCGCGAAAGCCGCAAAGATATGCATGGAGTGTGTCGGAATTGGCTAAGAAATGGGTCAGACATTCAATCCAGGCAGTTGCCACACTGCTTCAGAACGCAAACTTCAAAGGGTTCTTCGAAGGCAGGATCTATCAGGGCCCCGCAAAGTCCGTCTGTGTTCCGGGTCTCAACTGCTATTCCTGTCCCGGTGCCATCGGCGCCTGCCCGGTCGGCTCTCTTCAGACCTACTTAAGCGGCCTTAAGTTCAAGGTGCCCTACTATGTGGTTGGCATACTTATATTTGTCGGCGCGATTCTCGGCCGCGCGGTATGCGGATTCTTATGCCCCTTCGGCTTTTTGCAGGATCTTCTCTACAAGATCCCGTTCTTCAAGAAAAACGAGTTCAAGCTCGACAGATATCTGCGCTATTTCAAATACGTGGTGCTGGGGCTCTTTGTGCTGCTCCTGCCCTTCTGCTTCAAGCTCACACCTTTCTTCTGCAAGTACATCTGCCCGTCAGGCACAGTTGCCGGTATCTGGCTTGCAGCAGCTGATAAACAGGTTGCAGGGCAGCTCGGACCGTTGTTCTCACTAAAGCTCGTAATTCTCGGCCTGATCCTTGTCGCAAGCCTCATCATATACAGGCCCTTCTGCAAGTACATCTGCCCTTTGGGTGCGATCTACGGGTTCTTTAACAGGATCGCCCTCTACCGCATGCATCTCGACACTTCAAAGTGCGTCGGCTGCAACGCCTGCGCCAAGGCATGCAAGATGAACATCAATCCTTCAGTCAACCCCAACAGCTGCGAGTGCATCCGCTGCGGCGACTGCGTCAATACCTGCCCGCATAACGCGTTGAAGATGGGGGTTGTGTTGAAGGAATCCCAAAAGGTTACAGAACCAAATGCTTCCAAAAAGGCTATAAAATCATAAGTCGTTTTTTAGCTTCGATTTTGCGGACATTTTGCTATCAAAAAAACTGACTTTATTTTTCGCTGCATCAGGCAAGTGACTCCAAACGTGACTAGATCTCTCAAAAAAGTCACTTTTTCAGTCACAACACAAAAAAGGCTGCCCGTCGCCGGACAGCCTCTTAAAAACAAATTCGATTAACAGATCAGAACGGTCTTGCCGTGCCGCAGTCAGGGCAGAATCTTGAAGTGATCCCGGCCTTGCCGCAGTTAGGGCAGTTCCAGGGTGCATCAGCAGGTGCAGCCTGAACAGGAACAGGAGCAGCCGGAGCAACAGGTGCTGCAGGAGCGCCGCCGGCAACAGGAGCTACCGGTGCAGGTGCAACAGGAACTGAGCCGGGAGCAGGTGCTGTAGCACCGGAAACGCCGCCGGCGACTACGTTGCCGAAGCCTTCGCCAACCTTCTGGGACTCGCCCATGATAGGTGCCATGGCGTCTCTTGTCATGTTGATGACGCCGCCCATTGCGCCCAAAGTAACACCGAGGGAAGCAACATCGCCGATACCGCCGCCTGCGCCGCCGCCGTTGCCTGTGATGCCGTTCTGCATTGCTTCGAGGCCGACCTGACGTGCTGTCTCGTCTCTGTATGTGTAGCCCTTCATCTGCATCTCCTGAGCCTCTGCCTGAGCCTGCATTCTGTATGCGTCTGCTTCAGCCTGAGCCTTGATGCGGAGAGCGTCAGCTTCACCCTGTGCGCTTACTGCCTTGAGCTGTGCTTCTGTCTGGGCTTCGACGATCTTTCTCTGCTGTGCAGCTTCTGCCTCAGCCTTCTTAACTTCCTCTTCACGGACCTTAAGAGTCTTGTCGGCGAACTGCTGCTTAAGACGTACGAAGTTCGGATCGTCATCGGGTGTGACGATGGAGGTTACGTAGAACTCGGGCATCGTGAGACCGTATTCGTCCAGAGTATCGTTGATATCGAGCATGAGCTTTGCAGAAAGAACATCAAGATATGCGTCGATCTCAAGGATGTTGAGGTTCTCTTCCTTAATGATGCGGGCAAGGTTTGCCTTGACCTTGTTGATGATCAGGGCCTTGAACATGCCTGTGCCGTAGGACTTGCCTTCGCCTGTAACGTCGCTCTGAAGGAGACCGTCAGTGGTGCCGACGAGCTTTAAGATCAGCTTGGCCGGATCAGTAACTCTCATGTTGAAGTTACCGGATGCGCCGATCTCTACGTGGAGTCCGGATGCGGGATCAAAGAGTCTTACCTTGCTGTCTGTGCCCCATCTGATACCCATCTGGGTAACCATGTTGATGAAGTAGACTTCGCAGTGGAAAACATTGATGCCGCCTGTACCAAGCTTCATGTAGTCACGAACCTTGGGGATGTTGTTCGTAACAAGCGTGTGTCTGCCTGCCTTGAACTGATCGAAGATCTTACCGTCACGGAAGAATAAAGCTTCCTGGGTCTCATGGACGATCAGCTGGGAGCCGATCGTAAAATCTTCTTTCTCGTGCTTGTGTGCGAGGACTTCATTACTGCCTTCGTACTTGATTACACTAATAGCTTCAACCATTTCTGCAATCTCCCTTTCTTAATTCTTTTTATTCGTAAATGCCGATAATTGTTCTGTTGTTAACGCGAAAAGAATGAACAGCGCGATCGGTGCTCCTATTGCGGCTATTACCGAGATCCAGGTCGGCACATGGAATGCATATTCCAGGATGGAGAAAACGATGACCGGTCCTGCAGCGAGGAACGACAGTATCTTGATTATGATCTCTATCACGCCGCCTCTGTAGAGGACATATCCCAATCCCGCTGAACCTAAAAGAAACAGCAGGATGCATACAGCCCACGGCCAGTGGCAGACTTCGCGGAAGAATAATCCTACGGCTGCCGGAAGCGGCAAGCTGAATACGACATCCCAGGGGATATCCTTCTTGCGCTTTTTCTCGATCTCCTCTTTGCAGATCTCGATCATGGCATCGGCATTTCTGAAGTCCTTGACCTTAGTCAATGTCGAAAGAGCGCTGTTGTAAGAGCCCTTGTCGAAATAGCCTTTGCCCTTGGCGTAGACTGCAAGAAGATCTGCCTTCTTCTGTCCTTCTTCACAGATCCTTATAAGATCTGAAGAGATCGGATCATTAAACTTCGTGCATTCGATAACACACGTCTTGTAGAGAAGCTTGGCTTCGTTTGCTGAAGCAGCCTTGTTCTCACTCTCGACAATGTCGTTTGCTTTGGTGATATTCGCGATTATCCTCTGGTACTTCGCATAGTCAGGATAGAGGTCTGCAATAGACCATCTGTTCCCGCAGTTTGCGCAGTATGAAGTACCGTTGATATAGTCGTTGACTATGTCACCGCCACAGACTTTGCACTTTAAAGAGACCGGAGTAATGTTGATTTCTGCCATTATCTAATCCCTACCCTCATTCCAAGCGTACCGCGTGCTACGTCGCGCCCAAAATGGATTATATCAAATATTTTTAGCGTCTGCGATATATAGTGGTGAAAAACAGCGCTGCAGACAATAAAAACGGCGGAAAGCCTTATGCCTTCCGCCGCGTGAATACTTATTTGTTCTCTAAGACTTAGAAGAAGCCTGCAACATATCCGACGATCGTAATACAGATTACGAAGACGAATGCATACTTGTTGCCCTTGATCTTCGTCTCGGCACGCATGCCTTCGAAGAGCATTATGAGGTAATAAGCATAAGCTGCTACTGAGAAGATAGATCCGAATCTTACATAAGGGATGAGGTTGAAGATAGGAACCAGAACATCACTTACGATATATGCGGGAGCTACTGCCAAAGAAGCGATGGCAAGAAGTCTGGGGAAAGACGCCTTCTCCTTGAGGATAATGCCTGCAAGCGTGAAGACACCTGCCATACCGAAAGTACGTGCGGCATAATAAATGAACGGGAAAACGCTGTATTTAACGATCTGGAGAGCGATCTCGCCTGCGCCGTAAAGTTCTCTGAAAGTTCTGCTGCTTAATTCAGACTTATATCTTGCAAGACGGATCAAATATAAAGGTATGTCAATGCATGCACTGACTACACTGATAATTACGACTACGATAGCAGCAAGGATGATCGCGTTGCCGATCTTCTCATACTCGGGGGCAATCTCAGCAGGACCTGTAAGAGGATGAGTAGCAGCCTTGATGATATTCTTGAAATGCTGACCGAAAGGAAGCATTGAAGAAGGTTCCTTGGGCTGAGCTGCAGGAGCTTCGGGTGCAGCAGGAGCTACAGGAGCTGCATCAGGTGCAGCAGTTGCTGCTTCAGCTGCGGGAGCTTCAGGAGCTGCCTCGGGAGCAGGTTCAGCAGGAGCTGCTTCGGCTGCAGGAGCCGCTTCGGCTACGGGTGCTGCTTCAGTTGCAGCTGCTGCGAGTGACATACCGCATCCACCACAAAAAGCTACACCATCGGGATTCTCTTTTCCGCAATTAGGACAAAACATTTTTCGTATCCTTTCCTCGGGCATGAAACCCGATCAACGTGATATGTTAATTGTAACACACGTGTTCTCATAAAAAGTCAATAAAAATAAGACTTTAAATATGTTCTTTTGCATATAGAAAAAGGGCTGTCCAAGCCGGGACAGCCCTGTTTGATCAATTTGTTCTTATCGAACCTTACAGCACGTCGATCAGACCATAGAGCACATCGGGCGTGACTGTGTCAGAGAATACTATGAGATACTTAAATCCGTTCTTCTTGAATACTGCCGCATTGACCTTGTCGGTGGTCTCGTTCTTTCCGAGCTTCGGGACATTGCCGAAAGGAACATAATAGAGCTCTACAGCTAATCCTCCGGGAGTTGTTCCGGCAACTGCTACGCTCTTATTGGAAGGGAATACCTTCTTAAGTACGTCAGCTTCCTCGGATGCGGTGACGATTATCAGCTTTTCTCCGCCCTCGCCGAAGAATACTTCCTTGGTGCTTCCGTCAGCATATTTGCCTGAGCCTGTGCTCTCAAGATCGAACGGAATCTTCCTGCTTATCTTATCGATGCGCTCGTTGCCGATGCCCTGGCTGTAATCAACGTCTTCCTTATCTCCGGGAAGCCTGGTGGTGCTGTTCGGATTCAGGTTATAGGTGCCGGAAGATACCGCATAATTCTTGTTGTCAATGTTAAGGGCCGGATTCTTGCCGGGAGCTTTATCCTCCGGTGTTTCAGCTTCCGTATCCGCAGCAGCGCCATCAGCGACTGTCGTCGTTGCCTCATAGACATCTCCGCCGTTGGCCCCGATCGCGGAATCTATCTGATCGTTGACCATGGCAACTTCACTGTTATGCTCTTTTACCTGAGTTCCTGCGGCTTTAGCCTTTGTCAGATAAGCATTAATGAATAAAACCGCTCCGATGACAACGATAAGACCTGCAGCGATCGAAGTGATGAGCGCAACAGGTATCCTGCGCGCCTTCTTTCTGACGGGCTCACCGGAATCATCCGGCTCATTATCTGTTTCCGGAATATCTTCTGATCTTATATCTGTGAGGTCTGTAACTGCAGCGCCTCCGTCCTGATCCTTGATAGCTTTGGAGACAGCACTCATGATCCTGGACTTCATCTCAGGATCTACAGTTACATTGCTCATGATTTCGTTATACTTATTCAAAATCATTTGCCTCCTTCAGCATCTCTCTCAGTCTGTCTCTGGCACGCTTCAGATCTGAGCGTACCGTTGCTTCGCGCCTTCCCGTGATCTGTGCGATCTCGGCTGTCGAATATCCTTCCTGATAGAAAAGGTGTATTGCTTCACGCTGATGGACAGGCAGAGCCCTTACCGCGTCCCAGATGGCTTTGTATTCATCGCCCTTATCCAGGTCCTCCTGTACTTCGCCGGCGATCTCTTCGTTGAGTTCCAGCGTGTCGCGTACACGGTTGTAGTCTATGCGGTTCTTTGCAAGATTCGATGCAACTCTCATGAGCCATGCTTTCCTGTGTGCTTCGCTCTCGAAAACAGGTCTCACGGTTACGAACTTGATCATCGTCTCCTGTAAGATATCCTCCGCGTCCTCAATGTTGTGAAGGTAAGAGAGTGCAAGACGAAGGATCGAATTACCTATCGTGCTTAATATCTCTTCCGCTTCCTTTTCTATCTCCTCGTCACTCTTCCTGTCATTCTCTGAGGCCTCTTTGTCATAGAGGTCTTCTTCGGATGCATTGATGATCTCGAACTGTTCTTCGAGATCGCTGTCATCCGAATCCGAGAACGCCATAAGCAGAATGGCGAGCCTTCGCAAAAGCGGCAGATTGGCTTCGTAAGTAAATTCCATTTATTCCTTCGGTGTCATCTCCGCTTTCACCCTGAATACAGACGAAGCGGAGGAAATGTTGCAGTTAAATTATATCAATGAAATAAATCAAATCAAATTGCTAATTGCCGTGTGCATAATATAAAATATGCACGGCGATTACATTTGGGGGCGATCTTAATATGGATTCCGGATTCGAAAGAGAAGTACTTCTTATAGGTCAAGAAAAAGTAAACCGTCTGGCAAACGCAAAAGTCCTGCTCTTCGGCGTGGGCGGCGTCGGCGGATACACTGCCGAATGCCTTGCGAGAGCCGGCATCGGACATATCACCCTGGTCGATTCCGACAAGGTCGACATCACCAACATCAACCGTCAGATCCTGGCACTTCATTCAACCGTCGGAAAGTATAAGGTCGACGTCTGCAGGGAACGCATCCTCGACATCAATCCTGACTGCGAAGTCATTACGAAGCAGCTCTTCTACCTTCCCGAGACCGCCGGAGAATTCAATTTCTATGAATACGATTACATCGCTGACTGCATCGACACTGTAGCCGCAAAGATCGACATAATCTGCCGTGCCAAAGAATGCGGCACTCCGGTCATAAGCGCGATGGGTGCCGGAGGCAAGCTCGATCCTTCCGCTTTCAAGGCCGCCGACATCTCCAAAACGGAGTATTGTCCGCTCGCAAAAGTCATGCGCAGGGAGTTAAGGAAAAAGGGCATCAATCACTTAAAGGTCGTTTATTCGCCCGAGAGCCCCATCCCTCCCGAAGAAGGCAGAAAGCCCGGCACGATCTCTTTCGTTCCCGCCTCATGCGGCATCATCCTGGCAGGCGAACTGATCAATGACCTTCTGGCAGAAGACATCAGCGGTAATTCCGGTAATCCTGGAGAATTAATATTTATTTAAAATGCATGTAACACAATCCACACTATATACGTAGCATAATAAGGCATATGAGAAAAAACAGTGGCAGAATGTTTATCCAGAACGATGCGGTCTATGTCGCAGTCGTTTTCGTGAGCGTAATCCTCTTTATCGGTCTTATCGCTCTCCAGATCTTCTCCGGAATACATGCGACCAGGATCTTCGTCGGAGTCGCTTTGATGTTCCTGTCTTTTGCCATGAATGTTTTCGAAGGCAAGTTCGGATTCTATATCGCATATACTCTTAACTTCGTCCAGTTCATGATCTACACATATGAATACGTCATGATGCAGAATGAATCAGCTCCGATCCTTCTCGCAATGACATTCGTTACCATGGTCATCAACATGATCCTGCAGTACTACGTCATCAAGCTCGCTGCTAAGATCAAAGGCATTGAAGATGCCAAGCGTGACGAGCGCGGCAAAGCTATCCGCAAAGAACTCGAAGACCAGATGTTCTCCCGTACGAGCCTCATCGTCAACTACGAGGCAATGGGCAGCAATCAGGGATTGAGCGAAGCCATCGGAAGGAACCTCAATTCATCCATCGATCCTCTGACAACACTCCCCGGACGTGACGCGATCACGGAGCGCGCTTATAAGCTCATAAGAGAAGACATCTCCAACATGCGCGAGAGCGATAATCCCGATCAGGTCTGCCGTCCTTTTACGGTTATCTATCTGGCGTTGGATCATTTCGATGTAATAACAAGATCCATCGGACATAAATCAATGGACCTCTTCATACAGAGCATGGCGCACCGTCTCCGTGAAGCTGCCGATCCTACGGATATGGTGGCAAGGATCGACGATGCCGACTTCGTTATCCTTTTCAGGAGAAGCCTTACACCCGAAGCGGAGAAAAAGTATGCCGACAAACTCGTAAAGGAAGCCGGAAGAGCCTTTGCTGCGGGAATTGATTCGATGAACGCATCGATCTTTTACGGCACTTCGCATTACCCTTCAGACTCACGTCACGGCGGCGAACTTATCGCCATTGCAGAAGAGCGCATGAGCAAGGCTGCGGCCGTTGCGGCAGGCGCTCCTGAAGATGACGCGGACACAGAGCCGCTCCCGGGCGAAGAGATCTTCAAGGGCAAGAGCAAAGATGAGATCATCGCTGTTTTCGAGCGCGCGATAACAGACGGAAGCCTCCACATGGCATACCAGCCCTGCTTCACGGCAGACAGGAAGCTCACGGGCTTCGAAGCTTTCTTAAGATTCGAGAAGAACGGCGTCTCAATCCCGCCCCAGGTATTCCTTGCAGCGTCGGAGAATGCAGGCTACATGCGCCGCGTCGGAAGCTTCTCTCTGGAAAACTCACTCGGCACTCTCGCCTATATCAACAAGATCGATCCCAATCTCACGATGAACATCAACATCTCGAATTACCAGCTCCGCGAGCCGGACTTCATCCAGGGATTCCAGAATATCGTCTCCTCCACGGACTGCAACGTTAAGAACCTCATCCTTGACCTTCAGGAAGAGAGCCTCATCTCGAGCCTTGCGGATATCAGGATGACTATAGAAGAGCTCGCTACGACGGGCGTCAAGATGGCTCTGGATAATTTCGGCAGAGGGTATTCATCTTTCAATGCGATCCCGCTGCTCCCCGTATCAGTCTTAAAGCTCGACGGCAATTTCACATCTGACCTTGCGACCGATCCTACGGTGCGCATCCTTACGCGTTCCGCGATAACGCTCATGCACGACATCGACATCACGGTCACCGCCACGGGTGTCGGCCAGGAAGACCAGTTCGAGATCCTTGCGGGAAGCGGCTGTGACAGATTCCAGGGTCTTTTCTTAGGCCAGGCGATCTCCCCTGACGAGATCGAAGAGTTCATCTCAGTCCACTCAAAGTGACATGTCTCATCCGGACGTTTTTACCTCTATGCTATAATCACTCTATCTGATAAGGAGTGCTAGGGATATATGGCTGATTCAATCGTAACTGTCGAGAAAGTCTCGCTCAAGTATAAGAAAACCGTCCTGACCGACGTCACCATAACAGCTCAGAAGGGCGAAGTTGTAGGCCTTCTGGGTCTCAACGGCTCAGGCAAATCGACTCTGCTCTCGGCAATAGCAGGCCTTAGGAAGACCCATTCCGGCACCATCAGGGTCGAAGGCAAGGCAGGCTTCGTCACACAGGAGAACGCCCTCATCGACGAGCTTTCCGCCATGGACAACCTCAAGATGTGGACGCCGTTGAGCAAGGCCGAGATCATGAAGGCTCTCACGGAGACCGAGCTCTCTATCCTCAAAGTAAACGACTTTATCGACCTTAAGGTAAAGCGCATGTCAGGCGGCATGAAGAAGCGCCTTGCCATAGCTTCCGTCCTTTTGAGCAAGCCCGACATCCTGCTCCTCGACGAGCCTCTGGCAGCACTCGACATTCCTGCCAAGAACGACATCATCAAGTTCATTGATTCCTTCAGAGCCAAGGGCGGAACAGTCTTTATCGCAAGCCACAGCGAAGAGATGTTTAAGCATTGCTCGAAAATATATCTCCTTAAGAACGGCGTATCAACGCTCCTTCCTTCAGGCATCTCTCCTGCGGAGGCCCTTGGATGATCAAGGCATACTGCAAGAGAGTATTGCTTTTCCTTCCCTATGTGCTGTGTTATTTCCTGGCACTCGGCATAGCAATGCTCGCGCTCGTCATGTATGCGTCGGAGTTCCTTTTCGAGAACAACACGGACAGCATCGTATCGGTCGCATGCTATGTGCCCGACGACGAATCCTATAATCAGCTCGGCATCGCGCTCGTGCAGAGGATGGACAGCGTCAAGCACACGATAGACATCAATCAGGTAAGCTCGGAAAAGAAGGTCGTCCGCCTCGTCGAAGACGGCGACGCGATCGCCGGCATCATCGTTCCCGAAGGCTTCATCGAGAACATGGGAACGCCTGAAGCAAGGCACGTTTCCGTAATCTACAGGGACGCCGACACTTTTGAGGAGCACATAGTAAACGATCTCCTCTATGCCATGAGCGACCTTCTGGGAACCGCCCAGGCATCGATCCTTTCCGCCGCCGAATATGCCGATAACATGGGCATCGGCAGCTCTGAGATCTATGAGATCAGGGGCGATGTCCAGTCCAAGAGCTTCAGCTATGTAATGGACCGCAAAGCGCTGTTCCATAAGATAGACGCGGACGATATCGTCGCCAAATATGCGATAAGGGAGCGCCTCACGGCATCCTACACTCTCTACATCCTCATGATGTCCGTATTCGTCATCTCATTCTTCTACAAGGGCAATAACGACATCTTCAGAGCCAGGGCAAAACTGTCCGGCATAAAGACATGGAAGATCTTCCTGATCGAGTCCGGCTGTGCTGCCGTCATGATCTATCTGCTCTACATAGTTGTATTCATCTGTCTCTGCTTTATTTTCGAATCCATGAAGATACTGTCCCTTATCACGGTAATCCCCACGATCCTGATAATCGCGCTTCTCGGAACGGCCCTCTGCTATATCGTGAAGAGCCCTGCCGCAGTATCCTATATCACCTTCGGCGCCGGCACGCTCATGATGTATCTGGCAGGAGGCCTCATCCCGATAGACTTCATGTCGCGCTTCTTCCAGAACGCCGCAGTCTATAATCCTTTCTACTACCTGATCAGGTTCTTTATGAGGTCGATGTTCTTATGAGATTATTCTTAAACAGATTATCGGTCCTCGCCAAGAGAAGCCTCATAAATCCCGCAATGTACGTCATGAGCGCAGTCATAATCCTCATGGCGCTCCTCGTCATCTTCGTCCCCGAGAAAGAGACCAGCATCTACATCCCCGTCGCCGTCCTCAACGAGGACTCTTCGGAAGACACGAAAAATATCGTAGACGACCTCTGCTCCATGAATTCGATCTTCCATTTCTATGAGGTCGATGACGAAGACGAGATCTATAAAGACCTGACTTCCGGCAAAGCCAATACCGCTTACATCTTCCCTGAAGGCTTCTCG
The DNA here is from genome assembly GCA_902764825.1 of Oscillospiraceae bacterium. GTDB lineage: Bacteria > Bacillota > Clostridia > Saccharofermentanales > Saccharofermentanaceae > Saccharofermentans. Next base: position 229,609 of record CACWXL010000005.1, read on the forward strand.
GAGCACTTAACCGCCAACGGCTCCCGTTACGATATCAGGCAGATACAAACGCCCGCATCGAGCTTCATCTTCCTGTCCCGCGAGGAAGTATTCAGGAATTTCTACGGTTACAGCGCCCGCCAGATAATAAAGGAAGTCTTCGCAGATCACAGCTATGAGGTCGACGCACAAGATCCCGAACTCAAGAGATTGTTCGGCGAATACATGGACGACCAGTCCCTTTTCGCGCTTGAAAACATCGAAGGCAGGATCTACGACGCTGTCACCCGCACTGAGAAGGTCCCGATCCCGCTCTACAAGTTCGCAGGCTTCTTCATCTTCACGGCTGCGCTCCTCGGCACGCTTGCCTTCTTAAACGACCAGGACAACAGGATCTACCTGCGCTTCCGTCTCGCCGAGAGGATCTATCTCGGTCTCATCCAGGTAGCGGTCTTCACGTTCCCCGCCATGATCGTCTCCGTCATATGTTTCCTCGTCTCGCGCACGGAATTCAGCCCTCTGCACGTACTCTTCTATACGGTCCTCGTTACGCTTTTATCCTTCGTGCTCGGCACAGTTATGACGCTCCTGCCCATCCGCGCCGCACGCTCGAAGATCTTCTCCTCCATCCTGCCGGTCTACCTGATCCTGTCATTCCTCTTCTCAGGAATCCTCATGGACCTCACAAACTTCGGCACGGCATTAAGGACCCTGTCAAGGCTCTTCCCTCCGTCAATGTTCTGAGGTAACCGGGCCGGTTCGAAGTTCTCCGGCTTGCGTTTTTCTATGCCCGTACAACCCCGGGCCGCCTGCTTGTTGCAAAAATGTTGCTCTTTGTGTCCGCCCGGAAGGCAACAAATCCTTAATTGTGGATGGGCGGGCGCGCAGTCCGGCCTTATTTCAACAAATCCTTAACCGGGCGGTTTGGGGCGCCGGACACCGGTCACAAAAAAGACCGCCTCATTAACCTGAGGCGGCCCTTGAAAGATTCAGTTGATGAACCGATCAGAAACCGGCACCACTCTTGAGCTTTGACAGATAGTTGTCAACTGCGCCCTCGATCATCTCTTCGATGAGCTTCTCGTTCATGGGAACGGAAACAGGGTTGCATGCTGCGCCGAAAGACTTAGCGAAGCTGTTGAGTGTTGTGGGCTTTGTGTTAAGAGCGCCACCCAAGAGGATGAAGACATTCTTGCCGTTGATCTCAACAGTAACAGCAACGTCACCCTTGAGTTCGCTGAGGATATCCTCGATATCGATATCCTTCATCTTGCCGTAGATACCGAGGTAGTCTTCGATATCATCGTTCTCAAGAACGAGCTTGGCGAGCTTAGCGATATCAACGTGGAATCTGAAGTAACCCTCCTTCTTGGAAGAGAAGAATTCCTTGCCTGAAAGACTCTTTGTGCTGACGTCTGCTTCGTCGAGAAGATCCTCGATAGCTTCCATTACGTCTTCTGCGTAACCTGCATCAGCAAGTGTCATCTGGAAAGCAACAGCACCGTCAACTTCGAGATCAGCGATGTCTTCAGGATCCTTGACTACGTCCTTTGCATCCTCAAGACCTGTGCACTTAGCTGCAAAAGCGAAAGACTCAACGTCATCAACGTCGATAACGTCATCGAGCCTGATCTGCTTAAGGAAATCTTCGAGCTGCTCGGGATTGTCCTCGATATAATCAGCGTCTGCCATTGCATAGATGCCGTCTTCGAGATCATCCATGTCCGGTGAATCGCCGTCAAGTTCGAACTCTTCGAGCTTGAGCTTCTCACAAACCTTGGTAAACTTGTCTGTTCCGATCGTTGTTGTCTTGCTGCATCCGGCAAGAACACCTGAGATCATGGCTACTGCCAGCACTAAAGCCATAGCCTTAACTTTCTTCATAATAAGTTCCTCCTTTTAGGAATACACGCATTATACTACAAATCATTTTCTTTTGACTTATTAATAATCCAACGCATCCTGAGTGTAATATCCGCTGTCTACAAGTATTGTCTTGTAATTGTCGACCGTAACGAATACCGGTGAACAGAGATAAGACGAAATGTCTTTCTTTCCGTTGTTGTACGTATCAGTATCGTTGACATCGACTTTCTGACCGTTCATGACCTGGGAAGCCATCTTAGCTGCCTGAGAAGCAAGAGTCCTCGTATCCTTAAATACTGACATGGCCTGCTTGCCTGCGATAATGTGCTTAACACTGAGAATGTCGCAGTCCTGACCCGTGATGACCGGGTAATTGCCTTTATAGTACTTGTCCAGAGCGTTTATGACACCGCAGGCAGTGGAGTCATTCGAGCAAAGCCATGCATCGATATTTGTTCCACTCGGATAATAGGCAGCGAGAATATTCTCGGCTCTGGCCTGGGCATTATCCGTTTTCCAGGAGTCGGTGGCAACATCTTTGAAATCCTTCTGGCCTGAAAGTACTTTGAGCTTGCCGGAATCAATATAAGGCTTGATCGCATCCATGGCTCCCTGATAGAAGAGCGCCGCATTATTGTCTGTGGGATCGCCTGCCGTGATCTCAATGTTAAAAGATCCGTTGGCGTTATCAAGATCGAGCGCTTCAACGATATACTTTCCCTGAAGCTGTCCGACCATGTAGTTATCGAAAGAAACGTAGTAGTCAACGGCTTCCGTACCATAAATGAGGCGGTCATAAGCAATGACGGTTACACCCTGCGCTTTGGCATTTTCGAGGACCTGTATCACTGAACTGGATTCAATGGCAGCAACAACAATCACTTCACAGCCGATTTCGATCATGTCCTGAATCTGCTGGACCTGGACAGTAACCTGGTTTCCAGCGTACCGAAGGTCGACAGTGTAGCCCATTGCCTCAAGTTCCTTTTTCATCCGGTCACCGTCCTGAGCCCATCTCATGAGATCCTTTGTGGGCATTGAGATTCCGACCTTGCCGGAGCCCTGAATGCCCTTGTTGTCAGGATTGCCGCCTGTACTGCCCGTGCCGCCTGTACTGCCTGTTCCGCCTGTACTGCCCGTGCCGCCTGTACCGCCTGTTCCGCCGATGGGATCCGTGAGCCTCTTCTTTGCATCACGTGCCTTCGAAATATATTTAGCATAGCTGACGATAAGTTCTGTCATGTCGTCTGCGACTTCTTCGTTCATAGGCAGTGACATCGGATCCGTTGCAAGGCCGAACGCCTTAACGAAGTCCTTATAGACCTTCTTCTCTGAATTGACCGCGCCGCCTGCGAAAATGAATATGTTGGAGCCCTTGATCTCGACGGAGACGGCAATGTCGCCCTTGAGATCTTCCATTGTATCTTCGATATCAACATCATACAGGTCTTTCAATGAGTCCGTCAGGTCATCGTCATCAAGGATGATCCGGGCAAACTTCTCGAGATCGATGTGGAATCTGATGTAGCCCTCATTCTTGGAAACATAGTATTCCTTTGGTGTGAGCTTCTTTGTCTTGATGTTGACCTGCTTAAGGAGCTTGGCGATCCCGTCCATGACGTCTTCAGCCTTGTCCTTCTGGCCGAAATCCATCTGGAAAGCAAAAGCGCCGTCCAGTTCAACATCTTCAGGCCCCTCTGATTCCTTTATGTCGTCATAGCCTGCGCACTTGGCTGCAAAAGCTATAGACACGATGTCGTCGGAGTCAAATGCTTTCGAGAGCTTCGCGATCTTAAGATACGTGTCGATGATCTTGGACTTATCAGCGATAAGATCTTCGTCGCCGGCAAAATAAAAACCGTCCTCGACGTTCTCCTCGATCTCGTCCATCTCATCGATCTCAAGCTCAGTAAGCTTAAGCTTCTCACACGCCTTAACAAACTTATCCTTATTCATGCCGGAAGTCTTGCTGCATCCGGTAAGGACGCCTGCAAGCATTACTAACACCAGCAGAACTGACAATACTTTCTTCTTCATGTTCTTTCCCCTTCCATGTGTGATACCTGAATTCTATCACAGAACAAAATTCTTTGACTTGCTCTATGCCCGTAAAGTATTATTATCTTTGTGCGAGGGGGTGTTATCACATGCGCGAAAAATGGTCATCTAGATCCGCTTTTATTCTGGCAGCGATAGGTTCTGCCGTAGGTTTGGGAAATGCCTGGAGATTTCCGGGATTAGCCGCTAAGTACGGCGGCGGCGCTTTCCTTTTTGTTTATCTCATTGCAATGCTAGTCATCGGCATTCCGCTCCTCATGATGGAGATCTCTGTCGCAAGATACACGAGACAGGGTGCGCCCGGCTCAATGCGTGCGTTAAACAAGAAGACTGAAGGCATCGGCTGGCTCGCGGTATCCAACGGTATCGGCATCTCAATCTACTACGCCGCAGTTTTCGCATGGGTCATATTGATGTTCGTCCTGAGCTACAAGTTCTTCGGCATGAGCGGCAACACAGAAGCTGCAAGCGGCCTTTGGGCTGAGACCATCAAGACCACCGGCACGACTTCCGGCTTTACCACGATTTCCTGGCCGGTTGTAGGGTGCCTCATCGCAGCATGGGCTCTCTGCTATCTCTGCATCAGAAACGGCACGACCACTGTAGGAAAAGTCGTTAAATATACTGTATCTCTCCCTGTCATCTGCCTGCTCATCATGGCGATCCGCGGCATCATGATGCCCGGCGCAATGGCAGGCCTTGCAAAACTCTTCATTCCTGACTGGACAGCTCTTGCCGACTCCAATCTCTGGGTAGACGCTATCGGTCAGGTATTCTATTCACTCTCAACATCAATGGCGATCATGTTCGCTTACGGTTCATTCCTCGATAAGGAATCCAATATCGTGATCGACACGATCATCATCTCTTTCTCTGACATGTTCATCAGCATCCTTGCAGGCGTCGTTATGTTCACGACAATGGCAGGCGTCGGAATGCTCGGCGACATGTCCGCTTCAGGCATCGCAACAGCATTCATCATCTATCCTCAGGCAATCGTACAGATCTCGGGAAGCCCTGTCTTCAACATGATCTTCGCGTTCATCTTCTATTTCTGCCTGATCACTTTGGCGATCGACTCGCTGTTCTCCATCATCGAAGGCATCTCTACAGCTGTCTCCGATAAGTTCAAGCTCAGCAAGAAAAAGACAACTCTCGTTATCTGCCTCATTGAAGGCGTCATCAGCCTCATCTACGTAACCGGCGCAGGCCTTGCGGTCCTCGACATCGTCGACTACTTCATCAACAGCTACACACTCATAATCACGGGTATCCTCGAGATGATCGCCGCAGGGTGGTTTTTCAAGACCTCCAAGATCCTGGACGAGCTCAACCGCAACACCGGCAAGTTCAAGATGCCCAAATGGTGGTTCATACCTTCCATCAAGGTCGTCTCACCTATTGTCCTTGCAGGACTTTTCATCTGGAACATCTACAACCTCATAACCGGTGAGAACCACGGCATCTACGGCGCTAAGGACGGCTATGCGCTTTGGGCAAACATCGTCTTCGGTTGGGGCATCATTGTCCTGATCCTCTGCTCCGGCCTGATCGTAAAGCTCATCGTCAAGATCACGTCATCCAAGGGTTTTGAGGAAGATTCCAGGACATGGGAAGACTTTAAGGAGTCCTGATCTTTTTATTCACTGCTTCTGCAGGGCGCCTCCGCTTTATGTGCGGGGCGCCTTTTTTGTGCTCCACCCTTTTTTGCGGCGCCGGACAGGCGTCCCGGCGGTAGATTTTCGCGCAGGGGTCATTGCCCGGTACCACTTTCAGACGTGCGTATCACTCATAGACGAAATTAGGGACGGAAAAGCCTAAAACCGTCTCATTTTCCGTCCAAAATACCGTTTATGGACGAGATACGGGACGATTTTGGTGATTTCCGTCTCATTTTCCGTCCATGAGTTTTTTCGAACACTTTTTCCAAGCGCTTATTGTAGTAAGTTATACTTATTTCTTTTTTAACGCTCGAAAACACTTTCCCCGCGGTTTTTGTTTGTCGGTTTTTGTCGGTATTTGTCGGTTGAATTCCAGATTTCACCATATACAATCGAACTATGGAATATATAGACAAATACATCCCAAAAGAGCTTTTAGCTCTTAAGATAAACTACTGCAGAAAGCGGCTCAAAGAGTTGCCTAAAACCAGCATGCACACGCATTCAATAAACGGTGTTCAGACGCGGATCATAAAACTGGATAACCATAAAACCTACCTTGATTCCCCCAAAGGCCAAGAACTCTACAAAACTATGGTCGAGCGTGAGGATCTGGAGTGCCGGCTTAAGGTCTATGAGGCCATTTGGGACCGGTATTACAGGACGCCGGTGCCTGTATTTGAACCACCCAAAATAATAAGAACATTAAGGACTCCCGGCAATGTAAATACTGTCATGGATAAGGAGTTTTTCGACAGCCTGAAAAATGACGCAAACACCATGTATCCAAAGCCTATGCTATACCCTTTCAACGGCATTCAGTACCGCTCGGACGTCGAACGGCAGATCGCCATCGGCTACACAGAAATGAACGTGCCGTTTAAGTATGAGCCGGAGCTTTGGCTGGAAGGTATGAAAAGGCCGGTTTTTCCGGATTTCCTGCTGTATATTCCTGAGCTGGAAACATGTAAGATCCATGAACATTACGGCCTGATGAATTTCGCAAAATATGTGCGTGATGCAAAGTTAAAGTGCAGCACATATATCGATGCAGGTCTTCTTATGGATCAGGATGTTTTCTTTACGTACAACACTGAAGACCAGCCGTTTGATTTCAGGTATATCTCAGCCAAGCTTAATGGTGTCATTTACGGCAATCTGATCAATAGTAATGAGCGGATAAACAATTCCAGTCTGTAAAGGCACCGCCTGTGCCAACCTCCTCATACCTCTCAATATACTTTGATTTTCAAATCTTGTTGTATAATGGACACCATAGAAGCAGACAATGAGGGTGTCTTAAATAGGGTGGCCGGATCGTATGAATATAACGATCATATGCGATGTGCTCGGCGAGGCGAACAACGGCACGAGCGTCGCAGCTTACAATCTGATCGATCATTTGAAGTCGCAGGGGCATAATGTCACTGTCGTTTGCTGCGACGCTGACAAAAAGGGCAAGAGCGGGTTCCGCATCGTGCCGACTATGGATCTGGGTCCCATCATCAATGCGGCGCTTGCAAGAAATGAAGTTGTGCCGGCGAAGGCCGACCCGGAGATCCTTGAGGAAGCGATCAAAGGCGCGGACGTCGTGCATCTGCTGATGCCCTTCCCTTTGGCGTGGAAGGCTATCCCGATATGCGAAAAGTACGGCATTCCGATGACGTCGAGCTTTCATGTTCAGGCTGAGAATTTCACTTGCCATATCGGCCTCATGAAGTCGAACTTTGCGACCAAAGAGGTCTACAGGTATTTCTACAGGAAGGTCTACAGTCACTGCGCGCTGACGCACTATCCGACGGAATTCATAAAGAGGGATTTTGAGAGCAACGTCAAGAAGAGCGTGCCTTCAAAGGTTATATCGAATGGCGTGTCGGAGTTCTTTTTCGAGCCCGCGCCGGAAGAAGCCGTAAAGAAACAGAAGAAGAGAAATCACGATAAGTTCACGATCGTCGTTGTCGGGAGATATTCTTCCGAGAAGGCCCAGCAGGTCCTGATCAAGGCGATCGCGAAGTCGAAATACAAGGACAGGATCAAGCTCATCATGGCGGGCGAAGGTCCTAAGGGCAAGAGCTACAGGCGGCTTGCGAAGAGGAACGGCGTCGACTGCGAGATGCGTTTCATCGAGCACAGCGAGCTCAAGGAAGTCTTAAACGCGGCTGATCTTTACGTGCACACGGCATATGTCGAGCTCGAGTCGATCGCGTGCCTCGAGGCAATAGTTACGGGCCTTGTGCCCATCATCTGCAATTCCAAAAGGAGCGCTGCAAGGTTCTTTGCAAAGGACGACAGATGCCTTTACAAGAAGTGGGATTCCGAAGATCTGAAGAACAAGATCGAGTATTTCATGGATAATCCCGATGAGCTCGAGATCTGCAGGGCAAAGTACAAGACACAGGCAAATGTCTCAAGGCTCGGCGAGTGCATGAACAAGATGGAAAAGATGCTCGAAGAAGCTGCGCACATGCGCGGAAAAGAGGCTTGAGACCATGAAAGAGCGCACGTTCTACTATTCCGACCCTCTCAATGACGATTTTGCCGGCACCGATATCAGCACGGTCAAGCTTCCCGCGGATTACAGATACTTCCCGAAGACCGCCATCAGGCGCGGGTTCGCGGGCGGTCTGAACTTCGCTGTCTCGCCCCTGATAATGCTCCTCCAGCAGACCGTTTACGGCGAGAAGATCGTCGGCAGAGAGAAGCTCAAGGGTTACCGCAAAGACGGTTTCTTCCTTTACGGCAATCACACGAGGACCATGGGCGATGCCTACTGCCCCAACCTTCTCGCGTTTCCGAAGAAGGCTTATATAGTTGCGAGTGCGGACTGTTTCTCGATCAAGGGGATCAGAAGATTCGTTGAGGATCTGGGCGGCATCGCGCTCCCCAACGATCCTAAGGGCTTTAAGAACTATTCGCAGGCAATGAAGCAGCATGCCGAGAAGGGCCATATCGTCGCGCTCTATCCCGAAGCGCACATCTGGCCGCAGTATACGGGCATCCGCCCGTTCAAGCCGGCGACCCTGCACTACCCTGCCGAATCCGGAAAGCCCGTGTTCACATTCACGACCACGTGGCAGAAGCGCAAGATCCTGCCCGGCGCAAGGACGGTCGTTTATGTCGACGGTCCTTTCATTCCGGACATGAACCTGCCTATGGACAAGCGCAAGGAGGCGTTAAGAGATCAGGCTCTTGAGGCCATGACCAGGCGCGCGAAAAACAGCAATTACGAGAAGATCCACTACGTTTACAGACCGAAGGACGATGAAGGTGCGGCATCTGAGAAGGCCACCGCCAAAAGCACGTCCAAAGAAGATCCCACAGAGGCATAAGGAGCGATACTTGAGCAAGATGTCCGCCAAAAAGCTTATCCCGTTACTCCTGCTGACATTTACGGTGGCAGGTGTTATCGGCTTCATCTATGAGACGGTCTGCGTCCTTATCAATACAGGCGGCGAATTCTTCAAGCGCGGCACGACTTACGGGCCGTGGATCCCGATCTACGGATTCGGCGCTCTGCTGATCTACGCGCTCACGGTGAAGTTCAGAAAAAAGCCCTGGCTTGTCTTCCTCATCGCCATGACCTCATGCGGCCTGCTCGAACTTGCGAGCGGCTATGTCCTCGACAAAGTCTTCCATCAGCGCCTTTGGGATTATTCGACAGTCATCCTCAACTGGGGCAACCTGAACGGCTATATCTGCGTCAGATCGGTCCTCACCTGGGGCATCTTCGGCATGCTCCTGATGTATGGCCTGCTTCCGCTCGAAGAGAAGTTCCAAAAGAGGCTCCCCAAGGCATTTAACATTGTTACATTCGCTCTATTCGGGCTTTTCGCGCTCGACATAGTACTCAGTCTTACGATAAAATAAGCCACCTGAAGATGGCATAAAACGACCCAAAGGAGATCCCAAAATGGACAAAGCTTACCTCAAGGCCAGATTCCCGCTGCTGATGCTCGTGTTTACTTTCGGCGGCATCTTCGGCTTCATCTATGAGGAGATCTTCTACCGCTTCGATCTGGGCGAGTGGGTCAAGCGCGGCACGACCTTCGGCCCGTGGATCCCGATCTACGGTTTCGGCGGTCTCATCATCCTGGGCCTCACGTTCAAATTCAGGAGAAAGCCTCTCTGGGTCTTCCTCTTCGCGACGATCGCGTCGGGCATCCTGGAGCTCGCGACCGGCTGGGTGTGCCTTACTTTCTTCAACGTAAGACTCTGGGACTACAACGAGGAGATCTTAAACTGGGGCAACATCAACGGCTTCGTGTGCGCAAGATCGGTCCTCTTCTTTGGCATCGCAGGCGTGTTCCTGCAGTTTGTGGTGGTGCCGATTTTCGAGAAGCTCGAAAAGAAAATGCCAAGAAAACCGTGGCTCATCCTCTGCTACGTGCCGGCGGCCATCTTTGCGCTTGATATAATCGCGAGCCTGATCTACAGGGCCGTTGTAAAATAAGATTTCATTCCCAGACTCTCAAAAGGGGGCTTCACTCTATGGAAAAGATCAGCATCTGGCAAAAGGGCGAATATACATACCCGCTCGCATTTGATTTTGAGCCCAATTTAAGGCCTTATCTCATCGACGACGGCGCCACACATCCATGCATGCTGGTCCTCCCCGGCGGCGGCTATGCCGTTGTCGTCCCGCCCGAAGGCGAGCTCGTCGCAAAGAGATTTAACGAGCTTGGCTATAACTGCTTCGTCATGACATACACGACCAACCAGCTCTGCCGAGTACCCGTCATGGATCAGGCTATGAGAGACCTTGCAAGAGCGATCCGCTTTGTGAGGAAGAACGCTTCTGAATACCGCGTGAACCCGTCTCAGGTATACATCTGCGGCTTCTCTGCAGCCGGCCACGTCTGTGCATCGGTGTGCGATTACTGGGATGAGATTTCCGATGAGAATCCTTTGTACGAAGGCATCTCCTGCCGCCCTGACGCAGCTATTCTCTCCTATCCTGTTATCACTTCCGGAGAGTTTGCGCATCAGGATTCGTTCCGCTTCTTGCTTGGCGGCGATATCTACGATCGTGAAGATGAGGAAGCAAAGTCTTTACTCGATAAATACTCGCTCGAGAAACACGTGAAATCCACCAACCCTCCCTGCTTCATCTGGCAGACGGAGACCGACAATCTCGTGCCCGTCGAGAACAGTTATCTCTACGCCGAAGCGTGCAAAAATGCCGGCGTCAGATATGAGCACATTACCTTCCCGCAAGGCCCTCACGGCTTATCGATCCCGACTGAAGAATGGGCAAAAGGAATGCACGGCGAACCATATACCGCTGAGCAGAGCTTTGCGCTCGTAAAAGCAATGAAAGAGGGGCTCATCGAATTCGACGGCGACCCTCAAAGCCTGCTTGATTTCTTAAAACCCTGGCCCTACGACCCTTCCGCGCCTAAGTTCCCTGAAGTATGCGTGTGGCCGGAAAAGGCGGATAAGTTTATTAAGGCATTGTAAGGACTTTTCTTTGCTAAGCCATTGCTAACGTCATATAAATCGAAGCCCAATCAACAAGTATCATAAGAGCATCAAAACAAATGGTGGCTATTAAAAGTACCTTCCCCGCCTTTTCTTTGCGTATAAAGATCTTGATGAGCCAAACGGCTGCCACAATTACAAACGCATAAACCGCGCCAATTACGCTGCCTTTATCTAATGTCTGCTTTACTCTCTGATGGTACCTTGCATACTTTTCCTTAAACTCTGAAGTTATCTTCTGAGAATCATTGATTTTATTAATGTTTATTACAGGAGTCACGGCTTCAAAGGTTTCTCCTGGTTCTGTTTTATCATCTAATATGTATATTGCATTGTAAGTTTTAACGATTACATCTGTATCTTTCCCGCTTTCCATCTCATATCCCAAAATGACACTTATTTCGTTGCCTTCATCAACAGAAAAACTTGCTCTGATATGCTCAAATTCATGTTTTTCTGTATACCAATCGACTATTTCTAAGATCTCGCCAACCGTTCCTGCTTCAAGGGTAACAGGCCCACCGTATCGCTTAACAGTATGCTGATCATCAAGCACGACGGTTTCTTTCAACGTGATGTTTGTTTTATAGCCTTCCGTTACCCCTTTTGCTTTTCGGGCTGCTTTATTAAACCCATATGCAACTACTAAGAGAAACATCAGGATTGTTGTTAATATAAGCCATTTATTTTGTGATTTCATTTTCATATGATTCAACCTGATCTGTCTGCGCAAATTCCCAATATGTAACAACATTTTTCATGCCGGAACTCACACAATTTATGAAACCCTATTACCCTGCCCTACATAACTAACTATACTCTCTGCGATATAATGTATAAATAGTTTTTTGACAGGTGGAATATAAAAATGGACATCACAGATAAGAGGATCGACGAAGGCAAGGCCTTTGACTGGGGCAAGACTTCGGAGTTCTACGCAAAATACAGAGACATTTATCCGGATCAGTTCTATCAGAAGGTGGCTGACAGAGGCCTTTGCGTAAAAGGTCAGAAGGTGTTGGATCTCGGAAAAAAGCTCTCTGAAGAAGCAGGCATGAACATTGATTATCAGACAGTTTCTGCCGAGAAGATCGACTTCCCTGATGAGTCTTTTGACGTGATCACCGCTTGCCAGTGCTTCTGGTATTTCGATCACGAGAAGGTCGCACCGGAATTCAGCCGCATCCTCAAGAAAGACGGAAAGCTCGTGATCCTCTTTATGGCATGGCTGCCGTATGAAGACAAGATCGCCGGAATGAGCGAGGATCTGGTAAGAAAATACAGCCCCACCTGGTCAGGCGGCGGCGAA
>CACWXL010000006.1 GCA_902764825.1 Oscillospiraceae bacterium
ATCCTCTTTATGGCATGGCTGCCGTATGAAGACAAGATCGCCGGAATGAGCGAGGATCTGGTAAGAAAATACAGCCCCACCTGGTCAGGCGGCGGCGAAACAGTGCACCCGATCTTCATACCTGAGGTGATGTACGATTATTTCGATATGGATTATCACGAAGAGTATAAGCTGAAGGTGCCTTTCACGAAGGAATCCTGGCACGGACGCATGATCGCATGCAGAGGCGTCGGCGCGTCTTTGTCACCTGAAGAGCTCGCGAAATGGGATGCCGAACACAGAGCGCTTCTTGCTGACTACCCGGATGAATTTACTGTAAGACACTACGCAGCAATCTCAATACTTAGGAAGAAATAAAATGATTGAATACAAAATTGCAACAAACGATGATATTGAACTTCTTATGAGCAGCCGCCTTGAGATGCTCAAGGTCGTAAATGATCTGCCAAAAGATTATGTTTACGATGACGTGATCGTAAATGCGAGCCGCGATTATTTTCTGAACGGCGACCACGTAACCGTGCTCGCGATCAACGGCGGCGAAGTAATCGGCTGCGCATCGATGAGCTTCATGTGGATAATGCCGACGTTTTCGCACCCTACGGGAAAGCGCGCGCACTTGATGAACGTCTACACAAGGTCTGAATACCGCCGCCAGGGCATCGCCCGCAGAATGGTAGAGATGCTGATCGATGAGACCTGGAAAAGAGGCGCAACCGAGATCAGTCTTGATGCGACGACGATGGGGCGCCCGCTTTACGAGAGCCTGGGATTTACTAACTCAACAGAGAACATGGTGCTGACAAAGAAATGATCACTTTAAGGAAAGCAACAGCTGAAGATATCGAGAAGATCTGGAAGATGCAGATTGAGGCTTTTCGAGCTCTTCTGGAAAAATATCAGGACTACGATCTAAGCCCTGCCGCAGAAGGCATCGACAAGATCCGCGCAAGGTACGAACAACCCTGGACCACTTACTTCTTCATAGAAGCAGACGGCAACGATGTCGGCGCGATCAGGATCGTCGATAAGAAGGACGGTTCAAGGAAGCGCATCTCGCCTTTGTGGATCATGGAAGAGTACAGAGGCAAAGGTTATGCGCAGCAAGCGATCTCAGCCGTCGAAAAGCTTTACGGCGAACACTACTGGGAACTCGACACGATCCTGCAGGAGAAAGGCAATCTCCATCTTTACGAGAAGATGGGCTATCACCAAACAGGCAAGATCGAACACATTAACGACCGCATGGATATCGTTTTTTATGAGAAGGACTGACATATGAATTACAGAATTATCGATAAAGAGACATACTACCGCAAGGGTGTGTACCGCCATTTCACCGAAGACTGCAAGTGTTCGGTCTCAATGACCGCGCGCATCGACGTGACTGACCTCGTTAAGCATTCGAAGGAGACAGGCACGAAGTTCTACATCAATTTCCTGTACCTCCTTTGCAAAGTCCTGAATTCCAGAGACGACTACAAGATGGCCTATCTCTGGCAGTCGGACGAGCTCATCTGCTACGATGTGATCAACCCGACTCAGTATGTTTTCCACGAAGACACCGAGACATGTACGCCTGTGTATTCTAACTACACACCGGACTACGCTAAGTTCTACAAGAATGCCGTCGGCGATGTCGAGAACGCGAAAAACACCCGCGAATACTTACTGGATTCCGAGAATCACCCTAACTGGTTCGATGCGTCCTATGTATCCTGGCTCTCTTATGACTCACTCAATGTCGAGCTTCCCGACGGCTACATTTATCTGGCACCTATCATCAACTGGGGCAAGTACAGAGAAGAAAACGGCCGCCTCATGATGCCGCTTACCGTGCGCTTAAATCACGCGGTCGCAGACGGATTTCTAGTTGCTAATGTGTACCGCTTACTTGAGAAAGAGATCGCCGGATTTTGCGGATAATACTTCTGGAAGATATCTGGAGCCTCCCCAACTTGAGGTCAAATATTTTGACCTCGATCGAGAAATAATCCATCCTCATTACCCCTTTTTCCCTGTGATAAAATGATGGAAAATCATGAAAACATTAGAGGCATCACATGATCTTACGCGCATATCGAAGAGAAGATTCACCCGTCATCGCAAAGTGGCTCCGCACGGAGACTGAGCTCTACCAGTGGTCAGCTGACCGCTACGGTTTCTTCCCTCTCCTGCCCTACAGCATCGACGATAATTACGCACCGCAGATGAAGACCGGGCGCTTTATTCCGCTGACCGGCATTGATGAAGACGGCAATGTCGTTGCGCACATCATCATCAGATATCCGAATGAGAACGACGACTCATCGGTCCGCCTTGGCTTCGTCATCGTTGCTCCTGAGATTCGCGGCAAAGGATACGGCCGCGAGCTGCTCAAGCTCACTATTGACTACATACGTCAAAACCTCACAGCAACAAGAGTCGACCTGGGCGTTTTCGTAAACAATCCGAAGGCCGCAAAATGCTATGAATCAGCCGGTTTCAAAGAATATGGCGAACACATCATCACCACGCCCTACGGCGACTGGAGATGCGTTGACATGGAATTATATCTTTAAATGGAGCAAACGAAAGACAGGAAGCAGATAAGAGCTGAACTGGATGATGCAGGCTTTAAGAACACCTGGGTGTGGGTTCTGTGCATGCTTATAATTGCTGCGGTCCTTATTGGAATCAGTCTTTTCCAGCGCTATAAAGATATAAGCAAGAACAGGGAATACTCATATGCTGATGCCATTCTGATCGAGTACAATCAGCAAAAGACCTACCGGTGGCGTAAAAGAGGGCCAAATACCACGACCAGAACTTACATAAAAGTCGCTTATACACCTGAGGGTTCCGATAAGCATTACGAGATAGGCAAAAATGATGTGCAGTCGAGCATAATCAATAAACCCTACAGAGTTTTCTACAAGGCTGACGATCCGAAGAATGCGTATATCACAAGATGCGACTGGCTTACAGGAGAATATATTCCCGTCGAGAAGAATTACGATCTTCCGATCTCTTTTGCAGGCTTTCTGACCATAGCGGCACTTTACTTGTTCTTCGATGAACAAAGGGCGAAGAAAAGGATCAGAAAAGGTACATTTAATCCCGGGAAGAAAGCTAAGAACTAGCCCTGATAGATTTCCAATCTTCTTGTTACCGGTCCCGCGTATATGCGTCTGTATTCCTTGGGCGTCAGACCGCAGTCTTTCTTGAGCACGTTCGTAAAATAGCTCTGGCTCGGGAACGCCAGTGACGCAGAGATCTCGGCTATCGAATAGTCGGACGACGCGAGCATGGACTTTGCAGTCTCGAGCTTCTTGTTCATGATGTATCCGCTCACGGAATAGCCTGTTTCCTTCTTGAAAAGCCTCGAAAAATAAGGCGCTGACAGGTTCGTCACTGACGCCAGGACCTCCAGTGTTATGCGCGTGTGCAGGTGCTCGTAAATGTAATTGATCGCGGTGCTTACGGCCTTCGAAGATATTGCGCTCTGATGCAGCGACGACATGAGCCTCGCGTAGTGAAGGCACATCTCGTTATGTATCTCCGAGATCTCAGAAGGTGTCGATGCCTCGTCGGCAAGCCTTATATAGTAGTCACTTAAAGAGTACGCTTCAGCCTGCGACAAACCGCCTGAAATGCAGTAACGCGCAAGTATCGCAGTGGTGATCGTCATGTGATATTTGAGATTCTGCAAAGGATTGTCAGACAGTACGCCGAAGCCTTTCTTGGCATCGAAAGGTTCGTTCAAGAGCGCTCTTACCTTGCGCAGATTGCCCGAGCGGATCGTATCGTAGAAGTCCATCTCCGGCGCCAGCGGTGCCCTGAAGAAACCATATTCCCTGTGCAGGAATTCCTGGTATGAGATCTTCTTTCTCTTGGCCGGCATGACAGTCTCCTTTTATTGATGTCAAATATGCGTGAGGATAAGTGTTTTCGAGCACCATTATAGCACGAAAACATAAATATAAGTTATGAAAAAGCAATAATAGAAAGCACAAAGTTGATATTTTGAGGGCAGACGGACAACAACTCACAGGAGGCAATTATGAAGAGCAGAAGAATCGTAAGTTCCATCCTTGCTATATCAATGCTTTTGCCGATGGCTGCATGCGGTCAGACTCAGAAAAAGACGGAGACTCCCTCCATCGAAGGCTACAATCTTCTCTGGAGCGACGAATTCGACGGCAAAGAACTCGATGAGACCAAGTGGAACCGCGAGACGCACGAGCCCGGCTGGACCAACAACGAGCTCCAGGAATACACGAATTCCGACGAGAACATCTTCGTAAAGGACGGCAGCCTTGTTCTGAAGGCCATCAAGACCGAGAAGAACGGCAAGCCCTACTATACATCCGGCAAGGTTCAGGGCTGGAACAAGACACAGTTCCAGTACGGCAAAGTAGTTGTTTCCGCCAAAGTTCCGGAAGGTCAGGGCCTTTGGCCCGCCATCTGGATGATGCCCAACCAGGAGTCCAAGTACGGTCAGTGGCCCAAGTGCGGCGAGATCGACATCATGGAGTCTCTGGGCAACGACACGACTATTTCTTATTCGACGATCCACTATGGTGAGCCTCATGCTGAGCAGCAGGGCACCATTGAGAAAAAGGGTGACGAGAGTTTCTCTGCCAAGTTCCACGAATATTCAGTCGAGTGGGAACCCGGCGAGATGCGCTTCTACACGGACGGCGAGCTGGTGCTCACATGCAACGACTGGTTCACGGCCGTTGAAGGCGCTGACGACAAGCCCTATCCGGCACCTTTCGACCAGCCTTTCTACGTTCAGCTGAACCTCGCAGTCGGCGGCAACTGGCCCGGCAACCCTGATTCGACAACTGATTTCTCAAAGGCTGAATTCCTCATCGATTACGTCCGCGTATATCAGAAGGATGCTTACGACACCAACGTAACCAAGCCCCCGATGACATTCCGCGAAGCCCTCCCTGACGGCAACTTCATCCGCAACGGAGACTTCTCCGTGGCAGAGAATCTGGACGATGACATCGACTGGAAGTTCCTCCTCTTCAACGGCGGCGAAGGCTCCGCTGAGATCAAGGACGGCGAGATGATCATCACGACCAAGAACTACGGCACCGAGGAATACTCAGTCCAGTTAGTTCATCCCGACCTCCCGATGCTGAAGGGTCACAAATACCGTGTCACCTTCGATATCCGTGCCGATGAAGCGCGAAAATGCATCGTCTGCGTATCCGCGCCGAACGCCGGCTGGATCCGCTACCTTAAAGACACTTCAATAGACCTCACGACCGATTGGAACACCTTCACCTTCGAATTCGAGATGAAGGACAAGGATGACAACAACGGCCGTCTCGAGTTCAACATGGGTAAGCACAAGGACACTGCGACTATCCATATCAAGAACGTCAGAGTCGAGGAGATCTGATCAAGTCAGTTAAGCGGCAGCCACTTGTCATTCAAAGCCACTTATGACGGCGCCGCTTTTCCTGAATTTTTAGCTGAAATGGCAGGAGACCCCCATTCTCCTGCCATTTTCATTTTAGGGTGCTTTCAGAAATCCGGAAAAAACGGGCCACAGTCTTAGCTGCAGCCCGGATTCAGTTTTATTCACTGTAATGCATATCAGTTGCTGTTCGCCGTCGCAGCGCACATCATGATGACCATGATCGCGGTCTCTTCCGCGATAACCATTGCGATCGCACTGTTAGTAACGACAGCGTTGTTGATCGCGCTGTAAGTTGCGCCGCTGCTGCCGCCCGAATATACTTCGCCCGCAAGGAGCGCCGCGAACATCAGCCTTGTCTTCTTATCCATGCTGAGGCCTCCGAAGCCCTTGCTCTTCTTGAGAAAATCAGCTGCCTCGATGATCTCCGGAACGAGAACGTCAGTAGGAACCTCAACATCGAGAAGCGTTCCCAGTGCCGGGAATTCGAGATATGTTCCGAACTTCGAGCCATTCTCCTTAAAGGAAGCGAAAATCTCGGCCACCTTGTCGCACTTTGCCTTTATGTCGCCGCCGGTGATCGCGAGGATCTGCGACAGAGCCTGGATCGAGTTGGATTCCGCCTTGAGCTTGAGTTCTTTCCTGGTGTAGCGGTAGCACTCCTCCATATCGTCGATCACAGCGTCAACGCTGCGTCCTGACATCGCGAGGAGCGCTGCCAGAGCGAGGTCCTCAGACGATGTGAGGATCGGATGGAGCTTGCTCATGCGTTTCATGATCTCATCTGTCGTTGTCTTGATCTCTTCGGCGTCAGCCTTGCGGCCGCGGTCAACGATGATCATGGCGGTGAGCACCATGTACGAATCCTCAAAGACCTTGCCCTTCATCAGCACGTTAAACACTTCGATAAGGTCGTCGATGTACTGCTCCATGTCTGGCGCCATAGCCATTCTTGCGAGCAGGACGAGCTCCGTCGCGTCCCTAAACGCCGAGAAAACACCGGCCTTCTTCTTCAGGATCTTCCGGGCTTCCTTCATCTTCTCGATGTCAGCCTCTTTCCCCGCGCCCGCGAAAAGCAGTCCCGCAACGACCTGGCTCATTCCCATCTCGAAATAGAAGCTCTTGTCGATGGCATTCTTGTTCAAAGCCAGCAGTTCCAATTTGTGTGTAAATTCGATATTCATTATGTTTCTCCTGTCCCCCCCTTTTTTATGTATCTTTATTTTACCATTTTCTTCTGTGCGGGTTTTGTCAGAACTGAATAAAGCCCGCGGTTCTTCCTCAAGGGAAGGAATAATTTTCTTCTAAGCCGCGAGTTCCGCAGGCTTGCCGAGGACCTGTCCGAGCGGCAGAAAAAGATTTCCGATTAGCCCTTAAAGTCTCTCTGCTGTAAATGTAAAATTCTCTTCATAGCCGCGAGTTCCGAATACTTAGCCCCGCGGTTCTGTCCTAAGGGAAGGAATAATTTTCTTCTAAGCCGCGAGTTCCGCAGGCTTGCCGAGGACCTGTCTGAGCGGCAGAAGAGAATTTTACATATGTTCATAGAAATTACACACGCCTGCTTTATACTCCAAGTATCAAAGCGGAGAAGCCGGGTGAAAGGGTCGCAAATAGGGGGATAATAGGAATGAAAAAGACCTACATTAAATTCACTGTTCTTTTCTGCGCTTTGGTTTTCGCAGTGGTAGTGCTTGGGGTGGCGCTGTTTACTCATATTCAGATCAGCGCCGAGAACCAACGCTGCATGGACAACATTTTGCATAACATGAATCTGCAGCCTGAGGAGTTTCGTTCTTCACAAGACGATTTCGACGTGTACATGGTATCTGTCAAGGCTATGCAGTTCTTCGACAGGACATCGTATCCTGAGGTGGGTTACTATGGCAAGAGCGAATGGACATGGAATAAATTAAAGATTACTCGCAAATTGGATTCTTCAGCCTACCAGCACGGATCAACCGTCATCGGTGATAACGGCTCACATTCTGTTACGGTTTCGTTTTCGACTCCTGAAGAAAACGGGGATTACTCTGTTACTCTTTACCGATCTCAAATAACCTCTAATAGTGAAACTGTCATAACAGAGGCAGATCTTAAAGGCGTTGTAACACATGTTACTTATTTGCCGTCTGATTCCAACGATATGTACCCTTTAGATGCTGAAGCTAAGGAGTTATTCGAAAGATTGGAATCTGAGCAGAACGGTTTGGTCGTCGGCAGTAAGCTTGGCTGGTTTACGTCATATTTAGCTTACGACAATATGAATATAATAGACGGGAGCTACACCATAAGAGATCAGGATGTGTTTGTATTCCACCCGTTTTCAATGGTCTTCCAAAATTATCTGTACGTTTATATCCTGTTCCTGATCGTGCTTGTTATCCTTCAGGCTCTCACGGTAATCATGATGCGCAGGGTTTACGTTAACAGGGTGAACTACGAATCACGGACCAAGAACCTTACGAGAAGTTTTGCGCATGAGCTCAAGACGCCTCTGGCGGTCACAAAGTCATATGTTGAGAACTGGGATCTCATCGGTGAGGACGAGCGTCCGGAAGTCTCAGCAAAGATCGTATCAGAGGTCGACCACATGACCAGGATGGTCAATACCCTTCTTGATATCTCGAAAATGGATGCCGGCGATTTTAAGCTCAATCTTGAAGACGTGGATCTTTTCGCGCTCACCAATGTATGCTTCAGGCATATGGAGGAACTTGCCAGGAAACGCAATATCGAAGTCGATATCAGACAGGACAATGACGACGGCGAATGCATCGTTTCAGCCGACCTCGACATGATGAAGATGGTCATCTCCAATTTCATGAGCAATGCGGTAAAATATGGTAAGTCAAAGGTCGAAGTCCTTCTGGTTAACGGAAGTAACAATGTTACATTCAAGATAACCAACGACGGTGAGCCCATCAGCAGGAAGGATCAGAAGAGAATCTGGGATCTGTTCTACAAGAAGGATAAATCCGGATCTGACCGTCTCTCCAGCACCGGCGTCGGCCTCGCCGTCAACAAGAGCATCCTTGATATCCACAAGGCAAAGTTCGGCGTGGAGAGCAATGCTTCAGGAACGACATTCTGGTTTGAGATGAAAAAGGCAAAAGAATGATAGGAAGTGGACATTCATATAAGCTCCTGATAGCGGAAGATGATGTGTCATTAAGGCACATCACTTCTGCTTTTTTTATAAATAACGGCTTTGAAGTCGATGAGGCCTCCGACGGCATCGAAGCCTGCGGCCTCATCAGGAAAAACCGCTATGACGTAATAATCCTGGACATCATGATGCCGGGCAAAGACGGCATCGAAGTCTGCAGATTCATCAGGGACTCCTATGATGTTCCGGTCATCTTCCTGACCGCACTCGGTACCGAGAGCGACATCATCGACGGTTATGCGGTCGGCGCCGACGAATACGTTACCAAGCCTTTCTCAACCAAGCTCCTTCTCGCGAAGGTAAATGCCCTTATAAAGCGCTACAGGGGCCTTCTCGTAAAGGACGGGCGCATCATAATAGACGAGCTCGTGATAGAGCCCTTCAAGCGTGTCGTCAGCGTGGACGGCAAGCGCCTTGATATCTCGCCCAGAGAATATGAGCTCCTGATGTATTTTGTAGAGAACAAGGAGCATGTCCTGTCCAGGGACCAGATCCTGGACGCCGTCTGGGGCCAGGATTTCATAGGTTACGACAGGGCCGTCGACACCTACGTCAAAAAGCTCCGCCAGACACTCGGTCCTGCAAGCCGGCACATTGAGACCGTCATAAAGAGCGGTTATATTTGGCGGAACTGATCTGTATCGTCGAGATTTCTGATTCATAGCCAGGGCTGCGCGCCCCATCCCTATTAAGGATTTGTTGCCTTCCGGGCGGACAAAAGAAGCAACATTTTAAGCAACAAGGCCGATGCCGGCTTTTATCGGAGTCACGTCTCTAAGCAATCGAAAAGGGGCTTCCTCAGATCACTGAGAGAGCCCCTTCCCTTTTGGAGAAAGTATTTTTGGTATTGATCGAATCAATCAATGCCCTGAATTGTTTTGACACGGAGCTCGGGGGCTTTGTCTGTCATGTATGAATAATCATTGAGCCATATCTGGCCTGAACCTAAGCAGATCCCCTGTCCGTTGTAGAACATGTCGTGACAGTTTTCTTCTTCTATAGCCTGACGGGATTCGGCAATTACCTTCTTCCCTTTGATCACTTTGTCATAAGTCTTCTCGTCGTCGACCCATGCGCCGTTGATGATGACGGGGAACTTGATGTACTTCTTCATGGCTTCCCAGTCTTCTGCAAGATATAACCTGCGGATGGTGTCGGCAGTATCTTCAAGATCCGCCTTGTTCATTGCGGAACAGCCCGAATAGTAATCCTTATCACCGGTGCTCATATCCTTGACGTCTGCTGAAGGATCCTTGGCTTCCTGCGCCTGAGAATCTTTGTCCAGCTGGAAGATCTTGCCGTTCGCGATATCTTCCTTCTTGTCGGTCCATGTTACGGAATCACCGGAAATGCTGAACAGGAATGTGCCCGTGCCGTCAGAATATAATGTGTCTTCTTTCTCGACTTCATTGACGTCCTTATAAACAACGTCCTTCTTTACGCAGTCTGTGTATTCGATGCAGTAGCTGGCACTGTCGTAGATGCCTGTCATGGTCCATTCGGTAGCCTCATTGTAGCTTCCGCCCCAGCCTGCTTTGATGTTTACTTTGTCGCCGTCTCCTTTTTCGAAAGAGATGTAGCATCTGTCGCTGTAGTATTTGCCTTCGAACTTGAAAGGCTCGCCCGGCGCACTGAGGCTGACATCGGGAATGAGATTGTCTTCAGAGACCTTAAGGCCGCTCTCCTCAGCTTCGGTATTGCCGGCTTCTTCAGGTGCTCCTGCGCCCGCAGAAACAGTTGTTGCGCATGCGGTCATGGAAAGCAGTGTACATACTGACAGGACTGCGCTGATCATCTTCTTATTCATTAATTCACCTTTCCTTCCATCCGTTACGGACATTACTTTGGCAGCAATTATTATCCCCGCTGCAAGGTCTTGATTGTACTCCTGTAAATTTGCAAGAGTGGGATAAAACCGTGGCAAAAGATAGGTGAAAATGAAGGCGTAACAGAAAAGACATTTAAGAGATGATATAATCAAACCGTGTTTATTTTTGTGGTGCAAAATGCGTTCTGTGGTCCGTTGCCGCAGATCAGCAGAAATAAATAGGGGGAAGTACATATGAAGAAGCCTGCATACTTTATCATTCAGTTCCTTTGGGCATTCTTTTTGGCAGCGATCATCTGGTTCGGATTCATCAATACCGCATCGGTCAACGGCAATAACAGAACTGCCGCCATTATCATGATCGGCGGCGCCATTTTCTATCTGCTCCTGACGATCGCATATATCGTCCTCGGAATCAAGAAAGTTAAAGACTTCGGCATCTGGTTTATAATACTCGCCGTGGCGGTCAACATCGTCACGCTGGTCCTGGGCTTTTTCGCTGCCACAGGCTTAACATATGCGATCTACAATGCAGGAGGCTGAAGGTCTTCCTGACTATAATGAATTTGGGATAGGTTTTTCGAGATGGATAAGATCAAAAGAGAGAGCAGAACGCACATAATCTGTGGCCTTGCCACAGGCGTTTCCACCATGTGTTTTGTAGGCAATCCGGTTGTATGTTTCTTCTGGCTGCTTTCGGTTGCCCAGAGGATCCCCAGCTATATTTCCCAGTCGGTCTTCTTGCTGGTCTTATGTGCCGTAGGCGCCGTAGGGAGTCTCGCCGCATCGATCGTTGCAAAAGTCCTGGATAAGGAGAGCCGCTGGGCTGTCGTAAACATCGTGTATATCAGCATCGTCACAGTGATAGGCGCACTCCTGACCGCAGGTTTTATCGCGCTCATAAACGACGTTGCTTCGAACGGTTAAGCTAGATTATCAGAGATCGGGCAGCGGTTCCGGCGACCATTTCTCATGGATCGTGATGTCTTTTATCTCGTTTTTCTCGAAATCATAATCGACCACGACCGCCTTGTAATCCAGCTTATTGCCTTCGGTAGGGCCTGCCGTTACGGCAAGCTTTAGCTCGCCGTTAAGATAGAGCGGCGCGGGAAGCCCGATAAAGCCCCACTGCACATCGTAATCTCCAACGATATTCGTGAGATAGCCCCACACCTGAAGCACGTCTTCCTGCGATACTCCCGACAGCTTTGTATAGAACTTGCTGTAGTCTGAAGGGATCTTATTGAGGTCACTTTCGTTCATTGAACCTAATATGAGGCAAAATGTCTTGTCTTTCTCGTAATCGGGTCCGACGTTGTTTATGTAGAGCCTGATAAGCACTTCTCTCGGATCGATCAGCGTCTTTGGTTCACTAAGAGCGTCGGGCGTGTTTCTCATCGCCATAAACACCTTGACTGTCTCTTCAGTGGTGAATCCGTTTGCCATAAGGAGCTGTGCGAACTGATAGTCCGTATCAACGTCGAAAAACATATTGTCGATCTTCTCGACACCGAAGATGTATTTCATGCCGACAAGAAATCTCACTCTGGGCAGATATGAGTTGGGCGCGTATGTAAAATACTCGGACGTATACATCTCGGCGCCGCCTTCGATGAAATATGAATACAGGTAATCCTTCATATGCCTCATCTCACCATAATCGAGGTCACCGTACTTCCTGATCGAACCGTCATCCATAAGGCACGCATATCCTTCAAGTCCGCTGCCCGCGATGTTCAGGTCGATGAAGTGCATCAGCTCATGGTAGAAGACCGATGAATAAGCTTCCTTGCCCATTCTTGTCTCTAAGTCAGGATCTAACTCTATCTTATTCTCCGTCTGAATGTACTGGCCGTCGATTCCGTCAGTGTGTTTTTGGGTTATCTTAAGTTCCTTTACCTTGCCAAAGAAGAATTCCTCATTCTCACTCTTTAAGTGTTCTGCGATGACCGGGAAAAGATGATAGATGAATTCCCTTCTCCCCTTGAATTCCGGATTGGATCCGACAACTTCGGCATACCTTATGAAGAGGTCGTACTTGCCCCTTAATTCTTCTTCTGTAAGGCCGAACTCGGCTGCGAGCTTTACCGCATCGTCCTTCGGATCAGGTGTGGGCGTAAGCGTGGGTGTAGGCGATGCTTCCGTAGGCGTGCCGGGCTTTACTTCAGCATTTGCCTGACTGTGCGATGTCCTTGGCGAACGCGTCTCAAAGCATCCTGCAAGAGATAATGACGCAATAAGAAAAGATGCAGCCAGAATGGTGCATTTTAACTTATGAAGTCTCTCCCTGTCCCCTTTGAAAATCATGCTCTGCCTTATTTTAGCAAGCTCTCATTATAGAAAGATACCCAGAACGAATCCTTGGAGCCGTCGTTAATGCATCCGGATTCTATGCAGAGCCCTGAATCAAGCGCATGAACCTGGCTTGTCACATTGCCGCTGCTCTTATCGGTAAGCTGTGAACTGAAACATATGCTGAGCTTATCGGCAAACTGCTTCTGATAACCCTTGAGCGTATCCGCGTTCTCTTTATTGTTGATGAATGATGTCTGATAAACAGCACCCGTGCTGTCTACGACATCGATCTCAACGTTGTTGAATTCGACGCCGTCGACCACGATCTTACATTCGAATGTATAAGCCGTATAAGACGGAGATGTCGCAGACTTATCCGTGCTGATGGGGTCACCGAGAGTCGTTCCGAATGAGCTCTCGATAAAATACTTGGTGGTGTTCAGATCGCCTGCTGTAAACAGGATGCCGGATATAAAAAGATATGCTGCCGTATTTGTTCCGTCAGCCTGAGAGCCGGTGTTTGTACTGTTGTCAGGGATTGCAGGTGTTGCGGAAATAGTCGGTAACGGATCAGTCTCTGTAGGTTCTGTTTCCGTAGGTTCAGTCTCAGTAGGCGCCGTATCCGTGGGCACTGTATCGGTGGTCACTGTTCCGGTCTCAAGGCCTGCTTCCTGCTTTGCCTCGGAATCGCTCTTGATCCTTTCCGCGCCGGTCCTTCTTTTCGCGCACGAAGCAACAGAAATAAGCAGTGCGGCTGCCAAAACAACTGAAATAAGCTTGAGTGATCTCTTCATCTTGCCACCTCCGGAAGCTCGGATAATCTTAGCAGTAGGATAACAGATAGGGTCTTTGATAATCAACAATCGCGCAATATATAATATAATCGAAGTGTTCGCGAAAGGAGCATTCATGAAGCTTTGCACCGAGTGCCACTGGGATGGCTGGGACAGGGTAGTCGACAAGACCGACCTCGCAGAAGGCGAATTTACTGACCCTAAGGTCTACACAGGACCTTATCCTGCAGGCACCCACACCTATGAGATCCATGTCATCGCGCTCAAGTCTGAGCCTAAGGCAGGCACATTCAAGGTCGATGCAAGATCCGGTGACATCCAATCCTTCTTCGATTACGTGAATACGGCATCTGACGGCTCTGTCGGAAATGTAGTTGCATACGGTACAATAAAGGCACCGTACACATCACCTGAACTGTACTACGGATACAGGTAATCTTTACCGGGGGTATGACCATGAAAAAGATCACATCACTTCTTCTCTGCAGCGCTCTTGTTCTGGCCCTTGCCGGCTGCGGCGGCTCAGGTGCTGTTGAGACTCCGACTGCCACTACATCCGCAACAGCTGAAGCGGCCACAACTACTGCCGCACCTGACAACAGCGGCGATGAATTCGTAGGCACCTATGCATCATTCACTGTCACATCGAACAGCCTCAAGGACGGCTACTGGGACGAGATCACGGCTAACACCGTTTCCGGTCAGAATCTCTCACCCGACCTTAGCTGGGAACCCGTCGAAGGCGCATCCTGCTATGCGATCTACATGGTCGATATCAACACGCACTACTTCCTTCACTGGGTACAGGGCGACATCACCGAGACATCGCTTGCGCAAGGCTTTGCGGGATCCAAATACTACATCGGAATGTACCCTCCGCCGGGCGACACGCACGTCTATAACATCTACGTCCTCGCGCTGAAGAACCCCGTCGACCGGGTCAAGGGCAGCGTCAACGGCATCTCGCCCAAGTTCCCCGACTTCATCAAGGCACTCGACACCGACAAGGACGGCAACACCGGCAACATCATCTCCGTCGGCAAGATCAGCGGCAAGTTTATTGGCAAGTAAGTTCTTTTGAATTATCGATCTCCCCGGCTGCCCCATCGCGGGCAGCTTTTTTATTCTCGATAATCCAAGGGGATGGAAATGATGACGGAAATCACCAAAACCGTCACCTTTATCGTCACAAATGCGGGTTTGGGACGCTTGTGATGACAGATACGCTCATTTCCGTCACCGTTTGCGTCCACATCATGTCCTGGCCACCGCGCACTCCATACCGCCCTATTGACAACGCCGCACGCCGGACTTAAAATGAAACTGCTTTCATTTTTGTAACCCGTATCCACCCGCAGACCTTGTCTGCACTGCAAAGGAGCGCGAAAAAGCCATGCCTAAAGTCACACAGGAATATTTCGACAACAAGCGCAGGATGATCGTTGAAGCATGCTATCAGGTGTGCCTCAGAAAGCCCGTCGAGATGGTCACGATATCGGACGTCATCGCAGAGACGGGGCTGTCGCAGGGCGGCATTTACAGGTTCTACAAGGACCTGGACGAGATCCTGTCCGACATGATCTCCAATATGCGCCGCGACTATGACATTACGGGCGAGCTTGATGCAGTCATCGCCGACAAGGAGGCTTCTTTCGAAGACATCACGAGAAGGATCTGCCGTGTGCTCGGGAATGCAATGGAAGCGCATCTGATGGATATCCAAAAGATCAATTTCGACCTGACCGTGCTAGCGATAAATGAGCCGGAACGTGCGGATAAGATCATCAGGAACGTTAAGGGCAAGGGCAATATGGATCACCTCGCTAAGGCCGTCTTCCCTTACCTTTTCGAAGCGTGCGCGGCACACAGACTTACGCCGGCGCATAACCCAATGGAGCTTTATCAGTTCATTTCTTCAGCATATGTCGGCATCGAGACGAACTGCATACTCACCGCATGCTACGGCAAAGCGTCTATGCAGACGGAAACAAGTCCAAATGCGATGTTCGATATCCTGGCGACGACGATAATCATGCTCTTTGGCGGGGACGCGAAAAAAGCACCGGCCGCTGACAAAAACGCGGACGCCGACAAAACCCGAGAAGAAATCAAAGCACCAGAGGAGAATAAACCTGAAGCCGAACCCGGCAAGCCCGTCAACAATTACCATATTTACCCGAGCGGAAAGAAAAGATAAGGGAGAGACAGAATGAGCAGCAAACCAGCAACACCAAAGCCCACAGGCGGATATGCAGTGGGCACGAGGACTTTCACGGTCTACAACACAAGGAAGGACGTTCTCGACACCAAGGGCGATTCGATGCGCCATGTCCCTGCGAGGCTCTACTACCCGACAGCCAAAGACACAACTGAAGGCCTTGTCAGGGCACGTTCCATGTCAAGGAGCGAAGCCGCAGGCATCAGGAAGGCCTTCGGCATCCCGCTTAACTACGACAAGATGGAAGCATCTGGCACGAACGTGTCGGAAGCCTTTACTGACGCGCCTTTTATTGCAGATAAGAAGTTCCCGCTGATCGTCTTTAATCACGGGTATTTCAGCTACATCGAAGGCAACTCGTTCCTGTTGATTGAGCTTGCGTCGCACGGCTATTTCGTGCTTTCAGTCGGACACCCGTACGAAGGCGCGAGCGCTGACTACGATGACGGCACTTACACGCTCGTAGACAAGTCTCTGGCAAACAAGATGTACCACCCCTTTGTTGGCGGCGTTCTTGCGGCATATAAGCTCACGAGATTCAAGGGGACGCCGGCAGAGCAGGCGGAGCTTTTCGAGCAATTCCAGAACAAATACTGCACGTTCATAGGGGCACGCGTCGATGAATGGATAACCGATACAGACTTTGCCGTTGAGCATGCGAAAAAGGAATTCGCACAATACATCGACCTTTCCTGCGGCATTGGCATCTCGGGACATTCACAGGGCGGCGCAGTGGCGTATAAGGCGTGCCTCACAGATCCTGAATATACCTGCGGCATAAATATCGACGGCGGGCTATTCGGCGACCACAACGGCATGACCATGAATAAGCCCTTCATGCAGCTGTCGTGCACGGATAACGAGAATGTCGTTACCAAGGGCTACTTAAACCACACGAAGCCCGCCTACAAGGTGCTCTTCCGCGATATGAAGCACATGGGATTTGCCGACATAAAATACGCAATGAAGCCCGGCATGACAGCAGGAAAGCTCGATGCAGATACAGCGCATAAATACACGTGCAGGAGCTTTCTTGCCTTTTTCGACTGCTATCTTAAGAAGACCTCCGATAAGCCTGAGCTTACGAGCGACGGCGTGATCACGGTAACGGAGTTTGCGCCTGATAAATAATTTCCCTGCCTGATGTGTCTTTATATCAGAACCGTAATGGTAAAATACAGACGCGCCCTTTATTCCGGCGCGCGAGAACAGGAGGTACGGGAATGAGATCAAAGAAGTTCTTAAGTCTGATACTTGCAGGAGTAATGGCGCTTGGCATCTGCTCATGCGACGGCTTTATTGCGGTAAAGCCTGACGGACCGACAGAAACCGAAGAAGAGACCACGACAGAAGCGGCAACGGAAACGACAACTGCCGAAACGACAACGGAAGTCGTAACCGAGACAACCGCAGAGTCGACAAAAGCAACTTCTGAGGAAACAACAGAGAATGATAATGCAGACATAAATGCCGAAGCGCCGGTCTTCGTATCATTCAAGGACAAGACTGCAGAAGAGATCCGTGAGAACATCATCAAGATCACTCAGGTCACAAGAGACACGAATCTTGATAATTACCCTGACAGGTTTAACGTCTACCCCAATGACACCACTTATGATGAAAATGATGACACTTTAATCTTCTATCACTGGGATCCGGTAGCCATGGGCAGTACCGAGGGCCTGCGTCAGGCAATAGTTCAGATATACCGCAACGCTGACGGCTCACTTGGCCCTGCCAGCCGCGTTTCGATAACTATTAATGTCACTGACAGGGAACGCTGGGAAGAGATCTATACCACATCCTGTGAAGCGCTCAAGACAGTTCTGGGCAGGGATTCTCTTATGAAGTCCGGTGAAGGCGACTATGAGTCTTCTATATATATGACTTACTTCGTCTCCAAGAAACTCGAGAACGATATCTTCAAGATCCAGGTAGAGCTGCCTCTCCAGGAATTGGTTTCTGAAGACGCGGCGTGACAAATGCTGAAGTTTAAGATATGCCCGGCCGGCTCATTTGAGTCAGCCGGGCTTTTTTCGCTAAGGCAAAAAAAGTATAATTGCACCTGAACTATTAGACCGGAGACGAAGACGTTGGAAGAAGATATCAACACACTGCTTAATAACAAGCCTGAGGCCGTGCGCTACAGGCGCAGCTTGAGCACACTGATAATCTTAGGGACCGGCATCATCGTGTTCGGATTCTGGGGAATAATCAAGCTCGCGGCGCAGCTCTTCTTCGGCATAGAGCTGTTCAGGCCGGGAGATCTGGACGGGTTCGACGAGACCGCAAG
This sequence comes from Oscillospiraceae bacterium, assembly GCA_902764825.1. GTDB lineage: Bacteria > Bacillota > Clostridia > Saccharofermentanales > Saccharofermentanaceae > Saccharofermentans. The sequence goes on from CACWXL010000006.1 coordinate 18,011, forward strand.
GATCATCGTCACGGTACTTGTCTTTGTGTTCATGGCGATCGACGTAATATTAAGGCTCATCGTAGGCCTCAAGGCCATACGTGAAGGGCGCGAAAAGAAGACCGGCAAGGGTTATCTTGTTGTCTGCTTCTGGCTGATACTCGGCTCAGCATATTCGGTATTCCTGCTCGCGATGGAATTAATAAACATGGAAGACTCTTTCATTGACAGTTTTGTCGCAGTCTTCATGGAACTCTCTTCGCTCGTCATATCGATCGAAGTGTTTATCGCCGGCATCAGCGTTAAACGCTATAAATCTAAGCATATAGTGAGGGTCAATTAACATGCAGGCCGACTTCCACTACTATGCGACATACTGCGCGGCGGTCCTGGCCGGATATGAACACGAGGACGCATTAAGGCTCGCCTACAGCGCCCAGTTCGTCGACTGCTGCACGGCGACGTATCTTAAGGCATTATCAGCAACCGTTCACGCGGCCACTTCACAGTCACAGGCAGAGCTCGTCGACATGAGGGCCGACACGATAGGCTTGCAGAACATCACGAGGATCTGGGCGTCGTTCCATTTCCTGCCCAGAGATCTTTATGCAAAGACTCCGCGCGCGACAAAAGCATACAGGAATAAGTACCGCCTGATCTGCGGCCCTGACGGCGCGCTTGTAAAGGATACCGTGGAGCTTGCAAAGGACAAGGGTGTTGAGGCCGCAGGGATCGCAATGCACGTGCTCGCGGATACATGGGCACACATGAATTTTGCAGGCACTCCGTCGCTCGTCATAAACAACACGACTAACGAGTTTTATGAGATACTTTTCGACTACTCGATGCAGAAGATATCGTTCAGGCACAGCCCGGGCGCATCTGACGACATAGAGAGCCACACATACAACAGCACGGTCTTTAACCCGAGCGAGAACAACATCCTGAACTTAGGTCACGGCCACGCGGGGCATCTTCCCGACTACAGCTTCATCAGGTACAAGTATGTTCCGGCGTGGGACAATTACAGGCAATGCATCAAGGACAATCCCTCCGACTACCGCAAGGCCTTCTGCCAGATGATCTCCGCGATGAAGTATCTCAGAGGCGTGACAGACTCCTTTGCAACAGGCGTTTACGACGAAGAGACCATTGCGCCCTACAGCGAAAAGATCACGGAGATCCTTACCAAAAGGCAGCTCGATGCCTCAGAAGACTGGAAGAAGTTCGGTGAGGAACTTACGGGCAAAGCACTCCCTGATTTTGACGTCAACACATATGCCGAAGAATATAAGAATGCCGAGGACAAGGACAGTACAGGCCTTGGCAAGTTCATTCTGGCCGCGCTGTCGCAGAAGAGCATGGTCACCAACAAGATCTTCACGTCAGGCAACATCCTCGCCGGATTCTCGATCGACTACAGCAAGAAGGGTTTTGGCGGCATCAGGGACTATATGAAGCTCGTCAGGGAAAGCGCAGGTAAGGATCATGGGTAAAGCCAGACGCATATTTACGGTACTTGCCTCACTTCTTGCGATCGAAGGCGCGGTCTCCCTTGTATTCATGCCCGACATCGCGCTCAAGGTGCTCGCTATCGGCATCAGCATAACGCTCATCTATTACGGCGCGAGATACCTTCTCTACTACATAACGCATGCCCAGCACATGGTCGGCGGCAAATGGTTCCTGCTGATAGGGCTCGTGCTCTTCGACATGGGCATCTTTGCGATGACTCTTATCGATCAGGCGAAAATATTGACGCTCATCTATATAATCGGCTCCCACGCCGTGGTCGCGGTACTGGGCATGATCCGTGCCGTCGGCAACAAGAAGGACAACAATCCCGGCTGGAAGATCGATCTCGCTCAAGGGATCGGTGCCATCATCCAGATCACGATATGCATAGTGTTCATAAGATCTGACCTGATCCCTGTCTACTCATACTGCGTTTACGCGGTCTACTCCGCCGTACTCATGATCATCCGCGCATTCAAGAAGAACGCGATCGTATACGTGCAATAAGGCACTCATATCAAAAAGCAAACAAAAATATTACATTTTGTTGATTTTTCTTTATTTTCCTAAAGAAAGTAATTAATATAGTCTGAGGAGATTCCCTATCGAAGAGGGATATAGGGCTTTTTATTTTTTCAGGGGTTAAATTATGAACAAGAAGAAAACCTGGGGCACAAATCTGCTTGCTATTATTGTCACTATTTCGATTGTTTTCTCGATTGGTGGAAATGTCTGGGCTGATCCGGTAGAGCCGGGTAATCAGGAACCTGCAGCATCGGCTGAACAGGAAGAACCGGAAGAGCCTTCGGATCCTGCTGATTCCGGGGATCCGACAGATCCTGCTGAACCCGGGGAGCCGACAGATCCTGCTGATTCCGGAGATCCGACAGATCCTGCTGAACCGCCGGAAGCACCGCCGTCAAACAGAAAAGGCGGGGCTGATCAGGCAGCTCCTCAGTCAAATGAACCCCAGGAAACTTATGATATATCCAGTTTGCCTGATGCTGAGTTTTCGCTTGTTCCAAAAAACGTAGAGATCTCTCACAGCGGATATACAGATATTAAATGTAAGTTTGATAAATTGGCATTCGGATTGCTGGATGTCAACGGCGACACTCTGGTTGCTGCGGATCTAAAGCTTTCCTTCCCTAAAACAGGAACGATTACCGATAAAAACGGACACTCGATTCCTTTCACAGTTACCAACGGCACACATGATCTTCCATCAACTTATGCGCTTGAGTTCAAATATACATGGAACGAGGAAGGTGTATACGAGCCTTTCACCATTGCTGTTAATATAGATTTGGACGATTACAAAACACTTGCCAACGGTCCCTGCACCGGAAAGATCGATTATACAAGCACATGGGTCAACGCTTTTAACCCTAATGCAAGCAATAACAATTATCCGAACATCTCCGGTCCTTCCGGCTCGATCAATTTTAATATGCATTTTTATGGTCCGGAATATGAGTCCGGGACATTTGAGTCCGGTACGCAATGGGAATTTAACAACGGTAACCTGCACATCGGCGGAACAGGAGCTATGCCTGACTTTACAGACAGTACAGGTTCTTTCCAGGCTCCGTGGGCAGAACGCAAAAACGAGATTACATCCGTCACTATAGATGATGATGTAACTAATATTGGTGATCATGCATTCTCAGGATGCCAAAACCTCACCCAAGTAAATATCGGAAGACGTTCCAAACTAACCTATATAGGCGAAAGAGCATTCCAGAGCTGCGGTTTTTCATCGATAACCCTCCCTGATGACTTGCCTTTAACCACTATCAGAGAAGCAGCATTCTTCAACTGCCAGAAACTTGAAAAGATCGATCTGACAGGTTGTTATAAATTAACAACTATCAGCAAATGGGCTTTTGGTTACTGCATGAAGATGGGAACGGTTGAACTTCCGTATAATTTAACCGACATTGGCGAGGCTGCATTTGAATACTGTTATGATCTGGCTACGATCAGAATTCCTTCCGGCGTAACAAGAATTGAAAAGAATACATTCTACGATTGTACAGATTTGACTTCTGTATCAACAACGAACAATGTTACCAGCATTGGCGTTGGTGCATTTGAAGGTTGCCGGAATTTGAAGAATTTCGTTTTCCCGACTCAGATTACCGAAATTTCCGATTCGACATTCCTCGGATGTTCAGAACTTACTTCCGTAACGATTCCCTCAAAAGTAAAAAGCATCGGACAAGATGCATTCCGTGGATGTTCAAAACTCGAACAGATTACTATTCCTAAAAGCGTCAACTATATAAGTGCACAGGCATTCTATGGTTGCCGTTCATTAACTGCTGTATACTGCAGCGCTGATCCTGATAAACTTGTCTGGGGAGAATCCTCTAACGATTTCATTGAAAACATGGGAACAACCTGTTATGTCGCCAGCAGATTCCTTGACAAATACAATTCAAAGTTCTCCGGCATTAACGTTAATTTTGAGGCCTATATCATAGACAGCGGTTCTTGTGGTGATGGTGTAACATATCAGATTGACGGTGATGGCGCTATGGTCATCAGCAAAACTGGTGACGGCACAGGCGCCATGACTGATTATACGAACTATAGCAGCAACAGCGTGCCGTGGTTAAGCCATAGAGAAGACATAACTTCCCTGACCATTAATGACGGGGTTACTTCTATCGGTGATTGGGCATTCTATTACTGCAAGAGTCTTGAAGACGTCAGTCTTGCTGACAGTATTACCTCTATAGGAGTCCGTGCATTCGGCGAAACAGCAAGTCTGAACTTCATTAAACTCCCTGCCAATCTGAAGACGATCGGAGATTATGCTTTCTGTGTGAGCATGATCAAATCCGTCACTATTCCTGACAGCGTAACAACTATCGGCAATGGCGCTTTCTTAAGTGCATACGAAATGACTTCAATTACCATCGGAGACCACGTACAGACCATTGGCAAAGAAGCCTTTTCATCAACAAAGCTTGTATCTGTTACACTTCCTGCCAGTGTTACACAAATTGGCAATAGTGCATTCGAAAGCTGCAGCAATCTTAAAACTGTAACGCTTTCTCAGGGATTAACATCTATTGGAGAAGAAGCCTTCTTATACTGCATAAGTCTCCAGAGCGTTAATATTCCGGAAGGAGTAACAACAATAAAAAAGGATGCTTTTTACGGTTGCTATGATCTCAAGTCAATAACTATTCCCGGCAGCGTTCAGGAAATGGGTACAGGAGTATTCAGAGACTGTAAATCACTTGCTTCAGTAACGATATCTGACGGAGTAACATCCATTTCCAACGGAACCTTCTACAATTGCGGTAAGCTTAAGGATGTAACAATACCTGACACAGTAACTTCTATAGGTATAGATGCTTTTCATGTCGAATCTTATATCGGTACCGGTTCAATCGAATCAATTGTGATCCCCACTAGTGTCACCAACATTGATTCCGGCGCATTCTACGGACAGGGCCTGCGTTCAATAACTATTCCCGGAAGCGTATCCGTTATAAAGGAAGATGCATTCAGATACTGTGACAGCCTTGAATCAGTTATCATCCTTGAAGGTGTAACTGAGATCGAAGGTTATGCTTTCGCATATTGCAATAACATAAAAACAGTTTCTGTTCCGAGCACTGTTACCACGATTGGTTCCTCACAGGTATTCGGTCCCGGCGCTAATCTGACTGATATCTACAGCTATTCCGAAGCCACACCCTGGATCAGCTTCTCCTATGGTGTCGGTTATAATACGGACACTAAGCTTCATGTTCCGGCAGATAAGGTTGAATCCTATCGTCAGTTATTAAATCCTGATTCCGCTTTGATCTCCGGTACAAACCTTGCAGGTGATGCAGAAGGCAGCGGTCAGATCAACACAGGTGCAGGTGTTCACCTCTACGGCTACACATTAAGCCTTGCAGGTGATATCGGCATTAACTACTGGATGAAACTGAATCCTGAATACGTCAACGCTGATAACTACATGTTGTTCACCGTTAACGGCCGAACCCAGAAGGTTAAGGTCAGCGAATCAACCGCTGCAAGCAATTCTAATTATAAGGTCTTCAGCTGCGGTGTTGCAGCGAAAGAGATGACGGACACGATCACTGCCCAGTTCTATCTCGCTGACGGAACCGCTGTAGGCAGTGCATACAATTACACAGTAAGAGACTATGCAAACTACATCCTGACTCATGATGGCTATTCTCAAAATACGAAGAACATAGTAAAGAAAATGTTGAATTACGGAGCATGCTCACAGAAGTATTTCAAATACCATACTGACTCGCTCGCGAATTCTGTTCTTTCTGAGGATGATCGTTATACTTCTATAGCATCACCCAATGATGTCGATTACAAGACAGACGGTTCAGGATGCATTACTCCCGAAAGAGTAAGCTTGTCTCTGGATTCAACCATCACTCTCAAACTTTACTTCAAGAACGAAGATGTTGAAGGCAAGGTATTTATCCGTAACGGCAAGACACTTACTACTGCCAAATCCCACGGCTATACGGTTGTTTTCATAGACGACATTACAGTGCTTTGGTTGAATTCCGGCGTCGGATTCGATGTTTATGAGAACGATACAAAGCTCGGAAATGTCGAGTATAGTCCTGCAAAGTATTGTAAAATTGTTCTCAGCATGGATAACGACGGTAACATTAATGACGATCTCAAACGTTTAGTAAGCGCACTTTGCGAATTCAACGAAGCATTACATAACAGAGTATAAAAAAATCAAGAGAGGCTAAATATATGGAAAAGAACAACAAATACGAAGAGCTGGAGATCAGCGTGATCGAATTCGAGAATACAGACGTTATCACTAGCAGTGTAACTATTCAGAGGTAAACCATGAACAAGAAAAAGACTCTGAGCATTTTGCTCGCATTCGTCATAGCTTTTACTGCTTTGATATCATTCAGCAGAACTATATCGGCTGACGAGAACGACCCTCAGGATACCGGTACCGATCAGGTCGAACCGACCGAACCGGCACCTACCAATGATGAGCCGACAATACCTGATGCCGGTTTTGACTTGGTCTGCAGCACAGGTACCATTACGGGCAGCGGATATTACAATGCTTCCTGTTCATTTTCGCCTTTGACTTTCGGAAAGGTTGCGGAAAATAAGGTTGCAAAAGCTCTGTTAATGAAATTCGATAGAATCGGAGATATATTTGACGAAGCCGGAAACCGGGTTGCATCTTTTCTTGTTACCAATACTCAACACGATATGCCGGATAATGCAGATCTGCAATTCACTGTTTATGATAGTGATAACATCAGCACCGTTAAATTAACTGTTGCGTCCTATATATCACCAGCTGTTTACAATTCTCTTCAAAGCGGACAATATACTGCCAGGATCTATTACTCCAGCACCTGGCAAATGATATTTAATATACCCGATTATTCAAGGGCAGAGCCAACTACTATGCCGGGTCCCGGCGGATCTATTCAGATGCCTCTGGTAGTTGATAACTCCTCAATTATCGGCCCCACCGGAACACCTTCTAATGACGCTGCATCATATGCACTCTCACCCGCTACATACAATATTACGAATAGCGGTTTTTCAGACATCGAATGTACTTTTAACCATCTTACTTTTGGTAAGATCACCGGAAAGGATGGCGTTACCAGTATTGCAGAATCTCTGAATCTTACTTTCAGGTCCTGTACACTCACTGATGGTAATGGTCATTCGTTCTCAGTTGAAATGGGAGAACAGTTTCATAAATATCACAGCACGGGCTTTGTCTTCTTCAGGAGTTTTAACTCTTCTTCGAATAAGCAGTTCTCTGTTCCGATCTATATCAAGCCTGCGGATTACGATTCATTGCCTGCGGGTACATACTCAGGCCGGATGACTTATGATGTAAATTGGACAACAAACTATACCGCCAAGTTGGATGATGATCCCGGTTATATCATGTTGAGACTTGTTATACCTGAATCAAGTATTATAGCTTCCGGTGATTGCGGAGCTACATCTTCCGATCATCTCACCTGGACTCTCTATACCAACGGACGTTTGGAGATCAACGGAACCGGCGAAATGAAAGACTATGGTGAATCCGGTCAGTCACTGCCTCCGTGGAATGTTTATAAAAACCAGATAAAAAGCGTTAAGGTCGGCAGCGGAGTTAACAAGATCGGCAGCTATGCATTCTATCAGCATAATGAACTTACTTCTCTCACTTTAGCCGATTCTGTATGGGTTATCGGTTCTTACGCCTTCTGCGAGTGTAAGAATCTATCTTCGATTTCAGCACATAACATGAAAGCCATTAGCGAAAAGGCGTTCTACAGATGCGAGAAACTCAATGAGATCGAGTCGCAGTCAGATCTTCAATATATCGGAGAATGGGCTTTTGCTGAATCCGGACTCTTTTTATTTTCTATTCCTTCTACCGTAACACAAATAAAAAGAGCAGCTTTCGCAAATACGGACCTTGCCGCAGTAACCATCCCTGAAGGTGTAACCGTTATACCGGGAGACGCATTCATGGGCTGTGAGAATCTTTTTAGTGTAACGATAAAGGGTAATGTTACGGATATCGGATTCAGCGCTTTCGAAGGCTGTTCTTTCACTTCGATCGAACTTCCATCCACTGTTACCTACATCGGCCACTGGGCTTTTGCCAACAACCCGAACCTGAAATCCATCTCGATTCCTAACGGCGTAGATATTATTGAACCGGGGACATTCAACAAGTGCACTTCGCTTACTTCTGTCGATATTCCCGAAAGTGTAACAAGTATTGGAAGCCAGGCATTCAGTTACTGTAGTTTCACAACCCTGACCATACCGGGAAATGTTAAGACCATCGGCTCGTGTGCTTTTGAAAAGTGCGAAAAGCTCACATCCGTCGTACTTGAGGAAGGTGTTCAGGAGATCAATAATTCCGCTTTCGAGAACTGTAAGAACATCATTACCGTAACTATCCCTTCAACAATGCATTTGATCAATGAATGTGCGTTTTACGGCTGCACCAGCGTAACTGCTGTATATTGCAATGCTGCTCCGGGAACACTCCAGTGGTTTACAGTCAGTACCCGTCCGGATTTTAAGATCGCGACTGATGCTGATCCCGAGAAGACAAAATGCTATGTTAAGAGCGAATACCTTTATGCGTTTACTCATAGTTTAGGTGACCGCGTTAATGTTGTATTCACTGACGGCACGATCGATATCGGCAGCGGTGCTCATCTTTACGGTTACACCTTAAGTCTTGCAGGCGATATCGGCGTTAACTTCTGGATGGAACTCGACGGACGCTATGACTATCCTGAAAACTACATGCTGTTTACAGTCAACAACCGTACTCAGAAGGTCCTTGTCAGCGAAGCAGAAAGAGCACAGGGCAGTCCCAGATACAGGATCTTCAGCTGCGGCGTTGCTGCCAAGGAGATGACGGACAAGGTTACTGCACAGTTCTATCTTTATGACGGAACACCTGTAGGAAGTGAATATACTTACACCGTAAGAGAATACGCTAACTACATCCTTACGCATGACAGCTATTCGCAGAAGGCGAAGACCGTAGTCAAGGCAATGCTCAACTATGGCGCTTGCTCACAGACTTATTTCAACTACCGTACGTCATCTCTTGCAAATTCCGTTCTTCCCGAAAGCGAGCGCTGCCCTTCGATAGCATCTCCTAACGGCATCGGTTACAAGACTGACGATTACGGAATCCTCATTCCTGAAAGAGTAAGCTTGTCTCTGGATTCGACCATCACGCTCAAGCTTTACTTCAACAGCAAGGATGTTGACGGCTTCGAATTCAAGCGCAACGGCAGGACCCTTACTACTTCCAGATCCGGCGAATATACAGTGGTTCACGTAGACCGCATTCCGGCACTCGATATACATTCTGCTGTCGTGGTTGATGTTTACAGGAATAATATCAAGATCGGCGAATTTGGATACAGTCCTGCAAAGTATTGTAAAATAGTACTCGGCATGAATAATAACGGCACTATTACTGACGAGCTCAAGCTCCTGGTAAGCACGCTGTATTACTTCAACAGCGCATTACAGAACTACGTGCAGAACTAATCAAGAGAGGCTAAATATATGGAAAAGAACAACAAATACGAAGAGCTGGAGATCAGCGTGATCGAATTCGAGAATACAGACGTTATCACTAGCAGTGGGATGTACCTAATCCTTGACGGCCGGTCACTGCACAACTTAAGTTATTGCTTCAATACCCTGCACGTGAGGCGCAGGGTATTTTAATGCGCTGCAGCGATGTATGTGCAGCGCGTCCGGTTGGCTTGCATCGCCTGAATATGCAAAAAAGACACGGAGCATAACCCCGTGTCTTCTTTTGGTTTTAAAATAAACTAAGCCTTGATCAGAAGCGTTCAGTCAGATCACCCGTGAGAAATCCTCATGTTTAAGGAACAACCGGGCTTTCTTCACCACATTCACTGGTAACGATTACGTCAACCGTGTCAAACTTTTCGATCTCGATGTGCAGTTCCTGATATTCTTCCTTAAGCATTGTAATACTCTCCAATCTTATACATATTAGCAAAATGCGAGAATGCAAACGCATACTTAGCTGTGTCAACAAATCTAGGTTCGACGCTGCCGACTCTTACAATGTAATCCTTAAAGTCGTACTTGTAAACGTTACCGCCTATGCTGATCTCGAAAATGTTCTCAAGCGCTCCGGGGCCCAGTCCCTGTGTCTCGATGTAGACAAGATCCTGACCGTTTACCTTCGTTTCAACAAACTTGAGGCTCTGTCCCTTATATGACGCGGTACCGCTGATAGCATGGAAAGCATCAACATCAGTGACTTCGAAATAGAATCTCATCTTCATCTGTGACGCACACTGGATGGATGCGCCGTAATATTTGAGACCCATTCCGTCATTCTCGATTCCTCTGATGGTCATATTGGCTTCATCGACAGTAAAAGCATCGATAAAGTTCTCCTTGAATGACTTGGCGTTGTCCCATCCGGAGTAGTCTAACAGGTCGTACGGATTACTGTAGGTTCTGTAATTGAAATATTCCTGAGAACAGGATCCGTAATGAGCCATGGCCAGAATAAGATACTGAAGATAAGAATCATTGGTTGTTTTCATAAGGGTGTTCATATAAGAAATGATGGCGTACTCATCTCTGAGGACCTCCGTATTACCGTTCTTTACCACCATTGTGATCGTATCGGTCATTGCACGGGCAGCAACTCCACATGTAACCATATAGTTAGCGCCATGTGCTGAGACAGGTACGAGCGTACCCTTTACATTATGAACATAAGACTTGTTGGTAGTGGAATCCGTGCCTTCACCCCAGGTAAACTCAACAGTAACGTCGCTTGCAGAGTAATCCTGAGGAAGTCTTATGAAGAAGTTCATGCCGATATCGGCAGAGAGTGTTATGGAGTGACCGACAAGATGAGGTGTATTCAACTCAGCGATGCTGCCGATGATGATAAACTCAACTTCCTGATGATAGTCCTCCAGCACCAGTTTCTGAGCTGCAGTGCAGAATATGGTCTTTATTTTTTTGCAATATTCGAACACATGCGGTCCAAGATCAGTAACCGTGCTGCCGATAACAACTGTCTCAAGGGTTCCACAGCTTTGGAATGCTTCATTCACAACTGTCTCAACACCTTCCTGGATCTCAACATATGAAAGCGAATCGCAATTAGCGAAAGCATATTCATCAACAGTCTTAACTGTTCCCGGAATGCTTATCGATGTAAGTCCGCAACCATAGAATGCATAGCTGTCAATCCTCGTAATGTAAGAAGGAATGCTGAAGGTCTTAAGTCCCCTGCAGCCGTAGAAGAAATTGCTCGGAATAGAAGTAATGTTTGTAGGGAGCGTAACAGAAGCCAGATCTCTGCACTCACAGAATATACCGGTTCCAAAAGTCGTTACGTTATTCGGAATAACTATGGATGTAAGACCGGAGGCATAGAACGCACCTTCATCAATGATTTCCACCTTGGAAGGAATCGTTAATGAAGTAAGAGCTTTGCAACTACAGAAAGCATTTGAGCCAATTTTGGTAACATTAGCCGGTATGGTAAAGTTCGAGAGACTTCTACAGTATGCGAATGCACTGGGACCGATCTCTGTGACTGTGTCAGGCAATGTTATGCTCGTAAGCTTGTTGCAGCTTTCAAACATATAAGAAGGAATCTTAGTAATATTACCTTTGATCGTGATCGATTCAATGTTATTGTCTCCCGAGAACAACTGCGTCGGAATATGATGCTCATCACCATCATTAATTGTTAAAGTAATCGATTTTAAATTCGACCAGCAAGCAAAAACTCGGGTGCCCATCAATTTACAGCTGTCAGGTACTTCTATTGATTCAACTTTCTCGCACCATTCAAAGGCATAATCATCGAGTTGCTCGAGTCCTTCGTGGAGCGTTATGCTCTCCAATTGGCGGCAGTCGGCGAATGCTCTTCTTGATATGACCTTAACGCCTGCGGGAATATCTATAGCAGTAAGTCCTGAGTAATTAAATGCATATTCACCAATTGCCGTTAGTGAGCTAGGGAGAGCAACCGTTTTAAGTTCATCGCAATGGTAGAACATATATGACGGAATGGCAGTAACTTCATCCTCGATTGTTACCTGTGAGAGCTTGGTACAGTTATTATATGTGCCCTCTCCAAACGTTACATTAGCAGGAATAACAGTGGATTCTATTCCGGAACTGCTAAATGCATATCTTCCTACAGTTGTCAGACTTGAAGGCCACGTAAATGACTTCAGCGATCCACAGCCTGAAAAAGCATTATTACCGATACTCGTTACAGTGTCAGGAACTGATACAGAACTAAGAAGCGGATCACAGTCAAAAAGATAGCCGCTGATAGAGGTAAGGTTTCCGGTTATCTTAAATGATTCAAGATTTTGACAATTGCAGAAAGCAGATTCTCCAATGGAAATATTACCGCTGAACGACAGATCAATGGATGTAAGACCATGGCACTGATTGAATGCTGCATTTTCAATGGTCGTTACTCCGGCAGGCAGATCCAGCGAAGTAATTGCAGTCTCGCTGAATGCCCAATCTCCGATCGTTTTTAATGTGCTTGGGAAAGTAAAAGACGTAATGTTTGTACATTCACGGAAAGCACCTGATCCGATAGTTTCAAGTTTGTTACCGAGATCAATAGTTGTCAGTGATGTACAGTTACCAAAAGCATAGTCTCCTAAAGTCTTAAGATTTGCAGGAAGTGCTGTTAATACCAACGCTCCATCCTCTCTAAAGGCTTCAACACCGATGCTGGTGATCTTATCAGGCAGGTTAACGGAAGATAGTTTTCCGCAATAACAGAACGCACCCTTCGGAATTGATGTTAACTTTGTGTTTGAAGGTATAGTTACGGTTAACAACTCACAACATCCGTTGAATGCATACTCGCCTAATGATTCCCAATCTGCAGGGATCGTCAGCTCTGCAATGCTGACCTGAGAGAACGCGTAGTCACCAACTGACTTAAGCGTTGACGGAAATGTTACTGAGGTAACGCTTTCCATTTCACGGAATGCATAATCACCGACCCTCGTTACTCCTTCACCGATTACGATCTTACTAACGGAATAATCCTTCCAGGGACGCGATTCATTCCATGCATAATCTTTCATTGCACCCTCACCGCTGATGGTCAGTGTGCCGTCCTCAATAGTCCATGTCACGTTATCTCCACAAGTGCCAGTAGTGTCAGCAGATACCGTGATTCCGCCGAAAAACAGCGCCATGGTCAATACCACTATAAGCGCTAACGGAGCGCTCCATAATTTCTTCTTGTCCATTGTGATTCTCCCAAACAAATGCACGCAGTTCCCATTGATCCTCAAACGAGGACTCCTTTTAGCAATACTATTATAATTTGTCTACTAAATACATACTTCTCAAAAAAATGTAACTTTATTGTATAAATTACCCATAAAACATGAGGGTTTTACCTTTTCGAGGCCTCGAAAAGCGCGAAAAAAGACGGCGCCAAAGCGACGCCGTCAGTTGATGTTTTCTGTTGCACCAGTGTTGCCTTTAATCCCTGATATCGCGTTTTTCCTGCTCAGGCTGTGACTGCGGCAGGAACACCCCGGTCATCTTAGCATCGGACTCGAGGCTCTTCTCCCACTCTTCGAACTCTGCCTCTGTGTCAGCGAGGGGCGTGTTGATCCGGCTCTTCTCGGATACGTAGAGGCCCTTCGGCGGTGTCTGGGCAGCCATCTTTTTGTACTCTTCACGCTCTTCGTCTGTAAGTCTCCTGACAAGGTCAGTGCCTTTAGGCTCGTATGAGTCATCGAACTTCACAGCATGATAGTGGATGTAAGATTCGCTCTCGGACTTGGACATTCTGTCCGAGCGTGACGTAATGTTGACGTTCGTGTTGTATTCGTACTTGGCGCCCTTGCTGTCGCCGATATTATTAGACTTGTTGAGAAGCGTGCCGAAGATCCAGCATGAGGTGCCGAAGCCAACGCCTATTGCAAACAGGAATGAAACTAACTCTAACATACCGGTCACCCCTGTCTCTTCTTCATGAAGTTGAACATTTCTTTATCCTGCGTAAGGTTGATGCTCTTGATGACCTTGATTACCTTGCGGATACCGGTCGAGAAGAGCGCAACAATGCCTGCGATAAGCAAGGCTATGATCCTTCCTTCGCTTCTGGAAGAAGATGACGAGCGGCTGCCGGAGAAAAATACCGGGAGCGTCGCCTTGAAGACGAAGTAGGCCGCAACCGTCAATGCGATGCCGACGCCTATGAGGAGACAATAGAACAATACCTTTTTCCACGGCAGGCCGCACACGACTTTGCCTGAGTCACCGTTGACCAGGATGGTGTTGTGCTTGCCCTTGTAATTGAAGGTGATGAACCATGCAGGAAGCATCGCATAGACCATGTCCGGATCGACCTTTATGGACGGACATGAGGAGATGACCTCCTTTGCGGAGGCATTCTTAACATCATTGATCGCTTCTTCGTTGAAGAATTCCTGCGCCCTTAAGAGAGCTGCGCTTCTTACGTCGCTGTATGTTACGTCTGAGACGTTCGAATAGAATCCTGAAAGATAGTCCTCGTCAAAGGGCTTCATCTTAAAGAGGTTGTACGGCTCCAATTTCGCGCTGCTCTCGTCGGAAAGCGCCTTTGAAGCGTCGATCGGGAGGTTGTCGAAATCAAGTGTTCCGGAGCGCCCGAAATACTTGGTAACGCTATTCTTGCCGGACTTTACCTGGCCCTTGATGACTACCGAGTCGGCATACTTTGCCTTGACGATCCAGTAAGGAAGATATATGCCCCTGCAGCAGTCCACGGAGAAGTTCTTTATCTCCCTGGGCACGAAAACTCCCTTCTTTACGGCATTCCTTGCAAGCTCGATCGCCCTTTCCTTGCTGACCGAGAAAGGCATTATGAACTCAGGCCTCTTCTGCCTTGATATCCTGCTGAATACTACATTCGGATTGCCGCAGTAAACGCATGTCGTCGATGCCTCGGTGCCGTTTACGATGATCTCGCCGCCGCACTCGCTGCACGTGTAAACGTAGCAGTCCATGAGGCTCTTATCTTCCTTGTCGCCATAGACCTCGCCTGCCGCTTCGGCCTTCAGGTCTTCCCTGTACTCCTTGGATTCAGCCTCGACCTCTTCCGGCCTGAACATGCTTCCGCATGCGCTGCACTCGAGAAGCTGCGTGGCAGGATTAAAGACCAGCGCGTGGCTGCAGTTCTTACATAGTGTTGCCATGATCTACCCCCTATTTATCCTTTTTATTCCATTCCGTATATATTAAAGATTTTCGCGTGCCAAATCAATAAAGAACGAGCGGCCTGATAAGCCGCCACGCAGATCACAATTAAAAATACTTGTCGGTCCGCTTTACCCACTCCGGAATTTTATCTTTGCCTGCGGTGTAGCCGTCCGTGTTCCGCGAGACATAAGCACCTCTGGGGGCCTGGCGGGCTTTCTGCTTGCGCTCTTCCTGGGTCAGCCTTCTGACCTGGGCCTTATCATCAACATCATCGGAAATTATCTTTTTACTTGCATAAATATCGAAAAATGCCATGCCGTCAGATCTGCTCACGCCGCTGCATTTCTGGGTAAAAGTAGTTTCGAAACTATAAGTCTTGCAGTCTCCATGGCTGTCTCCAATATTGTTGGATCTGTCGAGCGCCTTGCTGCAGATCCAGGACGCCAGTCCGAATCCGAAACCCAGTGCTAAAAGTCCTGCAAAGAAATCAACCATAAGTTCATCCCTGCCTTTTCTTCATGAAGTTGAACATTGCCTTATCCTGCGTAAGATTTACATTTTGGATGACTCTTATGATCTTGCGTATCCCGGTCGAGAAAAGTCCGATGATACTGCCAACGGCAAAGAACAAAAACATAAAACCGCCTTTGCTTGCATCACCGTCACCTGCGAAAAATCCCAAAAGCAAAAACTTGAACACAAAGGACGACAATACAGTTGCCACTGCAGCAATGCTGAAGAACATGAGGAAGAACAGCCATTTTCTCCACGGCAGAGCGCATACGACTTTGCCCGTGTCACCGTTAACGAGGATCGTATGATGCCGTCCCGCATAATCGAAAGAAATGAACCATGCCGGCAGCATCGCATACTTCATATCACTGTCGACTTCAACACGAGGGCTGGACCTCAGGATATGAGCAGCTTGAACATCGGCGCTGCCAACGTCGTTGAGTACTGCTTCGGAGTAATATTCCATTCCCCTCGCTAAGACAACTTTCTTGACATCTTCGTAAGTAACATCAGAAACGTTCGAATAAAAGCCTGAGAGATAATCCTCGTCAAATGCCTTCAGATGCTTCATATCGAAGGGCTCTAACTTCGAGCTGCTGTCATCAGAGAGTGCCGTGGAAGCATCAACCGGGAATCTTCTGAGTGCAATGTATCCGGTACGTCCGTAATATTTGGTAACGCTCTTATCTCTGCTCTCTTTTACCCGGCCTTCAATGAGTACCGTATCGTAATATTTGACATTGACAAGCCAGTACGGAAGGTATATTCCCCTGCAGCAATCCACTGAGAAATTCTTTATTTTCCTCGGCACGAAAGCGCCCCTGCTTATAGCTTTTCGGGCCAGCTCTACGGCGCTCTCTCTCGTGATCCTGAAAGGCATTATGAATTCAGGCTCTCTCATCTTTGCTATCCTGCTGAAAACAACATTCGGATTGCCGCAGTAAATGCAGGTCGTCGAAGCCTCGGTGCCGTTTACTATGATCTCACCGCCACACTCGCTGCACGAATAAACGTAGCAGTCCATGAATTTCTCTTCTTTGGAATTATAGACCTCGGACGCATCTTCAGCCTTCATGTCTTCCCTGTAAGGCTTTGCTTCTGACTCTATTTCCTCGGGCTTGAAAGTGCTGCCGCATGAAGAGCATTCAAGCATCTGCAGTCTTGGATTAAATACCAGCGCGTGGCTGCAGTTCTTACATAATGTAGCCATTCTTTATCCCTTAGAACAGATTGACAGACTTGCCGTCCTTGTTGTAGATCTTCTTCTCATTTACGACCACATAGCAATCGCCGCCGAGCTTATTAGCCTTGCTCTCGATGGTCTTGAAATCGATCTGTCTGCCGCTGATCTCAAGATATATCTTGCCGGCCTTTTTGGCCGTTGTGGACTTCTTTGTCGTTGTCTTTTTGGCAGTCGTAGACTTCTTCGCTGTTGTGGATTTTTTCGCGGTCGTGCTCTTGGCAGCCGTGCTCTTCTTCGCGGTGGAAGACTTGGCTGTGGTGCTCTTCTTAGCCGTTGTGGATTTCTTGGCCGTGGAAGACTTTGCCGTTGTGGACTTTTTCGCAGTCGTTGCCTTCTTGGAATTGGAGATGTTCTTCACTGTCGACCTGCTTGCCGACACGCTCTTCTTTGTTGTCTTCTTCGTGGGCGAGACGGCCTCTGTCACCTGCTTGATAACGTCGCCGAATACCGATGTTAAGTCCAATCCCTTATCGTCTGCCATTTTGATATCCTCCGTGAATATTTGTCTGAATGAGCCTTCCGTTATTCCTTGATTCTATAAGTCTTCGAAAACAACGTCAACTTAAAAGCGGCCGCTTCTTTGTCGCTTCAAATGTTGCTTCCTGTGTCCGCCCGGAAGGCAACAGACAAGGCAACATCGGCTTTGTTGCTCTAAATGTTGCTCTTTCTGTCCGCCCGGAAGGCAACAAATCCTTAACCCTGCTTGCCGTCAGCGGACTTTCACACCATCATGCTTTTTGCGCGTGACGACGGAATATGCGATAAAGCCTGCCAGCGAGACGAGGCTTATCAGAGCGCCGGCCTTGGCTCCGGGTCTGTCATACTTCAGTTCGATGTGGTGTTCGCCGGGCGTCAGTTCGAGAGCCATAAAGCCGATGTCGCCGTGTAGGATGACGGCCTTTTCGCCGTTATCGTATGCGGTCCAGCCGTCCGAATAAGGGATCGTCATGAGCAGATATTTCTTGCTGCCGGTAGTAGAGTTGAAGCTGACTTTGTCAGTTGCCAGGACCAGATCCGTAACGCCGTGATCAAGACCTGCGATGTTGGATTCGATCGACTTGACGTCTCTCTTGTAGAGCTTCATGCACTCGAAGCTGTAGTTGCCGGGTGCGTCAAACGTGATGTAGAGCTGGTTCACGGGAGAGGTCGTCCTGCCGGCATTGAGCATCCAGTCGTGCTTTCCGCCGTACATGTGGTTGGCGTACGTAGCGCCAATCAGATAGTTCGAGAGCTCCGGCACATCCTCGCCGTTGTAACGGCCGGACGCACGTACATAGTAGTTGATCGGATTGATCTCATTCTTGTCCAGATTCTGAATCGAGAAATAGATCTCCGCATCGCACTGCTCATCGAATGTCATTACAAATCCCGTCTTCTCCTTCGCGACCTTTATAACACCGTCTGAGATCTCATTGCCGTCATCACAGGTCACGGTGTATGAGAGTTCATTTCCTTCAAGGCCCTTGGTGACCGCATCGCCTGAATTGCCGGCAATGTCGGTGACACATGCTTTCATAAGGACCTCCTGCTTCTCAACAGGTGATAAGTTATTGAACTCTTCTTCCGAAATGTTTTGATCGAAGAGCGTGAACAGCGAGTTCTTATATTCCGACGTCAACAGTTTATACTGCTGATACGACTTGCCGTTATCAGTGCTGTATCCGACGGGAAGCATCAGAGTGTCGTCGTTGATGAGATAGTAGTTAACTCCCATCAATGCCATCAGCTCGCTCCGGTTATCCAGGCCGTCGTAATTGAAATTGCAGGGGTTGGTGTTAAGACCGATGCTCTGATGGAACCTGTCGACATAATCGTTATACATGTTGTAGTAGAAGTTGACACCGCTCTTGCCAGTGAGCATGCTCGTGTTACGGTACTGCTTGACCGTCTTGGAGTGGTTATATCTGGTTCCGTCATTGACTTCCAGTTCATTGATAAGGACCATGCCGTTATCTTCTGTCAGAAGCTGATATCCTTTGCCCGAAGGGACCAGATACATCATGGAAAGGCTTGTCGTATTTGAATATTTAAAGTATGCGGGCAGTATTACCGACACGCATGTTATGGCGACGCAGATGTATTGGTATGTCTTTTTCGGGCACTTATGCGAAAACATCATGGCCACGCCAAGCACGAGCGCAAACGCTGCAATAACGGCAAATCCGCTGATGCCGGCATCGAATACCGTAAGCCCTAAGAATACGTACAAGACAGTCACCAGGATCACGGCCAGCTTCCGGTTCTTAGAAAGATCGCGGATCTCCGGAAGGATCACTGTGGTCATGTACGCAAGGACAAGGATGTAGAAGAACGACCAGCGGTTAGCAGGATAATTCCTTCCGTTGAAGATGTAGCCCACGAACGGAATGAGAAGTCCTAACGTCATAAGGATTATCTCTATCTTGAGGCGGCGGAGTTCTTTCCGGCTGATCATGAAAAGGACGATCAGCGACAGGAAGGCCACTGCAGAAATACCGATCATGCCGTCCCTCTCGAGCATGTTGTATGACGTAATGTAGCCCTGATAGAAGTTCTTGTAGTAAGTAAAGTCGTAAAGGGCCGGTACATAGCGCCTTAGTCCGAGCCGGCCCATGTTTCTCATGATGAGCGCCGCAGGGACAAGTGCAAATGCCGCGATAAATGCCGACCAGACTGAATAGAGCAGGAACGAGATGACTTTTTTGATAAGGTCCTTGAATGTACGCTTGTCCTTGTCAGTCAGGATCCACTTCAGGAGGCAGTAGCAGACGAGCATGATCGCAAACATATAGACGAAGTAGAAGGATGACAGAGCAAAGTACGCAAGCATGAGCACGTAGAGCGTGGGCTTTTTCTTCTCATACAGTTCGTCAGCACCCATTATCAGGATGGGAAGAACGTACATAGGCATGATAAAGCTCGACTGGTTAAGGCCGATATAAGCACATGCCGAGAACGTGTATACGATCGTCCCGCAGAATGTCGAATAATACTGATTGCCGCGCTTGAGCGACAGGATCGAAAAAGATATTCCGGCCAGATACAGCCTGAACACGACGATCGCATTAAAGACCGGCTCCGAGAATCTCTCCGGGATCCAAAGCGTTACCAGATACAGGGGATCTATGAAGTATCCGCCCATGCAGTCGAAAATATCCGTGCCGTAACCGATGTTGGGTTCCCACTGTTGGATACCGCTCTTAAAGAACGCGCGGAACAGGCGCCCAGCCTCAATATAGCTGTTATAGTGCATGTTGAACGAGTCAACATAATTTAGCAGAGACTTGTCGTTGATCAGAAGGTGAATTTGAAAACAAAGGAAAAACAACACGGCAAAAACAAGCGTATATGCCGCATAGTAAATGATCAGACGTCTCCGGTTGTCAATATTCTTAAGCTCCGTATTCATTAAACCGACTGTAAGACCGCTTCATAGTTATTCTCCAAAAAATGCGAACAAAACCCATATTCCTCTGCATAGAGGAGCCACCTACCAGACAATAATAGTATATTTTGTTTAGCAAATATATAATTATCAAGAAAATGTAATATATTGCCGCCTGTACCTGCCGCGTTGTACCGCCTGCACCCGTGCCCGGAAACAGGCTTTGCAAATCCGATACAGAAACAATACAGCGCCGCGGTAATATGATGTAAAACCATGCCCGGGGGCAGTTCATGCAAAGATCAAGAAAGACCGTCATCATCGTCACAGCCGTGCTCGCCGCAGCAGGCATCGTGTCAACTGTAATAGGAACGGCCGTAAAGAACAGCGTCAGCCGCGCCGAATATAAGGATGCGGGCAGCATCGATGCGTCAGATATCGGCAAGAGTTATTCGGTAAAGCTTGATACGGAGAATCTTTTCGAGGGCGGGCAGGATCTGTACTGCTATCAGATCGGCTACGATGACGACTCTTTTATCACGATCCCGGTGAGGGGCTATAAGTCCGATTCCAGCGTCAATAGTTCGTCTTACAGCAGTGCCAACGGCCACATGACCGTCAACGTTAAGGCGACGCCGGAGGGCACCGGCAAGGCGATCGCCGACCATTACGACAAGGATTACGAAGAGAAGCTCATTAAGCTCAAAAAGCTTAAGGAAGACGGCATTCCGGAGGGCTCCAACCTTACCATGGAGAAGCTCGACTTTGCCATTGAGATATACGAAGAAGCCGCAAGTGACGAAGGCTACAAGACCAACCTGGAATCCGTTACTGCCTATGAATTTGAAGTCGTGGACGTGAGGTTCTATAACATCCTGACCGCGGCCGGGTGGCTTGCCGCGATCCCCATGCTGATAATCCTCGCCTACGCGCTCCTGGGCATAAGATTCAAGGCGCGCCATCTCGTGCTCGGCACCTGCGCGGCTATCCTCATCGCTGCGGTCTGTCTTGCCCTGATCGCTCGAAAAGATATCTCCACGATGTTATCCCTTAAAGAATATGCGCCCGGCATCTACACCATGCGCATCGACAGCGATTACAAGCTCGACAAGATCCTTGAAGACGGCCCTTACGACGAGAATTCCGTGGCAAGATGGGTGTCCGAGAATATGTTCTGGAACATCCCGATCGGCCTTGATATTTCGGACTTCGGGTGCTGCTCGTTCGCGTGCACAGACCCTGACGGAAATCACCTTTTCGGGCGCAATTACGACTACAAGCGCACAGACGCCCTGATCTTCTACACGGAGCCTGAAAACGGCTACGCGTCGATCGCGGTCACCGACCTTGCGATCGTTAACATGGCAGGCGACTCGAAGCGTCATGAACCCGATTCTCTTTACGGCAGGGCATTCTTAAGGGCTGCGCCCCTCCTTACCTCCGACGGAATAAACGAGGCAGGCCTTGGCGTCTCCATGCTGAGCCTCGATTACACTGACATGAGCCAGAACACAGGCAAGACACCCCTCTACCTCCCCATCGCGCAGAGGGCCATCCTCGAAAAATGCGCTTCGGTAGATGAGGCCATCGCGCTCCTTAGAAACTACGACATCAAGACCATGGTCGGAAGGTCTTTCCACATCTTCATAACCGACAAGACCGGCAGGTCCGTCGTTGCCGAATGGGTAGACGGCGAGCTTAAGATCGTCGAGTCAAAGCAGGTCACGAACTTCTTTATGTCTGCTCCCGAACGCGAGCAGTGCGACCGCTACGACACGATTGTCAAGCGTCTTGCTGATAAGAACGGCGTGCTGACTTCGGGCGAGGCCATGACACTCCTTATGGACGCGAGCCAGAATTACAAGACGAATAAGACCGAGTGGTCCTGCGTCTACGATCTCGACAACTTCAAGCTCTATTTCGTCTCCGACAGAGACACGTCGAATGTGATCGAAGTAACGAGGGAGACGTTTAAGTAAGGGGCTTCGTGCATAGTGCCCGGCGCCTTGTAAATTGGCTTTAGGCGTTATCCGTGGTTGCCGTTCAGGGTGAATTTCAGGGATAATTTTTGAGCAGAGTTCAGTGTAGATTTCAGGGTAAGACTGAAGTTTAGACTGAATTTTTATCGTTTTACGATTGTTGTTCTGTGTGGAATTCAGGGTAAGCCTGAAGTTTAGCCTGAAATTTTAAGCGAATCAGCATTATATAGCTCACCAGACATCGAAAAGGAGCTGCCTCTTCACGAAGCAGCTCCTTAAAGCATCACTGATTTGCAGGTGCCGGTCGGGGGATGTGTAATTGTTTGGTTGAGTTCGGATTTTGGGTTAAAGGAGCCTGACCACCTGCCTCAGGTGCTTGATGAGGGTTTCTTTCTTGTATTGGTCTCGCTGCTGTCAGAGGACTGATCCTGCGTAGTCTGAGTAGCTTTAGTATTCTTAGTGCTCTGGGACTTCTTGCGGGATGTACTGCCTGCTGACGTACTGCTTGTTGACGAGCCGCTTGAGGATGAGCCTGACTTGCCGGAGGATGATCTGCTTGTTGATGTACCACTCGAAGTCATAGTCTTCTTACCGGATGTTGCACCGGACGTAGTGGTCTTCTTGCTGCTTGTACTGCTGCTTCCTGTCGTTGACTTCTTGCGGGAGGACGCCGAAGATTTGCTGCCGGAAGGCTTATTCGTCTTTCTTCCTGAACTGCCTGAAGTTCTTTTATCTGACGTTCCCGCGTCGGGAATGACCTTCAGTTTGTCCTGACCGGAAGTTCCGCCTGACGCAGATTGAGCGGCATCATTTCCTGCAGCGGCTACCGGTATTGCCGGATCGACATCCTGGGTCTTTACTATCTGCGTGTCGCGCCCGACAAGCAGTCGGTCAACGGCGATCACTCCGCCTGCGCCTGCCGCGCCTCCGACAAGAGAGCAGCAAAGCGCCAGAACTACGATCTTTGCTGCCGTACCTCTTGTCTTCTTTGGGGGGAGCGTACTATGAGAAATGTTTGAATCTGTTATCTGTTCTTCAGCGGCCGCATTTACGGCCGACGTTTCCTTGCTGATATCTTCCGCCGCATTTACGGCCACGATCTCTTCGCTGCTGTCTGTAACCTCATTAACGACAGCTGTCTCTTCAACGATGTCTGCTTCCTTGTTCATGTCTTTTTCCATGGGCATCTGTCCTTTCTTCCGTTTGGATTTGAGTCCATTATCCGGGCCCAACCTGAAACGGACTTGAAATCAAATGAGGCAGTTTTATGGACAATTTCGCGCCGGACCAACATAAACAGACGATGCTAATGCTACAATGTCTGAAGGATAATCAGGAGGAAAACTATGAGCAACGTTCCATTTTTTGAGAGCGAGAAGATCGCTGACAGGACTTATAAGATAAAGAATGCTTTCACCGGCGGGTTTGACACGCTTTGTTATCTTGCGGAGGGCGACGATTACGCTCTCCTGATCGATACGATGTACGGCTTCGGCGACCTGAATTCTTATGTGAAGACCCTGACCGACAAGCCCGTGAAGGTCGTTAACACGCACGGGCACTGGGACCACGTCGGCGGCAATTTCCATTTCGATTCGTGCTACATTCCGGTAAGGGACATTAGCACCTTTCAGGGATATATCGGGTTCCCTAAAGAGCAGCTTTTCGAGCTCGCGAAAAACTCCGCGAAAGACGAATACAAGGACCTTCTGGTGCTGGATGAGAATTTCGCCGGCACGCATCCGATGAAGGTGTATCCAGTATCTGACGGTGATGTTTTCGACCTTGGCGGACGGAAACTCGAGGTCGTGGACTGCGGCGGCCACACGCCCGGACACATTGTCCTGATCGATGACATGACGAGGATCTGCTTTGCGGGCGACGTGTGCAACGGCAACACGCTCCTGGAGTTCGACGACTGCCTCCCCGTCTCCGTCTATCTCGAAAACTTAAAGCGCCTGAAGACTTACGCCCCTCGCTTCGACATGATGTACGGCGGTCACGAGATCTTCGATTCGTCTATTATCGACGAAGGCATCGAAACGGCCGCGAAAGTCATCGCCGGCACTGATGACAATGTCAAAGAAACCGGCATGACCGGCAAAGATATCTGCTATGCCTACAAGAAGAACGACGACGGCTCCAACGAAGGCGGCCACCGCTTCAACATGAGCTACGACCCGGAGAGGGTTATTGGGGATGATGTGAGGGGGATAGTAATCAAGTAAGGTAACCGTGTCGCACTAAGAATAATGGATGGTCATCGTTGCGAACTTGGGTGAGCTTCGGAGGAATTTATAGCATTTTTCGCGGCGGTGATTTCTTTTCCAAACCCGCACCAATATTTTGCTTGCTTCCTAATAGCCAATTTCATTTCCAAATCTTTGCGGTCTTGGGCATTCCATATCTTTTGCTTATCAACATAGACATCGAAATATAGATATTTATATTTGCTAGCTATATCTTTATATTTATCAAGATCACGACTATTCTCGGTAATAGGAAGCAGCACACTCCAATCAAACTGCTTAACCCTATTCCTTTTACTGAGTTTGGGCTTATCGTAATCGTAATCACGAACTATATAACCAATATCTCTGCATATTTCATTTGCAATATCAGTTACTTGTCCAACTTCCAAAGCATCTGCAACTGCGCTGTCACCTTTTTCGGCTTTTCCGTAAAGAATCCATATGCCTTGTTCATTACACTCGCGGAGAGAATTGCTGTGTACCGTCCAGAAATCCTCAGTTTTTTCCAAGACTACTGCTTTTTCTATTAACTTGCCTGAAAATTGTTTTTCTAATTCGTCCATACTAATTCCTGTTTTAATATAATTGCTTTTTGCTATTCTATTTGATAAAGACTTATTTCAAATGTTTCTTCATTAAATACAAGAACAATTTCGATATTACTAAGTTCAATATAACACTTATGATCTTACACTATAGTAAGAACCTCTTCCGGATTGATTTCCGGCTTATTGATTTCCGTCCAATACCTCACCCCAAGAGCACGAAAAAACAACCCTCCTTTCCCATCATTGAGATCATTGATTATATAGAATCCGTCTTTCTTGATGTCAAAACGATGTGGTGTGCCGTTTTTCTCCATTATAGTAAGCGTATCCCCCTCCTTAAACCAATATGCCAACTGCATATGCCAGATTGAACCATTTTCGGTCGGGCGTTCATAACAAATCAAGTACTGTTTGTCCCCGTTAAGACCTTCGATCTTTTCCTCGTTGTCAACGTAATGCCAGATGTAAGTACCATTTAATTCATGCATATTCTAATCCTCCTTGATTCTGATTTTTCCCTTATTCATGAAAATTTATTTGCGAGGAAAACATCCTCTCAACTACTTGTGAAACAGTAGTAAACTTCGCAACGGCAGCTTTAGCCATCGCTATCAGTGGTTTTGGCGAACAAAGAGCGTACGCCAAGAATCAGAATGCCGATAATAAATATGAGTTTTACCGGCCCAGCAGGCAGATTGTTACCAATTGCCAATAAGCGAAAGAGAACAACTGCGAAAAAGACTTTTCTAATAATCTTAAACATAATCTACCCCTCCAAAAAGTATATTGTTCCTGTAGCTACCCTGGCTTCTTACTTCGAGTGGGAGGTTAGTATTCCTCCCACTCATTAGATGCAGGTGTTGGTATGCGGGATTTGGCGAAGCCAAGGACGAGTTCGGCGATGCCGGCAATGAGCGCGATGACAGTATCGTCGAACGGGCCGAAGAAGAGGTCAGGCATGACGACATACAATGCCGCGCCGATGAGTACGATTGACTGGATTTTAGAAATAGAAGTTTTATTCATGGTATTACCTCCGAATGATTTGATGTTTCCTAGTTGTTACTCTTTGTAAGGAAGTGCTGTCACTTCCTTAAGTATGAAAAACCGATGATGATAAAGCCGATGCCGATTACTATTAATCCGAGTCCCATAATCTACCTCCTTAAGTTCCTGAAACTGGCCTAGCTGTTCTTGACTCTATACTATCAGCGAAATATGAACTTATTAATGTACATTTCTAAAAGATATCGGTTCATATTCAATTGATATAATCTTAATTTTCTCTTATAATTAGTTCATATAATATGAATTTAGGAGTAGCTATGTTTGCAAATCCTCAATGTCCCGAAGGCAGGCAGCACATAAGTTTAAGTAATTATGCGTATTCAATAGTCATGAGTGACTCTCAGACATTTATGGGTACGATCAATTACTCTGGATTCATCAACAGGATTGTACTCAATTCGATGCTGGAGTCTTTTGATGAATTAGAATATGAGGAAGACGAGCGAATCAATAATGAAATTACCAAATATGCTAAGCCAGGAAAAAAGACACTCATCACAGATTCGGAACGCGAAGTAATAAGTAAGATAGCAATGGCACATCGTAATTACCAGCTTGCTTCTTTAACGCAATATTCCAAAGATGTTCCACTAAAGATAAGACTCAATAAAGAACTTCATGAATTATTGTATCCTTTACATTCGGATTGGTCAGGAATCAAATATAACATTTCACAAGGAGACTATATTAAGTCTCTTATAGAGGAATATGCAAGAAAAACTATTTTCAACAGAGAAAGCATCTATTATAAAAAGACTTTAGATGATTTAGATGCATTTCTTGATTCGGCTAAAGATGATAAGAAAAGACTCCTGTTAACTCTTACAAATGGTTCACGCTTCATAATAAAACCATATCGTATTTCTTATGATTATGAAGCTGATTATCACTATATTGTCGGAATGGGAGTCCAAGAAGGCACCAAAGACTTTGTTCCGGCTTCTTACAGGATTTCAAGAATCGAAAAGATCACTCCGCGAAGCATGTCATTAGGAAGCGGGAAAATAACTGAAAAAGAAAAGAAAACCATAGAGCAGAAGATAAAGGATAACGGCATATCTTATATTTTAGGTGAATCTGTTGAACACATCATAAAACTTACGTCCAAAGGGATGAATATGTATAATTCCATTTTTCACCAGCGTCCAACTTATGATCAAATCCAAAAGGGCGATAATGGATCCTATATAATGACATTTACTGCAACCAATAGACAGATTACAAATTACTTCTTCACTTTTGCTAATGAAGCAGAAATCATATCGCCAAAAGAAACTAGAGAATGGATTCAAAATAGATATAAATCTGCTTATGACTCATATAACAACAGTCTTGGATGAGTATACTGGTACATTATTAAACTCTGAAGCCTCAAAGCTAGTATCCTTAATGCACTAGATTCTTACACTGTCATCTTCAGATATAGTTTTACCTATCCTAAATTGAGCATACAATTAAACGGATCAACCGCCGGTCGCCTATTGCGACCATTAAAAGCAAAGTCGTTAACAATAACTTTCGACAATGCTTGGAAATAATATTTCGAAGCTAATCCTTCAAATCCAATAAGTTGATTTATGGATTCCGCATTAACCACCTTGCGTTTTAATCTTTTAACTTCGTTCTTAATTTCCATCAGGTCAGGCACATTAGATGAATATCTATTTGCAATAACCAATTGATTGCTTATTTTTGCGTGTATTATTCTTCTGGCTATTTCCAAAATATAAGATTCATCAGAAGAAAGAGTAATTTGCTTTCTCAGATTAGTAACACTCGTATTTACAACAGAAGTCAATCTTCCATAATATCTGCTGTTCAACGAAAAGAAACCAACATTAATATTATTCATTAAACAAAACTCAATGCATGCAGTAGTAATTGTCACTTTAGAGAATACAGCAATTTCCTCAATTGTATTCTTAGGGAACGCCTCTGCTGACTTATCAGGATATTTTACCGTCAACAAACCATCGGAGATGCCTAGTACAGCTCCATGCTTAACAACATATAAGAACATTTTACACACCTCAAGCAGCTATAAACCATTAGGTCGTCCCCTTACGGGGTATATGTCTTTAAGACTTGAGAACCATCCTGTAGCAACAGCGGTGTCTGTTCTGTTTCCGTCCCCTTACGGGGTATATGTCTTTAAGACATAGCAATTGGCGTATATCTGTGGGATAAGACCAAGTTTCCGTCCCCTTACGGGGTATATGTCTTTAAGACTCATAAAGGAGGATATTACTATGACATTTGAAACACTGTTTCCGTCCCCTTACGGGGTGTTGGTCTTTAAGACTAGAATTTAGTGACAAGAGACACATTATCTTAGATAGTTTCCGTCCCCTTACGGGGTATATGTCTTTAAGACCCTATCTCTTAATAGCCTTATTCTATAAGCATTTCAAGTGCCATTTGCGTGGCAAAAAGTAAACTAAGTTGAAAATCTATGATTATACGGTTCCTCCCTCCTTTAAACGCAATAAAATCAGGCATCGTGGCAAAACTATATTTCTGAACCAATTATGCTGACGATTGTCTCATTCATTTTTTCGTATGAATTCCAGGAATCATCAGTCATATTAATGCCTGAATATTTAAACAGAGCTTTAATATCACAAATGATCTCATCACATGTATAACCTGTCATTTGCTTTACACGCTTATCAGTAATAATGCTGATCTCATGAGCTGCGACATTTCTGATTTTTTGTTCTGTTTCACGCAATCGATTAGAACAGTTAATGGTATCTCGACTGCAGTAAGTTTCTATCAAAGCTAATAAACTGTCAGAGCTGACGAAATAAGGCTTAAAGTCATGACCATAACGTTTCTTCCATAATGCAAGCCACGAACTGGACATCTCATCATTTCCCAACTTTTTATCCGACCAAAATACAGATGCCTTGCTATTGTCAACATAACAATACTTGAGAACATCTACTTTTGCTTCATTCTTTAATATAAGAATATAAAGTTTAACGATCAACGGCGTCAGTCCTCTGATAAAATCAGCGTATTCCTCTCTCTTCTTCTTAACAAATAAAGCAAGCGCATACTCAGCAATATCTCGGAATTCCTGAATTCTAACAGGCAAAAATTCATGGCCGATATCTTCTTTCTCAAGTCTCATCAAATCGTTTTTGTCCAATTTTAAACGATAATCAGCATACTCTACTAAGCCCTTATAACTAGCAGTTTGCTTCTCAGGCATCATGTTAACAACATCTAATGCAGCAACATAATCGTACGAATTAATCAGTTTTTTAAGAAGTTCTTCATTTTTGAGACGCACCAACGAAGGACAATCTATAACACTGCATCGATTCTCAAAATCATCTCGATTATCCTCATTCAGATCCCATAGTGTGGCAACATCATAATCTTTATGAACATGGGTATTAATTGACTTGTTAGGGGTTACAACCTGAATAAGTGTAGCATCAATATCTCCAAGTGTAGTAAGTACAACTAAAGCGCTCTTCATAGCAGGAGAACCTGAAGATGTATTGATGATCAGCCTGTCATCGGCTTGCATTGTCTGCATGATCTTATTTATCTCTATTCTAAAATCATCATAGAAATAATTGAAATCCTGTACTTCTTCAAGTTCCGGTCTGTCAATATGCTCATATTCCAATGGCAGATTCAACAGTTCATAAAGTTTAGTAAGACAATATGTGTATCGTTTGTCCTCTTCTTCATTATTCATTGTCCACTTGGACATATACAGATATACTTTATCCGGCTTATAGACTCTGCAACAATGGATCAACGCACCATCTCTTGCGTTATCATTTGAGATCGGATCTGTACCTCCGACAGGTGAAAACAAAATAACTCTGCCCATTCACTATCTCCTTAGTGTATTTCCTTTAACTCAAGTCTACATTGTCCCATTTGATATCGCACGCCGTTATATCTTGTGCATTTTAAAATGTGAGGCGAAACACCTGATCTTTCGTCATTCTTATGCTTATGGAGCGCAAATGATTTCGGATTCATGGTATTCTCCATTACTTTCATCGTAGTTTTAACACCTTCTGTTGCACCAAACATGGGATAAATAAAAGTTTTGGAAACAAAACCCACGCCGCCACCAAGATAAACTGTGTTTTCAGGTGCTTTTTCTTCCTTGTACTTCGATTGAAAACAAGAGTAGTACATATCATTGAACTTGTTTATAGCATCAAAAATCGTATTCACATCGTAATTGCAGCATTGAGTATCTATCGTTAAAGTGAATTCGATATCTGTTTCCGGGCGAATGCATTCTCTAAGAATATTAAGAGGTTTTTCTTGATAATCCGTATGGACTTCAATCTTTTGGCAAAGAACCAGATCATCCAAATCCAATGGTTTACTATCGCTCAAGATCATTCCTTGCAGAACATCATTTACTGCATCTTCAGGATGCTTCTCATCTCTGCTTAATCTTCTAAATGCTCTCTTTTCAACGGAATTTGCTTCTCTTCCATAATTACTGTTGCTAATACGGTTTGCTCTATAGTTTTTTATGTCATTTGAATTGCTGTGATATAACTCCTTGTTAGTTGATATCTCATAACTAAGCAATATTGTTCTCAACATGCCCTTAATGCTTGTTCCGGGAATATAAGGAAGTCCATAAGGGTCCTTCATAAACTCCATAATTGAGGTTTTGCTCTTTCCCAATTCCATGCGATCTCCCCAATCTATTGAGTATCTGATCGCAGAAGCTATATCTTGCGGAGATATATTGTTATCACGCATCCAATAGTTCAGATTTGCTTTTGTATCATAAAGCAACATATCTTCATATTTTTTCGATTTCCCAAGTTGCTTTAATGCCATATATAACTTTCCCGGATCATATACAATGATCTTTTGATCAGCAAAGGACAGACGGTATTCCTTCTTATCTATTTCCTTGCCGCTTCCTACGAAAACAGGAGATACTGTATGAAGTGTAGCTTTATAAACTTTCAGATAGTCATTCATTAGCATATCCTCATAAACATTGGTTTTCCGTATCTATATACGGGATGAGTTCCCGATTCATTAGATACATCAAAAACGTCACCTTCAAATCGTTTTTCAAAACAAGATCCGGACTTGAACATAATCAAGTCCTTCTTCCTCTGCCATGAATCAGAATAGCTAGACGACGATACAAATCCGCTACGCTTGATCAAACTGTAGTCGGCAAATAACAGAGCATCTTCCAACTCGCTTTCTTTAGGCAACGCTGTATTTAGAAGCATATATTTCTCGGCTTCTCCAACTAATCTCGATGTCAGCCATTCGTCGGGTTCTAATTCATCAAAAGAAAATCTTCCATACCCTGATGAACGCTTTCCACCAAGTCCGCTGTGCTGCAATTGTTCCAGCAACGAGTCAATAAGAGTTTTTGCCTCATCACTGCCAAATCCTATAATTAAATTAAGTCCGCAGCCTTCATTAAAAGAATATGTACCTACCTCATACGGCATTGTTTCTCCTTCTTCATTACGGACAGAAGCTGATACTTTTAAGCCAGATACACCAAGTTGGCTCATCTGCGCTGCGTTTAACACATCAAAAGAGCCTTTAAGATAATTTTCAAAATCATCAATAGTAATATACTTCAATTTTTTAAAAGCCTTTTTTATGATTGATGAGTTTTCTTCTTTTCCGTGTTCAATAAATACATGTGGCTTTGGAAGAAACAACTTTTCGCCGATATATGGAAAAGCATCAGATATCTGCAAATTGCCGGAATCAGCCAATTGCAAAAGATTACTCAATATATCTGATTCCATTCGTACCGCTTCCATACACAAAGCTGAAAATACAGTATCAGAGCATAGAGTATATTCAGAATCACTTAACTGATTCTTTCCAAAATGCACCGGTGCCAGGAATCTAAGTTTATAGATTGAATAGTTCATAAGATTACCTTGTCTCAGACTGACAGAATATCGTTGCACTGGTTGATTACTTGATCATCAAGAGACCCTGTTACAACTTTTGCCTTAACGTTTTTGAAAACAATTTTTCCGTAACCTCTTGATCCGTTGCCACCAAGATAATCATACTGAAGAAGTTTAAGACCTTCTGCCAATGTCTTTATGTCAGAAATAACTTCATCTTCATGTTCCGAATCTACGTTGTAAATTATATCCATATTGAATACTGACCCACGAACAACTCTCTCTATCTGTCTTGGATTTGCAACAGCGGTAGCTCTGTTGATCGTGTTCTCAAATTTAACTTCAGTAAGACTTTGCAAACCGGCTTTACGGAGCTCTTCTTCATTAGCAAGACTCATATCAGAGAATAAAAGTCTGCTAGGTGTAACGTTTCCCTTCTTTGCCGTTCCAAACAGTCTTGCAAGCTCCTCGCAATCATCATCAGGAGCAACGACCGTTGAATTCATCTCTTTAGCAAGAAGCGAGCGCATTTTACCCTTGAGTGAACTGCCCGGGATAATAGGAAGATTAGTTCTGCTGTCTTTGACAACAGGTGAATCAACTGCACCAATGGCTGCAAAAGCAGTAGAACCTCCGATATGCATACCTGTCTCTACTAAAATGTTTCCTGTAATCTGAATTTTCGTAAGCATATTTCGTTCCTCCTTAATCTTTGCCGCCCTTGAATTTATGGAAAGCAACAAGTGCCTCCAAATAGTGATAGAAAAGTACGTATTTCTTCTTGTCATTGCCGATCATCTTGATGTAATCGAGCAAATCCGCTGCATTTACAAACTCTTTAACCTTTGGTTCACGTCCACATTCATATATGATCCTTACTCGGAGATACTCAATTCTTGATACTATCTCTTCACTCAAATAATCATCTTTATTCTGCAGAACATTATCGTAGATATCTGCTGCCATCGACAGAATGTTTCTGATTTTAGATGTCGTCACAATTTGAGGCGTTATCCATTTGCCGTTCTTTTCAAATTTCTGTGTCAGTTTATCCAATACGGATTCAGCCTGATCAACGTATGTCTTCTCATTCAGGAATTCTGTTGCCATTTAATTCTCCTCCTCATTTCGTGTCATATATGCATATAGCGTCATTGCTGTTTTTAATTGTCTTCGATCTTTTTCATCTTTTATCCACTCAGTAAGCTTGTTAGAGAATTGTTTGTATCTGGTTTTATCCTCTGATGGCGAGTCTTTTCCGGGTTCCAATCTTGATAAAACATAAACAAATCTAGCGAAGTTGATCTTTTCCGATTGGTTCCTGACAAGTTCAAGTAGTTTATACATAAAACTCATGCCATATGCACTTGATTTGCCTAAGAAATCAGAGATTTCAGCGTATTTCTCTCCAATCACTTCTTGCTCAAATTCGCTCCAAGTGTATGTGCCATCGGACACATCAAAAACATGTCCGTCACTATCTGTAGCACTGTGACTGCAACCATCTTCAAGTAATGTAACAGCCCTCTTTCCGGGTAGTTTCTTCGACTTGTCTTCAAGAACAGCCGTCTCATATGCAATACGGCTTATCGGGTACTTACAGTCGTAAATTCCGATTCCTGCAGATATGGACAGGGTTCCTTGTGTGAACTTATCAAAGGCATTACTGATATCAACTGAAAAACCGATAATATCATCCCACTCACCGACAATAAACAGGTCATCACCGCCTGAATAGCAAATGGAGGCATTTCGTCCCTTGTCGACTTCTGGATCTCCAATACTAAATGATGGATTACTCAGAATTCCATTAATATGCGACTTAAAAAAAAGCGACAATTGTCTGGATAAAGCCATCGTTCGCATTATGTTTTCGCCAACAGTCTTATCAAATCCAATACTTATTGCCGTACCCAAATTATCAACATCAGCTCTGATAATACCGATTCTGTCTATACAGCCTTTGTTTTTGGCATCAGTTGCCATCTCTTCCAAAGTCCTATTGGTGGTATAGTCTCCAATCCAAAGACCATATGATCCTTCATTCTCGCTGTTTTTCTTTCTGTAAGATCGTTTCAGACAAGTATTTGAAGGAGCTAAGACATATCCTTTAAGATACCTATTTTTGAGAAGAGGAACACCTGTAGGATCTTCATCTACAACAAAGTAATTAGCCTTTAAGATATCTTTTGAAAAATCCTTGATAGCACTGCATATTGAACATTCATTATTCTCGTTCAGTTTGCCTAGTCTGCGGCAAACTTTACATTCGCGTGTATAATCACCATTAACACGGCTGTTCATATCTATCAATTGAGAAGCATCATATCTGTTAGATTTTTGTCTTGATATCATTCTGCTTACATTTCTGAACAGTTCTGAATAACTGCCTTCAGGGATATTACGAAGAACATCTGCATTGCAGGGTGCATAACCATGACCTACATACAATGAAATATCAAATGTATCAACAAGCCAATTGTTAAGCTCCTTGTTGTATTCATTCAGTTTGTTTATTACCACTTCATCATTTGGAAGCAAAAGATAGCTATGACCACCCCCTGAATACAATACATTTATTCTGGAAAGACCTAGAACATCAAGTATGTCATCAATCGCATTCTCCATTAGGATTTCCAGATAGAAAGACCTTGCACGGAGAGTCTTTAGAGCTCCTTTGCTTTGAATGGTATAAATAAAGTCCTGTATTCCTGAGAAATCCATGGAATATAATAGGAAATCATTACTACTTCCCTCACTAACACTGCTTATACACAACGTAAACGCCGCACACAATTTAGCTTGGTCAAACAAAGATATGTCCGGATCCTGAAGTGTGCCAGGCATATATGTTAATTCTGTTTCCAAAACTTCAGCAAACCGACTAAGCCATACATCAGTATATGAAATATCATTAATTGCAACATTTATATTATTCGTTGCATTGATAAAGTATTCCGTCGAATCAATCGATGTTTCATCACACGGATAGTTTATCCCATTACTATAATCAAGGCGCTGACCTTTATAAATCTTTTTGTCTTTATTGCCATTAAGAACATTAAATATGCTTTCCAAGTGATTTCTGTCAGTAATTGCAGGTGCACCATTTTTAAGCAAATCATCAGCTTTTTGAATAGTACTCATATCTTCTCCGCTGATATCCAGTGAAGCAGGAATAGTAATCTCATTCAGCTTTTGTTTTACTGTAGTAAGTAAAGCCAAAACTGTAAGCTTAATATTTCTTTCGTCCATTACTTTTTCCTTTCTATTATCTTGATGGCACCCATACCCATTCCACACTTGATACCCACTCCGGAAAACTCTCCAAACTCAAGGAGCATCTTAGAGTATCTAGCCATAGTATCAGTACCTCTAAACCTGATAATTACCTCACCCATAAAGGACGGAATTTGAGCTCCTTCCAAAGGAAATCTTGTGCTTCTTATTCTAAAGTCAGATATCGAACTGTGGTCGGCTATATATTGCAATGTATCTTCATCTGTCATATCAGTACTTGAAGACGCAGCACTGTATTTGCGCATAAGGCTTCCGAAAATATGTCTCGTATCAGGCATGAAAACATAAGCAGAATCACTTTTAAAAGCAGTGGGTGACTCAAATTCCAACCTGACATACTTCTCGATCTCATCTGAATTGAATGTCTTCATAAGATCTTCATAAGGCTTTGAAGTAATACTTTTATTGATAATATCAACATGCTGATCCCGAATATTCAAATCAAACCCAGTAAAATCCGGATCCAGGAGCGGCTCAATTATTCCTTTATATGCTTCCTTATTAAGTGTACGAATTGTCCAAAACAAGCCATTCTTCGACGAAATAAACTGACTATATGGATGAAGACCGGTAACATGAACAGATTCTGCATAATCCTTGTCTGCCCTGTCCATCAATATGCTCTGCAGGATTGAGGATTGAAGATATCCCAGATTGCCTTCGGTTCTAAGTTCCAGTTTAAGTTCAGACAACATTTGTGGCAGCCTTATCTTGTTAAAACCGGGAAGATTCTCTTACAAAGCCTTAGTCTCTATCCCAATTCGAATTATTTGTAAATCTGTTTCTTATTATAAAACATCTTTTATGAATTTAGAATTAATGATCAGTTTCTTTTTGAAAGATCTCCACACAAAACAAAGAACCCCGACGATTGTCGAGGATTCTTACACTACGTCCCCTTACGGGGTGTTGATCTTTAAGACATGGTTAGTATTTTGATAGGAATATCACTAATAATGTTTCCGTCCCCTTACGGGGTGTTGGTCTTTAAGACGACATTAAATGGTAATTTAGTCGTGGTTTCCATAGGATGTTTCCGTCCCCTTACGGGGTGTTGGTCTTTAAGACTCTATCTTTTACAAAGCCCTATTTATATAGCTTCGTTTATTGATTTGCGTGGCAAACCAATTATTCTTGTTAAATCTTATCACAAAACAGCTCAAAAAGAGCTGGAAGTCAATAAAATAGCATATCGTGGCAAAAAGCCTATTTTTTCCAGTTGCTATTCTTGCCATTGAATTATTAATTCACCAAGATAACTGAGTCAAACAACTATTGAAAATTAAGACTAATATAATTCCCACACTTGCAATGAATATACAATTCCTCAAGTTTGCCATTATTAACCATTAAATCTGATGAAGAATAACTGAAACCACCTCGTTCAAGATTATCTCTGAGCAATAATTGTTTCTTTTTAGGAACACTCATTCTATGTTCATTGTTGCATTTTTCACATTTAATACTAATAAGCATAAAAACAAAAAACCTCGACATTAAGGATTATTCATTCAATAGAATTACTGATCTTCCTCTTCAACATCACTAACTTCAAAAGCCTTGGCTTTGTCAGCAAGACTCTTCTTATCAGAAGCGCCTTTAATTGCTTTAACTGCATCGGGTATTAGAGACACGCCACCAGTCATAACTGCACCTGCGATTTTAACAGCTGTCTCACCTTTTCTTCTTGTTCCGCGATCGATTACTGTAGCACTCTTCTTTTTGCGTTCTAAGGCTTTTTCATAGTATTCTTCTCTCTGTCGACTAACAGTAGTCAGAAGTTGAACTTTTTTCTCTGTTGACATTTCTTTGTCTTCTTTAATCAGTTCAATTGCAGTATCCAATTCTGAATATGTAGGTTCTTTACCATATAATTCACAAACCGCCTTTGCATACTTCTCCTCGTCAATATGATCCATAACTTTATTTGAGAAGTCTAAACATTTATCAAATGCCTCTACTAGAGCTTGAAATAGGATCTTCATGTGTACACTCCTTTCAATTTGCATAAATCTATTAATGTGTTCTAAAAGATTAGTGCCTCTTTAGAAGTTGTATGGAGAAAGCAAAAATCTAATCACCACCATGATTAGTCTTCAACACTCACCCTTGATACCTATTATAATAGTCGGGATAAATTTCTATTATATTTTCATAGTGTGAACATTTAGAAAAAACCTTATAAATCATACTCCCAAGAAACAACCCGGCTTCTCGGCCGGGTCATCTCTAGGTAAGCAAATAATAAAAGGCTTCTACCAGATAAAAAGTTGTATTTTATCGAAAAATGACAACTTCTTTATATTAAATATAACCGGATCATTATTTGAGTGATAAGAAATGCACCATTTACTAGGTTTCACCAACTGTTCAATAACCTCAAAATATTGCAAATCAACGTCACCTAAGGAATGCCCGAGAACAAAAACGGAATCAATAGAATCAGTAATGCTATTAAGATAAGACTCTAGTCCACTAATACACAATTTCTTTTTAAACGAACGATAGAAGTCATTAATGAGTTTAACTTGTGTATCTAAATAATAGTCCCCATTATCTGCATTTGAGTATTTATTTGTATTATAATTTGAAAGAATGTTTTTATAACCAAAGACAAGATCATCTCCACGTTCGATAGTTCCGTGAATATAAAACACAGGCCTACTTAATCGATTAATAGATACCTTTTCTACTGTATTCGTATAATTGAAATTAATAATATAATCACTATCAAAACAATAATCTTTTTCAAGTTCCTTCTCATTAGCTGCGAAAGCCATTTTACGTAATGCAGAAAAAACAGCTTCATTCAAGCTAGATAAATGCATTTCCATATTTTGAATGCATCCGTCTCTATCATATTCATGATCCGATAAGTAATCCGGATATTGGAGTTGACTATCTTCAATAGCCGTTAAGTCAAGGTTAGCTATATCCTCTTCATAGTCACTCCAATTTACTCCATAACATGAAAATTCTTCTTTAGCATTTTCTTGTGAGTTATATACTTTTTCCATAGCCAAAAGCTTTACAAAATCATCAGTCTTCGTAGGAAGTTCATAATGAAGATCAAAGCCATTGCCAATAACATATAATTTCATACTGTTCCTCCAATAATCCATACTAATACCTTTATTCAGATATTATCATCTTAAGTTAATGAATTTCTAGACAAAGACTACTAATGTGATTAGCTTATTCCTTTATTTCTAATATCCCCTTAAATGATATAATTACCCTATCAAATCTCTTTGTTTATTTGATTATGGAGTCCTTGAGGGGTGTACGGCATGCCACAGACTGATCTTACTAAAGCATTATCCGAATGCTATGAGGCGGCGAAGAGCGGGTATGAGCTCGCGGCAGATGAGCGTGCCGTGCTGGATAAGATCCTGGAATCTGCTGAGGACAATATAAGGGAGACTGCGATCGAATATAAGGCTTCTCCTTGCGAGGTCATTGGTCTGGGCGAGGCTCTTGAG
This sequence comes from Oscillospiraceae bacterium, assembly GCA_902764825.1. Classification (GTDB taxonomy): domain Bacteria; phylum Bacillota; class Clostridia; order Saccharofermentanales; family Saccharofermentanaceae; genus Saccharofermentans. Next base: position 56,915 of record CACWXL010000006.1, read on the forward strand.
GGGCAGCTTTCTGACATACAGCAGTCCGTGGACTCCCTGCGCATTTCATTTACAGAAGACTTAAACGCGCTGAAAGAGGACCTGGAGAAGTTCTCGGTCACGCTTTTCGGGCGCACCATGGCGGGCAAATCGACGCTGATGGAGGTCCTGACTGAAGGCGACGGATCAGCGATCGGAATGGGCGCGCAGAGGACCACGAGAGATATTAGAAGATACGAGTGGAACGGTCTCGCGGTGACGGATGTGCCGGGAATCGGCGCTTTTGAGGGCGAGGAAGACACAAGACTGGCCTTTGATGCGGCGAAGACTGCGGACCTCATCGTGTTCCTTCTGACGGACGATGCGCCGCAGGCGGTGGAGGCCGACTGTTTCAGGCAGGTCAAGGATCTGGGCAAGCCCGTGATAATCATTATGAATGTTAAGGTGTCGGTCGATTCCGGCAAGAGCATGAAGCTCATCGAGCGCGACATGAACCGCGCTTTTGACGATGAGCGCATAGAGGAGATCAGGAATCAGTTCTGCAGGTTCGCTGAGCCTTTCGGGCAGGATTGGAACAATGTTCCATTCGTTGCTACGCACCTGAAAGCGGCTTATGAGGCCGTTAAGAGTGCCAAGGCGGGCGACACTGAGCAGGAAGAATTCTGGACAAGGATCAGCCGCATCGATGACCTCAAATCCCTGATCTGCGAAGAGGTCCGGGTCAGAGGCAAGTACATAAGAGTCAAGACTTTCGCCGACATCATTGCAAATCCCATGATCGAAGCCCTCTCGGAGTTAGATCTTCAGAGCCGTATGAACGAGTCACAGGGCAAGGTCGTGTCGGATAAGAAGCGCGCCCTTGAGAAGCGTAAAGCTGTCTTTGTTAAGGACGGCAAGAAGCGTATTGAGTCTTTCATGATGCGCCTCAAATCCGAACTCAGGTCCGATATCGCCGTTTTCGCGGAAGAGCACTATAACGACAAGATGGCTGACATCGCGTGGGGCGAGATAATCGAGAGCAAGAACATCGAAGGCAGATGCAAGGAGCTCTTGGACGACATGGAGGCCGAAGTTGACGGCATCATCGAAGAGACCATCCGCGAGATGGAGAGCGAGCTCAGGTACGTGTCGATCGACTCCGTTCAGAGGACGTTCCTCACCCCTGCCCTGATCGACGCCAAGAGGATCGTCGGTTGGACGAGCCTTCTTCTGGGCGGCGGCGGAACGGTCGCTGCCGCGATCCTTACACTGTCAGGCCTTGAGATCGCTGCAGGCCCGGTAGGCTGGGTCGCTGCGGCAATTGGTCTTGCGGGCGGCATCGGTCTTCTCTTCCTCGAATCGACGGGCGACAAGCTCGCGAAGGCCAGAGCGAAGCTCGAGAAGGAGCTCACAGAATCCGTCAACGCCACATGCGACAGCATCTGGACGCAGCTTGAGAAAAACCTCAACAGGCTCATCAAGGGCAAGATCGACCTGGTCCTGGATGAACTCACCAAGATAGAGAATGTCATTGAGTCCCTTGCGGAAACGCAGAACGATCTCGCCGGTTCATTAAGGACCGAGCTCCGCCAGCTTAACGTGACCTTCACTTCCAAGATCGCATCGGCGGTCATGGGCGGTGACGAAGCTGACGCCTGCATGGGCAATATCGATACCATCGCGAGGATCCCGGGCGTATGCATCCTCCTCTCTGAGAAGGCCGCAAACACAACACCGGCAGAGTTTACAAGGCACCTGTCCGATCTCCTCACAGAAGACGTCTCCGTCGTCACGACGAACGAAGATAAGCCGCAATATGTATCGGATATCCTGGGCGGGATCGTGGCGCAGGAGAACATTGAGTGCGACAATGAATCAGGCCAGGTCCTCATCAGGACGGATAAAGAAGACATCAGGTTACTTAACAGGCTGAGGCTCCTAGAGCAGTTCGTGCCTTACAGAATAGGAGGATAGTTATGTTCCAGATCGCTGAGTTGTCCCGCTCCAAGGAAGCTTTGAAAGAGAAGGCTCTCCGCGCGCTTTCAGACGCAGGCGTCGGTCTTAATGAGACCGAAGGAAAGTCAGATAAAGTCAAAATCGTTTTCGCAGGCCAGTATTCTGCGGGAAAATCCTCAATTATCAAGATGCTGACGGGCGACGATACGATTGCCACGGGCGCGAAAATCACGACCCAGGAGACCCACACCTACGAGTGGAACGGACTTGAGATCGTTGACACTCCAGGCGTCCACACTTCCTTAAGACCCGACCACGACGAGATATCCTATAAGGCAATCGCGGCCGCGGACATACTTGTTTTCGTGATCACTAACGAACTGTTCGATTCATACATGGCCGACCACTTCAGGCGCCTTGCGATCGATAAGGACAAGGCCGGCGAGATGATCCTCGTCGTCAACAAGATGGAGCGCGCCGCCAAGGGCAACACCGAAGAGCAGCAGAACATAATAAGAGAAGATCTGCGCACGGTCCTCGCGCCCTACACACCAGAGCAGCTCCACCTCTCTTTCCTCGATGCACAGTCCTATCTGGACAGCGTTGAAGAGCGCGCTGAAGATCCTGAGCTTGCAGACGAACTCCTCGCACGTTCCGGCTACGCAGAATTCATCGAGACGCTTAACGCTTACGTTGCAGAGAAGACACTTACTTCGAAGCTCACGACCGACCTCTATGTGCTCGACAACGAGCTCGACAAGGCGATCTCCGACCTCACACCGGGTTCCGAAGATGCCGACATCGACGCGCTCGAAGAGAACTTAAAGCAGCAGCGCCACATGCTGATCGATACCAGAACGCGCATGCAAAGAGAAGTTACTGATATCTTCTCCGATTCTGCCGCTAAGATAAGAGAATACGGCCTCGACGCCGCAGCGCTCGTCGATACAGGGCTTCCCATGGAAGAGCTTCAGGAGAAGATCGCACAGTACGGCAAGATGGCTGAAGACCTGATCGAGAAGACCAGGACCGATGCTGACGACCATGTCCATTCATGCTTCCTTGAGCTCGGCCAGAGCTTCACGGACATGGAATCCACCGAGTTCTCTCAGAACCTCAAGATCAGGCTCGTCGACAAATACGACAACCTCCCTGACGCAGTAAAGAAAGTCTTCGTCACCGCGACAGACCTTGAGAAGAAGGGCGACATCCTCGTCGGCACACTCGTCAAGTCAGGCATTCCTGAGATGCTCTCTCTTGCAGACTCTTCCTACAAAGCTATAAGGCTCACGGACAACACGCAGAACTTCCTTAGGACGTCGCTCCACTCCATGAACACCGGCACCAAGCTCATCGGCAAGGCCGGAAAAGCCGGACAGGTCGCATCCAAAGTCGCCAACAGATCTTCTTCGATCTTCGGCATGGTCGGCGTCGGCCTGGAATTTGTCCTCCAGTTCAAGGAAGACTACGACGAGCAATTAAAGCTCGAAGCCATGAAGAACAACCGCCAGAACATAAGGAGCGAGTTCAACACGGCCGCCAATGCCCTCGAAGACTACGCCGCCGACTACGTCAAGCAGAGCGTCGTCTCCCCAATGGAGCAGTCCGTCAAATCCGTCGAAGACAACATCGCCGAACTTAGGACCACCCGTGCCGACCGCTCCGAGATGTGCGTCAAGCTCGAAAAGGTCCAGAAGGAAGTTCAGACGCTTATCGCAAGAATCCACGACATTGCGTGATCGATAGAAAGCAGCTTCGGCCCTGCTTTAATCTGAAGCCCCGCCGTCCAAAAGGAGTACCAAATGTCAGACACAAAACTGATCCTTGTCTGCAAAGACAAACCAACATTAGATGACGTAGTTAAGATCCTTGTCGCTTCCGGCAACATTGCCGAGAACGAGATCGAAGCCTGGGAAGAAAAGACCTGGGACGTCAAACGCAAGACCGGCCCCATCCACACCAAGATGCTCTTCGTCGGCGACATCAAGGACACCACGTCTCTCGGCTGCTTCATCGACATCAAATACGAACGCTGGGGCATCTGCTACGGCCTCAATTCGCGCTATGCTTTGATCACGACTGACACGATGTACATCAAGGACAACGCGCGCTACAAGGCATTCCTGGACAGCTACGAAGAAGCAGTAGGTTCGCTCTTCGAAGCTGCCCCCGTTGACGATGCCGCAACCAAATTCACCAAGACATTCGGTACGGTTGGCCTGGCCGTCGCTACCGGTGGTGCAAGTCTCGCAGCACAGAAGCTCTACGACGATAACAAGATGCAGGCTGAAAAGACGAACAAGTTGTGTTTCTATGCAGTATGGCACATGGCAAATAACTGTTTAACAGGGTTTATTGAAGAGTAGAAATTAGTCAATTCGTCTATAAGATTGGTTTAATGTCTTATATTTGAATGCCTAAATAAATATAGCAACCCTCGTTTGAGGGTTGCTATATAATTTGCATACTCATTACGGCTTGGATATAAATTCAAACTGCACGATGCAGAGATAAGGAGATAGCTATTCGCTAATCAAACTGTAAAGAAATTACTTAGCCATAAACTGACCAGCAAGCTCTGCGCCAACAGCTCTTCTTGCTTCGTTCTGATTAAGTCGATCTCTAGCATTTATCTCTAAAGATGCTAATTGAGCGCTTGATACCTTGCCCGCAACTTCGAGTTTACCAACACGAACAACTGGCGCTCTTTTTAGTTCAACCGTTTTAATAGCCATTTTTGTCTCCTTCCAAAAGATAGTGATAAATTTTAACATTCTTTCCTGTTAAAGTAAAGTCCTTATCTATATACAGCGCTAGGCAAATGCAGATTATGTGTGTACGGCTGTAAATCAGTGGGGTTTGACACCTTGAAAAAGTATCCTTCGTCGACTTCCGGACCCTCTATTTGGCTAGGTTGGTCATCGCTTTGTCCTATTCCTCCGTTAAATGACTCTTCCGCTTTTAGCGAATTAGACACGCGTATTACCTTCTTATAGTTATAAATTATAACATTATTTCTGTCGTGACTAGAGGAAGTGGCGTCAATTACCAATTCTGCTATAACTGATGGATTAGGATCTAAATATGACTGAACTGAATAGATTTCACAAACCCACACGAACTTTGGGAAGAGCGCAGAAGAATAAATACCCCTGGCCGAACAGTTTTTATCTCTAAGATACTTCACTCTCGTCTGGCGAAAATGTCTTGAAGATGCAAGGAAGATTCGCATTACAAGAGGGTTATCCTTTGTACCAATATCAGTCTTGGTCCATTTGCGAATACCAATATCTTTTCGGCTTAAATTGTCTACAAACAAATCATAAGCATCTTCTGCTTCAAGAAACATTCTTTTAGATAACGGAACCATCATGTTTGTAAGTTCAGCTTCCCCAAAAGAAAATCTATCCCTCGAAAATAAACTGCTTACGTTGTTTCCTGCTGCGCCTGTCGCTACCGAATCAATCTTCTTCCATTCGTATTTAGTATATGGCTTTTTATTGTCATCCATAACTATATACTCATCAAAAAGATCCGCTGTATCTATTACCCATATGGGATCGTTTTCTTTTTTCTTGTTATAAGAAATCCTTACTCTTTTCTTCATTCGTTCTTCATCTAAATGCTTTTCTCCATGACCAATACAAGTAATGGAATGAAGAGCCCTAGTATTCAAGCGTTGAACTCCAACAGCTACAGGAATTCCTGACTCAATGTAATAATGCATATTCCTCTTGAATTGATGCTCATTTTGGAAAGAACGATAAGAATATAATCTCGGATAAAAACCAACTTCACTGAACACTCTCGATATTTCTGAATACTTGAGGCCTTTAGTAGGAAGACATCTCTCATAGCCATGCTGATCTACTCTTTCAAAAACCTCACTGGTAAGAGCTATACGGTAGTCTTGATATTTTCTGCTGAAATAGTCGATCAAGTTTTGAATGGTTACTTCTGCACAAGTGGTAGTTTCACCATCTTGCATTGAAAAAGGGAAAGCATGAATGCGCAATTGCTTGGATAAAACAACAACTTCATATGTAGCATAACGCATATAGGCGTTTTTATCGGCAAAGAAATATGGGTTTAACAATGTTCGTCCGATTTTACCATGAACCAACGGGCGTATAACCATAGTTCCCATAAACTTAGTCTCTAATTCTTTTTCTTCGTATGCATCAATATCGTCTATTGTTCCTTGGAAAAAGAATAACCTTTTGCAAAAACGACTATATTGACGATACTTGCTTGCATAATATAGGTAGAAACTATCTCTGTAAAAACGATCTACATAAAACTGTTCCTCAATTAGTGTGAATTCGCGTTGTGATTCAAGTACTGGCACAAGCAAATCATAAAGAATTTTATATGCCGGCTCAAAATTACCGATGTTATCCTCATCATAATTGTTGGGATCAATATTCAATAAATAACATAATAAAGTTGGCAATTCAGATTTTTCCGAAATCCAAAAATATTGCTTATACTGTTCAGCATCAATCTGAACTTCGTCGTCAGAACTTGTTATGGCACTAAAATCCATCGTTCGCTACTTCCTTTTCCTATCGATTCAAGGATGCCTTTACTGCTTAAACTTTTCATTACGGCTCCTATGGTTTCTGAATCAATTTTACACTTATCGTTATTCTCGCCTGTGCGGAAACAACAGCCCTCAGTTTGGTAATCACAAAACTGTTCTTTATAAATATCGCCGTATAAGGATTCCCTAACTGAACAGCATTGAATATCAGAAGCGCTAAAAATCTTCTTGCCACCTCTATGCAATTCGTATATTCGTGCAAATACACATTCTTCGCTGATATCTAACTTCTTTATAGCCTTCTGAAGGTAATGAATAACTTCCATCACCATAGGACCAAAAGTCTTCAAATTTGAAATTGGATCTTTTGGATTCCACTTTGTTAGTAATCCATACTTTACAAGAAACCAAATAGCATCCAATATTGATCTCTTCTTCAATTCAGAAAAAACAACAACATGATCTTTGCCGACTTTAAGTGCCTGATACTGATCATAATCATCACAGACAGAATAAATATCTGCATCATTAGAATCGGATTCACCCTGTTCAGAATTAATCAGAACATAAGCAACAACACTTGCAACATCCTTATCTTTCATTTTGAGTTGTTTGGGCAAAGAAAGGCCTTCGCAATCGCTTAAAGATTGCAGATTAACATCGTAATGATTTAGAAGGATATCTGTAATTCCACTTGCCGATGATTTGATTTCATATTCGGTGTCGTTCGAATACTCTTCTGGATTCATCGTACACCCCCCCAATAACTAATATCCAAACGATTTGATTATAACAAACACTTATATATTTACAATAGTGTCCAATTAATACGTAAACTAAATGAAATCAGAACACAAGGCTATCTGAGACATACTTTGAATGAAAGCGAAATTCTTGCACAGATCTCCATCACTACCCTTCTGTCAAGCAAGTATATCTTCATGCCTTACCACCTAACCTCCTAAACAGTATGCCTTATTTCTGAAATTTAACTATTATATACACATTTTTACTTTTCATATTGCCATTATGGTTTAATCAGAAAGGAGCATACATAACATTCTTACTCCCCCACCTCATACACCTCAAAGTGTCGGCGGACAGCTTCATATTTCCCGGTCTCGTAATTCATTATTCTCCATACAGGATTTAAACGTCCTTCTCGCTTTCAGTATTTTGTACCATGTATCTTTCATATCATTCGTAAGCCTTCATCTGTAATGTGTATTTGCAATTTATCCACATTGCAATTCCATACTACAATCTACTTTCCATATCCCGAATTGCTATTTCTAACTCTCTGATTCTTTCTTCCTTTTCAGATATCCATTCGCGCATATTATCAATATATTCTTGTTTTCTTACGCTATACATTTTGTTCTCGATATTGTATATTTGACTTTGCAAATTCGATATTTGCATCCTTTTTCGATTTATTGCCTCATTCAATTTAATCCTATACTCTTGTTGACGTTGTGCGCTGTATGCACGCTTGCCTGTCCAGAAACTGTTTTTAGCATTTTGGAATAAATTCCATAGTTGATCTTCTTTATCTTTGCCTGCGAAACCAACTTCTTTCCAGTCTCGATCTAGCTCTTTCATGCGTTCCGTATTATATGATGAATAGTCACATCTGCTTGCTATACCAGATGCTTCTTGAACAATTTGTTCTTTGCGACGAGCATTCTCTAAGAAACGGTTTTCCTGTTGTTCATGATGTCTATGTTTACTTTCAAAGAAATCATGCCTTATGGAATTAAATTCTTTCCACAATTCATCTTCATGTTCTCTACCAGCACTTCCAATAGTTTTCCATCTCGCCATTAGATCATTAAGTTTATTGGTAGACGCTTTCCAATCAGATGTGCATTGAGCTACACTTCTTGCTTCATTTATTAATGCTTGCTTCTGGCGCCTATTATTTTCAAATTGAGCTGATACTCTATTGGCATTTTCTGTGCGACGATTATTAAAAGCTTGTCTAGCCGCATTGAACTCTTCCCACAAAGAATCTTCATCCGGCTTACCCACAGAGCCTATACTCTTCCAATTGTCCATCAACTCCTTAAAACGTTGACTGGCAGCTTTCCAGTCACTTGATGTGGACAAGCTTCTAGCTTCAGCAATAATCGCTTGTTTGGCTTGCTTTTTCTGAGCTCGTGCTTTATCTCTTTGGTCATAGAACGTCTTTTTTGCCGCCTGGAATCTATCCCAAAGTTGCTTTTCCTTTGGTGTATGCCAATTATAGACTTTCTTCCACTCTTCAAATAACTGCTTGTATTTGGCAGACGTTCCTCCCCAATCCTGGGAAAACGATAAATTTTCGGCCTGAATGCAAAGGGATTCTTTTGATGCTATATCAGCTTCTAAATCTGCAAGAGCATTGTTTCTTCTTCCGTAACCATACTCTTGTTTTCCCCCTTCAGAAGAAGGATGACGCCAAGAAAGCATTTGATAAACTCCATCGATTTCTAATGCAATCCAATGCCCATGACCATCAGCAGAACTCTCAGGAGTAGTTGGCCTTCCTTCTTTATCACGAGCTCCATAAAGGACCTCTATTATTCTTGCTCCAGATGGATGAATTCGTTCATTAATCTTGGCATATTTGTCTTTAAAATTCGGAATTTGTTCCCACGCCATATTCTCTCCTTTTCAAATCCATTAACAACTCTTTAATATGAATTTTCAAATACTTCCTACTCCCCCTTCTCCACCGCCACAATCGGGATGTCCCCCACAAAAGCGAAGGTGCAGAATGAGCCGTTATCGGAATCTGAGAGATCAACACCAAAATAGGCGTCGTTTCTGTAGCCGTAATAATAGCCGTAATCCTTCTTCTCCGAAGGGTCTTGCAAGTGAACGCTCCAGTGGCCGTAGCCGTCATAGTCGGCTGATTCGATCTTGAGTTTCTTTAAGGTCATGAGGGTTTTGCAGTTGCCGAGTTTTTCGAGCTTGGCATCGCTTCCGAAGAAATAATCGCGTACCGTTCCGTTGTAATATGGGACTTCCCGTTTCTCGGGCTCGATGCCGTTCGCAATAAAGATATCGCCGTATTCGTAATCATTCGGATCATGCTCCCACCAGGTTACGCCGAAGTCACTGCTGCCCTTATACTTGTAAGTCTTGCCGTTCGTCTCAACAGTTGCCCAGGTTGCATCTTCGTCACGCACGCCCTTGATGCTCCTGAAACGGATCATCTTGCCGTCGTAATCAGTGCCTACCATAACGTAGATCGCTCCGCTTTTTTCCATTTTTTCTTTATTCAGCTGTTCTTCTGCGCTGAGCGTCCTTTGTGTCTCCCGGCTCTCTCCAGCCTTCCCGCACGAGACGACGCCAAGCGTAAACGCTGCGACCAAAACCACAGAAATAAATGCTTTGACAGATCTCATATCGTTTCCTTTCCCCATAACAAGATCAAAGCCCCGGACGGCAGATCATCCTGCCGTACTCTCGACCGGCGGTTCGGACACGCTGACTTTCCCCACGTCTTCAGGATATTTCCACACGATCGTGTATTCGACGCCGACCGCTTCACCGATGCTCTTGACGTAGTTCTTGAGGAGCTCCTTGGCGTTGGAGCGCGCGTTGGCGAGAAGCGTCTGGTTCTTCTCGGCGGCGTTCATCATCTCGGTCTGGGCCTGCCTGAAGGCTTCTGTCTGCTCTTCGGGGCTGGGTCTTTTCGCATTCGGGTCGAAATAGAATGAATCCGCATTAAGCGAGTCCTCGCTGACGATCGCGTCTAGGACTACCGCTTCGGGCAACGTGATGGTTACGACGTTGTCGTCGCTGACTTCAACGCGAAGTTTGGAGACGTCGATGCCGATCGTGACGATGCCTTCGTACTCGACCCAGAAGCGCATGTTCTTCTTCTCCCAGAATTCGTACCATTCGGGATTGAGCTCGCGGTCGGATTTGGCGACGTTATGGAAATAGCAGTCGACCGTCGCAAGCTCAGCGATCTCGCGCATCTCGGTGATCTCGATCGTCTGCTCGGGTTTCTTCTCTTCTTCCTTTTTCTTCGAGTTGCAGCCGGTCATCGCAAGGAGGAGGGCGAATGCCAGGACACTGCTTATGAGCTTCTTCATCTTATGTCCCTCCAAACGAATTTGACGGTGTATTTCTCGTCGAGCTTCTCGACGAAAGGCATTACGAGGCCCTTGATCAGCCTCTCGCCGTTCGCCTTGGCGTATTTGTAGATCTCGGCCTGGTTCCGTGCCTTCTCGGCGACGTCCTGCTTGCAGATCTTGTATGCGTCGGCGGAGATCGTCTCCGTCTTGACCTTCTTGCCGACGACTATGTAATCCAGTTCTTCTATCTTTACCTTGGGCTCGAAAACCTCTACCGCCGGAAGACTGATAACTATCTCTTTCTTATCGTCATCTTTCGTGATCTCTATATTATTGATATCAAAGCCCGCGTTGACTGTAGCGGTATAAGCGACGTAGTAGTCGACTTCTCCGGGCTTCTCGCTGTTATAGACGGTCGCGACGCCGTTATATACGACTTCGTAGGTTGAGAGGGAGCTGTTCTTTACGACCTTCTCGAGCGTTGAGACGGCGTCGACTTCCTGGGGCGCGGGGCCCTTTTGTGCCTTTGAGGAATTGATCACGAAGACCAGGATCACTGCAGCTACGCACACTGTAACGATCGCGACGCATACGGCGATGACCTTAGCTTTTCCGTATCCTCCGATACTTCTGATAGCTCTGGCTATTGCTCTTGCATTCCTTTCTTCTCTGTTCATAAATGGTCTCCCTTTAAGCCGAAAGCCGCCCTTGTTCTGAACTTATTTCCACTATACCTTTTGGCAATTTTCAAAACAACCTGTTTTTTGGGGAAATGCAAGGAACTGCCCTATTTGGCTGCACGCACCCCCATCCCCATCCTCATCCAAGTTAAGGATTTGTTGCCTTCCAGGCGGACAAAAAGAGCAACATTTAGAGCAACATTGCCAATGTTGCCTTCTGTGTTGCCTTCTAAGCGGACATAAGAAGCAACATTTCAGCAACAATTCTTAACTGACAGTATGATCAGTACACTCTCTTAAACTTCCCGCCTTCATACTTCCTTATGGGATTTCCTCTCTCGATCTCCGTGTGCTTCTGCCATGCATCGTTTAAAGCACCGGCGTTATTCTCCTCCTGCTTTGCTGCAAGGATACTCTGAAGGCGCTTTATCGCGCGTGTTTTATTCTGTACCTGGCTACGCTCTTCAGTGCATGTGACAACGATGCCTGTCGGCTTGTGCACAACCCTAACGCCCGTCTCAACTTTGTTGACGTGCTGGCCGCCTTTGCCGCCGCAGTGCATCGTCGTGATCTCGCAGTCTGACAGGTCGAGCGCGCCCACAGTCTCAGCCTCCCTGATCACATGAACATCCATGTACCAGTTCTTTCGCTGATGACCCGGCCTTATGGTGCTCTTCCACACCCACAAGACCGTGCCTTCGAGCGAAGATACATCGCAGCCGAACTCCATGACCGCAGACTTAAACCCGTACCCTGAATAGTCCTCATTTACCGATACGATGCGCGAACCTTCATATTCCTTGAGAAGAGCTTTGCAGAGCTTCTCGACGCCCACAGAGCACTCTGCGGGTCCTTGTCCTGAACTTATCTGTAATAACATCCTTACCTCTCTTTCCCGGCCTTGAAATTGTATACAGGCTTTACGATCTCTTTTACTTCAACGGTATCCGCGACGGCTGACAGGATCTCATCGATCCCTCTGTATGCGACGGGCGCTTCATCCAAAGTCTCCGCGCATATGGAAGTGCAGTAAATGCCCTTCATGTCTTTCTTGAATGAAGATACCGTGTAGTTGTTCTGAACCTCAGTTCTCTTGAGCCTGCGGCCCGATCCGTGCGGCGCGGAACAGTTCCAGTCAGGGTTGCCTTTGCCGGTGCCCAGGATCACTCCGTCACGCATGTTTACGGGTATTATCACCGGCTCCCCTTCAAGCGCCGAAGCAGCGCCTTTGCGCAGGATCTTCGTGCCGTCGGGAAGAACGCCGATGTAGTTGTGGATCGACTCATAGCGCTCCTCTTCCTTCCACTTCATACCCTTCAAGATCTCGTGAAGGATTATCTCCCTGTTGAGCGACGCGTATGCCGTAGTGACAGCCACATCGTGCAGATAGTCGTCCATCAGGGTGCCCTCAACATAAGCTGTCTCATACGGAACATTTCTGCCCATGTTGACGAGCCTGCGGCGGGCGCTTTCGGTGTAGTGATCAGCGACATCAACGCCTAAGTGCCTGCTGCCCGTGTGGATGACGATGTAGTATCCGTCAGAGCCCTTATCGACTTCGATAAAGTGGTTGCCGCCGCCAAGTGTCCCAAGGCTCTTTAACGCCTTATCAACATTGACCGAACGCACGCAGCGAAGCTCTGAGATCAGGCCGAAGTCAGCCTTAGAATGCGGCGCTTTCCTGATCTTAAATCCTGCCGGAACATTCCCGCGGATAACGCTGTCGAGCCTTTGAAATTCAATAGTTCTGGCCTTGATCTTACAGACCAGCATTCCGCATCCGATGTCGATACCCATGAGCTGCGGAATGACCTTGTTCGTGACGGTCATGGTAAGGCCGACGGGGCCGATCTTACCGGGATGGCAGTCCGGCATTATCCTTATTCTCGAACCCAGCGAAATATCGTTGTCGCAGATCGTTTGTATCTGGTATCTTGCGTAATCTTCGATGTCTGATGCATATACGATCGCATCAGCAAAATTTCCTTTTATAGTGTCCATGAATTTTCCTTTCGATTCTCGAAAAGGCATGCAAACAAAGCCTTACTAAAGGCGTATGGTTATGGATCACGCTGGAAATAGTTAATTAAGAAATTAAGCTACAGAAGCAGATCCTGCACGCCTGTTGTTTGTTGTTATTGTTGTTATTCTTTGTACTGTCATTGCAAGGACCTCCTCCCGTTTGATGTTAGCGGTGATTATACGCGTAGATTTTGAGAAATGCAATGGGGAGTTTTTAAAGTTAAGCCCTCGTAAAAAGGCGTAAGAAAACCCCGAAGCGGCAACTTCGGGGTTTTCGTTTTTCTTCGCATGAAAGAAGTGAATTAACATTGCTTTGCAATATTATTATACCACCCAATATTCCAATTACAACTCAATGAGGTTTACACAAGTAATATTATTATTCCATCAACCAAAAAAAGGTTTTACATGATCTACGTAATCTCTGATCTTCACGGATATCCGCACGAGAAGCTCCTTGCCCTGCTGGACAAGGCGGGCTTTGGCAGGGACGATTTCCTTTATATCTTAGGCGACGTTGTAGACCGCAACGGTGACGGCGGAGTTGAGACATTGAACTGGCTCATGTATCAGACCAATGTGCAGCTTATCCTCGGCAACCACGAATCGATGCTATTAGCTTGCGCCTTCGTGTTCGATGAGATAACCGAAAGCAGCATTGATTCACTCACCGCAGAAAAGATCGACATGCTCACCAGATATCAGGCTGACGGCGGCGATGTCACCCTCAAAGCCATGCAGAAGCTCTCGAAAGAAAACCAGCAGGACATACTTGATTATCTTCGCGACTGCCCCTTATATGAGACCGTAAATGCAGGCGGAAAAGACTTCATCCTGGTCCATGCAGGCTTAGATAATTTCAGTCCCGAAAAGAACATCGAAGACTACACGGTCGAAGAACTTCTCTGGGCCTGGCCGGAACTCACCGATGTCTATTATAAAGACAAGATGACCGTCTTCGGTCACACTCCGACAGTATCTTTCGGCAAAGAATACGATGGAAAGATAATAAAGACCGACACCTGGATCGACATCGATGCCGGCGCAGGATTCGGCAGAGAGCCCGTGCTGCTGAGTTTGGAGGATATGAGGGAGTTTAGGTTTTAGCCTTATTTCAGTGGCTTTTCTATCACTATCTTCATCTGGTCATTTGCCATGGCAGCCATCTACAAGGCCACGAAAAGCGTCTTCGCCTGCGCCTTCTACCACGCCTTCATCGACTCCATCGGCGCCGTCTACGACTGGAACGCTCTGTTTGATGCGTTCCCGGGTGACGTGTCTGTCAACGTGTTCCGTGCGGTATGGTTTGTAGTAGCGATTGCGATTTGGGTGTGGGGAGAGAAAAAAAGCATTTATAAGATTTGGCCAAATATATTAAAACTAACTAATTCCCATTAATTTAATATATAATATAAAGATACTGTAATGTATATCATTTCACGTTGATCCTGCTTTTGCCTATGAATGGAGGCAGCAATATGAATAAAAAGCATATCTTGAAAAACTTGCACAGCATGATCCGTAATTCTGCCTTGCACTATATGAATGAATTCGTGTGGCAAGATATTGAATTAACAGAAGAATTCAAAAAGGCATATAAACGATATCTTAAGGAAAATGGTTATGATATTGAATTTCTAGGATCCACTGCCGTTATCACGTCTCCGTCTGCAAAATTCATATTTGTACCAAACCAGTGGTTTGTTATGGCACATTATACAGTGGATGTATATGAGGAACTTAGCCTGTACAAAGAATACTTTAGGAAGGTAACCAGAAAACTAGACCGAAAATATGATGAATATGCAAAATTATTAAGAGACAGTGCATCTTCTAGTGATCGTAATGAATTCATTTCATGTGCACGTGGTATTTTTTCATCTATTTGTTATGACAATGAGCTCATAGAGGAGGCCGTTGCGCGTCTTTGGAGATTTGTTAACGATTATGCCTGGTGGTCTGGTCAGAAAACAATAGACAGAGGCGATTTCTATGTTTCTGTAATACTAAATATGCTTAATCTGGTTAATGCAAGCCAGAGTTACGTAGCCGATATCGTAAGTGCTTATTCAACTGACGCTGAATTACGCCATTTAGTAAATAGTATAGATTCGTTTACAATCAATATGGGGGATGTCATAGTCAATCAAGTCGATTTTTCTGATGATGAGGTTAATACAAAACAAAATCCTGACGATTCCAAGGAAAACAAGACGATTCCTTCGCTTAAAAGAGTTCGAATCAAGATTAACGAGTCCAGCTCGTTTAAAGAAATTAATGTGAAGTGATGGGTAGTTTTTAATGCAAGGGAAATGGATTATTTATGACCATCATATAGCGATTGATGATGGAAATCATATTCTTCATCCAAATGCTAGCGAGGTGTACGAATGTATATCTCAATCCGTTGATGGTAATTTTCCAAATCTATTGACGGATATACCTGGTATACGCTTTTCTAAAATTGGTTCTCCAATTAAATGCTGTATTTCTTCAAATAATGAAGGCGAAATAATTCTTGAAATTTATGTTATACGCAAAAACTCGAAATATCCTGTAGATATTATTTCAGGCTGTATAATAGATCATCTAATTATAGACAATGAGTGGTTTTATTTGTGCGGCGATATTGAAGGTTTGCAGAATGCATTAAAGGACGCTTCTATAACCAATAGCGGAATCATAAATGTATCTCAATATATAGAATTAATAAGGAGAGATTACTTTTCTGAGTACAAAGATATAGAGAATATCGTTGATGGCAGCCTTGTTGTTCAAGCTCTTCAATCCAAAGGTGAGGTACCTGTTGCGCTGAAGGCAAACTTATACGAATATCAGAAGAAAGGTTTATTCTGGATGAATAGTATGCTGTCAGCAACTAAAGGATGCATTCTGGGAGACGAGATGGGACTAGGTAAGACTCTGCAGGTAATTGCTGTGTTTCAGTCTATGAAAACCAGAGGGGAAATGCCTGTACTTGTGGTTGCACCTGTTTCACTTCTGGAAAACTGGAGACGAGAATGCGAAAAATTCGCTCCTGAGCTAGATGTATATATTCATCACGGCCCTCGAAGAACCGGAAGATACAAGGATTTGATTGAACATGATGTTGTTGTTATATCGTATAATACTGCATCCAGTGACCTTTCAATGTTAAAGATGGTTAAGTGGCAGTGCACTGTTCTTGATGAAGCACAAAATATTAAAAATCCTTACAGCGACAGAGCTAAATCAGTAAAAGCGATTGTGAGAAAAAGCAGTATAGCTGTTACCGGAACTCCTTTCGAAAATCATATTACAGACATATGGTCCATAGTTGATTATGTAATGCCTGGCTTATTAGGCACGATTGAAACGTTTAATCATAATGTTTCAGATGATTTGTTGGGTGCGCAAAAAATCGAACCTATATTATCTCCAATTATGATAAGAAGACTTGTAAAGGATGTTGCAAATGATCTGCCGGAAAAAGTAGTTATTTCACAGCCAATAATAATGTCGGATAGAGAGGTCTCCGAATATGAACAATTCAGAAACGACGTAATGGGAGACACTAAGTCAGGAAAAGCGATTACAATTTCTCTTTTACAGAAACTTCGAATGTATTGTACTCATTACAGTCTGTTTAATGAGAAGATTTGCAGTGATCCAACTGTTGATTCAAATAAATATCAACGTTTATGCGAAATAGTTGATGAAATAGTAAACAGAAACGAAAAGGTTATTGTTTTCACTTCTTATAAACGGATGTTTAATCTCTTCGAAAATGATATTCCTAAAAGATTTGGAATTAGTGTAAAAACTATAAATGGTGATACTCCGGTTGGTGAAAGGCAAAACATAGTTGATGAGTTCAATAACAAGAGAAACGCTGCAATGCTTGTACTTAATCCTATAGCTGCAGGTACTGGACTTAATATTACTGGTGCTAACCATGTTATTCACTACAACCTTGAATGGAATCCGGCATTGGAAGACCAGTCATCCGCCAGGGCTTATAGAAGAGGTCAGGAGAAAACAGTGTTTATTTACCGGCTATATTACAAGGGGACTGTAGAGGAAGTAGTTAATGAAAGAATTGAACGAAAACGCTTAATGGCATCATCTGCTATTGTGGGAACTGATGGTGAAAATGAGAAGAATGATATTATCAGAGCTATAGAAATGGCTCCTGAAATAAACAAGAAAGGACAATAATATGATTACTACTCCTAAGACTTCTGAAAACGAAACCGATTTGTTGTTGCCTCCTGACCCCGAAAGAGTTGTTGAGGGCCTAAGAGATACAGGATATAACTTTAACACAGCCATGGCCGATATTATTGATAATTCAATTGCAGCTTATGCAACGAAGATTGATATTACCATTAACCAGGATCCCCTAGGCGAAGTCACTGTATATATTGCTGATAACGGCATTGGTATGGATTATGAAGGCCTTCAAAATGCAATGAGGTATGGTTCTAAACAAAGAAGTGATCCAAGCAGTCTTGGTAAATTTGGTCTTGGATTAAAAACAGGATCAACTGCTTTTTGCAGATGCTTGTCCGTCATTTCACGCAGCGATTCTGATAATACACTTCGAAAAGTTCAGTGGGATTTGGATTATATAGCAAAAACGAATGCCTGGAAACTGAAGAAGTTGACTCCGTCTGAAGATGAAATTGAACTATTTAATGACACTGCAGGTGCTGGTAGTGGAACCCTTGTTGTCTGGGAAACGATCGATAGGTTATTGAAGAATTATGTTAACATTGGAAGCGCTAGAACGGCTTTGAACAAGCTTCTTCAGTCGTTGCGTTTTCACATTTCCATGGTGTATCAACGTTTCCTTGATACAAATGATGAAAGAGCAAGAAACGTAGTTATAACATTAAATGGCACTCAGGTAATGCCTTGGGATCCGTTCTGTCTATCTGAAAAAGACACTGAATTGTTAGCTGATG
The DNA here is from genome assembly GCA_902764825.1 of Oscillospiraceae bacterium. Classification (GTDB taxonomy): domain Bacteria; phylum Bacillota; class Clostridia; order Saccharofermentanales; family Saccharofermentanaceae; genus Saccharofermentans. Next base: position 75,090 of record CACWXL010000006.1, read on the forward strand.
AAATAGTAGATGTTGACATGCCAAACGGGACCTCATCTTCTTTTACAGTTCGTGCTTATATGATTCCAAGAAGAGAGAACTTCTCTACTGTTCAGGCAAGAGATGAGGCCAGAATAACTAATGATATGCAGGGTTTCTATATATATAGAGAAAATCGTCTTATTCACGAATGTGACTGGTTAGGAATGTTTTCAAAAGAACCTCACTTTTCATTGCTGCGAGTTGAGTTTTCTTTTGATCATACTTTGGATGATTTGTTTAATGTAGATATTAAAAAATCAAGAATACTGCTTAATGAAGATCTTTATAAGCATATTAAGGAAGAAATAATGCCTTCACCAAGAAGAGCAGCTGAAGAAAGATATAGAAAAGGAACTGTTAAAGAAGTTGTCCAAAAGGGCCGCGATGCACATGAGGCCTCAAATAAAAATATCGATGAAAAGGCATCTGCTGTTGAAGAGTCAAAAGTTACAGTAACTGGCGATAACAAGGTAAAGCTTGAGAACAAGAACGGAACATTTAATCACGAAATCGTCATTCGCAACTCTGCGAAAGCGGGACAGTATCGCGTCATTCCAGTAGATACTCTGGACGATGGCCAATTGTGGAATCCTTGTATAGTAGACGGTGGAAAACACGCAGTTGAGCTTAATCAAAGCCATCCATATTATCAGAAGATTTATTATCCGATACTATCGCAAAATGTAATGGTTACCGGTATGGATGCTTTATTATGGGCGCTGGCTGAAGCTGAACTTTCTACGTTTAATTCAGAAACCAAAGAACAATTTGAGGACATGAGGATCATAGTCTCAAGGTGTCTTAAAAAGCTGATCGCTGATTTGCCTGATCCTGAGCCGGAGGATGATGAAGAGTAATGGATTTGCCTGCGAACGAAGTAATTAAAAACACTCTGGAGAATACTTTTGATATTCCATTCAACGTAGAGTATGAAAAGAGTTTTAGCGACTCCAATTATCATATTCGACCTGAAAACGATTACAAGAATCTGTTTGATATAACAATCAGATTTAAGAATCAATTAAGAATTGTAATTGAAGTTGTACCGGAGAAATACGCAGCCTTTTCTATACGTGAAATGGCTTCAGCTAACATGAGTAAGAAAATGAAATTTGCTGAATATGCCAAAGAGTTGTCATTGCTTAAGGCAAAACCAGAGTTTCATATAAATGACTCTACATATAATCCACAGGCACCAGATACTTGGCCAGAGGCGTGGAACAACTACAGTTTTAGAGTTACACGAAGTCCTATAGTTTCAGAAAATCAACAATACAACGAAGTTCAAATTGCTTGTGAATGGGCATTGATAATTTCCGGAATGTTTTTATCCTTGTTGGAAATTGAACAGAAAGAGAATACTTATCTTGAAGGCGGTTTGTCTCGAGTAGAGGTTAACCGCTATGAGAGAAATCCGATAAACAGGCAGCTGTGTCTAATTGCCAATGGGTACATATGCAAAATATGCGGTTTTGATTTTGAAAAAACATATGGGGAAATTGGTTATCATTTCATACATGTTCACCATATTGTCCCCGTATCAGAGTCACAAGAGGAATATGAAATTGATCCTGTAAAAGATTTGATTCCCGTTTGTCCAAATTGTCATGCGATGCTTCACAAGTCAGATCCACCTTATACTCCGGACGAACTCAAACAAATACTATCTGAAGTGAGACAACAACATGAAAACTAAAGCGAAAATAACAACATCGGAATACATATCCAATAAAAGAAAAAAGCTTTGCATGTCAGTAAAAGAGTTTGCCGATGCTATTGGTTTGGGATCTGACGGAGATTCGCTTGTCAGAGCTTGGGAAAAGGGTGAATCAGAGCCTTCTCAAGAGACTTACAAGAGAATTCAGAGTTTTGCCAACAGAAAGCCGTTAGCCAAGAAAAATGAAAATCCAAAATTCAGATTTATTGACTTGTTCGCCGGAATTGGCGGCATCCGGATACCTTTTCAGGAATTGGGCGGAGAATGCGTCTTTTCTTCTGAATGGGATAAGTTTTCACAAAAAACATATCTAATGAATTTTGGAGAGTTGCCTGCAGGTGATATAACTAAGATCGAGGCCAAAGAAATACCTGATTTTGATATTCTATTGGGAGGATTTCCTTGCCAGCCTTTTTCACAAGCCGGTTTGCATAAAGGCTTTTCTGATACAAGAGGAACACTCTTTTTTGAAATAGAGCGCATTCTTCAAGAGAAGCGTCCGAAAGCATTTCTTCTTGAAAATGTTAAGCAGTTGATCGGTCACGATGGTGGAAAAACATTGACTGTTATTATGGAGCATCTAAGAAATCTGAACTATTTCGCTGAGTATAAAGTATTACGTGCTTGCGATTTCGGGGTTCCACAGATTAGAGAGCGTATTTATATTGTTGGTCTTGATAAGGAAGTCTTTTCTATTCCAGATGATTATTCCTTTCCCTTTCCTGAACCAAGTGGAAAGAAGACTCGTGTTGGCGATATTTTAGAGAAGGAAGTTGATGAAAAATACACAATAAGTGACAGATTATGGGATGGTCACAAAAAAAGAAAGATAGAGAATAGAAAGAACGGAAAAGGTTTTGGGTATTCACTGTTTAATGAAAACTCTGAATACACCAGTACGATTAGTGCCAGATACTATAAAGATGGTTCGGAAATCTTAATTGATCAGCCAGGCAAAAACCCCAGAAAGCTTACACCCAGAGAATGTGCAAGACTTCAGGGTTTTCCTGAAAGTTATATTATTCCGGTTTCTGATGCTCAGGCTTACAAACAATTTGGCAATTCAGTTGCTGTTCCTGTAATAAGAGCAATAGCGAAAAAGATGGACACTGAAATAACCCGATTAGAATAATATGAGCGATTCCTTAACACCTGAGAAGAGAAGCTGGAACATGAGCAGAATAAAGGGAAAAGACACAAAAATTGAAGTGTCTGTTAGAAGTTATCTGTTCAAGCATGGTTTTCGGTTTCGGAAAAATGACAAACGATTTCCTGGTAAACCGGATATAGTTCTTCCCAAGTATAAAGCAGTTATTTTCATCAATGGTTGTTTTTGGCATCAACATCCCAATTGCAAATTAGCATCAATACCGAAAACTAGGACAGATTTCTGGAAAGAGAAACTAAACAAAAATGTAATTAACGATAAAAAGAATATTGAAAGGCTGGAAGCTGATGGTTGGATTGTTATTGTTTTATGGGAGTGTGAAATTGAAAAGCATTTTGATGAAACAATGAAAAAAACACTGAAAATGATAATAGAAGGAAGATGAGGCGCTTACTATGAAATACAAAAAGAATAGAACATCCGAATGCAAAGAAATGTTTGAGTCCTATACTGGACACAAATATGAAAAGAGCATTGAGGACAAACTAGCGAATGCGCTTTCTGTGATTGGAATACATATCGATGATTTAAATACAGAAACCGACCCTTCAAAACTACGCCTTATATTATCAGAACTTATTTTGAAAAGAAATGTCTGCCGTTCTATAGACAGCAAAGATTATTTTCTTGCTTGTAATTATCTATTTTGCTTTATTGAGAGTTTTGATACCGCAAGTAAGAACATAAATAAACAATCTAAGACTACTAAACAGAATACCAGAAAGATCCAGAAAAATGATAAAACCAACGACTCGCTAACTGTTGCTTTATTTTTTTCAAAGTTCAATGAATATGCTCTGAAGGAATTAGGCTATAAAAATTACAGAGTAGCATGGAAGACATTGGGTGAGATTCTAGGGCAAAAACCGGCAACAATTAAAAACATGAGAGATGAGTTTGATCCATATTTTGATAACGAAAGAAAGGGCTGGTATCAAAAAGCGCTTGTCGGGTCTAGGAAGGAAATATACGAACAGTACAAAGACACCTCCAAAGAGCAATTGAAAGATATAGTTAAGTTTATAATATCTTCTTATTCAAACAGCAAGGACCAACTTAATATGGATAAACCTGTACATAAAAGGATCAAGATAACTTCATCTACCATGAAGGAAATAAAGAAAAGGTAACTAGCATACAATAAAACTATCCTCCTATTCCCAGATGATCCCCCATTCTCGATGGTCAAATAATAAATGTGAAGAAAAAGAGAAAGTTGAGTAGAATGTAATTATAGTTTATTGTTATTATTTGAAATGAGGTTATTTATGTTCGCAAACAACAAATGAACTGTTAAGTATATTTAAAATATTACTTTCAGCATCAAATCAACCACGCTACTAACATCAGCAAGAAGCCAAAGACTGCCAATACGGCCTTAAACACACATGCAACAACAATGATGACTGTGAATATCAGCCCTAATAACTTTCTGATCATATCCTTATTCCTCCTAAACCAACTAACCACTTATTCCCTAAGTTTCCGGTATACCTGGCTTAATTCTACAACGAGGACGGGGACATTAATGGGACTTAGTAAAACGGAAAAGCTCAAAAACACTTAAATTCTGGAACAAAAAATCACTAAAGGCTGTCTATGGTTATAATTATATAGTCGATTTCCATTTATCCGTTTAACTTAAGGTTAGTTACACAACAAAAAGACTTATATAGTAGGAGAGCAAACTAATGAGTGCGTATGCCGATATATTAATTCAAAATTTGTATCTTTATAGTTTTAGAAATTACCTTGATATATACATTGTTGAATTGTTATTTTCAAAATGCGATCTAAAGATAGAAGAAAACTTCATAGATGAAGAAGACGAGACAGCTGAGCCATATACCCGTTATTCTTATCAAACGACAGTAAAAAGGGCTAAAGAAAGATTAGACGCAATGGGTTATAGCGTTATTTCTTCAGAAAAGTATTTAGTCGCCAATGTTTTTGAAGTCTTAGACTATGCACCTTTTCTCTATCATTTGGGAGTAAGTTTTGATGAATTAGAAGATGAGTCCAAGGATAGAATAGAAAAATACTTTACGTTTAAAAAGTGGAAAAATGCACTTGATCGAATTATTAAACACGAACTCAAACATGGTAATATTACTTCGTTTTCAAAAGACCATGACTTCTGTCCCAAAACCGAATACGACAAATTGATTTATTACGCATTAAAAGACGAAGGCGCAGAATCTTATTATGCTATTGATATTGAAGTAATGGATCTTGCATATATTTTCAGACAAATACTCGAATGCTGTAATAATGATGATAGTATTATCTTAGATTTCACCAATTTAGTCTCTTGGGACGAAGATAACATTCCCAGCGCGATAGATTGCACAGAAAAATGCATAGTACTTGTTGAAGGAAGCAGTGATAAAAACATATTAGAGTTTGCCTTAGGTATGATTTATCCTCATCTTGCTGATTTGTTTTATTTTATGGATTTTTCTGACCAAAATGGCAATACAAGACCTGGCGGAACACCAGAAATAAAAAAACAAATGGAGGTTTTCTATTATTCGAAACTTCAAGCTAAGTTTATTGCTGTTTTTGACAACGATGCTATTGGATTTAAGGATAAGACCTTGCTTTTGTATGAAAAGATAAAAAATTGGCCAGAGAACTTTCGAATATTATGTTATCCTCAAAATTCTTTCTTTAATAAATATCCCACCCTCGCACCAAGTGGCCAATTGTTGTTTGATAACATTAACAGAAAAGCTTGTTCAATTGAACTATATTTACCAGACAGACTAATTAAACAAGATGGTGGTTATTTCCCTATAGAGTGGGAATCAAGGCAAAAAATTAAATATGCCGATGAAGGAACCGAGTATCTCTACCAAGGAGTAATATCAAATAAGGAAAAAATAAAAAAAGACTTTCACAAACTTAAAAATGATATAGAAAGTGGAAAGGAATCTTTTGATATTTCTGAATGGAAAAGAATGAAGGAATTACTAGATGCTATAGTGTTCGCCTTCAAATATGATCAAAATATATAGAGGAGAACAGTTGCTTCACTGAAAATCTCAGGCTATTTATTTGCAACACAAGTTTTTATCAAACAAGCAAGTTTCCGTGATACCTGTAATAGTCCCATTAATCTCACTTCGGGCATGCTATATTAACCATGAAAGCAATGAAATTACCTCCTTTCTTTCTTACCTACCGTTGCTTTCATCGCCTCCTTTTATAGTTTTATTCTTGCACCGCCCGGCAGAGATGCCGGGCAAATCTTTTTAGATGGCAGAATAAAGGCTGCGCTATGGCAGCCTCCTATTAATCTGAAAGTGGGGTTAATTACTCCCCTGCCCCTTTCATCCCCATCTTTACCATAAGGTCGCCTAGGCTTTTGTCGAACTGGGCGCGGGAGATGGCGCCGTGGGCGAGGAATGTTTCGAGGGTTTTCTTCTGTTCCAGGTAGAGCTGGATCTTCTTTTGTTCAGGGGAGAGCTGCTCCCATTCATACTGTTCCATTTATACATGTGTCCTTGTTGAGGTTTGATTACCGGAATGGATTATAGCACCGTATGAGGTCCGATAATGGGATAATTGTGCAGGAACTCAACGCCCCGCGCGAACCCGACAGAGCCCAACGCCAAGCCCAACTTTAACACAACCAATTTAATCCCAAAGGATATACATCGTGTTCTCAGGATCGGGTGCTCCGCCGCATTTGGGACAGGACAGCGTCAGCATTTCATCGTCGTCGGCTGCCTTCATTTTGCCGCCGCACTTTTTACACTTGTGCTCATGCTCTTTCAGAAGGTGGTATTTGGGCATATCTCCCATCATGGCCGGCAGGGAATCCTCGCCATAGAAGACCGGGCAGCCGTTCTTTACATCACTTATGGCTTCCTCATTATCTGCCACATATAAAGACAATCCGGGTTCATTCTTCCAGTATCCGCACGAAGTGCAGAGGTATACACGCTTCTCGGCATCTATGGCGACGTTTTCCGTGTTCTCATACAGTTCCTTCCAGGCCTTGCCGAACCTGCCATTCTTTAACTTGGCAACAGTGTCCTCGTAAACTTCAGGGAACAACATTCCTATGCCCTGAAAGACTTCATATTTTTTGCTGCATTCACTGCATTTGTACCTGTAACCCAAGCCCATACGATCACCTCTTCTCATCATCTGCACCTCACACTATCACCACAGGATTCACTATCTCATACAGGCTCATGAATTCCTTAACCGTAATCAGTTTTCCGGAAGCTGCAGCGGCCGCCGCGCATGTGGTATTGCCGATGTGGCCATACTCCTTGCGGCCCAGGTCCACTGTCAGCGGAAACCTGGATTCGATCGTGCTTTCCCTGCTCCGGGATTCATTCTCCGCACATGCAAAACCGTTCTTCTCAAGGAATAATACAAAGTCCTCCCGGGCAGCCTTGCCGCTTATCCTTACAAAGTATCTGCCTGTCCCGGAATAAATCTTCTGCCACTCTTCGTTCATTAATCTTCCCTCCGCATTCCAAAATCATTCATCAAATCTGTCCAGGACCTTCAAAAGATCTTCGTCAAGGTATTGCCACACCTTGGAGATAAGGCCGTCCGAAATGCCCCAGAATGCCTCTGCAACGGCTCCTGCGATAGCTCCTAACGTGTCCGTATCGCCGCCTATATACATGACGTTCCTGATCGTGTCCTCAAGGCTTCCGGCCTCAAGGAAGCATGTGAATGCTTCAGGCATCGTCTGCATGCAGTCTTCGACGTGTTTGTATGTAGGACGGATGTCATCCAGTGTCCTGCTCAGGTCATAACCGAACTCGTCCTCTATGTACTTCTTTATCGCTTCCTTGGACGCGCCGTTCCTTGCCATGAATATCGCTGCAGCAACTGATTCAGCGCCCTTGATGCCTTCCGGATGGTTGTGTGTGACTTCGGCTGTCCACCTTGCAACTTCCCTTGTGCGCTCCATGGAATCGTAGAGCCATCCTGCTGCAGAGACTCTCATGCCGGAACCGTTACCGTAGCTTCCGTATGGCTTGGGATCGTCTGTAAGGACCCAATGACTGAACCTTCCGCCGTAACCTGCGTCCGGATATCTCTTGCCCCATTTCTTCATGGACTTGATGAGCTCAGCCTTAACGGTCTTCTCATCAGCATCCAATCCCGCATCCATAAGAGCTTCCGCAACTGCTATGGTCATTACCGTATCATCGGTAAACTCACATTCCGGCGTGAAGAACTCAAAATCCCTGCTCTTGTCACCTCTGTCAAATTCAAATCTGCTTCCTACAATGTCACCGAGTATTGCACCGTACATGATCTTTTTCCTCCTTATTCGCTTTGTTGCCTGAATTGTATCAGGTCTTGATATCCGCCGGGTCGCCTGCAATGCGACATCGCCATAGATAATAACGATCCCGCCCTAAGACTTAAGCGACGGGATCTCATATGTGAGGTGATGTATCGCCATCGTTCAAGCCTTAGCACCTTGCATCTGCAGGTTGCTGTGCGGTCACAGGGCTTGTCCCTCGCGCACTCTTCATGGTAATTTCAGTATATCAGGTTCTCAGGAAAGGGTTGTCCGAATAATCGTACTGATCCGCACCGGGCGCGGATTTTCGAAAAAAACAAAAGATCAGCAGTCTTCCGTATATCTGCAGTCAGGATATCCGGAGCAGCCCCAGAATTCGCCGTAGATGCCGCTTCGCTTCTTCATTATGTTCCCGCACTTGGGGCACGTCTTAAGAGCTTTGGCGGCCTCCGAAGGGCTGGCCATCTCTTTCATGAGGCAGTCGTAAACCTTCTTATTGATGTGGCAATCTGCAAGCGCGCGGTGAGCGCCGTCGTAGGAGATGCTGTAGTGGTAAGCCAGAGCTTCCAGTGATCTGCTGCTCAGTTCAGGAAGATATCTTCTTGCGACAGCAAGCGTATCCACGTATTCGTTTGGAATGGGCTTCCCCAGGATATTCACGGCGTCGCGCTGGATGAACCTAAGATCGAAGTTTTTTATGTTATGGCCGACAAGAATGCTGTCACCGATAAATACAGTAAACTCCCTCAACGCCTCATCTATCTTCGGCGAATCCTGTACCATGTCATCGGTTATCCCGTTAACGCTGCTGGCCATGTAAGGAATATGCATGCAGGGATTAACGAGAGTGGAGAATTCATCAACAACTTCGCCGCCAATGACCTTCAGCGCCGAGATCTCTATTATCGCATCAGTATCAGGAGACAAGCCTGTTGTCTCAAGGTCGAAAAGGACATAATCTTTCAGTTCTCTTATCTGCATCATCCACATAAATAACCCGGCCTGTCAAAAGACAGGCGGGCATCACACAAAAGTATAAACCATTATATCGCAATTAGCCTTCACGCCTTAAAGTTATAGACGGGCTTTATCACTTCGACCACATCGACGGATTCCGTGATCACGTCGATGATGTCCTCTAAAGACTTGTACGCCATGGGCGCTTCGTCTAAAGTGTCCTCATTGACGGATGTGGTGAAGATCCCTTCCATGGCTTTCTTATAGTCTTCCATGGAGAGCGTGTCCTTCGCTTTCGTTCTGGACATGAGCCTTCCTGCACCGTGAGGCGCGGAGTAGTTCCACTCGGGATTTCCCTTGCCGATGGCGATGACGGAACCGTCCCTCATATTGATGGGGATAAGTACCTTCTCACCCTTGTGTGCGGCGATGGAACCCTTTCTTAAGATCATCTCATCAGTATCGATGTAGTTGTGGATCGTGTGGAAGGATTCTCCCATCGTAAGGCCTGCACGTTCGCAGAGGATCTCTGCCATGAGCTCCCTGTTCCTTTTCGCGAACGCCTGGCAGATCTCCACATCGTGGAGGTAGTCTTCCAAATATTCGCCGTAGAGGTAGCAGAGGTCATCGGGCATGGGAGTCTCGCCCTTGAAGGCCTCCCAACGGAGTTCCTTCAATGCCGCCTGGATCTCGGATGCACGGCCCTGTTCCTTGTACGTACGGATTATCTCATCGCGGTCTGCAAGGTATGAGCCGTAACCCTTTTCGAGCTTTATCGCAAGCTTCTGATAGAATTCGGCGACCTGCTTACCGAGGTTTCTGGAGCCGGAGTGGATGACGAGATACTTCGTTCCGTCAGAGGCTTCATCGATCTCGATGAAGTGGTTGCCGCCGCCTAAGGTACCGAGAGATCTGACGAGTCTTCCGGCGTCCTTAAGCTCCCTGTAGCACTTAAGACCTGTGAGGTCGAACTTCTCCCTGCGTCCTTCCCAGACATTCATCCCGGAAGGAATGTAGTGCGCTGCGGCATCGACCATCAAGTAATCGATGTCGCCCTTGCCGAGATCGACCGTGTACATTCCGCAGCCGATGTCGACACCGACCACATTGGGAACGACCTTGTCTGTAACGGTCATCGTGGTTCCGATCGTGCATCCCTTGCCGGAGTGCACGTCGGGCATGATCCTTATCTTAGACCCTTCGGTCATGGGATAATCGCACATTCGTCTGATCTGCTCGATCGCTTCCTCTTCCACGACCTTCGCATAGCAGATTGCCGTGTTTACCTTTCCTTTTATCTCTATAGCTTCCATAGTTTTTCCTTTCTTTTATTGAGGGCTCTGACCCTCCCCAAAAGGAAGGTCAGGCCACGATCTGCTTGTATCTCTCAGCGCCGATGACGCTCATCATGAAAGTGTAAGGGTCCATTCTGTCATCCTTCAGCATCGCGAAGATCTGGGGAGACATGCCGGAGACCAGCGTTACACCCTGTTCGTTCTTCCTGACAGGCTGCTGTCTGTTGAAGCTGTTGACGTTCCAGAAGACCAGCTGGGGCAATGTGTAGCCGTACCTGGCGAACTTTGCCTTTGCTGCTTCGAAGTTCGTCATGGAGGAATCTTCGGCGCAGACATCGAACTCCATGTCGGAGATGATGATAAGTCTTGAAGGCATATCAGACTGCTTCAACCTGTTCTTTAACGCTGTGTTCAGGATCAGGTCGAAAGTCCTGCCGATATTCGTGTTGCTGCATTCGTTGAAGCCGATGCAGTACTGTACCTTCTCGACGATATCCTTACCCTTGATCTCGACTAACTTAGGGTTAGCCGAGAAAGTTATGAAGTTGTTCTTAAATGCGCCCTTGTTCCTCTCTGCAAAATAGATGCCCAGGGATTCTGCGACAGCCGCAGGCATTACGTTCCAGCCGCCGTACATGGAGCCGGAACCGTCGACAACGACCAGTGTATTGTCGGAGTTAACGTAGTTTTCCAGAGCGTTCCATGTAGCATCCAGAACGTTTCTTTCTTCCTCAGGCATCCCGACGGAACCTGCTCTGTAGCAAAAGCCCCTTCTTGTCCTGATGATCTTGCTTACGATATCGTAAGGAGTCAGAGAAGAAGTCTTCAATACGGAAGGGTCTGCCTTCGCCTTCTCGATGAAGGAGACGTATCTTTCCTCATCGTTTCTGATGAAGGCTCTTCTGTACTTGAACAATGCCTTGGAAGGCTGCTTCTCGTACTCGAAAGAATAATCCTTCGTTCTCAAGTTGTTCTCCAAGATCTTGATATAAGCTCTCAAAGAAGACAGCATCTTTCTGTAGGATGCTTCGGACATGTTCATGCCCTTTGCGATGATCTTCGCGATCCTTACGGTCTCTTTTGAGCTTGCATTAACGGAAGGCAGCCACTTGGCCATCAATGATACGGAACCCTGTGCCTGCATGTTCTCCATATCATCTGCCAAAACAGCCTTGATATAAGCAATGGCTGCCTTCTCGCATGCTGTATCCATCAATACCAGGATGTCATCGTATCTGCCGTATTCGGCGATATTATCGATGTTCCTGATGACTACGTCAGGATAGTTCTGGGCAAGGAACTTCATTATTACTCTGAAAAATCTCCTCTCACCCAGGCCGCCTCTGATATCTCTTGCATAGAAGAGCGTCTTCATGGCGATATCCCTGTCTTCGGCAAAAGCTCTGATGAATCTGTATACGACCTCACTGTCAGATGCATTTCTCAATGCGCCTGCCGTTGCGAAAAGATCCAGGCAGTCAGACATCGTGCTCGCGTTAGATACCGCGCCGTTTGCCGTGTAAGCCTTGTTTGCTTCTCTTCTTAATAATTCCAACATCTTCATTTTCTTTTCTCCTTTACAAGGTGCCGGGGGTTTTGCTTTCCCCCAAACGATTAACAGTCGTGGAGCAATTATTTGCTGTATGCACCTTTTATTTGCACGCTTACAAGACACTTTGGCCTTATCCTCGGCCGCCAAGGCAGGATTCGAACCTGCAAACCAACCAATCGCTTAATTGCTGAGCGTGTCTTTCACGTTGCACCCTCATGTTACATCTCGAAAATGGGGTTTCATAGATGCAGATTGACTTGTGATTACAACCCCAATATAATGTGAATATCATGGCATTTTCGCGATTTTTAACATAATTCACGACCCCAAATAGGAGTTACACAATGACCGAGAAATATAAGATCTATCTTTCCGAGGACACAAAAGCAAGGCTTATCAACGATGCCGAGCTCTTCGAATTCTACAGAAATGACGGCACCGTGAACCTCAACGGCTTCCTTAAAGAACTCATCGTCAATTATTTCGAGCAATACAGAAAAGACAATGATGAACTCTTAAATAACGTCATCAGCGAACTTACTTCGGTAAAGTCCTTAAAGTCCAAAGAAGCTTCCGCACTGGCTGAGAAGATCATCAGGACATACATCAACAACAAAGAGACCGGCGCAGGCAAGAGCACAGTTATCACGCTCACCGTAAGCGGCGAGTCTTACAACATAATCAGGATAATCGAGAATAATCTCCTTCAGGACAGCTCCATGTCAGGCTATATCAAGGACATGTTCCTGTCCTATCTCTCGATCCCGAGAAACAAGCGCGAAGAGATAATCTTCAAAGAGACTTACGAGACGATCAACAGAGCCATCGCCGAATCAAGGGTCCTCACCTTCACTTCAACATTCTCAGGCAAAAAAGGCCCCGTCCGCGTCGAGCCCTACCTGATCGCGACATCAAAGGAAGAGCAGTTCAGCTATCTTCTCTGCCACGGCTATAAATACAGCAAAGACCACACATTCAGGATCTCCAGAATGCGTGATGTCTTCATTACGACAGATACATTCGTCAGGAAAGATACGATACAGCAAAGGCTTACGGAGACCGGCATGAGGCATCCTCACTCGGCTGCGCCTGACACGCACGCGGTAATAAAGATGACCGAACGCGGCAAACAGATGTACCGCATGATCATAAAGAACCGTCCCGCCGTCACATCGGTCGACGGGGACAAATACATTTTCGACTGGCCCGAGATGCAGCTCGAAGACTACTTCAGACGCTTCGGCAAAGAGGCAGTGGTACTAAGACCGCGCCGTCTTAAAGACAAGCTCCTGAAATACTATTCTGAAGCTGCCGATGCATATGAGAATAAGTCCGGATCTTATTCCGGATCGCCCTCGCCCGTATAAGGAAAGTCATCGTCATCGACGTCTTCCTCTCCGATCGAGAATCCGTAATCGCATCCGGCGAAAGCCATGAGATTCATAATGACGGCCTTCTGGTCATCAAGCTGGCTGTTCACATCTTCCATCTCCATAAGTGCGGGATTGGACAGAGCGATCTCCTCGATCAGGGCCTCGCCGTCATCTTCACCGAATTTCTCAAGGATGGCATTCTCATATTCCAGAGAAGCGATCAGCGTATCAAAAAAACGCTCGGTCATATCAAGGAAAGCACTGTAGTACTCCTCCTTTGACCATTTCTCGGGTTCATGGATCATGCTTACAAAATTTTCGTCGAAATAACCTTCGTTTAACATGGCTTCGTCCCCCGTTCGTATGTCTTATGATTACTGTATCACGGTTCGCCGGCAATTGCCAAAAAAATCATTTGTTTTCCTTCAGTGCCACCCAGATGGCCGGACGGACGCCGATGTAATCGAAGCGGTTCATCATGCCGCCGGTTTGGATCCGGCCGAGATGGTCGACATAGCAGGCAGCCTCTCCTGTCGCACCGGGTGTTCTGAGCCACCAGAGGCTGTAACCGTTCTCATCGACATAAAGAACATTTCCTTTTTTAGCGTATGGTATTGCAGCTGTTTGCCGTGAACTGTCACCGTGGAAATATGTCTCGGCTTCATCAAGGCTCAACAGGAATACTTTGTCTTCGGTGTTATTGCCGCCGGGTACTTTCTTATCCTTGTTCCCGCTGTTTGTGATCTCTGTCATGAGGATCATTTTCTTCTCCTCCTGACTGAAAGCTTCATTTAAGAAGGAATTATTCAGCCATTTCCGCAATGAGCATTTCTCCCATGTGGTATCTTTTTCTGTAAAATCGTAAGCACTGCTGTAGACAATACTTTCAGTGACAAGGAGCACCTTGTCGTCCTGCTTGTCCAGGATCCTCCAGACGAGCTTCTCACCGCCGTAATTGCCGAAATAAGCTGTTTGGCCGTTCACAAATCTGATCAGGTTCAGATCTACTTCTACTGTTCTTTCGGCAGCTATCCTTTCTGACTGTTCTTTCTCGTATTTTGCGTGAAGTGACTCATTCATGATTGCAGAATCGATCCTGCCGAAACTCACCCACATTGCAGGACGGACACCAAGACGGAAAATGTTTCTGTCATCTCCGCGGAGATAGACAAAGCCGTTACTTCTTACATTTGCACCGTAGCCGGCTTCACAACCCGGAGAACGGAGCCACCAGCTGCAATATCCGTCTTCGTCAACCCAAAGCTCATCATAGGATGCGGGATCCTCCAGAGGCTTTGCCTTGCGGTCTTCGTCTGAGGCAAAATATGCCTCGGCTTCGTCTATGCTGAGTACGAATACATTATCGTAAGTATTGTCTCCGCCCTTAGTGTGAAATTTCTTGTTGTTGCCGTTCGCTTCGTATGACTGAACGATTCCTGCCCGCTCAAATTCGTCAAATGAGTTTTCAATGAAGTCGGTGTTGAGCCACCCTCTCAATGTTGAGGTGTCCCAGGATTGGTTATCGCGACCGGGATCGCCAGGTTCAAGGTCATTATATAAGCGGGCATCGATCACATATTTTGATAAAAGCAATTTCTCGCCTTGTTCATTAGTTCTAAGGACTATCCATTCCAGATCTATATCGTGATATTTTCCTAAGCCTACTGTCTCGCAGCTTGCAAGACTTATGGGCTTGGCTCTTCCGAGATTACAGCCCGGAAGAACTGCCAATGACATCAGCATTATCATGCCCATCACAACCGCTAATATCTTCTTCATGTTTGGATTCTCCCCTTGATTCCCGATCAGCTTTCTATGCTTACCCACATGGCAGGCCTTACGCCGTAACAATCTTTATTCACCGGTACAAATTCGCCTTGGCCCGAACCAAATACCAAAGCACGGGAATCCACCTTTCCGGGTGTGCGGACCCACCATCCGCAGGAGTTGTCAATATTCATTACGACACCGCGCTCCATTGCGTACTTGGTAGGGTAAGCAACATATACATAATCAGGATCGGGAAGGTACTTCATGACTTCCTCTCCGCTGAGAAGGAAGATCCTGTCGGTGACATCATCCTTAGGGAGCTCCGTCTTCAGTATTATCTGCTTCTCGCCTGATGTGAACGCACTATTATAGAAATCCGCATTAAGCCATGTCCTTAATATGCAGAGCTTCCAGGATATGTCACGCTTTCTTGTATTAAAGACTCTTGAATCGATGCAGTACTTGGAAAGCAGAAGAGCCTTGCCGTCCTGAACATCCAGGACTATCCATTCAATGTCCTCACCCTTGAAGCTGCCCAGAATAACAGGTCCGTTCACGTCGATCTTCGGAACCTCTTTGGAATCCGCTCTTGAACCTGAACACCCGCAACAAAATACACTTGAAATGATCACTGAGATCAATACGAAAACAGCTGCTGCCTTATTCCTCATCCGTCAACACCCTCGCATAAAGCCAAAGCAAAACCTAACCCTCAAAGAAATTATAGCATTTTTGTCAGCGAAGGATATTCCTTTACATCAGCCTCTTATACACGTCTAAAAGGCTCTCCATCTGGTACTTCAATAGCCACGCCGCATTGCTGTATTCGACTTCTGCTTTGAGGACTTCGATCAGCCTGGGATAGTATTCTTCGGTCTCTTTGATCATGCGGTAGATACGTTCTCTTGAAAGGCCCCCTGACATCGTCGTGATGTTGTTCGTGCGGTCGATGCACTTTATAAGGGCCGCCTTTGGATTTGTTGCGATCTGATCGTAGTAATCCTTCAAGACTGCGCTCCTGTTCTCAGGCGTGGTCTTTTCGCACGTCAGAAGGCGCACAAGTTCCTTTGTCTCATCGTTTACGGGAAGCTGGTCATAAGTAACGCCGCAGTCTTCTACAACATCGTGTAAAAGGCATGCGGCGATAATTGCGTCATCTTTTATGTTCATGGATAAGGCGTGACAGGCAAGATTAAGCGGGTGATAAATGTAAGGTGTAGTCGAACGCTTGCGCATCTGGCCCTTGTGCGCCTCAGTCGCAAATGTGACTGCTTTAAGTGTATTCGTAAGACCCAGATTCTTTGCCGTGGTCTTAACATATGTCTTCATGTGTTCCCAGTTGTAGATCGCATCCTTGGTCTTAAATACGCCCTTCTTCTCTTCAACCAGCGCAGACACTGAAACGTCGAACAGTTCTGCAAGCTTCATTATCTTATCGATATCAGGCTTATACTCATCTCTTTCCCATGAAGAAACAGCCTGGAAAGTAATGCCGATCTTATCGGCCACCTGCTCTTGTGTAAGCCCCCGCTCTTCTCTTAATGATCTGATATTGCTCCCGATACTCATATCCGTCCCTCCTGCAAATTACATATCCCTGTTCATAAAAGCTATTGCCTGCTCTTCCGTTATCTCTTCCATCTCATCCATTATCTGGGCATTTCCGAAGCCGTAGAAGCTGTCATCGGTAGGATCAAAGCCCACGAGGTGGTCGAGTATTACGTTCCTCTCATCTGCTTTCCATTCTCCGTTATCGAAAAGGAAATATCCGTCATCCCGGGCCATGCCCAGCCTTCTTCCGCGTATCAGGTAGTATGTTATGTCTGCCATGTGATCTTCCTCCCTTCAGCCATAGAATAGAGGAACTCACATCAATATTTTAGCGAGCGGGAATTGAAGATTCAATCAGGAATTCAAGTGAGGCTTGAGCGGGTAAAATGCGTATGTGCATTGCTATTCCAAATCGCGAAAAAGGTTTTGATATCAACGCCTCTCCCACCAACAAAACAAGCTCGGGTGCATTTGCTCCTGAGCTTGTTTTGTGTACATCTATCCGGATCGATACTTATTGGGGCTTGGTTGTTCTGAGTGTGCCGGACGGTTGCCGGTCCTCGTGCTTGCCGATTACTAATGATTCCTATTGTTCCCATGGAGGCGCCCCGCAGCACCATCCTTATGACTTCATTATAGTAAGGAGTTGTGTAATCTTTATGAATGATTATCGGG
This sequence comes from Oscillospiraceae bacterium, assembly GCA_902764825.1. Taxonomy (GTDB): domain Bacteria; phylum Bacillota; class Clostridia; order Saccharofermentanales; family Saccharofermentanaceae; genus Saccharofermentans. The sequence goes on from CACWXL010000006.1 coordinate 92,450, forward strand.
AGTTGCTTCGTGCTTTACGTTATGACGTACTAAAAACAAATAATTAGAAATTAGTACGTAATTTTAGAAGCAAATCACCACACCTCGCGCAAGTTTTACGGACTAATAATTTTTATTAAAGAATTAGTACGTAATTTTTCACACTTTCAAAACAATTTTTGATCAAACCTACGTACTAATAATTCGTTTTCTAAAATTAGTACGTAAAATCCACACCCGGCAACGGCATTTTCGAAAAATCTTACGTACCAAAAATGCATTTTCAAATATTAGTACGTATGCATAAAAGCTCACCCCAATGAACCGCATTTTTCTATCAATTCCCTTTGACAAATTTTACTTTATCCCTGGATTTTTTACTTTATCCCTGAGTTTTGCCTTTTCTATTGATTTCTCCTTGACATTTATGATATCTATGAAACAGCTTGTTCAGAAAGGCTCAAAGCCAACGCTGATAGGCATTTCGGGGAAATGGAGGTATAGACCAATGGGTTATTAGCATATCGGAAGCTGTGTTTGACATAAATTAGTTGCCGTTGTCCGCTCAGCATATAAGAACAAGTTCAGGCACCAATTATTAAAGGAAAAATTACAATTATTAAAGGAGATTTCATTATGAACAAGTTCACAAAGGGAATTCTGTCATTAGGTCTTGCATTGAGCATTCTCGCTGGTGCTGCAGGCACAGCATTAGCTGATACTAAAACCGGCTCACTTGGTGGAAGAGGCACCTCTGCTACATCAACTATTAGCAAATATTCCGCATACGTTTCCACCTCATTTACCGGTTCAGGTGTAGTTTCTTATTCTACAACATATAAATATGTTAATTCGAATCTTGGAACAGGCAAAATAAATAGGGGTTACGGCAATTATGCCACAAATGTATCAACAACCATAAGCGCTCCTACTGGCTACAAGAGTGTACGTGTAGATAGCAAACATGACGTCGTTGCATCTGGTCAGAGCTGGCATGCATCAACGTCTGCAGATTATTAATCTGATTATAACTGCTTGATCTTCAGATCAATTTGCATCTTATGAACTGCGGTGGTATTGCTCATTCAAAAGCAATACCACTGCGAATTTAAATACTCTAATCAGACGGCATGATAAAAGCAGTGGGTGTCATTTCAAAAACAAGACATTTTCGTAGTAATAATGCCGGGCTGTTTTCGCATTTGAGGTCATACAAAGGACACATGCACATTATAGATTAATCCTGTGGGAAGGAATTCTGATGGAAGAAAAGGAGAATAGGAATGAAAAAAGCCTTACAAAAAGTACTTTGCTCAGCACTGTTTATTGCTATGGTTCTGCCAATAGCAGCATGCGGTAAAAAGGACGAGAGCTGGACAACCATAAGCACCTCGCAGGAAGATCAAAATGTTGTAAATGCGGATGTTACTAATATTACTTTCGCCGTGCCCGATTTTTGCAAAGTCGACAGTAATCATCTGAAACTTTTCAACGAGGAGCTTCAAAATGACGGTCACAACTATCAACTTGAGATAAAGACGCTTGCTGACGAAGAATACTTTTCGAATCTCGAGAATGAATTGAAAAACGGAAATGTAGATGTTGCATTTTTGGGATTAGGTGATGGAAGCAACAGTATAATAAGCCTTATCAACTCAGGGTTGTTACTTAACCTTGACGAGATACTCCCGTCAGAAAAAGGAAAGACGTTATACAATTCTTTCCCAAAAGCTTTATGGGAGTCTGTTAAGTGTAACGGCCACGCTTATTCTATACCGAACGCTAATGCCAGCGATCTCGGTGTATATGCAGCATTTAATAAGGATTACATCGAAGAAGCTGCGATTGAAAACTGGGACGGAAGCATTGAAGGCATTTACAAGATAATAAAGAACGTTAAATGGAATGATGAGGAAGCTCCCCGCCTTCAGTATCTGGTATCCGATTTTGATTTTGCAGAAATGATCAGGTGTGAGTTCCAAAACGGCTTGCTTTATGATTATGACACCTTGAAGATAGAGAACCCTTTGGAATCGGAGAAATTCATCAATTACTTTAAAGTGCTTGAGCAGATGAAGTCTGACGGGTATCTGGCTGATTCCGTGTCGTATTATCAGAACGCCTCATATGCCGACGAGAATGCAAACTTAACTTCGGGAAAATTCCTTGTCGTATTAGCAACAGGCGAACCTGATGAATACTTATTAAAGAACAATATCTGCATAAAACAAACAACTTCTTACCTGTCATCAAGGATAAACGGCTCCATCGGAATCTCAAAAGAAACCGGCAATCAGGATGCAGTTGTGGACTTTCTGGGGCTTTTATATAACGAAGAAAAATATGCAAACATTTTAATATATGGAAAACAGGGTGAGGATTATAAGCTTGCAGACGGTTTCCCGGTAAACATGGATGGTTCTGAAGTTTACGATAATTATCTTGCAAAGATTTGTCTGAACCTGTTTATAAATGTTCATCCGGTTAAAGATGACATATTTACACATAACCGCAAGGAAACATTTTTCGCATTCTATGATGATATTAAACTATCACCTTTTATCGGATTCGAAGCAGATTACGCCGGTGCCGGTACTATCTCGAATGATCTCGAATTATTTATGGAAAAACTTAGCCAAAAGTCCTTGGATGAAGCTGTCAGTGCGTATTCCGGGAAGTTTAAATCAGATGGCATTGATGCCTATATAGATTCTGTGAAAAAACAGTGGGATTCATTTCATCAATGATCCTTAATAGGAAATCTGTCAGCAAAATGCCATAAAGGAAAGACATGAAAAACAAGCTTATAAACAAAGTATTATCTCTGATTTTAATATCTGCAATGCTGCTTCCGGCCGCATCATGCGGAAAGAAGAGCTCCGGGAAAGCGGAGAAAAAGATAGCTTCTGATGATCCCTGGTTCGACTCCAAGGTATACAGTATCAAGCCGGATCTTGATACCGGCGGTAAAGAGATCAACTTTAGTACGCAAAAACTTGCAGGTGCAGACGACAAATATATCGTAGTATTCTCGTACGGCTACTATGTTAATCCGAATCCAAATGAGGAATACTACACAAGTGATTATTCCTACTATATGGCCATCGTAATTGACCGGAATACGGGTGATATGATCAATACTCTGGATTATGGTCAATATCTTTCAGGCAATGGCTTTATTAATGATGTCAAGTATTTCAACGGAAAGATCACTTCAAAAGTATATATAGAGGATGAGAAGGGCGGCCGCACCGTAGAGATGGATAATGACGTCCTTACGGGGAAAAAACTTGATGAACGCGCATGTTCCGAATCATATTCCGGCTTTAGTAAAGCATTATTCCAGGTCGGTGATTATTCGATCCTCGCAGAAAGCGCAACTGATCAAGGCAGTTCATCATCAGAATTTTATTATGTGCTTACGATCATTCCTTCCGAAGGAAAAGAATATAACGTTAAATTGAAGAAAGAACATACGGATCTTTATTCTGTCTCTGTTGTCCTTCCATTGGACGAAGACAGGCTCCTGGTGCCGGTTATGTCGACATCGACTAATATTCCGGTTTTTTTCGAGGTTGATCTAAAAGCAGCAAAGGCAGTTGAAGTCGATGGCAAAGACTACGACTGGATCGATTTCGACAGGGTCAGAAATACATTGGTCAATAAGGATGGCCGGGCTTATTTTTCCACCTCATCAGGCATCTCTACGATCGACATGAAGAATAAAAAGATAGAAGAGTTCTTCAACTACAACGCCTGTCCGATGAACAAGGTCCGCCTTCTTTCCACCGAAATGATCGACTGCTCTGACAAGGAGATAGTACTACTTGGAAACAGCATATCGTTTTCTATGGAAAAAGGCTTTACACCGGATTTTGAAATATACGTAATAACTAAGGCCTCAGGGAATCCCCATGCCGGGAAGACAGTTCTTGAACTTTATTCAACTTACGGAGTGGAAGAGACGATCGCCGAAGCAATTACCAGATTTAATGAGACCAACAAAAGCTTCTTCGTAGAAGTTACAGACCGTTATGAAGTTGATTCTGTTAAAACTTACTTGTCGGCTGACAGTAAGGATGATGAGGCGCTGGATAGTCTTCAGACTAGTTTGTCACTTAATGACAAGCTTGCCATGGACATCATGAATGGTACGGGGCCCGATATCCTGATAAATACCGGTGATATGGGCAGGCTGTATCATTCCAATTATCTTGTTGATCTAAGCAAATATTTCGCAGATCTCGATCAGGAAAAATACTTTACGAATATAATCGAAGCAGCTAAAACTGACGGCAAGTTATATCAGCTGCCCATAAGATTTGATATTGAAGGCATCCACACCGATTCCAAGTATGCGGGAGCATCAGGCATGGGCTTTACGACCAAAGAGTATGAAGATTTCCTCTATGGTCCTCTTAACGGCTATGATCTTAATCAGACAGGACAAGCTTTCTATTTTGCAACTCTCTTTAATGCAATGAGTGACAGATTCATTGTTAACGGAAAGGCAGATTTCTCCGGTCCTGAATTTGCAGAGATTGCTGAATTCGTAAAGAACAATGTCCATGAGAAAGCATTATCCAATGATGCTGAAATGTCCGATGAAAGAAGCTGGCAGAATGACCGTATAGCACGTCTTATCAGCTACACTTCGATAATTTCTTATTTAGAAGGTGTCAATGATCTTCAAGGTGCTGATTCCTTTCTCGGTATCCCTTCTTCTGACGGGCGCGGACCCATGGCCGGTTGCAGAATATCCGCTTCAGTTTCCGCACAGGCAGTAAATACCAATGCCTGCATTGATTTTGTAAAGATCCTTCTTTCTGATGAAATACAGTATGATATGTCCAAGACGGGGGCTTTCTCATTAAGCCGTGAGGCATACAGGAAAGCCGGAAGCATTATCCTTGATTACTGCAACGGTCCCAGAGGCAGCATGGCTTTCCAAAAGACCGATATTACCGGAAAGCAGATCACCAGAACAACTGATTTTACAAAAGATGATCTGGACAATCTCGAGAAGATAATCTCAAGCTGCACGCATTTCAACTCTGCCGATGCATCGATCAACATGATACTCATCGAAGAGATGCCGGCATATTTCCTGGGGCAGAAGGATCTGGATTCTGTGGTCAAGATCGCTCAGGACCGTGCACAGAAAGTATTAGACGAGAGAGGATAAAGTATGATCTTTGCCTGTAAAGGCTTTTTGATTATTTTACTTTATCCCTGGATTTTTTACTTTATCCCTGAGTTTTGCAATTAAGGTTGATTATCAAACGGGAAACGTGGTATTACAGTAGATAGTTTTATCATCATATGCTTTAAGCGCTGAATCCGGGAAGGCTTGCACCGGACCGGGCTCAGATCGTTCTGGACTAGAGATGGTAAGACAAATAAACTCGATTCTTAAATTTCGAGGCTTTCCAACAAAATGGGGCTGTCTTAGATAACTAAGGCAGCCCTGAGTTTTTATTCAGAGCGAAATCGCGCCCGGAACATATATGCTCCGAACATATAGTTTCTTGTCGGTAAAACCTCCGAAAACCGACAAGAAAACTGAGAAGTTCTACAGAAAAACCCTGAAATTGTCGGTTAGCCGAATCGAATATCCGACAAAACACGACAAAACCCTACAAGAACCGACAATGAAAACCGACAACGTGAACACTTTTACCGACAAAGGAATAAGGTGGTCGACGCAGGAAAACGGTTTACAGCGTTGTATCAGGCTGTTGCTGTGTGAGCAGCTCGTCAGACGGTTCGGTGGCTTGGTCTTTTCGAGACTTCTTAAATACAAAGAACTTGCTGAACAGATAATTTACGATGACGATGATTATCTGCGTTACAGTTGTTACGCAGAATTCGTACAGCAGGCTTGGCGTGCCGATGAAGGTGCCAAACAGCCTGAAGAAGAAATTGTCATAATTCAGGCTTTCCAGATGCATGAGGCTGATGAAAAAGTCCTTGTTAAGCTCAATGAAGATGAACGCCATCAAGAGATCGAAGACAAACATGGCGCTGCGGCCGAAGGCGAACTTGACCATCTCGATCAGCATGGTCTTGAAGCTCTTGTCTTTGCTCCGGAAGACCCAATATTTGTTGATGAAGAACGCGAATAATATCGATACAACTTGCGCCACGCACGCACAGAAAACGGAGTTGTCAGAGAAGATGTGCGTTGCAAACCGGGTAATGTAATAGACGATAGTTGTAAGCACACCGGCAATTATATAGACGATTATCTCGCGGTATTTAGTTAAGTACTTGCGCATAAGATTCCTTTACACAAAACTTTATTATTTATTGTATTTGTGACCCCGAAAAACGATATTATCAGGTTTCTCCTATCGAAACAACCTGATTAAAAATAGGGCTGCCCGTGATCAGGCAGCCCCGGCTATTATTCAGGTGTTGGTTATGTCAGTTTGTCTAATTCTCACCTCACGCATTTGACTTAGTGATGGATCCGCTCGCGGAGTACTTCTCGGCGTATTCGGATTCTGTCCATGTCTCATAGTATTCCATCGTGTTGACGTCAGTATCGCTTGTCTTGAAAGTATACTTAACACCGTTCGCAGCTTCTGCCTGTACGATGAATCCGCCTGCGGCAGTCTTCTCGAGCTTGGTGATCTTATCGGAATACTCCTCAACAAATGCGCCGTCCTTCATCTGGCCGTACTTGATGTCTGCGGAAGTGAACTGAATATAACGTGAAGGTGCTAATGTACCGTCAGCATTGCTGGACATGGATGCTGTCTGCCATGTGCCCGGTATCGCATCGGAAGCTGCTGCATCCTTGTTATCCGTGGGGTTCTCGGACGCAATGATATCTGTGGCACCAAGGTTATCTCCGGCCTCATCCCGGCCTGCGCCTAACTGCTTGTCTACCTGCTCCTCCGTCAATACGACAGATGATTCAGGAGCCTTTGTGGCCTCCGTGATCACTTCCTGTGATGTCGCACAACCGGCCATTCCCAAGGCCATTACTGTGGACAATGTTGCTATTAAAACTCTTTTCATTTTGTTCTCCTCTTTAGGTTTTACTAGGAGACACTACTTCGGAAAAATCCAATAAAGAATACACCGTTCCAATAGTCATTAAGAACGACAAAAACCAGATTATTCCATTGTATTATCCCCCGGTTTCAGCATACCGTTTCCTGCCTGTGCAGGACGCGGAACACATCCACTGGTCAAATGATACCCCCCTCGGATATCAACTTGTGGGCAAACCGGGGGCAAAATTGTGTGACTTGCACTGAAAACGATGCTGTTTTTGTTGAATTTAACTATATTTCAAGGTGCTCGAAAAGGAATCTTGGTGAACGGCACCTTTCCCTCAAAAAGGCTCTTACCTGCCCTCTTCGTCCCACTTCGTCATGCATTCGACGGCGATGTCGACGGCCTGGTCACCGTACTCGCCCTTGAAGGTGTGGGTGGCGCCTTCGATAACGTAGTATTCGCTGTATGGGAGCGAGGCCCTTGCCTGATCGAACTGCTTGGCAGGATCGCACGCGAAGGCCTTGGTGCCGGATATTATGACTACCGGAATATAGCATCTGGAGATAAGCGGATAGATATCCGTTCTGATAGTCTTCTCTTTCTCGAACTTCATGATCCTGCAGGCATAGTAGCTGGGGTCTAAAAGGAGCAGCCCCTTGATCTCGGTCTGGCGCATCGTTCCGACATAAGATGTGACGAGACCGCCCATGCTGTGGCCGAAGAGATAGATGTTACCGGGATCGACTTCAGGTATCATTTTCGCGCCGTCCAAAACGGCATAGAGGTCCAAGACCTGCTCGTAGATGAAGTCACCAAGCCAGTCCGGATCGTGGTAAGGCGAAGGCGCCGTTCCGTTCTGGTACTGGTACTCGATCACGGCATAACCATAAGTTGAAAATCTCTGCGCGAAAGCAGCATATCTTCCAAACCCGGCATACAGTCCGTTTGAGATGATTATCGTCTTAAAAGGTCCTTCTCCTTCAGGATACGTGATCCTGCCCGTAATCGGATTACCGTCACGGAAGAAGGTGAGGCTCCTTGTCTTGTATCCCAAAGCAGGCGCTGCTGACTTATAATCCGGCTCAAACTCAGGAAACTTGGGAACCGGCTTCTCAGTCGGCGTAGGTATAGGCGTTGGGGTTGCCGGCGCCTCTGTAACAACGGCTGTGGTCTCCGGTGTCTCGTAAGTCTCTGCCGGCTTCAATCCGCTCGGCCAATCGGAACAGGACGTCAGGAGTACCGTCGACATTACGGCTGCAATAACTATTTTGATTCTTTCGCTCATGGGCATATTATAGCATTGAGCGGAGAAATGATAAAAATATTTAAGGTTTCGCTGCGGTGTGTTGGTTCGATGTTTTTATTTCCTCTCGTCCAGCACCTTCTGGATCCTGTTCTGCATTACAGGAATGACCTGATCCAATGTCTTCTGCCCCGCGAAATATGCCGGCATCTCTTCTATCAGGATCATGTTGATCGCGGCATCAACAGAGTCTGCCCCGGAGCAGCTGAGGATGACGTTTTCGAGGTTATTCAGATCTTCATCCGTAAACTTGGTGTTTATGGTTGCATTCGTTCCCGCTGTGTAGTCGTAAATGTTCCTCTGGCCCTCTTTGGTGTTATAGAATCCGACCGCTTTGGCAAAGCCCTGCCTCAGCGCTTCCTTGTTCAGAACAAACCGGTCATTCATGACAAATTCAGTTTGGATCTCATCTGTCAGGAGCATCTTTATGAATTCGATGCAGGCATCCTTATTTACTGCATTTGCAGACACGGCTACTGATACATTGGTTCCGAATAAAGGTCCTCTGCCGTCTGCAGAAGGTATGCCCAGGATAGTTGTCGCCTCTTTTAATCTCGCGCGCTTTACAAGATAACCTGTGATGCCGGGACAATTGCAGTAGAGAGCTTTGTTGCTCTTCAGAAAGACCGGATCGTCAATAGCCATTGGATCTTCCTCATTTTCTTCGCTCTTGGGAAGCCTGACCTGCTTGACGTTATCCTTGACGTATTGCGCGAGCTCAGCAAATTCAGGGCCTGTGAGATCAGCTTTTCCGTCCTTGATAAAAGCATCTCTCATGTTATTGAACAGCTTGGCAAAATAAGGTATTTGCGTTACTTCGATAACGTCTCCGCCGTTCAATGTACCATATAGGAAATCCTTATATTCTCCGGTCGTAAAACCGGTGCCTGATCTTCCGGCAAGCTCTTTGCTGGTCTGTATTCCCTTAAGCGTGTAACAGACCGGCAGCTGGTAAAGTTTGCCGTCAGTTTTCGCGCCCTCGACAATATTCGTAAAATACTTATCCGGATCAAGATCCTGAACATAAGGTGAGAGATCGATAAGATAATCCGGATTATTGAGCTGCCCGAAAGCACAGGTGTTCATCAGGATATCAGGACCCTCGCCGTTTAAGATGTCGTTCGCAAGATCGTAACTGAAATCCGCGTCCTTCTTACTTTGGGTTATTACGTCTTCGTCTTCGCTGGCCATGTAATCCACAGACTGATAGTACCTGCCATAATACCGGTCGGTTATGCGAATGAAGCACTTCTTGTTGGTCTCGTTAAACCTGATTATGGCATCGGACACGATGGCATTCGCATTCCCCTCAGGCATATAAAGATCGAGTATGGTTCTTCCTGCATAAGGATTCTTTGGAGCCTTTGTTAATTCGATGATGACGAAATCCCAATCAAAAATAGATTTGAAACTGTCTGTAGATGCGTATTGGCCTCCGAGAAGAATCTTCTCATCAGTATAATCTCCTATTTGCAAATAACGTTTGTAAGCTTCATTTATCTGACACCAATTGAAATCAAAAGTCTGTTCATATGTCTTTTTCTCCAGATCGACTCTGTAAATACCGGAGTTTTTGGCTATATATGAGTTTCCTTTAGGGCTGTTATAGAGATAGTAGAAAAACTCATCATCAAGCCAAGAATACTCTTCATCAGCCGGAGAAAGCGTAATCGTCTTAAGATCCAATTTGTAATACTTATTATTCATTTCCTTGGAAGCAGGGATCAGGGCAGTAGTATCATCAATCGCCAAAACAAACGGAACTCCATAAATATCGCCTGAAGGATCTTTTAATTCCACTTCTTTTAAAGAACCGTCCGGCATAACAATATTAAGAATACAAAAGTTATCGTCTGCTGACTTCTTTTTCTCAGGTATTATTCTGTATTCACCAACAACAAATGAATAAACTCTAACGTTAGACGTCAGGGGTTCACCGTCAGGGCTTAATTCACGGACATTGAGCAGTTTTCCGGTATCAGCATCTATCTCTATCTCTTTATATACCGTGATACCGGTTGTAATATCATCTGTTTCAACAAAGACTATAACCTTGCCGTTACAATAACTCGCATTCCAGGGATATTCATATCTTCCCAAATAATCAAGAAGATTAATGCTCTTAACCGTTTTCTTTGTGGTCCGGTCTATTAAAGTAACGAAGCTGATCAGCCAGTCTTCATATTTAACATCGTCAGTCCATTGAGCAACGTCGTACGCACCATTAGAATATACAGCAATGTACTTATCGTCAGCACCCAACAGATAATAATTCAAACAATATACGACTTTATTCTTCTTTGTCTCAAGCTTGAAAGGTATGACCTCCGCATCGTACCACGGCGAATCAGAAGAGATCTTTTTGGCTTTTCCGCCCTGTTCTTTCGCGCCGCACGAAGCAACAGATAATGCTATCGAGAACAGCAATACCAGCGCGATGGCTTTATACAGTTTGTGATTATTCATCCTATTCATATTCATTAATCCCCCATATACGAATAGAACAAATCACTGCGGATTGCAACTAAATCCCCAAAACTCAGGGATAAAGTAAAAAATCCGGGGATAAAGTAAAATTTGTCAAAGGTTTTTTATAGTTTTTACCAATCGACCATATAGGAGTCATCATCTTCATAGGGTTCGGCATACACATCATCAGGGGAACCGTATACATCACCTGATGCGAAATCCTGATTGTAGAATGAACCGGACGCGCGCTCCGGGTAGAGTGAACCGTCGAACTCGTGATACTTGTCGGCGATCTCATCATCCGTCAGCATGAAATAAAGATCCGGGTGATCCTTGAATACCGTTGCATCGCAGTGATACCACTCGCCGTTAAGCTGAACGAGGTTCCAGAAATGGCCGTTCCTTACGACAGGATATCTCTTGACCATAAGGTTAGGGATCCTTGCGCGGTCGAGAAGCATTTTCGCGCATGAGAAATAAACATAGCAGTCACCGGTCCTGTTCATGAAGCCCATATAAGCCGCTTCCTCATAAGTCAGGCTGCCGGATACGTGCTGGTAATAAATGTTCGAATGGACCCAGTTGAAGATCTCTCTTGCAGTATCGACATCGTTGTCGCACTTAAGAGACATCAGGAGCTCGTCCGCTATATCGTAAACGGTTCTCTCGCCGCTTTCGGGCTCAGGCTTGACTTCTTCCTTAGACTTGGTGGTGTTCTCGGGAAAATCCTCGTGTCCGAGCGGAATTACCTTTGCGCCGGCATTGTTATTCGGGTTATTCGAGCCCGAATTGACAAAGATGTTCTTTATAAAATTGCCGCCGTCGCCATTGTCAGTCATATAGTACATGGCGCCTAAAGCTACGGCCAAAAGGACCGCTATGACTGCGAAAAAACCTGCCAACACCTTTCCGGCACCGCTCTTTCTGCCGCTGCCCTTGAAATTCCTGACCTTAGCCTTTCTGACAGCCCTGTTCAGAACAGGGCTGCTTGCCGCCATCGTAAAATCCGTATATCCGCCGGATGCTGCCGTAAAATCCGTGTAGCTGCTGCCGGCAGCTGCGTAATCGTTGTATCCGTTTCTGAAGCTTTCGCTGTTCCTGTTTGAATAGCTGCTGCCGTATCCTGTGAAATCGGTGTAGCTGCTGACAGGTTCATTATTCATAGAAGTGAAATCTGTGTAACTACTGTCAGCTTTGTTGCCCTCAGTAAAATACCAAAATTTCATACTTAAAATCTCCTTTATACTTTTGTTTCCGGCACATGCGTGCCTTAGGTTTCTGTATAAAGGTTAGACTTGCCGGATTTCAAATAGTCTTCGTTTTGGCATCAAAACGCCAACGATAATGAGAGAAAAAAGGGGCACGCCGGCCCCTTCAGATGGTTCAAAACCCTTTATCCTGCCTTATTTTCCACGCTCGTCCAGCACCTTCTGCGCCCTGTTCTGGGCGATCTTAATGACGGCATCCAAAGATTTCTGGCCGAGGAAGTAGGCGGGCATCTCCTCTATCAGGATCATGCTGATGTCGGAGTCTTCGCGTTCTATTTTCGAGCAGGTGAAAATAATCCTCTCGATATTGTCGATGTCGGCTTCGGTAAACTTCGTCTCGTGAAAAATGCCGGAGCCGGAGGCAGTCTCGTTACCGCCGTTGTTGTAGTATTCATTTGCAGCTGTGCCGGCTTTCCTGAATGCACTGCGGTTAAGGACGAAATAATCGTTCATGGCAATGTTCAGCTGAATCTCGTCCGAGAGCAGGATCTTTACGAATTCGCCGCATGCATCGGGGTCTACAGAGTTAGCAGAGATCGCGACGGAGAAATTGCAGAAGAACATCGGTCCTCTGCCGTCGATCGAAGGGGTTCCGAGAACGGTGGCGCTCTTGACGGGACCGCTCAACATCTGGTAGAAACTGCCGACTCCCCTGACCGGAAAGATTTCGGCTCTTTCGCTGTTGTAATTGCTATCGTTGATCTCATCCCATGACATGGCCTTCTCGGGGACGTTGTCTTTCACGTAGTCGGCGAGCTCTTTGAATTCGGGACCTGAAAAATCGGCCTTGCCGTCTGCTATAAATTTCTCGTTCATGGTGCTGAACAGCTGCGAAAAATAAACTGCCTGGCCTGTCATCATGGGGTCAAAGCCGTTAAGATCATTTCTCACGAACGACTTATATTCATCGAACGTAAAACCTACGCCGGAACTGCCGGCATATTTGATGTCAGTACATAGCCCATGGATCGAAAAGCTTACCGGCAGCTGGTAAATGGCGTCGCCGGTCTTGGAGCCTTCTATTATGTTCGTGAAATACTTATCCGGACCTAAGTCCTTTACATAGGGCGTGAGATCGACCAGATAACTGGATTTATTGAGCCTGCTGTAACTGTCGGTGTTAAGGAGGATATCAGGACCTTCGCCGTTTAAGATGTCCATGGCAAGCTGGTTGCTCTCACCCGCGGCGGACTTGAGCAGCATCTCATTCCATTCGTCGTTGTTATCGATATTGGTGTAAAGCGATACGTCAATAAAATCGCTGATGTTATATGTATCAGCGAGCTCTATATAGTATTTGTTGCTCTGATCGTTGAACTTCTGGATCGCGGCGCCGATTACGTCATCTATTTCAGTCGAATAGAGTTCCAAGATGGTCTTGCCTGCGTTGGGATTTTTGGAAGCCCTTGTGAATTCAATGATCTGGAAATCTTTCGGTACGCTCCCGTATTTTGTTGCGGATTTTGTCCGGCCGATAAAGACCATCTTGTCAGAGGAGCATTCGGCCAGCTTTAGATTTTGGAAGTACATTACGCCCATGTTCATTCCGCACCAGCTGTAATCGAGAACTGTCTCTACGCTTTTCTTGACCGCATCAATCCTGGAAACGCCCTCAGATGAGCAGTTGTATACCTGTCCGTCTATACCTGTAGTGACCTCGCCGAGATCATTTGCGTTTAGCCATTGATAGTCTTTTTCTTTTCCCTGAGAGAGCTTGTTTGCGGCCAGATCCAGCTCATAGTATCTGTAACCTTTTGTTGTGTAGACCGGGATCAGGACCTTGGTGTCGTTTAAGGCCAGAACTGCCTGAACATAGAGGTCTTCGCCTGCTTCATTGAAATCGAAAGAATTGACATTCCCGTCAGGCGCCGTGACCCTTACAGTGGCACTGGTCCTGGAGTAGTCGTCCCAGATCTGCTCAGTCTCGATAAGATAATCTCCGGCCTTATAAAAATGTGATGAGGGGACGGAATCCTTGGCATTGCTCGGCCGCTCGTCCAATACTTTTCCGGTCAGTGGATCGTAATCTCTTATCTTGCGGTTGGTCTTGACCGTAACCTTGCCGTCTATATATGCGGCTGTATCGACATGTTCATATGTCAGAAGATCAGTATCCAGGCCTTTGTTAAGGTCCAAGTAATTAACGGCCTTTTTGGTATTCCTGTCGACCACTGCCACGATATTGAAGTTATAACTGTTGTAGTCGAAATTGCTATAGTCGATCTCGTTCTCGGGCGGCGTCTGATAACGCCCGCTGGAGTAAATGACATAGTACTTATCGTCCGCTCCCGCAAGATTCTGATTCAGGTACTCAACATCTTTTTCAGGATCTGCACCGGAATCGACATCGATCGTCGTGTAATCAAACCACGGCGTATCTTCAGCGATTATCTTGGACTTTTTGGCCTTGTCTTTTTTCGCGCACGACGCAATGGCCGCCACAAATGAAAATGCCAAGACCAAAGAAACTGCCTTAACGATAGTTCTCTTCATAGAATATCCTTTTCCCCAAATGCTTTTCCGGACCGAAAGGCCCGGAAACTTTCTTCCCATACGGAATCATTCTACTTCAAAGTAACTGTATTTGCATCACTTCCTGCTTTCATCTTCTTGATCGAAAAGCAGTTAATGATATTGGCTATTGCTGCCAAAGCTAAAATGATCCTTGCTGCAGCAATTTCAACTAAGACGTCATATCCGTCTCTCGAAAATAGAAAACCCGCCTGGTAACAGCGGGTCTAATGTGTTGATTTGTTGTACCTTAAAATCAGGCTGACTTATTACCCGCGAGCTCGCGGACTTTCTCGACGGAGAGACCGGAACAAGTTGCTATTTCATCGAAAGTCATTTTGCCAATCTCAAGCATCTTTCTTGCATTCTCTATTCTTGTCTCTGTTCTTACATCGTTCTTCATCTCATCTAATATATCGCACATAGTATCTACTCCTTCCTCGGTTTCCTT
>CACWXL010000007.1 GCA_902764825.1 Oscillospiraceae bacterium
AAGCGCTGATTACAACTGAAACATAATATAGAATCTGTAGTCCCTTTTTCAAAATGATATTCCTCTTCAAATCCTGATCTGTCATAGTCAATAAAACTGATAATTTTATGATCCAACTTTCAATTTGCTTCTTTCTTCCTCAATCCAGTCATTTACAACGTCTTCAGATATTCCGTTTTTAGTTTTTGCCACAACCGGATCATACTGATAGGTTGCACCTGCTTTCTTTGTATGAACATCGTAAAACAACCTTATCTCAGTAGGAACCGGCTGATCATACTCTTTGCATAAAGAAATAATACCTTCTATGTCTCTTTCCAATTCGTCAAGACATGCAAATTGCCTTTTAACAGATGAGTCATAAATGGTTTGGTCAATATCTTTTAATCTGTTCTTTTCCCAAATCTTATGATTGACTTCAAAGAAGAAGTCACTGGAAATTACATTGTTTTCATAAGAAGCGTAAACAAAAACTCTGTCAACCTTATGACCTGCATATTCCAAACAAACACTTAGCATTTCCTTTTGAATCTCACTAAGATAGTCTTCAAATACTTTTCCCATATTTTACCCTTCAATTAATCGGACAGTTATATCCTTTGGCAGTTACTTTTAAATTATTATACAAGATATCTTTTAAACTATTTACGGATATTTCCGTTTGAAAGCAAATCATAAATTATTATTATCTCAAGTTTTCTGTTCTATTAATCGTACTTTTACACATCTGTTCCATTTATGGGACACCTTAAAAAAATAAGGCTTGCAAACCGTTTTCCACCCTCATATAATCTAACCGTACATAATCGAACATAAGTTCTTATAACTTACCGGAGAAAGCGAGGTGAGAGAAATGATAAAGACAAAAGGTCACATAAAAAGAGAAACAGTAGTTATGATCCTGCTGTCTTTATTGAATGCTCCCATCCTGCCCGATCTGATCCAACCCAGTGGCCCGGGATAGTTCCCGGAAGCTACAAGGATCCACTACAAAATAAACAGTTTTTCGCAAAAGCGGTCATGCTTGTGTGCTGGTATAAGTCGGCCTATTTACGGAAAACACCAAAACTGCAATGAAGTAAAACTATACCAAACTTGCGGTTAGGTTTTTGCGGCTTGACCCAGACTCTACCGCCCCACGAAGTGGATCTTTGTCTTAGCAAGCAACGTATTTTCGGGAACACGAAAATACAAAGCTTGTCAGCGACCCCTGAGACCCCGAGGAACGCAAGATGCGTTCAATAAAATTTCATCCCAAGGAGGAAATTTAATGATGAGAATCAAGCCAAACAGGAAACGCACCATCGAGTTCAAAGTGATGCTGAGTCCTGAGGAAGCAGAACTCTTGAAGAAGAAATCTGAAGAGTCCGGTCTGTCCCGGTCAGAAGTTTTAAGGAGCTTGTTAATCGGCAGGAGCATCACAGGATACCGGGATGGTTCCACTACCCCATCGCACTTTGGTCAGACAATAAGAAAGGATGGTAACTAAATGGCTGTAACATCCATATGGGCTGTTAAGAATCGTATGGACACCGTTCTCAACTATATAGAGAATCCGGAGAAAACAACACATAGACCGGAAGAAGCTCCCGATGCTAATGCGGCCATGAAACATATCCGTGACGTTCTCGGATATGCCTGCAATGAAGACAAGACCGACAAGATGATGTATGTCACAGGTGTTAATTGTGATCCTGATACAGCTCTTGAAGAATTCATAGAGGTAAAGCAGCGCTGGCACAAAGAAGGCGGACGTCTTGCCTATCACGGTTATCAGTCTTTCCTTGAAGGTCCCGGAGAGATCACAGCCGAAGAAGCTCACGAGATCGGTGTTGAACTTGCTAAAGAGTTGTGGGGCGACAGATTCCAAGTGGTAGTTGCTACTCACCTTAATACCGGTCATTACCACAATCACTTTGTGCTGAATTCCGTATCATTTGCCGACGGATATAAGTATGTGCGGTTCAATTCTGATTACCGCCACATGCAGGAAGTCAGTGACAACTTATGCCGTCAACGCGGTCTGAACGTTATCATGAACCCGTCCACAACAAAGGGCAAAACGTATGATGAATGGAAAGCCGAACGCGAAGGAAAGTATACGGTACGAGGCACGATCCGTGAAGATATCGATTATGCGATCCGACTCTCCAGTTCATGGAACGATTTTGCCGAGATGATGCTCGAACTTGGATACGAGTTTAAGTTCTTCGGGAAGAATCATGAGCCGTTAAAATATCCGGGATTAAAACCGCCTGATGCAAAAGGTTATTTCAGATTCAGGAATCTCGGTCCAGATTATGATACTGATGCCATTTACAGAAGGATTATCAAGAACACATTAACTCCGGGCATTCAGCTTCATCCTCAAAACAAGATCGATATCAAGGAGTGGGATCCGCCAGCGCAGAAATTAGCACCCAAGCCTCATTTGTTCAGATGGTACTGTTTCAAACTATATACGTTTGTCAGCAGTCCGCGAAAACGGAAAGAACACATCTCTATGTATATCCGCGAAGATATCCGTAAGTTAGATCACTATATCGAGATGTTGGATTTCATCTGCAAACACGAGGTGTACGACAAGCGGCCAATATCCGAAGTAAAAGCCGGGTATAACAAGCAGCTCGAAGCTTTGCAGGAAAAGAAGAACGAACGATATTCATGGCTGAGATATCACGAGAAAAACGGGCATCAATCATTCGTCACCAGCCTCAAACGTGAAATAAAAGAGATCTCGCAAGAGATGGCAGATATCCGGCACGAACTCAAAATATGTGATGACTGCTACATATCGACCGACGAGGTGTTGGAACATGCCGAAAGACTTCAACAACAGCTTCAGTCACAACAAAAACAAAGAAGCCGTGGCGGTCGAGCAAGATAAAACAAGGAGTTAATGAAAATATGAATAAGGAATTTAAACCTCTCAAAGTCGACAATGTCAGCAACCTGGCTAACAAGGAATTTGAGACCATTGATCCTCTGATCGATCACTTCCTTCCAGGTAAAGGTTTGTATCTTCTTTGTGGCAGTGCGAAAGTCGGTAAGTCATGGATGGCACTTCAAATCGCCTTGTGTATCAGCACAGGAATGAACCTCTGGAATTATGACACCAAGAAAAAAGAAGTGTTATATCTTTGCCTCGAAGATGGTGAAAAACGATTACAGGACCGTTTGTTCAGTATTGCTCAAGAATGGCCTCAGGAGTTTATGTACACGACTGAAGCCTATCCCATTGGTAATGGTCTGGAAGAACAGCTTGAAGATGCGCTTAAAAATCATCCGGATATTGGTCTGTTCATCATAGACACACTTGCTGCTATCCGTTGCGAACAGAACAAAGCAGATATCAACACCAAGAATCCTTATCAGGGGGATTACAACACTATCGCACCTCTTCATAAGTTCTGCGAAGAGCATAACGTAGCGATACTGCTCGTTCATCACACGCGCAAGATGAGATCTGTTGACCCGTTCGATGACATCTTAGGCACTAACGGTTTGTTCGGTGCATCAGACGGAGCGTTCATTTTCCGCAAGGAATCAGCTGATACAGATGTGAAACTTCACCTTCGCAGCCGTGATATGGAAGAACGAATCCTTACAATCAGATTTAATAGTACGTTAAGTCATTGGGAACTTGTTAAAGAGAATACGCCTGTCGAAGATGCTTTTCAGACTGATGAGGATCTTAAGAAGGCTCTTGATTACTTAAAGGAACATGGTTCTTTTGACGGTACTGCCACAGAGTTCTGCGATCTGATAAAAGCAAGTAAAAAGCCTCAGTCGATCAGCGGGAAGATTTGGAACAGACGGAATGATCTTGCAAAGCTCGGATTCAGTTTTATGAGAGATCACAGACGCGATGCAACACACTTCACATTTACCAAGATCGAACCGGAATCAGAGAAAAAATCAGAACCAGGGTGTTATCCGTTCGATATTGTATTTCAGGATAGTGCAGGTGTTTATCACTTGTACGGTGGCAATAAAGCCGTCACATCGTCACAGTCGTCACAAACAGCATAAATAACAGGAGGAATAAATAATATGAACAAGAACGACATCAACATCATTATCGACCAGCAGCTTCCCCCCGCTGACAAAAAAGAAAAAGGAGCAGCCTATTATGCGGAAATGATAAAGGCAGGCATGGCAGAACACGCAAACGATCCGAGCCCGGCAAAAGTAACCAACCTAAACAAACTGAAAGAGAAGAAGCTGTTAACGGTTAACGAGGCAGCCGAACTCTTTGGAATCGGAAGGAACAAAATCCGTGAGCTTACTAATGACAAAGACTGCCCCTATGTCATCTGGATCGGCAGTCACAGAAGGATCAAAAGGGAAGCTTTTGAGAAATTTATTTCAGAACTTTTTGCCGTATAATTTCATCCAAAAAATAAAAACGTTAACCAAACGTTAACCAAATCGGCATTTTGAGGGTGTTTTTAGGACAGCATCTGAGCAAAGTAAAACCCCCGCAAACGCAATGTTTACGGGGGTTTCAGACTTGGAGCCATTTGTGGGACTCGAACCCACGACCTGCTGATTACAAATCAGCTGCTCTACCAACTGAGCTAAGATGGCGTCCTTTAGCACGGAAGATTATAACTAATCGTTCATTCAAAGTCAAACACGAATTTCAGATTTTTATCAGATTTTTATTTTTTCGCGTTTTGAGAGCAAAACTATTAGGGTATAATTGCTGTATAAGGTCTTTTCGGGGGTTTTTATGGCGATAATCACTATCTCAAGACAGAACGGAAGTCTCGGAGATGAGATTGCTGATGCCCTTGCCTCGCGCCTCGGAACGACCGTTGTATCGCGCAAGTACGCGCTTGAGAATTTCTTTGGTGAGATTAATCAGGGTACTTTGGACAGACTTAACGAGAGTGCAAAGTTCTTTGACCTGACACTTCCCGGCAGCGACAGGACATATGCCGATATCCTTGTTGAAAGGATCCGCGCGCTTGCGTCGGAATCCAAAGATAAGGACCTCATAATCCTCGGCATGGGCGGAAGCGTGCTTTTGTCAGGTTTCCCGGGCGCCATTCACGTCAGGGTTACGGCAAGTGAGACGACAAGACTCAATACGATCGCGAAGAAATACCGCATTACCACGGATGAGGCCAGCGAAGTTCTTGATATCGGCGACCGCAAGCACAGGAAATTCGTCAGGACAGTCTACGGCAAGGATATTACTTCTCCCGAGCAGTTCGACCTCATCCTTAACACTGACCGCTTAAGCGTTGACGAATGCGTAGATGCCATCGCAGAACTTGCCAGAAAACATGACTTGAGGGTCAAGCTTGCTGAGTCCAACGATTCATCCAATACGATCGATCACCAGACCAGGAATATTGCTTTTAAGAATGAGACCGAAGAGGAGTTTGCAAGGATCTTAAGCCTATATAACATCGAATGGCTCTATGAACCAAAGACTTTCCCGGTCGAATGGGATGCCGAAGGCAATGTCACGATGGCGATCTCACCCGACTTCTATCTGCCGAAGTTCAATCTCTATCTTGAACTCACGACGATGGACCAGCGTTATGTTACGAAGAAGAATAAGAAGATGCGTCTTGTAAAAGAGCTCTATCCGGGCACCAATATCCGCATCGTTTATAAGAAAGATTTCAACGAACTCGTCGACCGTCTGAAGATGTTCGGCGGTGTTGGCGATAATTCTTAAGGAGGTCATTAAGTGGCTAATCTCGAAGAAGCTCTTAATACCGAGCGTGTTGTTTACAGTGAAGAGACCATCCAAAACAGGATAAAGGAATTAGGCAGACAGATCACCGAAGATTACAAGGATAAAGAACTTATCGTTATCGGCGTTATCAAAGGTTCCCTTTATTTCCTGTCAGACCTTACCAGAGCGATCGATCTTCCTATCAAGGTCGATATGGTCGGCTTCTCGAGCATTCCTGACACGACCTCGAAAACTGGAATCGTCCGCATCACCAAGGATATCGACATTGATATTACCGACAAGCACGTTCTTGTGGTGGAAGATGTTATCAGGACCGGCCTTACTACTGCTTACATCATCCAAAATCTCGAAATGAAGAAGCCCAAGGATATTACTCTCTGCTCGATGCTCTTAAACCCCGACAGACTTCTTATGACGATCCCCGTAAAATACTACGGATTTGAGATCAATGACCAGTGGCTTGCAGGCTACGGCTTGGACAGGGATGAGATCGGAAGAAATCTTCCTTATATCGCGCAGATCCCCAAGCGCAAGTAAATTCTTCAGACAATTAAATATCCACATAAGAAAAATCCCGATGACCTAGATCATCGGGATTTCCTTTCGCTCCAACGAACCAAATTAGATTACTTACAAAGATCACGCATTCACGCTCATCTTCTTACGCTCTTCCATCCTACCAAAAGGCCCTTTCCTAACCACTACCCGAGCTTTATGTGATATCGTTACAACTAATCGATCTGCTGCAACACTCAATCACACCGTGCATCTCATGTCTCCATTCACCGAACATTACGCTATTCGATTGTGGTCTGCTCCCTCCACCTTGCGGCTTCGCTTGCATCTCGACAGCCTGGCCGGCTACTCGGTTTGCACGAACCGGTGTAACATCCGCTGCGGCTACGGTTCTTTCCTGTCGATGGTGACATCTCACCTACTCGCGGTCCCGAATACCGAATCAACTAATTGTTACAACCTGTGGCTTGACCTTCAACCACTCGCTCGTCACTCCCTCAGTTCTCATCTCGGACTTTGTATCAACCTTCGATTGTTGTCTCCGGCTTCGTCTCTTCGGCTTCGCCATAAGTTCTTTCCAACTCTGGTTCTTCCCTGCGCCTGCTCGACAATTGCTTCGGGCGGCCTCCCTCGGATCTGGAAGTTCTCGCTTCCGTATTCCTTGGAGCTAGCCTAATAATACTTGCTGGCTATGGAGTTCGCAATATCGCAGAAGATACCAAATGAAAATCATTTGGTTGTGCAACTTGCACAATACTTGGTATATCAAAGTGTTGCCATTTTATGAAGAATGGCTTAAAAACGTTGATTTATATGATATTTGCGTTACAGACTCAGAAAAGATCGGAAACCGAAGTGATGCCGGCTTTAGCAAGCAGACTGATGACCAGCATAATGATTCCGGCCATAAGAACGCCGAGAACAACCGCCTTGGTGGTCTTTTTAAGATCGAAGTCGAGCATGGAAGCTGCAAGAGTTCCTGTCCATGCGCCGGTACCGGGAAGCGGTATTCCTACAAACAGCATCAACGCAATAAATGCGCCGTGCTTCTTGGAATTGGCAGTAAGCTTCTTTCCTGCCTTCTCGCCCTTCTGGAGGATCCACTTAAAAATACCGCTGCCGTGCTTCCATGTGCTTCCCCAGATAAGGATCTTCCTGGCAAACAGATGAATAAACGGAACCGGGAGCATGTTGCCGATAACACAAACTGCGAGAGTAATATATTCGTTCAAACCAAAGGCCGTAACTCCGATCGGAACGGCGCCACGGAGCTCAATGATCGGAACCATAGAAATAAAAAAGACCAGAATGTATTTAACTATTGTCGGCATAAATGTCCCTCCACACCGCAATAATGTAACACATAACGGTCCAAAAAACCAAATTAATTGAAATCAGATTATCTTGCTGCTGTTAAGGAATCCTCTTATCTCGTCTCTCATGTGATACATTTTCTGCACGCTGTTCTCCAGGAAATAGTAGTGCATTACGTATCCGACAGTAAGTCCGAAGAATATCAGTACCAGGAGTATTCCCGCGATAAGGAACTCCGAAGGAAGTACGAACAGACAGTAGATCTCAAAAAGAAGCCATGTGGCAAATGCCAGAGTTACCATGAGATGAATGAGTCTCTCGTGCTGGAAATAAGAGATCTTGGTCTCAAACTCGGAAAGCATTTCTTTAGTCTTTTCGGCCGGAGCATTCTTCATCTCTTCATCAATATATTTTTGTACGGCATTCATCGTCTCTAAAACATATTTCTTCATAAACCGAACCTCCGGTTGATGTAGTTTACTACCTGCCTCTTGTTTTTTGTCCATTCGGGTGCGATCAGGATCTTCTTGGGACCGTCGCCTGTAAACCTGTGGACAACTGCATCTTCAGGCAAAAGCCCTATTGCTTCTTCCACAATATCAAAATACTCCTCCTGACCCAGTATCTCAACTTTATTGTCCCGGTAAAGATCTGCCAAAGGAGTATTCTCGAGCACATAAAGACAGGTGAACTTATAGCCGTCGCTTCCCGCATCCACTGCTAGTCTTACGGTGTCCATCATCATGTCATGCGTCTCGCCGGGAAGTCCGAAGATGATATGCGTGATGACGTTTGCACCTATCTCTTTAAGAGACTTTACAGCGTCAGCATATTCGGCCGTCTTATAACAGCGGTTAATGAATTCCGCCGTCTCATCACTTGCGGTCTGAAGGCCGAGCTCAACAAACAGAGGCATCTTTCTTGCTTGTCCTGCAAGGACTTCCAGTATCTCAGGGCCAAGGCAGTCAGGTCTTGTCGCAATCGAGACCGCTTCTATGCCAACAGCGGAAGAAGCTTCAGAGAGGGCTTTTTCGAGAACATCAGGAAGACAGTATGTATTAGTAAAGCTCTGGAAATAGGCTATGTATCCTGCATTATCTCCGGCCTTAGATCTGACCTGGCTGACCGCTCTTTCTATCTGAGACGATATAGAACAGCCGGAAGCGGAGAACTCGCCCGAACCGCCTTCAGAACAGAAGATGCATCCGCCCGTGCCTTTGCTCCCGTCCCTGTTGGGGCAGGTCACATTCATGGATATCGATGCTTTGTACATCTTATGTCCGAACGTGTCACGGAAATACTTATTTGCGGTGATCATCAGAAGCCGTCCTCCGGGTGGAAAGGATCCTTAACTATATTATCAGCTTTATTCTCTTTTGACGCAGATTCGGCCTCAGCAGCGCTCCTGATCACACCGGTCCCGTAACGCCTGTTTATGTCATCAATAGCCTTGTTGAGCCGTTCGTCGCGTTCGCTCTTTTGAGCTTCGGCAAAAAGAGACAGCTGTTCACCGCTGTCTGATCTGACGAGCTTGGTGCATCTGACGCCTATGCTCCTGACACCTTTATTCCAGTCATATGAATTCTTGAAAAGGTCTCTTGCCGCCTGATAGATATCTTTGGCATCATCCGTCGCTCTGTATAAGATCCCTTGCTTCTCATAGATCCCGAGATCCCTGTCCCTGACGGTTATCTGTACGACGGTGCCTTTAAGACCGTGCCTTCTGAGCCTTGAGGCTACACTCTCGGAAAGCATATGTAAAGTCCTCTCTATCTGTCTGTCGGAGGTCATATCTTCTGCCGTCGTAGTGGAATTCCCGACTGATTTTGGGATGCGCTTATAGCCTGATTCCGCAACCGGCGAATCATCCAGACCGTTGGCATATTCCCACAATCCGACACCGTTCTTACCGAGATAGCGGTTAATGAATTCAACATCAGTCTTTGCGAGATCACCTATAGTCTTTACATTGATCTTCGCGAGCTTATCTGCGGTGTGTTTTCCGACAAAAAGGAGATCTGATACGGGCAGTGGCCATATCTTCTCCTGCCAGTTCTGATCAGTAAAGACAGTCGTGGCGTCGGGCTTCTTATAGTCACTTCCGAGCTTTGCGAAAACCTTGTTAAAGCTGATGCCGACAGAGCATGTAAGCTTGAACTCCTCTTTAACGCGGTTCCTTATCTCGAGTGCAACCTCTTCTGCCTCATCGTAATCCGAAACGATCCCCGTCATGTCGAGCCAGCACTCATCCAGGCCGAACGGCTCGACTTTATCCGTATATTCCGAATACATCTCGCGGAGCTTTTTGGAATAGAATTCATACTTCTCATGGTGCGCATCAACGAGCACCAGATCGGGACATTTAGCCTGTGCCTGCCAGATGGCTTCTGCAGTCTTGATCCCGTATTTCTTGGCAGGTTCATTCTTGGCAAGGATTATGCCGTGCCTGACCTTCGCATCACCGGCAACAGCCATCGGAACATTTCTTAATTCCGGCCTCGAGATCATCTCGACCGACGCAAAATAGCAGTTCTGATCTATGTGAAAAATGATGCGTTTCATGGTTTTTATGATACCATTAACCGAACATATTTTCTATATTTTGAGCAGTTGCACTTATAATTGTCAAATATTATCTGTAACTTATTGCAATTGACTATATAAAATCGGTTTGATGTGTTGTATACTATACTAGTCAAAAATCAAAAAATCACAATTATGTAAAAGAGCAATCCGGTGTCTCGCTCATTGCCGGTAATTGTGATGAAGAAGAACAATAAAAGTAACTGGGGAGGTATTTTAATGGCAAAGCAAAAAGTATTTCTTGTAGATGACGACAGCGACATCTTAGTCCTTAACCGTGATTTCCTCGAAAGCGAAGGATATGATGTAGTAACAGCAGCTTCCTGTGCAGAAGCACTTGAGAAGATCAAGCTTCACAGTTTCTCATGCATCGTATTGGATGTTATGCTTCCTGACGGAAGTGCATTTGATCTTGCACCCAAGATCAAGGAGTATACTGACTGCCCGATCATCTTCCTTACAGCTAAGGATCAGCAGGAAGACGTTATCAACGGATTTAAGGTTGGTGCTGATGACTACATCACAAAGCCTTATTCACTTCCTGAGTTAAGCCTCAGAATCAACGTTCACATCAAGAGAAACATGAAGAGTGAAGGATTCCTCGTTGAGTATCCGCCGCTCCGCATCAATATCAAGACACGTGAGGTTACTCTCAAGGAGAAGCCTTTACATCTTACAAACCGTGAGTTCGACATTCTCTGCCTCCTGGCTGAGACTCCCAACGTCATCGTTCCTTTCACAAGGATCTATTCCCACGTTTGGGGTGACGATTCTCCGTGCGACAACCACCTCGTAATGGTTAACATCTCTTACCTCAGAAAGAAGATGGAGAAGATCGCACCTGAGATCACGTTCGTAAAGACTGAGTGGGGCATCGGTTATTCCTTTGCTTATCCGCCGGTAAAGAACAGCATGAACACACAGTTCTAATTTAATAAAATAGTATTTTCTGAACGCGGGGCTTATAATAGTCCCGCTTCATCATTTTCAGGAAACGAAGAACATAAATGGCACAGTATAAGCACAGCAGATTGGGAAGTCTTAAGTTTCCGGGTTCTGATTCGCGCAACAGGACCTTCGGCGGTACTATGCTGGCCTTTATTTTCGCGCTCTTACTCGTATTGGTCATTGCAGGAATAATCAGCATCGGTATCACGTACACCACCGATTCGATACCTGTGTATAACGAGGACAGAGGGACGCTTATATTAAGCGACACTCTCGCCCTGGACGGACCCTACAGCAGTCACGCAACCGGCGGCTGGACATTCGTTCCGAACATAACGCCTGAGACAGCGAAAGCAAGCCTTGCTCACGCCATGAACACCACTCATGACAGATCTCCTTATTTCTGGCCTTCTTCGGTGCTGACCAACCACAGGCCTTATGCAGAAACTGTCGGGATCCGTGATACATGGAAAGGCTGGTTCGACTATAACAACACTGCACAGTGGTTCGAGACAGACAAAGCACCCGAATACCAGCACTTCACCGTAGATAACAAGGACTGTTATTCAGCAGCTTACGTCGGCCATTTTGAATGCAGCAAAGAGATCAATGCATTGTCACTGACATTCCATAAATATAACGGAACAGCATGGATATTCTGCAACGGCGAATTCATTCAGAAGATCGGAGACAAGACTCCCGTATTCAATCTCAAGGCATTTGCCGACTACTGCACGCTTATCCCCGAGAACGGAAAACTCGATCTTGTCATCGTTATCACATGCACTCCGCAGGTCTCAAATCCCGGCCTTCTTTCAGAACCCATCATTGAGACCAGGGTCGCAAACGATGTCCGCACAGTCATTACCGCAGGACACTTTGCCATCGTTACGATGCTCTTCCTCGTAGCCCTCGGCGTCGGCTCCAACATCATCCTCGGAGCCGTCAAGAACAAGAAGCTCTTCTTCGCATTCTTCGTCAGCTTTGTTTCTATCCTGCTCTACTATCTTGATGACTGCCGTTTTATTTCCGTCAACAGCCACATCAGAGCAGACATAAGATTCGTTCTTTTGGTAGTGGCTGCTTCAGCTGCCTTTGTAGAGAACACGCAGTTCTTCCAGGGTTCAAAACCGCAGAAGAAATATATAATGCTTGCCAAAGCACATCATATCGTTCTTACTGTCGGCGTTGCGCTCCTTATCGCCTACTTCATCTGTGATATCGGCTTCGGAAGGCCTGCGCCCGAGTTCGTGGCACTGCTGTTCTGTGTACTGACAGTCCTTCTCTCGATCTTTATAAATCTTTTCTTCTATAACAAGGAAAACCAGAGGATACTTCTCTGGGCGTTGATGTTCAGCCTCATGTTCTTTATCCTCTATCTCTCGATCCTGCTTGACAGCATGATCGTCTATACGATCCCGACATACAGTCTCATCTTCGTCATCTTCACGTTCATAGCAGAGATCTCACTTGTATCTTCATACATTACACAGCAGCGTGAGATCCAGAGAAGCGCCGCCGTATTGAAGCGCCAGGTAAGAGAGAAGACAGTCTTCATCTCAGAGATCAACCGCGACCTGGTTCTTACAAATAAGAGACTTATGGAAGGTGAAGCTGCACGTAAGAACGTCCTGAGCAACGTATCACACGACTTAAGAACGCCTATCACCGCCATCAGAGGTTATGCCGAACTCAT
Organism: Oscillospiraceae bacterium; assembly: GCA_902764825.1. GTDB lineage: Bacteria > Bacillota > Clostridia > Saccharofermentanales > Saccharofermentanaceae > Saccharofermentans. Next base: position 12,774 of record CACWXL010000007.1, read on the forward strand.
GCTCTCCGCACAGGACAACTTAAGCCTGGAGCAGCGCAATTCCTACTTGAGCAACATCGTCAGAAGATCCGAGCAGATGGAAAGGATCGTCGCAGACATCATGGAACTTACCAGGATGGAATCTTCAGACTCTGATTTCCACTTCACATCAGTATCCATCTCCGAGATGCTCGACGAACTTGTCGTCATGTATTCAATGGATCTGGAAGATACGGACAAGCACCTCTCGCTGGATCTCCCTCCGATGGATTCCCTTATCGTAAAGGCAGATCCCGCGAAGTTCTCGCGCGTGTTCGAGAACCTTATCTCCAATGCGATCAACTACACCGGGCCTAAAGCCGACATCGTCGTAAAGGCATGGAGATCCGGAGACCTTTCTCATATATCGACGCAGAAGATCCATATCTCCGTGGAAGACAACGGCATCGGCATTCCTGAACAGGATATCCCGAGGATCTTTGACCGTTTCTACAGAGCGCATAACTCTGGAGTCAACATCAAGGGTACAGGCCTTGGCCTTGCGATCGTCAAGCTCATCTGCGACAAGCACGATGCAGAGATAAAGGTTACGAGCAAACTCGGCGAAGGAACCACTTTCGAGATAATCATCGGAGCTTCCTATTGATCCCCAAACAAAAAGAGAGTGCCTTTGAAGACACTCTCTTCGTTTTCTTAGCGTTGTATCAGTGAGATCAGCCCTTGGACTGGAAGTAGTTGTTGATCTCTTCTACCAGTGCATCGCAGTCCATGCCGTGAACCATGCAAGCTTCTTCAATGGTCTCTCCTGAAGCAAGTGCACAGCCGAGGCAGTGAAGTCCGGAAGCCATAAGGATCGGCGCAATGCCTTCATCCTGCATTACAACATCTCCGATGATCGTATCTTTAGTAACTATCATATATATATCCTCCGATTGGTTTTTTGCACAACAATAATACACTATCAGTTCAAATAAATCTTGCATCAAAGTGACATTAATTAATAATTGCCATTCTATTCAATTGGTTATTCTTTTCGCGCGCCCGAAAACCATAAAACCGATTCCTTCGATTGTCAAATTTTTTCAAACATTTTTGTTATTTTTGCTTGAAAACTATTGACTTCTTTTTTACTTAAATCAATAATGAAATTACTATAAAATTAAGCCTTTTCAGCGGCTAATACAGGAGGAAACCACATGAACAAGTCACAGCTTATTGACAAGATCGCAAAAGATGCAGGCCTCAGCAAAAAGGATGCAGAAGCAGCTCTCAAGGCTACCCTCGGTGCTATTGAAGGTGCTCTCGTAAAGAACGACAAGGTTGTTCTCGTTGGCTTCGGCACATTCAAGACAAAGAAGCTCGCTGCAAGAAGCGGCCGCAACCCTGCTACAGGCGACAAGATTAAGATCGCTGCATCTACTGTTCCTACATTCAAGGCAGGAAAGTCACTCAAGGATAAGGTTAACGCTAAGAAGGGTAAGAAGAAGTAATTCTTATATATAACTTGAATTCCTAAGGCTCCGTTTCCACGGAGCCTTTTTTATTCCAAAGGATCCCTGTAGCCTAATCTTCTCTCGATCCTGGTTCCCATGCATCTTAAGGCCGATCTGCTGCGCATGTCTTTAAGCGCGCTCTTTGATATCGAATACCTGACATCCCTCTCGCACTGTTCTATGGAAAGCCCGTATTCCTTGCCCGTCTCACAGTAGATAGCCTTCATGGTCGGCGGAAGCGGGATTCCGTTTATGTATGAATCGAAAAGGACCCTGTAAAGCAATACCGTTCCAATATGAGACATATCGAATCCGTACTCACGCAGAACGGACTTAACGCACATGTCTATATAAGCTTCTTCCTTACCCTGCCTGTTCTTCCTGCCCGGAGTTAAGGATGTCACCCTGCCTGCAACCTCATCCCTGTTGCTCCGGCCGTCGACTATGTAATGCGTTATTCCCTGTTCATCCTCAACGGAAATAAAGCCGCTGTCATTAAGCAATGAATTGATGTTCTCCAGAAGACTCAAATCACTGCATACAACAGACATCTCCACCTTGCCTTTTCTGATAGCCGTGTTCTCCATGGTCGCTTCCTCCTTCATGTTTTAATGAAAGTTTACGACCTGAAAACGGGCTTGTGTAAGCAAGTTGATCAGAAATGAAAAAAACGGCCCGAAAATGAGACTTTTTGGCAAAAATTGAGACTAGTCTCAATTTTTTAATTATCTTTCGAAGCGTTTCCGTCTGACCCCTGATCTGATCCTTCTATCTTCGTAACCTCAACGGTGAAAGAAGAATAAGGCGTGTACTTGACCCTGACGGTATCGCCTTCGACCAGTTTGTTATGCAAAGGATTCAGATAGTAGTGTTCGTCGTTGATGGAAAAATAATTCTTGGCAAACCCTATCTTCTCAACAGTGCCGGAATTGTAGTAGTAATTGCTGTTGATGAGGCTGTTGATGTCCATCAGTCTCGGAGCTGTATAGAAAACGATGTAAAGCACTGATGCAAGCGCAAATATGATCGGGAAGAAATAGAAGATGACATGCTTAGTCTTCTTGGTCTTATTGCGTCCTGCGGCAACACAGGTAAGCAGGACGAAGACGCCCGTGATCACCAGATGCATAGCCAGATTTGCAATAAAATAACGCATTTATTTCTTACTCCGCATATTCTTCTTCAGGTATCACCGCTATGAAATCAGCGCTGATATCGTGTCCGTCAGACGGCACGTCAGAACATATCTGGAATTCATAGCAGATCCCCAGAAGATATGGTCTGGCAGAGCCCATGCTGCCTATGTAGCGGTCATAGAAACCGCCGCCGGCACCAAGCCTTGTACCTTCTTCATTATATGCAAGCGCCGGCAGCACGACAACATCAATGTCCTTGGGTTCTACCGGAGTCTTGGACGTATCAGGTTCTTTTATTCCAAGTGAGGATACGGTAAACTCGCTGTCATCAAGACTTATGCAGTCGCAGAATACCATCCTGTCATTCTCTATTCTCGGGAAACAGCACGTAATGCCCTTGTCCATGAAGAACTTTGCAAGGCCGTCTACAGGGACCTCACCGTCAAAGGCTCTGTAGAGAGCGATCCTTTTCGCATTCTTAAGAGTCTTCAAAAGCTCCTTGTCACCTATTGCGGAAATGAATTCAGGAAGGCTGTTATCTATGGCAGACAAGGTCTTGGAAGAAAGCTCGCGCCTCCTTCTCCTTATCTCTTTTCTGATCTTCTTCTTTTCTTCTTCAATATTCATACGGCTCAGCCCTTTGCGATCATGTCCTTAAGTTCTTCCAAAGAGATGATCGGGACGCCCAGCTCCCTGGCTTTTCTTTCCTTTGATCCCGCATCTGCGCCCATAAGGAGATAGGATGTCTTCTTGGATACCGAAGATACGGGCTTGCCGCCGTTGCTCTCGATCAGGCTCTCTGCATCGCTCCTGCTCATTCCTTCGAGCGTTCCCGTGATGCAGAAAGTAAGTCCTGTAAGAGCAGTGCCCTGAACCGCGCTCTCTTCTCTTGCGAAGTTTAGACCAAGTGCCTTTAAGCGCTCCAGGAGGGCTTTGTTTCCTTCATCATGGAAGAAGTTATAGATTCCTTCGGCAGAGATCTCTCCGATGTCCTGCACCGCTACAAGCGAAGCTTTGTCAGCCTCTGCGATAGCGTCTATCGAACCGAATGTCCTGATGAGTTCTTTTGCTGTCGCCTTGCCGACGCCGGGGATGCCCAAACCGGCAAGGACCTTGTCTGCAGGTGTCTCTTTCCTCGCGTCCTCAATGGCGCTTAAGAGCTTATCGGTATTCTTCTCAAGGCCTAAGAGCTTATTCTCTATGAGTTCATCCCTTTTGTCCTTGAGCTCGAAAACATCGGCGATATCCTTAATGTATTTTTCTTCGGTAAGCTTTCTTATGTACTCCGTGCCGAATCCCTTTATATCCATGCAGTCACGGGACACGAAGTTAACGATGCGGTTAACAAGCGTTCCGGGGCACATGAGATTTACGCACTTAAGATCTACTCCGCCCTCATCCCTTACGAGCCTGTGTCCGCAGACAGGACAGTTCTCAGGCATCTTATAAGGCTGCCAGTCAGAAGGCCTCTTGTCTTTATTTACATCTTTAACCTTCGGAATGATCTCGCCGGACTTATAGACAAGGATCGTATCACCTATGCCAAGACCAAGCTGGTCGATGAAGTCCTGATTGTGGAGAGTCGCGCGGGACACCATCGTGCCGCAGAGGCTGATGGGTTCGAATACCGCAACGGGTGTTACCCTGCCCGTTCTTCCGGTGTTGACCTCAACATCAAGCAGGCGTGTCTCCTTTACTTCCGGCGGATACTTGTAAGCTATTGCCCATCTGGGGAACTTGATCGTATTGCCGAGCTTGGATCTCTCAGAAAGATTATTGAGCTTAACGACTGCGCCGTCGATATCGTATTCAAGATCGCCGCGCATCGCACCGATCTTCTGTATCGCATCCCATACCTCATCGGCAGTCCTGCACTTAAAGCACTGCTCGATTACCTTGACGCCGTTGCGCCTTAAGTATTCATATCCTTCAAGATGCGTATTGAAAGTAACGCCTCTTGTCTCCTGCACATTGAATATAAAGAGGGATAAGCCTCTCTCCTTTGTGATCCTCGTATCTATCTGTCTTAATGTTCCTGCAGCGCAGTTTCTGGGATTGGCGAATGTCTTCTTGCCCTCTTCTTCCGCCTTCGCATTTACGGCTTCAAAGGCCTTTCTGGTCATGTAGACCTCGCCTCTGATCTCAATATAAGGGACAGGCTCTTTAAGCTGTCTTACGACGTCAGGGATCTGCCTGGCATTCATGGTGACGTCTTCGCCTTCGGTAATGCCGTCACCTCTCGTGACAGCGAGCTTTAACTCGCCCTCTTCATAACGCAGAGCCATCGACAGGCCGTCGATCTTCGTCTCGACCAGGAACTCTGCCTCATCGCCGAATTCTTCCCTCATGGAATTAACGAATTCGTATACATCTTCTTTTTCGAAAACATCCTGGAGAGAAAGCATGGGGACATTGTGCTTTACGAGGATCCCCTTCTCAGCCTTCCAGCCGACTCTCTGAGACGGAGATTCAGGAACGATCCAGTCAGGATGCGCCTTCTCGATCTCTTTAAGTCTGTTGTTCATGGTATCGTACTCGTAGTCCGATATCTCAGGTTCGTCCTGGGCATAGTAGAGCTCTGCAAAATAGTTGAGCTTCTTTACGAGTTCAAGATATTCATTCTTCTCCTGATCAGCTTGAGCCATGCTCGCAAACAGATCTAACTGTTCCATATCATTTCCTCCTGCCGATAGTAGCAAGATAGATTACCGGAAGGACCGCGAAAGCCGTAAGGAATATTCCCCAAACGAATTCGGGAATACCTGCAAGGCCTGCGAAGCCCGAAGTAATGTCCATATCGTTATATCTTGTTATATAAAGGATCTTTGCCGCTACGGTTCCCAGCTTCGCTATCGGAACGAACAAGAGGGAATTAACCAGTGCCACAGCAAGCGAATATGTATAGATATCCGCAAACCACTTGAGGCCCTTCTCAAACTTGATTATGTAGAAGGCAAGCGCTATCGCTGCAGGGATGGCAAGGCAAAGCGAATCGCTGATTACCACTGAACGGTTCATGAATATCTTTACCAGAAGCATTGCGATAAAGGTCACCGATATCGCACACGGGATAAAGACACCGAGCTTGGTAGGTTCCAGCTTCTGCATCAGTATTATCACTGATACGACTACAACATATAAGGCCAGCGAAGCCGCTATTCCGCTTATCCCTATCCCCTTGCAGGCATAATGCACGGCTCTCGCAATAAAGCGCGCAAAAATATGGAAGGGCTCTGTAATCAGAGTCCCCCACAAAAACAGCATTAATATTGAGATAATACCCGCTCGTTCTTCGCTTCTCATACTTAATCACGACGCATGGCAACGCGCCCTAATCAGATTCAATAAACAAACTGCCCTGTAACGGTTGATTACTCGTCGAGAGAAGTGAAGTCGCCATCCTCAAGATAAGCCTTGAGAGTATTATATTCTTCGAAATCAAGAGAAATACCCTTACCTACCTTCTCGTGGTTCGGGCCCCAGTCACGGATGTCAAGCTTCGGCTTACCGTTATTCCACTTAACGATATTAAGCTCACGCTGCCAACCGGACTTATTCTCCTTGAGAATACCGATCTGCTGAACGATCTCGTATGTGATTTCTGTCTTAGGCATCCTAAATTCCTCCTATGAAATACATTTTCAATTGTATGAATTATAACACACGTTTGGCGCCTGCATATTATATAATTAAGAAAAAAGGAGAAACGCAGGCCCGATGGACATCTTTTTGACGGTTTTACTGATATTGGCAGCATTAATTCTGCTTTATGTCCTATGGTGTTTGGCCGAACCTTTCTTCCTTGTTAACGACAGGGTCGTATTAAAAAAGCACGAGACAGACAAAGGCGTCATCAGCAAAGAAACCATAAGCAAGCTCCCCTTTGTCCCTCAAGGCTCTTCTGATGCCCCTGATCTCCGCTTATTCTTCTTCTCAGACATCCATACGGAATGGTGCCCCGTGACCGCAGCGCGCATGAATAAGACCATCAGAAAGGCACATGCAGCAGGCGGCCTCGACGCCGTATTGTTCGGAGGGGACATAATCACTTATCCGGAGAATTCCGAGAAGGGCTATAAATACTTAATTGAAGTCAGTGCATGCTGCAGGGAACTCGGAATCCCCTTCTACGGCATCTCCGGCAACCATGACTGTAATCTCAAGAACGCGCCTGAGAGATCCGGGTTTATTAGTCTTGATACAAGTTCTGTTATCCTCAGCTCGCGAAAAAGTGACGCTAAAGCTTACCTTACCGGCGTTCCCGATTCCGGAAAGATCCACCGCGTCTGGCAGGAAAAGCTCTCCTGCGGCAATGAATATCCTGTTATCCTGGCAGCTCACGACCCGGACGCATTCCTGCACCTGTCGCCTGATTCAAGACCCGCCTACATGCTCTCGGGGCATTTCCACGGCGGACAGATGAAGCTCCCTTTCAGATTCGAATTCAACGTATTAAGGACTACTGATAAGTTCCCAAAGATGGGCGTTATCCAGGGACATTTCAATATAAACGGAACGGATGTCTTCGTATCAAGAGGCGTCGGCTGCGGCATCCTCCCGTTCAGGATCTTCTCCGCTCCTGAGGCAACTGTCGTAGAGATCTGTCTGTAAGTCAGGCTTTTCGAGCGCGTTTTATTACTTATAAATAATTATATTAATAAAGAACCAGAAATGACGGTTCCCATTGATTGAGTTGCCAGCCGTATGGACGGGGCGGCATCTTCAAATAACTCTTGCAAGTGACCTTATAGACGGAAAATGAGACGGTTTTGGCAAATATCGTCCCTATTTTCGTCTATCGGAGGCCTCATGGACGATTTTAGAGACGGTTTTCGCCATTTTCGTCCCATTTGGCGTCCATCGCCAGTTTCAGGTCCAGGTCCATAGGCGTTTTCAAGAAATAAAAAAGAGGCGCCTCATAAGAGACGCCTCCGGTAATCAGTTTCTTAAAACCGGTTATTAGCCGAGCTCTGCGAAGTACTTGATTGTTCTTACCATCTGAGATGTGTAAGAATTCTCGTTGTCGTACCAAGCAACAACCTGAACGAGTGAGTTGCCGTCATCCATCTTGGAAACCATTGTCTGGTTAGCATCGAAGAGGGAACCGAATCTCATACCAACGATGTCAGAAGAAACGAGCTTCTCTTCTGTGTAGCCGAAAGACTCGTTTGTAGCAGCCTTCATAGCAGCGTTGATGCCGTCAACTGTAACTTCACCCTTAACAACAGCGTGAAGGATTGTTGTAGAACCTGTGAATGTAGGAACTCTCTGAGCAGCACCGATGAGCTTGCCGTTGAGCTCAGGGATAACAAGGCCGATAGCCTTAGCAGCGCCTGTAGAGTTAGGTACGATGTTAGCAGCACCGGCTCTTGCTCTCTGGAGGTCACCCTTTCTCTGAGGACCGTCAAGGATCATCTGGTCGCCTGTGTAAGCGTGAACTGTTGTCATGATACCGCTCTGGATAGCTGCATAGTCATTGAGAGCCTTTGTCATAGGAGCAAGGCAGTTTGTTGTGCAGGAAGCTGCAGAGATGATCTTGTCATCAGCTGTGAGTGTTGTGTGGTTAACGTTGTAAACGATTGTAGGGAGATCGTTTCCTGCAGGAGCAGAGATAACAACCTTCTTAGCGCCGGCATTGATGTGAGCCTGTGCCTTTTCCTTAGATGTGTAGAAACCGGAGCACTCGAGAACTACGTCTACACCGAGCTCGCCCCAAGGGCAATTGTTTGCATCGGGTTCCTTGTAGATCTTAAGTAACTTGCCGTCAACTGTGATTGTGTTAGCTTCGTCGTCAGATGTAACTGTGTGCTTATTCTCGCCGAATACACCAGCATATCCGCCCTGAGCTGTGTCATACTTGAGAAGGTGAGCGAGCATGGAAGGCTTTGTAAGATCGTTGATAGCTACAATCTCATAACCCTCAGCACCGAACATCTGTCTGAAAGCAAGACGACCGATACGACCGAAACCGTTAATCGCAACTTTTACTGCCATATTGAATTCCTCCTAAATTCCCTTAACCGGGATTATTAAACTTTTATAGTGCTCTATGGTCTGCACCTTAAGAATTCTACTCCACTGAAAAGGGGTTTTCCACAGAATTTTTGTCATTAGAATGTAAATTTTAATTAAAAAAGGGCATATTGCCCCCTTTTTCCCTCAAACGATTTTTGCTTCACAGATCGCGTGATATAATTTTACCAATAATCGTCGGAGTACAGCGCATGACAGATTCCCAACTTGTCAAAAACAATCTGCCCAAATGGCTCAAATACATCATTCTTCTGTTTCCTTTTGTGACAGCCTGTTTCCAGCTGCGCTCTCTTGACAACGACTTCTATTTTCTCTACCCGACGGGCGAATATATCCTGAAGAACGGCTTCCCGCATACCGATTTCCTTTCGATGCATTCGGACATGAAGATCGTCCTTCAGCAGTGGCTCAGCACGGTCATATTCTATCTGGCGTATTCACGCCTGGGCATGATAGGCCTTAGCATTGTCTTATATATCTGCTTTGCGGCAATCTGCGTGCTCTCATACAAGACCATCCTGCTCATAACAAAGAACGAACAGGTGTCCGCCGTCCTTTCAGCGGTTATAGACATACTGCTTTTTAACCCGTTCATTGTCACAAGGCCGCAGATATTCACTTACGTGATCCTTCTTCTCGAGATCTGGCTGCTCGAAAAGCATGCGCAGACAAAAAAATACAAGTACCTTGCCGGCATTCCGCTGTTATCTGTCGCACTGGTCAACCTTCATGCATCAATGTGGGCCATGCTGTTCGTGTTCATGCTGCCCTTCATTGCGGGCGCGGTCCCCGTTAAGATCAGGTCATTCAAGCTTGAAGCTAACGGCAGCCTGATCGGTCTTATGGCAGCTCTTGCAGCAGGTGCCGCCGTCGGATTCCTTAACCCTTACGGACTTGAAAACATGATCTATCTCACGTCTTCCTATGGTCAGAACAAGTTAAGCGAGACAATAGCAGAGATGCGCCCGGCAGATCTCAGCACTCATTACGGAAAGATGATGATCATCCTTGCAATACTGCTCGGCGTGATCGGATTCTTCGTAAAAGGGAAGAAATTCTCCGTACGTTATTTCTGCCTGTTCATGGGAACGCTTATGCTCGGACTTCTTCACAGAAAGGGCATATCCTATTTCTTCATCTTCGGCATCATCTCATTCTCTTATGTTCTGAAGGATGTTGAGGTTAAGTTCCCTGAGAAGCTCAAGAGCATGATCACGAAGCGTGTTGAAGTCTTTGCCGCAGTCATACTGATCCTGGTCACGGCAGGCGTATCAGCATATAACCTGATAAAATCGATTGACGAAGCTCCCGGAAAAACGGCTCATTACGACCGCCTCGATGAGGTAATAGAGATCATGAACAAGAGCGCAGAGCCCGTGGTGCTCTACACCAATTTCAATGACGGCCAGTATCTGGAATACAATGGATTCCATCCGTACATTGACGGCAGAGCGGAACTGTACTTATGGCAGAACAACGAAGATTACGAATATATCGGCGAATATTACGACCTCAGATCCGCGCATATGTATTACCGTGATTTTACCGACAGATACATGTTCAATTACCTGATCCTCGGTGAGAGCAGCGACAGATACCTTCTTGAATCACTTATGCATGACGAAGATTTCGAATTGGCATATGAAGAAGGCGGAGTGCTCCTGTTCGTAAGGAAATAACCAAGATCACTTAATGCCGCCAACGAGCTTTATCTTAGGTCTGTCCGGCCTTTGTTCGAATGCGAACGCGCATATGAGCGCCATTACCGTACCTTCAAGATCAAAGTGGGATATAAATCCGCAACCGCCTCCGATGTCATTTCCGTACTTATCGCCAAGCCGCGCCTTCGGATATCCCGAGGAAAATGAGACTTCGATAAACGGGATCGATACGTGCATGACGGATTTGACATTCCTTCTGTCAACGAAGAGAGTACGCTTATCGGTAATCACGACTCCCGTTTTACCATGGATCAGAATACCGTCATCGTAATAAAGGACGACCCTCTCTCCCGGAAGAAGATCGCTTGAGAGCCTGCCGACAATGTCCTTCATCTTCTCTTCACGGATGCCATATGCGGAGACGTCGTCAAAACCCATGAGGTACTCGCGCATATAGGATTCAATCCTGGAAGATGTCTCGTAATCGTTCAGCGTCCTTATGAAAGCCTGGATCATTGTCTTGCAGGAATCGTTCTCCTGAAGGCTTTTGAGGTCCCAGTCGTAAATGAACCAGTCCATGTTTACGGGCTGGTCACCTATCTCGTTTCTGGTGGCCTCATCCAGCGGAAACTCGCTTCCGCAGTATGAACAGACAAGCCTCTTTCTGTTTTTGGCAAGCGCAAGCTTCCCTGAGCAGTTGGGACATTTATTGAGTTCCATATTTTCCGGTCCTGATATTAAAGATTAGCTACGACTCTCTTGATCGTGATGCCCTGGTCAGCAAATTTCTGCTCGAATTCCGTGCGGATATTCTCTTCATTCCATTCGCTGTTATGAAGGTCTCTGGTGACATCCGTAAGCTTAAAGCCCATGGCTTCGAATTCGCCTAAAGAGAAGTCGAAAAGATCATCGTTGTCGGTCTTGAATTCGACCGCACCGCCGTCTCTCATCATGGTCTTGTACTTGGCAAGGAAATCCCTGTACGTAAGACGTCTCTTGGGCTTGTTCTGCCTTGTCCAGGGATCCGAGAAATTCAGGAAGATCCTGTTTACTTCGTTCTCTGCAAAGTAATTCTCGATTATGCCCGCATCACCTCTGATAAAGAAGAGATTGGGGATCTCAAGTTCGTGAGCCTTCTCGATAGCGGCCAAAGTGACGGAAGCATCTCTTTCCATGGCGATGTAAAGGACTTCGGGATGTCTTAATGCCATCTCGGTACAGAACTTACCCTTGCCGCAGCCGATCTCAAGCCAGACCGGGACGTCTTCGGGAAAGCCACATGCTTCTCTCCATTTGCCTTTATTAAGCATGGGCGCGTCAAACCAGCGCTCATGACATTTTTCCATGCGCGCAGGAATATTGCGCTTGGTTCTCATTCTAGCCATAGGATCAGATGAGTTTCTCCGTAAGGTTTGCGCCACCGATAACGTGGAAATGAACGTGCATTACTGTCTGGCCTGCACCCTCACCGCAGTTGTTGATCGTTCTGTAAGCATCACTTACACCCTTGATCTTTGCTACTTCAGCGATTGCCTTAGTGATCTCGGCGGAATAAAGAGCGCCCTCAGGATCTGATGCAAGTTCATTGATGTTCGCGAAATGCTTTTTCGGAACAACGAGAACATGTACCGGAGCTACGGGATTAATGTCATTAAAGCAGAGAACATATTCGTTCTCATATACTTTTGACGAAGGGATCTTTCCTTCAACTATATCGCAAAAAATGCACATATTATTTCTCCTTAACCGTTAACCTGTGAAGCCAGGACTTCTTCAGCCTTTGCGAGAGCGTCAGCAAGCTTGGATACGTCCTTGCCGCCTGCCTGAGCCATGTCGGGACGTCCGCCGCCGCCACCGCCTGCGACCTTTGCAGCTTCCTTGATGATGTTGCCGCAGTGAGCACCCTTCTCATTAGCAGACTTGGTAGCCATAGCTGTGAAAAGGAGCTTGTCGCCGCCGTTAGCTGCGAGGAATACGACACCGCAGTCGAGCTTGTCACGGATCTTGTCTGCCGTGTCTCTCAATGCTGCCGCATCAGCTGCATCGCAGGAAGCGATGACTGCCTTGACGCCGCCGATATCCTTTGCGCCGGATACTGCGCTGTCAGCGAAAGAACCTGCCTTAGCCTTCTCGATCTCGGAAAGTTCCTTTTCGAGAGACTTAACTTCTGCGTGAAGAGCATCGATCCTCTCTACGATCTTATCCTTGGGAGTCTTAAGAGCAGAAGCTGCCTCATCGATGAGGTTCCTGTCTGCCTTGTTCATCTCATAGCACTTTGTACCTGTTACGGCTTCGATCCTTCTGATGCCTGCTGCGATACCCGATTCGGAAACGATCCTGAACTGGCCGATCTGTGCGCTGTTTGTAAGGTGCGTACCGCCACAGAACTCGAGATCGAACGGATTCTCAAATCCGCCTACTGCAACGACTCTTACGACTGCGCCGTACTTCTCGCCGAAGATAGCCGTAGCGCCGAGCTTCTTTGCTTCTTCGATCGCAAGTACCTTTGTCTCAACAGGGAGAGCCTGAAGGACAACATCGTTTACCATTTCCTCGACCTTAGCGATCTCTTCTGCAGTCATGGCCTGTGAGTTGTTGAAGTCGAATCTCAGACGGTCATTGCCTACATAAGAACCTGCCTGCTCAACATGATCACCCAAGACCTTCTGAAGAGCTGAGAGCAGGATATGTGTAGCCGTATGGTTTCTTGCGATCGCAAGTCTGTTCTTCTTATCAACTTCGATGCTTACTGTCTCACCTGTGGATACTGTACCCTTAGTAACCTTAAGAGTATGGAGATACTTGCCCTGGGCATCCTTATCTACAGAGATTACCTCTGCTTCAAAGCCGTCAGTGAAGATCTTACCTTCATCGTGGATCTGACCGCCCATCGTAGCGTAAAGGACTGTCTTGTCCGTTACCACGATGATGTCATCGCCTTCTTCGGCACTGTCAACGACATTGAGCTTGCCGTCATCGTCAGACTTAAGAATGTAGATGACCTTTGCATCACACTTAAGGTCATCGTAACCGTCGTATTCTGTGGCATTGGAATCCTTGGCTACTTCATCAGGGATCTCGTTTACTGAAAGTGCAAGATCACCCTTTGCCTTTGTTGCAGCTCTTGCTGTCTCCTTCTGCTTTTCCATTGCAGCCTTGAAGCCTTCCTCATCGACCTTAAGGCCTTCCTCGGAAGCCATCTCGACAGTGAGTTCTATAGGGAATCCGAATGTATCGTAAAGATAGAATGCAGAATCGCCGTCGATAGCAGAAGAACCTGCTGCCTTCTTGTCATCTAATATCTTCTTGAACTCCTTGATGCCGTTCTCAAGCGTGCTCTCGAATCTTGCGATCTCCTTGTCGAGCTCGTTCAAGATGAACTCACGGTTCTTTGTAAGGAGCGGATAGCTGTCATCGTATACCTTGTCGATATAGATCTTTGCAAGACCCAGGATCTGCTCTGTTGAAAGACCGAGTGTCCTTGCATGTCTTACGGCACGTCTGATGAGACGTCTTAATACGTAGCCTGCGCCTGCATTTGAAGGAACGAGCTTGGCAGCGTCGCCGATCAGCATAACGCTTGTACGGATATGGTCAGCCAATACTCTCATTGACTTGGTGAGCTTCTCGTCTGAATCGTACTTAACACCGGATGCGTTCTCAATGAAAGCTATAGCATCTGTAAAAAGGTCTGTCTTATAAACGTCCTTTGTTCCGTTAAGGAAAGCAAGGATCCTCTCAAGGCCCCAGCCTGTATCAACATTCTTCTGCTTGAGAGGTGTGAGATGGCCGTCCTGATGCTTCTCATACTGCATGAAAACGTCGTTGCCGATCTCTGTATACTTGCCGCAGGAGCATCCCGGACCGCAGTTCGGGCCGCAGTCAGGAACGTCAGCGATATAGAACATCTCGCTGTCCGGACCGCAGGGGCCGTACTCCAATCCCCACCAGTTATCGTCTGCACCGAGATAGTAGATGTTCTCGGGCTTGAATCCGGAAGCGATCCTGAAGCCTGCACCTTCTTCGTCTCTCGGCGCGTTCTCATCGCCTGCGAAAACCGTAGCTGCAAGGTGATCCCTGTCGAAACCGAATACACCGGTAAGGAGTTCATAACTCCACTTGCATCTTTCTTCCTTGAAGTAGTCACCAAGGCTCCAGCTGCCCATCATCTCAAAGAATGTAACGTGGCTCCTGTCACCTACTGAATCGATATCGTTTGTACGGACACATCCCTGTACATTGCAAAGCCTTGTTCCCAAGGGGTGCTTCTCGCCGAGAAGATAAGGCATCAGGGGCTGCATGCCGGCTACGTTGAACAAAACGCCTGTTGAACCGTCAGATACCAGTGAAACGGCACCTACGTCAACGTGACCTCTCTCTATATAAAATTCCTTCCAGGTCTTTCTGAGCTCTTTTGAAGTGAACTGTCTCATCGGGTGCTACTCCTTAATAATAATAAAACTTAGAAATTATAAATCGTTTGATTTCTCTTTGCAATCAGGATCAGATCAGAGCTTTGCAAGTTTTGCCGCCCGGGCAGCCTTCCTTATATATTCACCGTATTCTTTGCAGATCTCTTCGTTGTCGATCTCGATATTTACGCCTTCGAATGTCGAGAGCTCGAAAAGGTCCGTGTAGAGCGTCGGTGCAAGGCCTGTCGTTACGCTTATCTTCAGTATTCCCTTGTCGAGCTTGGTGTCATCGGCGATCCTGACCTTGTCGCTTACCTTGGAACTGAACGCTCCATAGGCCTTCAGCACGTCCTTTCTGGTCTTGCCGTTTATCGTTATCCCGAGCCGGATCATCCTGCTGCTCGAGAAAGCCGACAGCGAGTTGTTGATGAAGTCCTTAAGCTCCTGATTCCTCATTCTCTCATTCTTGTAATCGACATAAAGATGCTTGTCATCGAGCACGGAGATAGAAGCTATGCGGTCTACCCTGTAACGCCTTAAAGCCTTCGAGAGAGTATGGTCCCTCTCAAGTCCCTTGGACTCCTCGTTGTCGATCGCAATAAGGTAATAGCAGTTGTTCTCCCAGTCAAGCGCCATGGGAGATACTATCTTGTCAGTCTTCTCGGTCAGGCTTTTCCCGAGCATGTAACCGTATGAGATCTTTAAAGCGCGGCTCTCCTCGATCCCGCTCCTGATGTTGTTTAAGAGGAGAATGCTCTTCCTGTCCATCTTCTCGTAGTGAGGATAAAGAGCCCTGTTCTGATAGCCTTCAGGGAAATATGTCGGGAACATCTTGATGATCTTCTCGCAAAGATCCGAATCGACGAAAGTCGTCGTGCTGATCGCATCCACGATGAGCCTTGCCTCATCGATAAGGATCTCGTCCTTAAGCTCGGATCTCCTGTATTTCTTGCCTTCCGTATAGATCCAGTCACTGTCATTTGTCTGTCCGGATTTCTGCACATATTCGTTGATCTTGCTGATGTCAGCATAGATGGATTTGCGCTCAAAAGTAGTGCCCGTATTCTCTTCGAGATATGAGATCAGTTCGCTTACGGACACGGCTTCCTTACCGCCTTCGGCACTGACCTGATTCTTGAAATAATCGTATATGAACAAGATCTTGAGTTTAGATAATTCACTGTTTGCCATAAGTCTCGCCTCCGGAAGTTTTCAGATGAAATAATAGTACCATTATATGTACTTTGGGTTAAGTGCATCACGGATTTGTTTACAGGTGCTTTAAGTCTTTGCACGCAGAAGCGCCAATAACACTTAAAAAACACTCATTTTATCCCCAAAACAGCCCCTGACCGTGATAGAATGTTAAGACTTTTATTGTTTAGAGGGTGTATATAAAGTGAGAACTATCAAAGATCTCGGCTTTGCGGTGCCGGATATCCTTATTCCGCAACAGGGAACAGACTTCAAGAAATGGGCAGTAATCGCCTGCGATCAATATACTTCGGAACCTGAATACTGGGAGAGCTGCGAGAAAGAGGTAGGAGATGCTCCTTCCACATTGAATCTCGTTCTTCCCGAAGTTTATCTCGGAACGGACAAAGAGACCGTAAAGCTCGGTTCCATTGCACAAACAGCAAGAAAATACCTTGATGAAGGCATTCTTACAAGCCTCGGCACAGGCTTCATCCTGGTAGACAGAGCTACTGAGCTCCATCCTTCGAGAAAGGGCCTCATGGCTGCAATAGACCTTGAAGGCTACAGCTTCGAACCCGGCAACAAGAACATATGCAGGGCAACCGAAGGAACGGTCCTCTCCAGGATCCCTCCGAGAGTAAGGATCAGGGCTAATTCGCCTCTGGAACTTCCGCACATCATGATCCTCATAGATGATCCTGAGGGCTTAACGATCGAGAAGGCTTTCAGCATGGCAGCAGAAGAAGGCTTGAAGCCTTTATATGACACTGACCTCATGCTCGGTTCAGGCCACATCTCAGGGACATTCATTCCTGACGGCACTCCCATCGCAGAATCAATAACCGCAGGCCTTGCAAAGCTTAAGGCAGATAACTCCGACGGCCTGCTGTTCCTTGTCGGTGACGGCAACCACTCACTGGCTTCCGCTAAAGCTCACTGGGAGAACATAAGAGAGACTCTTTCTGATGAAGAGAAGCTCTGCCACCCTGCAAGATATGCACTCGCAGAGATCGTAAACATCCATGATAAGGGACTTGATTTCGAGCCCATCCACAGAGTCGTTTTCAATATTTCAGGTGAGGAATTCATCGCTAAGGCCAAGGAATATTTCAAGGACAACGGCATCGTGCTTAACGGTTCCGACGAAGGGCTGCAGACATTCGTTGTCGTTACGGAAGGCGCTGAAGATGTCAAAGTATCTCTGGCAAATCCTCCCCACACCCTGGCCGTAGGTTCCGTTCAGATGATGATAGACAGCTTAGGTCTTGAGTGCGATTACATCCACGGCGAAGATTCCGTAAGAAAGCTTGCAACATCAGGCAATACGGGAATCCTCGTACCCGCCATAAGCAAAGACACTTTCTTCGCTACAGTCGAGAAGGAAGGCGTATTCCCCAGAAAGACATTCTCTATGGGCGAAGCTTTTGAGAAGAGATTTTACCTTGAGGCAAAGAAGATCGAATAATGGATCCTGAGAACGAATCGTTAAATGAGAAGAAAACAGTCTGCATCATAGGATCCGGTCTGTCGGGCCTTACCTGCGGAATGAAGCTTGCCAAGGCAGGCTTCAATGTTACTGTCGTTGAGGAGCTTGCTTCTCCCGGCGGTCTTCTTGCTTATACCAGGATCGGAAGAGAGTATTTGGAACTCCTCCCCCACCATTTGAGAAAGAGCGACAAGGCTTTGCTCGCGCTCTCGAAAGAGATGGGCGTTGACGACAAGATCTCCTGGTTCGATTCGGCTTGGTCCGGCAAAGCATCCCACCGCAAGGTCGGTTACTATGAGGGCGGTTTTGCATGCCTCATTTCAAGCCTCATGCAGGCCATAACGGATAACGGAGGAAAGATCTGCTATTCGACTACTGTGGCAGAGATCGCAAGGCTCGGCAACGGCATGTACAGAACGAGCTGCATCCTTTCGAACTCCACAAGGGTCGTTATCGACACCGCTTATGTTGTTTTCACGGGCTCTTGCAGAACATTCGTAAACGTAAGCCACGGACTTCCTATCCCGCTTGATGTCAGGGATATCCTTATGAACGTCACATACAGTGCGAAGATCACTGCCATGATGGTAATGAAGCATGAGGTATCCCAGATGTTCTATCAGGTACCGCCTGCTGATTCAGGGCTTCCTTTCAAGGCAATAATCAACCACACAAGCGCTTTCGGAGATCGCAGTTACGGCGGTTCTGTCGTATATCTCGTAGGTTCCTGCTCCATCACGGATGCACTCTGGATCGATTCCGATGCCGAGATCATGCTCAAGTATTTCGCAGGCCTGCGCAAGCTCTATCCGTCACTCCGTAAGTCCGATGTCAAATCGTGGCGTCTTACCAAGACGAGATATGCGCTCACTACTCAGTATCCTGAGATCGATCTTACAAACCCCTGCGAGAATCTCTATGTATGCTCAACGGGTCTTACTAAATATGCCACCAATGACACGCCCGAGAACCATATGGACTCGGTCGTAAGTCTCGCGGGAAAGATCAGTTCCGAGATAATCAGATCTTATGAGGATTCCCTTTTAAGAAAGACTGAAGCAGCTCCCGTAACTGAACTCAATACCCAGGAAATAATAACAAAAGATTCATTTGAAGGAGTTCTGTCATGAGTAAGGTTTACGAGGATTCCAGATTCGGCCCTACATCACCTCTGCGTTATTTTCTGTTCTTATTACCATTTGCAATAGCAACGATGCTCGGTGTCTTCACCATGAGGAGCAAGGATACGGCACCCTGCCTCTGGTGGGCTTTCTTCCTCCTGCTCATAGGCATCGTAACTTTGCCTCTCGCGACCAAACTCTGGGAGAATTTCTCATCAGGAGGCTTTTTCCTGTCACAGGCAATGGGCCTTATTCTCACAAGCCTTGTATTGTGGACATTGATCCACATTAAGATATTCAGACTGAATGTCTTATGCATCTTCTTATCTGCACTCATAGTCGCTTTGTGCTGCTATATCCCTAAGACATTCAGGCAGTCACTCATCAAGAAACTGAACAGCGAAGGCTTCATCGAAGCTGCTGTGGTCGAAGAGACCGTTTTCCTCGTGATCTTTATCCTCATGTGCTATTTCAAGGGCTTCCTTCCTGACATCAACGGTCAGGAGAAGTTCATGGACTACGGCTTCATAATGTCGATGCTCAGGAACGACAAGCTTCCTGCAAACGACATGTGGCTTTCGGGAAAATCGATCAACTACTATTACTTCGGCCAGTATATCTGGGCAGTCGTGATCAAGGCTACGGGCGTTAAGACCGGCATCGGCTATAATCTCGCGATGTGCTCTGCTACGGCTATCCCGTTTGCTATGAGCTTTTCCATCGGCAAGTTCCTTATCGAGGCTTCTTCAATGAAGGGCTTCATGGAGAACAAGATCGTCAAGTATGTTGCAGGTTTCTTTACAGGGTGCGCGGTCTCATTGTGGGGCAATTCACACTCTTTCTTCTACGATGAGAACAGCATCGGAAACGGACTTCTTACCACATTCAGCAATTGGGGCATCAACGTCGGCAGGACAGACGGATTCTTTTATCCTGACAGTACGAGATACATCGGATGGAACCCTGAGATCGAGATAAACGGAGGAGATCACACTATCCATGAATTCCCCTTCTATTCCTATCTCGTAGGCGACCTTCACGCTCATGTAATCTCGATGATGATAGTCCTTCTGATAACGGCGGTCCTCCTGTCACTCATAAGCTCAGTCAGACTCCCGTCAGCAGAAGAAGCAGGCATCGTTCCCGGGCTGGACAACTTAAGTTCTGAGCATTCGAGATTGGTTCCTGAAGTAAAGTCGTCCATAAGTCTCCATCTCGTTCTGTGCGCTGTTCTTTTAGGATGCGCCCAGATGACAAACTATTGGGACTTCCTTATCTATTTCATTTACTGTGCGATGGCCTTGCTGATAGTAAATACGATCAAAACGCCTATATTCGCTAATCCCCTTGGCATAGTCGTATTCCTCGTAAACGTCGGCGGAATACTCCTGATATACCTTTCACAGGGAAGCAGCCCTCTTGCGCTCTACGCTCTTGAAGCACTGCTCATGGTAGCGGCATTCCTGTTCTGCGTCATCAATCCTTCGGCGCTTCCGAGGACATCTTTCCAGATGAGCTTCCTGTTCACTTTTGCCACGCTCACGGCGCTCTCGTTCAATCTGAACTTCGACATGATCTCCAATTCATTGGGCAAGGTCAAGAACCATTCGCCTTTGTATCAGCTCTACATCCTGTACGGTACACACGTTATAATCTGCGTCGTTTTCCTGATCATCGTTTTCGCAACCAAGAATTATATGCTCGTATCTTCAGCCAAGGCCAGGAAGATGAGCGGCAGTGCACCCGTGATCGGTGACGGCAGCTCTTATAACAACCCTGTCCAGGCTTTCTTTGCACAGCGCAACCTCATAGACATCTTCGTATGCGGAATGACCGTAGTCGGCCTCATGATGATCATCGCACCTGAGATCTTCTATGTAAGAGACATCTATACATCAGGATATCTCCGTTCAAACACGATGTTTAAGTTCTGCTTTGCGGCATTCATTATCCTTTCCATTGCAATGATCTATTCTGTCGTAAGACTCATATGGTTCGTAAACAAGAACGGTAAATATTCCAGCGCTTTGTTTGCCGTTGCGATAGTATTTGCACTCATGCTCTTCGTACCTGCCCATTACACGATGGCATCCCTGAAGCAGCGCTGCGGACAGGAGCTTAAGAAAGAGGACTACAAGAGCATCGACGGTACGGCGTACCTCAGTTACCATACCTCCAACCAGGTATCCGAGAATTATGGCGGAAATCTCATGTCTTATAAGTACTGCATTGACTGGTTCAATTCTGAGGTCAAGGGCGATCCCGTCATCTGCGAAGCTTACGGAGACAGCTACACTGACAGCTGCATTATCTCGGCTTACACAGGTCTTCCCACGGTCTTCGGATGGCAGACACATGAGTGGCTCTGGAGATTCCACGGAATCGTTGACGAGGAAAAGGATCTTCTGGTATCAGACCCTGACAATGACGTATTTAAGATCTACATAGATCCCAGACATGCTGATGTTAATACAATCTACTTCAGCGAGTCACCGGAAGAAGTTCAGTCCGTGATCGACAAGTATCAGATCCAATATATCGTTGTCGGTGATATGGAGCGTTTCAAGTTCGGTTACGACAATACCTATGTCATTTCACAGCTGGGCACACCGGTCTTCAATTATGACACGCTCACGGTCTATAAGGTAACACCTTCTCCTGTTGCCTGATCTTATACTTCAGGGAGTTCTTCTTCAGGATCGATCCTTATTACAGAGGGCTTCGTGCCCTCTCCTTCATCATAGGTCAATTCTCCGCACACGAGAGCTATGGGACACTTTATCCTGCTCCCGTATTTGCCGTCTCCTGCAAGAGGGTGCTTCCTCGAACTGAACTGAGTCCTTATCTGGTGAGTGCGTCCCGTATCAAGCGTCACGGTCACGTAGGACAGATCCTTTTCTTCGTTATAAGACAGGACCTTATAGCTTAATCTTGCTTCCTTTACGCCCTTACGCATGCGCTTAACGGGGAAAGTCCTGTTGGATCTCGAGTCGTGGAACAGAAGGTCTTCCATAACGCCTTCCTCAGCTTCCATCCTGCCCTGACATACGAGAAAATAACGCTTGCCGGTTATCCTTATCCTCTTGCCCGAATCTGCTGCTGCGATTATTCCCGGAACGGGAACATCAAGTCTTGAGAGGCATGACATGCCGGAAGGAGCGATCTTCTCGCTGTCTTCCCCTCTTTTCTTATAAAGGATCTGATATCCTTTTCCCTCTGATAATATTCTGGTCATAACGGTCAGCAGATGAACATTGATATATTTTCGCGCCCGCCGTCAAGAAATACCTCAACGGTGCCTACGTCTTCTATAACGCTTATTTCGGGGCATTCCCTGTAAGCCTTGTCAAACATCGTTCGTCCTTCAAAAGATATCCTCAGTCTTCCCGAAGCGTAGCTTACAAACCTGCTCTCCTTTATCTGCCTGTC
The DNA here is from genome assembly GCA_902764825.1 of Oscillospiraceae bacterium. Lineage (GTDB taxonomy): Bacteria > Bacillota > Clostridia > Saccharofermentanales > Saccharofermentanaceae > Saccharofermentans. Next base: position 34,721 of record CACWXL010000007.1, read on the forward strand.
CTTGAGTTCTGCTATGGGACTAAGGCACAGTTCGCCCTTCCTTGACAAGAACATCTCGCGCGGAAGGCTTATGGCAGATGAGTTCATCTTCATTGAGAACATCCATGCCATGATTATCTTCCTGCCCTCATTATCTTCGCATGTCACGGGATTAAGGAAATCCGATCCTGTATCTACCGGTCTGAAAGGCTCTTTCGCGTCATCGAAAACAAATGCCTCGCCGTCATAATCGCCGGTGGCAAACAATACCTTTGTGGGAAGATGCTTTTCGCTCTGGATTACAAAGACCCATTTGCCGTCAACTTCGATCAGCTGCGGAACTTCTATGACGCTGCCGTACCGTCCGTCAGTTAAGAGTTCACCCATAAACCGCCAACTGGTAAGATCTTTTGACTCATACTGAAGGACCCCGGCAATACCGTCTTTTCCGGCTCCCACGAGCATCCTGAAGCCGCTGCCGAAGCGGAACACAAAAGGTTCCCTGAATTTGCCGCCGTCTTCGAAAGGCGTTATTAAAATGGGATTGCCGGAACACTTGGTAAAGCAGATACCGTCCTCGGAATATGCGGCACAGATTACTTCGCTGCCGTCTGATAATGCAGCGTTATAAAACAGCCAGAGCTTTCCGTCATGGACGATGGCAGAGCCTGAATTGCAGCTTGCTTCGTCTTCGGGACTTATCGCAACCGGCAGTTCCACCCACGTGACCAGATCTTCGGAAACCGCGTGTCCCCAGTGCATGAGGCCGTATCTCGGCAGATACGGATTTAACTGGAAGAACAGGTGGTATTTATCTTTGAAATAAACAAGACCGCAGGGGTTACCCAGCCAACCTTCTTTTCTTGAATAATGGTATTTCACGGGTCTAACCTCTGCGGCCTTAAATCCTGATTTATTGTTCCGTTATCAGCCGAGCTCCAAGAGCGATACCTTGAGAACGCCTTCAGCCTTTGAAAGCTCGTCGATGATCTCCTGGGATACAGGCTGGTCAATAGCAACGAAGGCCTGTGCGTGCGGATTGTCGGAACCGTCCTGGTTCTTTCTTCCCCAATGCATGGAAGCGATGTTGATATTGTGGCTTCCGAGGATCGTAGCGATCCTTCCGATAACGCCCGGAACGTCGTTGTTCTTGAGAGCGAGAACCGTGTTGGAAAGAGGGCAGTTCATCTCGTAACCGAAGAAAGAAACGATAACCTCTGTGTCAGGTCCGAATACCGTACCGTTGATCTTAAGCTCTCTGCCGTCCTCTGTGCAGAACTTAACGTTGATGAGGTTGTTGTACTTCTGGATGGATTCTGTCTTTGTTTCAACAACTTCAATGCCCGTTTCAGCCATGCACTCCTGAGCATTAACGTAAGATACGTGGTCATTGCCCATACCCTTCAAAAGACCCATCATGAGTGAGAGTGTAATGATGCCTGTGCCTGTGCTTTCAGCAAGCTCGCCTCTGTATCTTACTTCTACCTTTGAGATAGGTGTAGCTTCAGCCTGGAAATACATGCGGCCGATCTTCTCAGCGAGTGAGCAGTAAGGCTTGATGTCTTCGATACTGCCGGAGAACTGGGGCATGTTGATAGCTGCAACGAGTTCGCCCTTAAGAGCGCCGTCGATGAGCTCAACTATACCCTGACCTACCTTAGCTGTAGCCTCAACCGTGGAAGCTCCGAGGTGAGGTGTGATGTAGCAATGGGGAGCGTGGAGAAGAACGTTATCGTACTCCTGCTCACCGGGTGCCTTGTTGTAGGAAGGCTCCTTGTCGAAAACGTCGATGGCAGCTGCAGCAACCTGACCGTCAGCCAGAGCATCAGCGAGATCCTGCTCGTTTACGAGACCGCCTCTTGCAGCGTTAACGATCCTGACGCCTCTCTTGCACTTATAGAGCTGCTCCTTGGAAAGGATTCCGTATGTTTCCTTGGTCTTAGGTGTATGCAGTGTGATGAGGTCGCACTGGGGAAGGAGCTCGTCAAGAGTCTTGCATCTTGTAACTCCGAGCTTATCGAACTTCTCCTGGGGTACATAAGGATCGTAAGCTACTACGTTCATGCCTACGCCCTTGAGCTTTCTGGATACGATGGAACCGATACGGCCTAAGCCGATAACGCCGGCAGTCTTGCCTTCGAGCTCGATTCCTACCCAGTTGCCGCGTCTGAAGTCACCGTTGTGTACGCCTTCATTAGCTGTGCAGAGGTTACGGAAGATGGAGAATGCGTGGCCTACTGCGAGCTCACCTGCTGCCATGTTGTTGGCTGTAGGTGTGTTAAGAGCGATAACGCCGTGCTCTGTACAAGCCTTAACGTCGATGTTGTCGATACCTGTTCCGGCTCTTCCTACTGCCTTAAGGCAATCAGCGTTATTCAAAAGTGTCTCATTGATCTTTGTAGCTGATCTTACGATGATCGCATCAAAGCCCTTGATGTGCTGTTCGATCTCTTCCTGGGAATGACCGAGGTATTCTTCAACCTCATAGCCTCTGTCTCTTAAGTACTGAACGCTCTCTTCGGCAATGCTCTCTGTGATAAGGATCTTCATTTTCGGTTCCCCCCGTTTATATTTTGCGTAATTTATTCTCAAGCTTTAGCCTTAAGCTCATCGATCGTGGCCTTAAGGTCACTGAGGTAAGTCTTAAGTTCTTCTTCTGTAAGATCACCCATGTGAGCGATCCTGAAGGTCTTGTCCTTCAAAGGACCGTAACCGTTGCTCATGAGGTAACCCTTCTCTCCCATAGCCTTGATAAGGTCTGAAGTAGGGATTCCCGTTGTATTTGTTACACAGGTAACAGTAACGGAAAGATTCTCCGGATTGGAGTAGAGAGCGCAGTTCTCTCTTGCCCAGTCCTGAGCGATCTTGGCAAGTCTTACGTGCTTCTGATATCTGTTCTCAACGCCCTCTGCAAGGATCTTGTCGAGCTGGTAATCAAGAGCGAACATGTGTGACTCTGAAGGTGTTGAAGGATACTGATAGGGCTTCTCCTTAACGAACTTAACGAGCTCGAGATAGTCGAAGTAAAGACCTCTGTTCTCTACTGTCTCAGCCTTCTTGATCGCCTTGTCTGATACGGAAGCGATAGCCATTCCCGGAGGAAGTCCTAAACACTTCTGTGTTGATGTGATGCAGACGTCGATGCCGAGCTCGTCTACAGGGATATAGTCGCCTGCCATTGATGAGACTGCGTCAACGCATACGATGACATCAGGATATTTCTTATAGACTTCAGCGAGCTTATCCATGGGATTGTGGATGCCTGTTGATGTCTCGTTCTGTGTGATGGTGATAAGGTCATACTTACCTGTTGAGAGAGCCTCTTCGATCATCTCAGGTGTTGTAGGCTGACCAAGCTCAGACTCGAAAAGATCTGCTGCGATGCCGTTGGATGTGCACATCTTGTGCCATCTCTTGCCGAATGCACCGATCGAGAAAACTGCTGCTCTTGTCTTTGTGAAGCTTCTTACGGCACCTTCCATAAGACCACTGCCTGATGACGTTGATAAAACGATTGTGTTATTGGTCATCATTACCTTCTGGAGCTTCTCGGAGATAGACTGCTGAAGAGCGGACATTTCCTTTGTTCTGTGTCCGATCATGGGAGTAGCCATCTTCTCCAGTACATCCTGTGAAACCTCGATAGGTCCAGGTATGAACAGTTTCTTATGCATGTTATAAACCCTCTTTTCGCGCGATATTATTAGAGCAATAGCATTATATACTTGAATCTTACTTTTTTGTTACAAAATGAGTTGACTAAATAGCCAAAAAACAAGCCGCCTGCCGTGAAATACACAGCAGGCGGTCTGATTGTTTTATGTAATGATTTTCGCTTGTATGCGATCAGGTGAGATGGATTGAGCTGTTGACCTCTGCCTGGGTGGTCGTTGTAGCAGATGATTCACCGCCTGATGTCGTACCGCCGGCATTCCACGTGGTCGGGATCTCGCCTGTGATTACTCCGAGAGGAGGCAGGAGGAGCTTGTCGCCCGGGTTAGGACCGGAATAGGATGCCGGATCGAGCTTGTTGTATATGATGATGGTCTTGATCCTCTGATCGTTGTTGTCCTTGATATCGATATTGTAAATATAGTGGAATACGTCCCACCATGTTCTGTATCCGATATGATCCGAGAACCAGAAGTATCCGATAGGTGCGGAAGGATCCGGGAGCGTTGCCTGAGTAGTTGTTGTCGTAGGAGGCAGTGTGCTCTCTGTCGTTGTTGATTCAACGGTCGATTCAACAGGCTTCTTGTTCTTGCTGCAGCCCTTTGCGATAAGCGAGATTACAACGATGATGCAGATCAGGAGGATCGCAAGGAAAGCAATAAACATATAACCGTTGCGGTTGAGCTTCATCTTCTTTCCGCCGCCGTTGCCGCCATTGCCGCTCTTGCCGGCAGAAGGAGCCGGACGGGGTGCAGTATTCTGAGGCTTGCTGTTGTTGTTCGGGCCTGCGCCGGAAGGTCTGTAGGAGGTCTGTCCGGGATTTGTATACTGAGCCTGCTGAACAGGATCAGGCATTGCAGGCTGCTGAGGCTCAGCAGGTGCACTGCTGTAACCGTATGTCTGCTCGCCGCCGTAGATCTGGCCGCTGTCATCAACACCCAGGATATTGTTGAACCACTCTTCGTCTAATGAAGAAGATGATGATGCAGATGCCTGAGGCTGAGAATAATCTTCGCCGAATCCCTGCTGAGTCTGGGCTGAATAGTCATTGTATCCGCCCTGAGGTACATTCTGCTGATAGTACTGACCGGCATTGGGATCCTGATATCCTTCCTGAGGATATTCGCCAAAGCTGCTCTGCGGAGCCTGGTCATAACCCGGAACGTATCCGTTGCCAGCATTTCCGTATTCAGGATATCCGTTGTTATCCATGGGTACACCTCCCTGCATGTCTACAGTCTGATTACCGTATCCGTAAGTTCCATAGCTGCTCTGATCAGCCGTTGAGAAAGCTTCTGCGCCGTATGGCTGATAAGGCGGAACTTCGGAAGGCGCTTCAGTGCCTGCATAATCCCCATATACAGAAGCGTTATTGAAAGGTTCTGAGATATTCTGTTCTGATCCGACAGCATTTACCGGATTGTTGTAATTATCGGAATCGTAAAGCGGCATCTGAGGAATGTCGTCTGCCTTTGCCTTGGGAGCTTCTTCCATTCCCGTAGCGTAAGCGGGATCACCGAACGGAAGGATGATGTCATCCTGAGAAGGAGCAACAACAGTTGCCTGAGGAACTACCTCTTCAATTATGGGAGCTGCTGCTTCAGGTGCAGCAGGAGCTGCCTCGGGAGCCTTGACCTCCGGCTTCTCGACCTCAGGGAAATCAACATCAAGCTTGTCCTCTTCCTTGAGTTCAGGCTTGTCTTCGTTGATCTCATATTCAGGAACAGGTATCGAAGATACTTCCTCGGAAGGAACAGGCTCAGCCTTGGGAGCCACATCCTCACCGAATACGAGAGGTGCTGTATTCTTGAGTTCCTGTGCACTGTTCTTGCCATAAGGATCGAATGTATCTTCAATGCCGGTCGAAGCATCGGAAGAACCTGCGTCCACCTTGACCTCACCGGGTGCGAAAACGATCTCTTCAGGCTTATTTACTACTGCCGGTGCCGGCGGAACAACTACGGGAGCTTCGGGAATGACCGGAGCTGCAGGTGCTGCCGGAGCAACGGGAATAACGGGTGCTGCAGGAGCTGCAGGTACGACCGGCTCTTCCTTAAGGTCAGTGAACAAAGTCTCCTTTGCTGCAGACTTGTTAGAGTCATTGATGGCCTGTGCAAGGATTCCGGAACTGCCTGCGCCGAAAAGAAGCGAGTTGATGTCAGATACCGGCTTCGTCGGTGAATCATCTGAATTATCAGGTGTGAACTCAGTCTTGGAAACGGTTTCCATAGCGGGAGCCTTTTCAGGTTCTGCTGACTTGGGCTCTGAAGATACGGCAGCTTCGTCGATATTGAAAACAAACGGTGAATCGGCGATTACTGCTTCCTCAGCCTTTGCTGCTGCAGCCGAATCACTCTGTGCAGCTTCCTTCATCTCGCCGAAGATCTTCTTCATTGCATCTTCTGCAGAGAGCTCTTCAACAGGTTCCTTCTTGTCAGGGAACTCGGGAGCTGCTTCAGGGATCTTCTGAGCCTGAGTCTGGATCTTATCACCGAATGAGATGCTGCCGTCAGATGGGGCAGCCTCTGTATCTGGAACAACAACGGGAGCGTCAGGTGTGAGGCTTACAAAACCTGCATCTGCAATAGCCTTTGCTGCTGCGCCGACCATGCCGCCTTCAACCGTAGACTCCAGGAGCTCATGACTCTCGCTGTCGTAATCGTCCTTCTTCTTCTTTCTGCCGAAAAGGCCTCTCTTCTCTTCCTTCGTAACGCTCTCAACGAATGAGATCGAGATCTGCATAGGTGTGTTGGGCATTCTTGCGGAAGCCTGTGTAAGGATAAGGCCTGCAGCATCGCACTGGTCTTCTGCATCTGTCAGGATCCTTAAGATCTCCCTCTGGCCCAATGCATCGTAGATCGCCTTGTTGCAAAGGATAATGCAGTCATCGGGTGTGAGTGTGAAGAAGTTTGACCAGAGAGCATTAGCTGTCTTGGATGAGCAATAGTACTGGAAGTCGCCTACTCTGTTGCCGTAAGCATCGATGGGCTCCATCGGGATGCCTGCGTCAGTAAGAGGGAACATTGTGTCGTCTCTGTAAAGGAAAGCAAGACCGCCGCCGATAGTAACTGCGAACGCCTCGGAATCCCTGACGATCACGCCGGAGAAATAAGGGTCTCTTACCTCGTTGTCTATGAGCTTTGTTGTTCCTGCAACTTCAACTGCGGTCGAAAGGAACTTCTCGATCATGGCATCGATCTCTTTGTGACCATTCTTGACTTCGTTGCAAAGGCCGCGGAGCTGAGGCTCAAACGGCGGAATGGTTCCGGGCTCAAAGCCTTCTATCGTGGGATGTGTGAAAAGCGAGAAGAAGAAGCCTCTCTCATCTTTGTCGATCGTAATATCAGCCTGTCTGGTTTCTCTCTTTCCGCAGAGTCTGCCGTCAAGATAGAATGCATCAGTAAGCGAGCTGGAAGGAAAATAACGCGCTGTAAGCGTGCTTGCAAGCCTTGTTAAGGTAGCCATGAGCCGTCCTCCGTATAAATATTCAGGTTAATTATAACACAACGATTATTTTCTCAAGCATATTATATAAAATTTAATTAAATGGTAATTTTCTCGCAAACCCCGTAAAATAAAGCCCCGCGGGCTTTTCTACCCACGGGGCTTCTGGTGTAATTCTGTGGCAATGATCAGCTTAAGAGCTTTTCCATGTTCTTTCTGATCTGCGGGAATGTTCCCGTAAGGGAATCAAGATATGCCGTATGGATCTCTTTTTCCGACTTGTTCGGGAACTTCGCACGCATATCGTCCATCAGCTGCTGGGTCCAGATATAGCCCATTCCATACTTTACCCAATATCCGGGATCCGTGAGGCTAAGAGTGTAAAATCTCTGATAATCATCCTCGGTAATCGAGAACATCGGTTTTTGGGTAAAGGGTTCTTTAAACTTGTTGAAATAATCTACGCACTGCTTCAAAGTCCAGTTCTCAACATGAATGCCGTACTCGACTCTGGTGTTGATCAAAGGCCACATTTCTTTCTCATATCGTATTAGCTTCGTTGCATCGGAAACACCGTTTCCGGAGTAATACCTCATCGAATAATACTCAACATAAGTCGCCCAGCCTTCAGCATAACCTGTAGAATAAGACAGATACATGTATGGATGGTTTGTGTGTGCTCTGGTATAAAGCGACTGGAACATATGTCCCGGATATGCCTCATGAGCGACCGTAACGCCGAAGTCCTTATCGGAATCTGCACTCTTGTGGTTGATAATGAGCAGATTGGCATTAAAGTTATCGAGATGGTAACCCAAGTATGCCGCAGGAGAGAAGTTATCCTCGAATACCTTCGGAACATCCATTGTGTAATATTCGTGCGGAGGGATTTTAGGGAAATCGTTTTTTACCGCATCACGGAGGAAATCAAGGTTCTGCTCAAGAGAGCCTTTGGAATACTTGTGGCCTGAATACTCGTTATACCAGGCGAATCCGGAAGTAGCTATCTTGGTGTAATCTTTGTGTATGAAATCAAGTCTCTTTTCGACCGCATCTATGTTCTCCTGTACTGTCGCACTATTGTTTGTCCACAGCCTTGTGAGATAAGCATAATAAGCATCTCCGCCCTTGAATTCGCAAAGACCCTGGTCCTTTCCGCCTGAGCCCTTAAGAGCTCTCATCCTTCTGGCGCACTCTTCAAATTCAGGGAAAGCGACTTCCTTCATGGCCTTCTCATGCTCTTTAATAAGCCTGCTCTTGTCACTTGCAGAAAGCCCCTTGATGTTATCCAAACGCTCTTCGAACGAATCGTAAAGGAAGCAGTCATTCTTCTGCTTGACCAGATTGTCGAATGATTTGGCAGCTTCTTCATAGCTGTCGTCAGAAGAAGCAAAACCGAGCTTTACACGGGTCTCCTCATATTCGCACATCAGGTCATAATACCTGTCGATGTCCTTGACGAGTTCGATATATTTCTCGGCATCCTCAACTGTATCAAACGAATAGACATCCAGGATGAACAGTATCTCGGACTGAGGTCCTACAAGATAATTGAAGATCATCGTGTAGTAATTGAACGCAGTGTATGAGTAGCCGTAAATGCTTTCCTCGATATCATAGACAAGCTTGTCATAGCAGAGCCTGTCATTGCCCTGGAGCGTGTCGTAATTGATCTTCAGGAGCTTATCTAGCTCTGTCTGGTAGAACTGCTTCTCGGCAGGATACTGGTCGATAGTTGTGAAATCGCCCCATGTGGCATCCTTGATGTCAAATCCGAATTTTGCCGGGTTCTCGAAAAGGATCTCGACATCCGCATAAGAGGTGATCTCGTGATGAAGGATATCATTCTCGACCTCAGACAGGAGCTTTACGGCATCATTGCCGCTTACGGTTCCCGGCGCATGGTCGGGATGGACTTCCTTATAAGTCGCAACATGATCCGGATATGTCAGCGAATCCGCAGTAACAGGGCCTCCTGAAGGACCCGTTGTCGGATCTGTGGTAGGGTCTGTTGTCGGATCGACCGTCGGATCAGTCGTAGGATCCGTAAAACCTGTGGGATCGCTCTGTCCGTTCTCGATCTTGTTGCCGTTGTCGGTCTCTCTGCTTCTGTGTCTCGGAGCGCCTCCGACGCAGCCTGCAAGGGACATTACGATCGCAATGCAGCATACAAGAGCTGTCAGCTTAACTGATTTCTTTTTCATTTTTATTCATCTCCTCTATCCATTTTCCATAACACGGTATCCTCCCCAAGACACCGTTTAGGATTATATCATGAATCTCTGATGATTTCTCACTCGTCAGATTCTTCCTGGAAGGCAAAACCTGATATTATCTCGTTCTGGATCATCTCGACCTTCTCCTTAACGGCTTCATAGTCGATGTCTCCCTTGGTATCTCTCGGGAAATTCGCAAAGAACGTTATCTCTGAAGGCCTCATCGATTCGTGGAGCGTCAGTTCGCATTCCGACTTTATGCGGTCCCTCAGATCCTCCATCATGGCATTATCGAAGAAATATTCCTCATTCGGCACGACAGCCGTAACAAGTGCGGTGCCCTCAGGCTTCTCAATAACTACGGTACATGCCTCGACAACGCCTTCCGTCATCTGGACAGCCTCATCCACCTTGCCGGGATAAACGGGATAGCTGTTGATCCTTGCCTCACGCCTTGCGTTTGCAACGATGTAGAACATCTTATTTCCGTCCTGCTTTCCGATATTTCCCGTGAAATACCATATCCTTCCGTCCGGAAGCTTCCTGTATTTTCCTGTGCCGGCCCGGCTGTCATCCGGACCTGTATATCTATTGACCGGTGAATATACGATGATCTCTCCTTCGGCACCTTCAGGTACGTCAAGGCCGGTAGAAGCGTCGGCCACCCGCATGAGGACACCGGGCAGAGGGAATCCCAGGAGTCTGTCACTTTGCAGATCTGACGGACCGTATGCATATGTCAGAAGCTCATCGCAGCCCGTGACCGAACATACCGAGAGCTTCTTTCCCGAAGACTGGGCGATCTCAAATAGCATCGCTTTCTGGCTGCTCGTGAGAAGCCCTCCTCCCACGATTATCCTGTCGACGCTCTTCAAGATATCGGAACGTCCTCCGACCTTATTGATCGATGCAATTGAACTGCTGTAACCGATAAGCACGTCAGGTTTATAACGTCTTATGGCAAAGAAGATCTTGTCCGGATCGTACCATGTGAAGGTCAGGACAGTCTGTCCGCACGACAGGATATTATGTATCCCTACGGTAAATCCGAAGACAAAGCAGCTCTCGTTAAGACACAGCATCCTCGCGGGCTTGCCGGTCAGGTCTTCATTTGCCTTTAAGACCATTTCCGTAAGATTTGCCGATATGTTCATGTTCCTTGCAGTTAATTCGGTTGCACGGCATTCCGCAAGAACGCTCGGGAACAGATACAGGACAGTTCTGTTATTGTCTCTGTCGTGTTTGAGATTCTCCGGATCGGACATGTTATCCGCAAGAGCAACAGCGTCCTTCCAATATACGAGCTTTATGCCTTCCGGAACATTCCTGGGCTTCGGCGTGTCATAGCTTCCCAAAGGATAAAAGCGGACAGTAAACTTATAGATACTGCTCGTCATCTCCGAGTATTTGGCGATGACCACCGTCTTGATGCCTGTCTCCTTCAGGATATTTGAATAGTTGAGATACTGGTTGCAGCTCATAACGCAGTACTTCGCTCCGACGCAGTTTGCATATCCGGCGAAATATTCCGTCGAAAGATTCGGAACGCAGAGCGCCGCAGAAGCACCGATCTTATCAAGCGCATAAACACTGATGATATTCAGGGTGTTGTTGCCCATGGCGAACATTACGACGTCGCCCTTTCCGACGCCCAGGTTCTTCCATGCGGAGGCTGCCTCGTCGATCTTCTCGAGCAGTGAAGAATAAGTGATCTTAGTCGCACCGTATTCGATCGCTGTCCGGTCAGGATATCTGGTACATGACCTCTTTATTCGCATGTAAAGTGTCTCATCCGTTTCCGTAACCGGATTTGCATAATTCTCAGGATAAAAGACACTCCATTGGCTTTCCAATTCTGTTCTCCGTTTTTTCGAATCAGCTTTGCGTAAATAAACACCCGAATGCGTTTATTATACACTGTCACGCGCACATGAATACTGTTTATACGCAAGGCAAGATATCAGGCAATCATTTGTGCATGTGTACGAAAACTTTTTCAATCTTACTGTTGTCTGCCGGTGTTAAAATGTTCAAAGATTTTAAGATTCAGAGGTACAGGCCATGGATATCAAGCTCAACACACATTTCCTCGACGTAAAAGAAACATACCTTTTCTCTGACATCGCCAAGCGCGTCAGAAAGTTCCAGGAAGACAACCCCGGCCGCGAGATCATCAGAATGGGAATAGGCGACGTAACGCTTCCCCTTCCCGAGTCGGTTACTTCCGCAATGGAAGCTGCAGTAAGGGAAATGGCAGACAAGGATACATTCCATGGCTATCCGCCGGAATACGGCTACGATTTCTTAAGGAACGCCATCTCAGATCACTACAAGGATCTCGGCGTAACGGTTGCACCTGAGACCGTTTATGTTTCCGACGGCGCGAAAAGCGATCTCGGCAACCTCCCGGATGTCCTCGGAAACAACCCGGTCATCATCCCCGATCCCGTTTATCCCGTTTATGTCGATTCAAATCTCATGAACGGCAGAAAGGTATCATTCGTCGAAGGCAGCAAGGATAATGACTTCCTTCCGCTTCCCCCTTCTGACACCGATATCGAGCCTTCCGTAATCTACATCTGCTCACCTAACAATCCGACAGGCGCCGTATACAGCCGCGAAGGCCTCACAGCATGGGTTGAATTCGCACTGAAGACAGGCTCCCTCATCATTTTCGATGCGGCATACGAAGCATTCATATCAGAAGACAAGCCCCACACGATCTACGAGATCCCCGGAGCTGACCTCTGCGCCGTGGAAGTATCCTCTTTCTCTAAGTTTGCAGGCTTCACAGGCGTAAGATGCGGCTGGACGATAGTTCCCGACTCGCTCGAATCCGACGGCATAAAGCTCTCCAAGTTCTGGGCAAGACGCCAGGCAACGAAGTTCAACGGCGTATCTTATGTAACACAGAGAGGTGCTGCAGCTTCACTCTCCGGCAAGGGTTTGGAAGACTGCAAGGCAAACATCGCTTACTACAAGCGCAACGCAGCTGCACTTGCTGAGGTATTTACCGGGAAGGGCATCTACTTCACAGGCGGCGTAAACTCGCCTTATATCTGGCTCAAGTGTCCTGATAACATGGGCGGCTGGGAATTCTTCGACATGATCCTTAACCGCTTCGGCATCGTCGGCACGCCGGGCGAAGGATTCGGTGAGAACGGAGCAGGCTACTTCCGCCTTACGGCTTTCGGCTCTTACGAGAACACATTGAAGGCCTGCGAATTCTTCAAGACACTGTAAGCTCCGCGCATAATACAAGCTCATTAAGACTGCTGCACTGCGGCAGTCTTTTTTTGTCCCATTAATAGAAGCGCACCTTTGTTATAATGCAAGTAAATAAGATATGGACGGATAAGATTATGGCTAAGAAGACTACTTTTTTCTGCAAGGAATGCGGTTATGAGACATCCGGCTGGATGGGCAAGTGCCCTGCCTGCGGCATGTTCAACACCTTCGTCGAAGCTCCTTCCGAGAAGGCTCCGGCCAAGGCTAAGACAGACTCTCCTGCGTTTACCGCCAACCAGTATTCATGGACGGATTCCGCTGTTACCGTAAGGCTGAGCGAAGCCGGCAAAGAGAATTACAAGAGACATTCGACAGGGATACCCAGCCTTGATGTTCTCTTCGGAGGCGGGATCACCGAAGGCTCCGTGACGCTTGTCGCAGGCGAGCCCGGCATCGGCAAGTCCACTATCCTAATGCAGCTTGCGGATTCCTATAAGGCTGACGGCGAAGTCCTCTATATCTCAGGCGAGGAATCCCCTGCACAGATCGGAATGAGAGCTTCAAGACTCAAGATCAAGCGCGACATCCTTGTATGCGGCGAGACGAGATTTGAGGCTATCGCAGAACAGCTTAAGACACATAAGCCCTGCCTTGCGATAATCGATTCCATCCAGACGCTCTACTCCGAACAGGTTGCGGGAACTCCGGGCGGCGTAGCACAGATAAGGGAAGTTGCCGCAGGACTCATCCGTATCGCGAAGACGAATAACATTACGATAATAATGGTTGGCCACATCGCCAAGGACGGATCCATTGCAGGTCCGAAGACGATCGAGCATATGGTCGATACGGTACTGGGATTTGAGGGTGACGCTACAGGCGGATACCGCATTATCAGATCGGCGAAGAACAGATTCGGAAGATCCAATGAGATATGCTTTTTCGAGATGGGCGAACAGGGACTTATCCCGGTAGACAGTTCGAAGGCCCTGCTCGTTGCAGGAAGGCCGCTTAACAGCCCCGGATCGGTACTTACTTCCACTCTCGAAGGCAACGATGCGCTGACTATCGAAGTTCAGGCGCTCTGCACCGAGAGCGTTTATCCCAATCCGCAGAGAATGACATCCGGTCCCGAGAGAGGCAGAGTCCTCATGCTCCTTGCAGTATGCGAGAAGCTGTTAAAGCTCGGCTTAACTTCAAAGGACTGCTTCGTAAATGTTATCGGAGGCCTTAAGGTATCTGACCCTGCAACGGATCTTGCCGTCTGCATGGCAACCGTATCCTCCGCAAGAGGTGTCAGCGTCAAGCCCAACACCCTGATACTAGGAGAGGTCGGACTGTCAGGCGAGATCAGACCTGTTTCCAGGATCCTTAAGAGATGCCTTGCTTCCGCAAGACTCGGCATAACTACGGTAGTCCTTCCGGGCAGCTCGAAGGACGCTCTTGAGAAGGAACTTGCCAACGCATCATCAGAAGTCTTCGCAGGCAATCCCGTGCCGGAATTCATATATGCGGATAACCTGAAGGAAGCAGCTGATATACTGTTCTCATAACAGGAGGTGATCTTATGAACCGCAAATGTTATTTTCTGATACCGGCCGCAGGAAGCGGCACGCGTATGGGCTCAGGACAGCCCAAGCTCATGAGGAATGTCGAAGGACGCCCGGTGATCTTAAGGACTCTGGGTGCGGTCGCTGACGTCGCGAGATGCAATTATGCAGACATGGATTATAAGATCGTCCTCGTTACGACAAATGACCTCCTCGGCATCCTGCAGGCAATGTGCGCAGAGTATTTCCCTGACCTCAATATCGTTTTCACTCTTGGCGGAAATACGAGAACGGAATCAGTATCCAAGGGACTTAACATGATCAATGATGCAGACGACGATGACCTTGTTCTTGTCCACGACGGTGCGCGCTGCCTCGTTACTTCTGAAGAGATCACGGCATGCATCGACGGGCTTAAGGACCATCAGGTATGCGCATCCGCGGTTCCCGTCAAGAATACATTGAAGGAAGTCGATATATTGCCTTCAGGCGAAGTAAAGGTTATAAGCACGCCTGACAGATCGAAGTTCTATGAGATACTTACTCCCCAGGGATTTAAGTTCAAGGACATTGAGACATGCTACATGAAGGCGACTGATGACGGCATCTCTGCGACAGATGACACAGCGCTTGCTACCATCTACGGCCTTGAAGTTTATCTTACAAAGGGACTTTATTCGAACCTGAAGATCACGACTCCTGAAGACATCGCGATAGCATCGGAGATCGTAAGATCCAGAGGCGAGAGCGAACCGTTCCACGATTAAAACAAAAAGCCCGCTTGTGAAGCGGGCTTTTGATTCAGATCTCTTTTGTAAATGTCAGGATGCAGAACACCTGTATTCCTTCGCCTTTTCCGAATCCCGTAAGGCCTTCTCCGGTCGTAGCCGTAATGCCGACTGAAGATGCGGGGATCCCCAGTATCTTTCCTACCGATTCCTTCATTCCGGGAATGTGGGGCATGAGCTTGGGGCGCAGGCACTCGATGGTGACAGAGCAGTGAATGATCTTACCGCCGGTAAGATACTCGAGAGCTTTCTCAAGATAAACCGAGCTGTCCTTTATGCCCTTCTCGAGGCAGATCTTGTCTGCTTCGCCGCCAAGGATATTAACGCCGGTAAAGCCGGATATGGCATTCGTTATCGCATGATAAACGACGTCACCGTCGCTGTTGGCTTCGATGGGTCTGTCGAACGGGATGTCGATCCCACCAAGCCTGATCAGGGTATCACCGCAAGGCTCACCGAATCTGTGGCTGTCCTGACCGATCGTACTGATAGAAACAATATTTCCCATAAGAATCCACCTTTATGTTATGCCGTTTTCCTGAAGCCATGATAACACATCGTTAATTGTCCAATACTCACGCGCGGCTCCGCCGAAGACTTTGTCAGACAGGCCTTTTCTTATAAGGACAAATTCAGGAACAGCTTCGATCTCATATTTGCCCATGAGATCCTTATACTCCATAGCATCGAGCATCAGGACACAGAGCTTGCCGTTGTAGCTTGCAGCAATGTCTTCCACTGCTGCGGTGACCTGCGCGCTCCTGTTATCCATGGAACTGTAGAAATAGATGAGGATCGTGAGACCGGAAGCCTTGAGCCCTTCAAAGTCCGTGACCTTGCGGTACTGGATCCCGTAGAGAGGACTGCCGTCTTCATCTGTCTCGTCTTCTATCCTTTCATAGACCATGCATATTGCAGGGTCGCTGTATGAATAGTCGCCCAGATATTCCATGAGCGGATCTGTCTCCTTGGGCTTGGAGCAGCCGCAAAGGAAAACCGTCAGGACCGCTGCTGCGGCAAGTAACGTCAGATATTTGGTCTTCACTTCTCGATGAGTTCTGCGATCATGTCGACAGTGCCGGAAAGAAGATCCGGACTGACCTTTTCCGCGTTGCCGGAGTCAACGAGCTTGGTAACTTCAGGATCCAACGGAAGCTTGTCTGTTACCTTTGAGCCGATCTCTGCAGCGGACTTCTCGATCGTGGAGCCGTCACCGTAAAGCCTGATCTCGTCACCGCAGTGAGGGCACTTGATGTAGCTCATATTTTCGACCATGCCAAGAACAGGGACCTTCATCATGGATGCCATGTTCCTGGCCTTGTTGACGATCATGGAAACCAGATCCTGGCTTGTTGCGACGAGGATGATGCCGTCGACAGGCATGGACTGGAATACGGTGAGCGGAACATCTCCGGTTCCCGGAGGCATGTCGATGAGAAGAACATCGAGGGTCTCCCAATTTGTCTGGCCCCAGAACTGCTTCAGGAGCGAAGAAAGGACAGGGCCTCTCCAGATGACCGGAGCTTCCTTGTTCTCGAGCACGAGGTTGACGCTGACAGCCTTGATTCCCGTCTTTGTCTCTGCGGGAACGATGAGCTGGTCGTCAGTACCTCTGAGATTTTCCGTAAGACCAAAAGACTGAGGGATCGAAGGACCCGTGATGTCGGCGTCCATGATGCCTACTCTATAGCCTTTTCTCGCGAGCTGTACTGCGAGAACTGATGTAACGAATGACTTGCCTACGCCGCCCTTGCCGCTTGCAACACCGATAACGGTCTTGATCGATGAGCCCTTCGCAAGAGGATCTTTTTGGATCCCGTTAGCTGACGGACATGAATCCTGCGATGTGCAGCCGTTCTTTGACGGACAAGTATCACATGCTGATGACATAATATGCCTCCTTATATTTTGACGCGCCTATTATAGTTAACGCTTACTCTTTTTTCAAAGACTGTTCTTCTTCGTCGATCTCGAAGATCTCGTCGCTGCCGCTTTCCGTTCTCTTCTTGATGAATCTCATCACAGCGGCACCGGCATCACTTGATCTCACCATAACAACATTTACGAGACGTTTCTCGTTCTTTTTGAATGAACTTATGAGAGAACCCACGGTATTTGCAGCCTGCGCCTTGGCGAGCCTTAAGCTCTCCTTCTCTGCTTCGGTGAACTGGTTTGCAAAAGCCTTTTCCTCCGCCCTGTGCTGGGCAGCAAGTTCTCTTTCCTGGCGGCGGTTCTCATCTATCAGCTTTCTGTATTGTTCGTAGTGATTTCTTGTAGGTTCGCTTACGGTAACTATAGTGTCTACGGCACCATAGATCTGTGAACCGATAAGGTCTGATACGACCTTTGTGCCGGATACGACCTTCTCCATCGCTTCGAACTTCTTCTTGAATCCGACGATCGTTATGATCGTGGTTACCAGGTCCGTAACCAGAACAACTGTGAAGAAGACGAGCACACCGATCCTCACCGGATAACTGATGAGGTTGATGAGATGCTTTACGAGCGGGTGAAGGACATAGATGCCGAGCGAAGCTGCAATGCCCCAGTAGATATAGAATCTCAAGCAGATATAGCCTCTGAAGTTGAGCTTATACTCGGAATAATCCCACCAGCGCATATGGAAGGCGTGATAGAGGATAACACCTGCAATGAGCTCCACGATCGTACATGCGGCGGCCATGCCGAAGAATATGATGAAGAAGTTATTGCTCAGCGGTTCGAAGATCCAGATCGCGGCATAAAAGCCGAGTCCGTATACGGGACAGAGCGGTCCTGCCAGAAAGCCCCTGTTGATGAACTTTCCTTCGGTGATCCCATAGTAGATGACTTCGACTACCCAGCCGACAAAACTGTAGATGAAGAACATCAGGTAGGATTCTATAAACGGATACGGTAAGCTCATTCTTTTCGCGACCTCATGACTCTGTATCCGCCGTCGATCGACAGCGTCTCGCAATTGCCGAAGAGCTCTTTCATCTTATCCATGGTTGAAGGTGCGCCCTGCTTGCGCTGCAGGACGACATAGAGATATCCGCCCGGATTAAGGACATCGTAAGCCTGCTCGTAGAAGCCGAACACAGTCTTCTTGCCTGCTCTTACCGGGGGATTTGTAGCGACGATGTCAAAGCGCTCGTCTCTTACGCCGAACAGGATGTCACTTGACATGAATCTGCAGTTTACGCCGTTGTTTATCGCGTTCTCTCTTGCGAGAGCGACCGCCCTTGAATTGATGTCGACACCTGTTACATCGAAGGCCATAAAGCAGGACTTGATAACGATCCCGACGATGCCTACGCCGCATCCGAGGTCTACAAAGCGTTCCATCTTAGGACCTCTGGACTTGATGTCCTTAACGATGGTGTCGATCAAAAGATTTGTTCCGAAGTCGACTTCCTTCCTCGAGAAGACCGAAGAATCCGTGGAGAATTCAAAGTTGATCCCGTTCATTCTGTAGGGGATCACTTTGCGGTCTGAGGGAGTTGTCGGATTGGGGTCAAAATATTGTGTCATGGTAATTTACTCTTTAATCCTGTCTTTTCGATCACTGCTACGAGGGGCAGTCCCAATACTACTAATACGGCAGCTTCTCCGCCTGCAACAGAGAGCATGGTGAGAACTACTTCCTGCCATGTTACGGTATCAAACAAAAGGAACGGGAGATATCCTCCGACGATAAGTCCGTTGCAGACAACCGGCGGGATAATGCCGAGCCACTTGTTCTTCTTGCCGATGAGATAAGAGAGATAACCTGCAAGGAGCGTGGCTATCGTACCTCCGATGATATCGACAGGACCCAGATTGTCGGGATTTAAGAGGTTCGAGATAAGGCATCCCAAAGTAACACCGGGGATCATGCCCCATGAGAAGATCGGGAATACCGTCATGACCTCAGAGATCCTTGCCTGGATCGGTCCGTATGATATCGGTGCAAGGAAATACGTAAGCACCACATAGAGCGCTGCAACGATACCGTTGAAGACGATAAATCTTATGAGTTTTCTGTTCCTTGCCTGTTTTGATATAGTGTCCGTCATAATCACATCATAGAACGAATCGTATCGTTTATCTGGCATATCCTGACAGTCCTGCTCCACGGCATCTCAGGTGCCTGGATAAGGCCCTTTGAAATGGCATTGGCGCATGATTCGAATTCGTAAACATACCCCTTTAAGTAATTCTTGTCTGCTTCTGCTTCATCCAGCATCACGTCGTCTGCCGAATACAGCGTGATCTTTCTGTAATTGTTGATGTTGGTAAACCTGATCTTGCCTCTCTCACCGGTTACAACGCCGTCCTTATCGGTGTTGGCACACATCGTAACATAGAAGTTGCCGAGGATGGCGCCGTCATCGGTCTCAAGGGAATATGTCGTATCGCGGTCGATCCCGGATGAGTCTTTCCTTGCGAAAACCCTGGATACCTTAATGTCATCACCCATAAAAGAGAGTGCGAAGTTCGTTGTATATACACCGAGGTCCAAGTAGCTTCCGCCGCCCAACACCGTGCTGTTGAGTCTCGGAATACTCTCAATGTCGTATCCGAGGTTTGCCGTCACGTACTTGATCTGTCCTATCCTTCCCTTCTCGATCCATTCAAGGGCTTTCTTATGAAGAGGAAGATAAGATGTCCACATTGCCTCTGCAACGAACACGCCTCTGTTCTTGGCTTCGAAGAAGATGCTGTCGGCTTCGGCCCTGCTCATTGCAAAGGGCTTCTCGATAAGAACGTTCTTATACTCCTTGATGCACATTATCGCGTGTTCGTAGTGATACGTGTTGGGAGTTGCAATATAGATAAGATCGATATCAGGAGACTTGGCAAGCTTCTCATAACCGGTAAAAACCTTTGCATCAGGACAGTGAGCAGCGGCAAACTTCTTTGCCTTAGCTCTTTCTCTTGATGCGACGCCTTCGATCCTGACCTTCCTGTTGCCTTTAAGGCTGTCACAGATCTTTGCGGCGATCACTCCGCAACCTAATATACCGACTCTAAGCATATATAGACCTCTAAATTATAATATTTAAGCAACTCCCTAATTGTATTGAGGGTTAAGAGGTGTGTCAATCTATGAATTGAACAAGCCTTGTCTTATAGACAACAGTGCTTTCTTGTTTTATTTTTATTGCTGAAGATTTCGAAAAGAGAACGGCCGTGACTATTAAATTTCTTAACAGGTTATCACCAAGAAAGAGAGGCATAATATACCTTCTTCTGTCGTCATTCTCTTTCGCCTGCATGGCTCTGTTCATTAATCTCGCAGGAGAAATGCCGGTATTCCAGAAGGCTTTTTTCAGAAACCTTGTAGCGATCGTAATGTCTTACATAATCCTCGCGAGGTCTCCCGAGAAGTTCAAGATAAAGAAGAGCACTCTGCCTTACCTCTTCATGCGCGCGGGCTTCGGTACGATAGGCGTTCTTGCGAATTTCTATGCAATCTCGACGGCCAACATGTCTGATGCCATGATGCTCAACAAGCTCTCGCCGTTCTTTGCAATGCTTACTTCCATAATAGTTCTCAAGGAAGCTGCCGACGGCTTCCAGTGGGCGGCGATCCTGACAGCCATTGCAGGCGCCGTATTCGTCGTAAAGCCGTCATTTATCTTCGGCACCTTAGGCATAAGCGGTGATTCGGTCTTTCCTCTTGTAATCGCTCTTATCGGCGGTATCTGTGCAGGCATTGCCTACGCATTCCTCCGCAAGGCCACGGTCAAAGGCGAGCGCGGTATCGTCGTAGTCGCATTCTTTTCGACGTTCTCGTGCATAGCACTGATACCGTTCATCATCTTCACATATCAGCCCATCACATGGCTCCAGTTCTTCTACTGCTGCATGACGGGCGTTGCTGCATGCCTCGGCCAGATATTCATCACATCGGCCTATGCTGCATGTCCTGCGAAGGAAATATCGATATACGACTATTCGACCGTAATCTTTACGGCCTTGCTGGGTCTTGTCTTCTTAGGTGAGATCCCTGATTTCTTAAGCATCATAGGATACGCGATCATCATCGGCGCATCCGTCATGAACTATCTTTACAACAACAATTACTTAAGATTTAAGAAATCCTGAACGTCCTTTAACGACGGCAGGATAACGTCCGCTAAGCTCTTCATCTCATCATCGGGCTGAATGATATCAGGGACCATGATCGTATAAAGCCCTGATGCCCTGCAAGACCTCACACCGTTAAATGAATCCTCAAGCCCGACGCCTTCAGAAGGCTTTATTCCGAGCGCATCGCATGCCAGAAGGAATATCTCGGGATCGGGCTTGGATTTAGTAACCTGGTCGCCGCATATACAGGCATCGAAAAAGGGCAGCGCGCCGAGCACTTCCATCTGTGAAGTCACTTCCTCTCTGGTGGAAGAAGATGCGATGGCGGTCTTAATTCCGGCATTCTTCATCGCGGTGAGGAGTTCTATGGTATGTGGCTTTAACGGCACCTTTCCCTGTGCTGCCAGATCGTTGTAAATGGCTCTGAGCTCTCTTTCATAGGGTTCGCCGGGCTCTCCGTATCTTCTCCTGAATTCATCAACGGTAGCCTTCTTATTCTTTCCGATGACGCTTATTCCGTAATCGCGGATACCGTCAAAACCATACTTGGCGCCGATCTGCTCCCAAATGGAAAGGACTGTCCTTTCTGAATCAAGGATCAGTCCGTCCATATCAAATATTGCTGCTTTAAAAGTCCTGTCGAACTTATCCATCAGACCTCCATTGTTCCTTCGAAGACCTTGTCGCAGTTACCTGTCATGAATACTGCTTCGTCTGTGTATCTGATGATCAGGTCTCCGCCCTTAAGGATGACCCTGATGTCTTCGCCCTTCCTGCAGAAGCCGTTCTCACAGGCTGCCACGACCGTTGCGCATGCACCTGTACCGCAGGCCATAGTCTCGCCCGAGCCTCTCTCCCATACTCTCATCTTGAGTGTATGGTCGTCGATTACTTTGACAAACTCGGTGTTGACTCTTTCAGGGAAGATGTCTGTCGAATATTCGAACTTGGGACCTATCGTATTCAGATCCAGAACATCAACACGGTCAGTGAATACAACTGCATGAGGGTTACCCATGGAAACTGCCGTAATGTTATATTGATCGCCGTCTATATTTACCGGAACGTTGATCGCTGTGTCACCCGGGAGCGTGCACGGGATCTTCGGCGGATTGAGTTCCGCCTTTCCCATGTCGACCTTTACTCTTACTACGACACCGCCTGATGTCATGAGCTCTAATGACTTGATGCCGCTCTTGGTCTCGATCTTCATGTGTCTCTTCTTGTGGCCGCGCTCATCGTACATGTACTTTGCAACGCACCTGATCGCGTTGCCGCACATCATGCCTTCAGAACCGTCGAGATTGAACATTATCATGCGGCAGTCAGCGACCTTGGAAGGAGCGATGAGCACGATACCGTCACCGCCTACGCCGAAGTGTCTGTCACTCATATAGACGGAAAGCGATTCAGGTGAAGATACCATGTTCTCCATGCAGTCGATATAGATGTAATCGTTGCCGCAGCCCTGCATCTTCGTGAAGCTGATCTTACGACGCTTGTCACGCATGTTGTTGATGTCTACGAGCTCTGTATTGATCTCTGAGAAGTGGCTCATAAGTGAGTCTGCAAGAGCATCTGCGGTATCAACAGCCGTAAGGCAGGGGATTCCGAGCATGACGGCTCTTCTTCTGAGCTTAACGGAGTCTCTTGCAGGAAGTCTTCCCTTTGCGGATGTGGAGATGATGTAGTTGATCTTGCCGCTCTCAAGAAGCGTCATCGTGTTGTTCTCATCAGATTCATGGATCTTGGATACCGCAGTAACCTCCATGCCGGCCTGTCTTAATGCATCAGCCGTGCCGTGGGTTGCATAGAGTTTGAAGCCCATCGAATCGAACTTCTTCGCGATCTCGACGATCTCCATTTTGTCGGAATTCCTTACAGTGATGAATACGCCGCCGCGCTTGTACATCTTATAGCCTGCTGCTACAAGGCCCTTGTAAAGTGCTTCTGAAAGGTTTCTGCCGACGCCTAAGACTTCGCCCGTAGACTTCATCTCAGGTCCTAACTGTGTATCTACATCCGTAAGCTTTTCGAATGAGAATACGGGAACCTTGACCGCAGTATAAGGAGACTGTCTGTAGAATCCCGTGCCGTAATCCATGTCAGCAAGAGGTGTGCCGAGGCTTACTTCGATCGCAACGTCAACCATCGGAATGCCCGTGACCTTGCTCATGTAAGGAACGGTTCTTGAAGCTCTCGGGTTGACCTCGATAACATAGATCCTGTTGTCCTTTACGATGTACTGGATATTAACGATTCCTGTCGACTTAAGGCCGTCGCAGAGTGCGATCGTTGTATCCGTGAGTTTCTTATACATATCGTCGTAGATATGCTTTGCAGGATACATCGCGATGGAGTCACCGGAGTGGATTCCGGCACGCTCGACGTGCTCCATGAGGCCCGGGATAAGGACATCCTTGCCGTCGTAGATAGCATCCACCTCGATCTCCCTGCCCTGGATGTATTTGTCGATGAGAACAGGATTCTCGATGCCCTGGGCTAAGATGATCTTCATGTACTCGTTAACGTCTTCGTCGTTGAAGGCGATGATCATGTTCTGACCGCCAAGAACGTAGGAAGGTCTTAAGAGCACAGGATATTCAAGTGTATTTGCAGCCTTCAGAGCTTCATCCAATGTGAGCACCGAGAAGCCCTTAGGTCTTGCGATACCGAGGCGCTCCAGGAGCTCATCGAATCTCTCACGGTCTTCTGCCATGTCGATCGAATCAGCAGATGTACCGATGATGTTGATGTTGTTCTCGGATAATGTCTTCGTAAGCTTGATGGCAGTCTGACCGCCGAATGCGACTACAACGCCGAACGGCTTTTCCTGATGAACGATGTTCATTACGTCTTCAGGTGTCAGAGGCTCGAAATAAAGTCTGTCGCCGGTATCGAAGTCTGTGGATACCGTCTCAGGGTTGTTGTTTACGATGACTACCCTGTAACCTAAATCGCGGAGAGCATGTACACAGTGAACGGCAGCATAGTCGAACTCGATTCCCTGGCCGATACGGATCGGGCCTGAACCGAATACGATAACTGTCTGCTTATCCTTGTCGCCTGCCTTCTCGAAATCAGCTTCATTCTCGCCGCCTTCTTCAGGTCTGTTGAATGTAGCGTAGAAATAAGGCGTGTGTGCCTCGAACTCGCCTGCGCATGTATCGACCATCTTGAATGTCGGCTTGAGCTCGTAAGTTACGGGCTTTCCGGTGATCCTTGCGATCGCCTTGTCGGTGAAACCGAGCTTTTTTGCCTTTACGTATTCATCGAAAGAGATGTCTCTTCCGGAGATCTTCTTTTCGAATTCGACAAGGTTCCTGATCTTTGCGAGGAACCACATGTCGATCTTGGTCTCTTTATTGATCTCCTCGATCTCAACGCCTCTTCTGATCGCTTCAGCGACATAGAAGAGCCTCTCGTCCGTAGGTGTTACGCAGCGTTCCATGAGGTCTTCGTCTGCGACTTCCTCCATCTTCTTTAAGTGGAGTGTGTCAGCTGAGATCTCTGCACCTCTTACGGCCTTCATGAGAGCGCTCTCAAACGAATCGGAGATCGCCATGACTTCGCCTGTCGCCTTCATCTGCGTACCGAGATTTCTCTTGGCATATACGAACTTGTCGAAAGGCCACTTCGGATATTTGACTGCAACATAGTCGAGTGCAGGCTCGAAAGCCGCATATGTATGGCCTGTTACGGCGTTAACGATCTCGTGGAGTCTGTAACCGATAGCAATCTTAGTTGCAACTTTTGCGATCGGATAACCCGTTGCCTTTGAAGCAAGAGCAGATGATCTTGAAACTCTCGGATTAACCTCGATTACCGCATATTCGAATGAGTTCGGATTAAGTGCGAACTGGCAGTTGCATCCGCCTTCGACGCCCAAAGCTTCAATGATGTTGAGCGAAGCGGTCCTCAGCATCTGATACTCTTTATCTGAGAGCGTTACTGCAGGAGCGATTACTATCGAGTCGCCTGTGTGAACGCCGACCGGGTCTAAGTTCTCCATCGAGCAGACCGTAATGACGTTGCCGTCCTTATCTCTTATTACTTCGAACTCGATCTCTTTCCAGCCGGCAATTCCGCGCTCAACTAATATCTGTGTAATAGGCGACAGGGCAAGACCGTTTCTTGCGATCTCGTGGAGCTCATCCTTGTCTTTTGCGATACCGCCGCCTGTGCCTCCCAATGTGAAGGCAGGTCTTACGATGACCGGGTAACCGATCTCATCTGCAAATGCGAGAGCATCTTCTACTGTCGTTACGACCTTTGAAGGAATGCAGGGTTGGCCTATTGCCTCCATCGTATCCTTGAACATCTGACGGTCTTCGGCCTTGTCGATACACTCGGGTGAAGATCCCAGGAGCTTAACGCCGTGGGATTCAAGGAAGCCTTCCTTGGCAAGCTGCATGCAGAGTGTGAGAGCTGTCTGTCCGCCGAGTCCCGAGAGGATCGAATCGGGCTTTTCAGTCTCGATTATTCTCTTGACCGTAGTAAGCGTAAGTGGTTCGATGTAGATCTTGTCTGCCATCGATTTGTCTGTCATGATGGTAGCAGGATTCGAGTTGAGGAGTACGATCTCGATGCCGTCTTCTCTTAAAGCTCTGCAGGCCTGTGTTCCTGCGTAGTCGAACTCTGCGGCCTGGCCGATCACGATAGGGCCTGAACCGATAACAAGGACTTTACGTATAGTTTTATCAAGCGGCATATTATTTCTCCTCCCTGTTTTCCATCATGCTTATAAAATCATCGAAAAGGAATTCCGTATCCTTAGGTCCTCCGCATGCTTCCGGGTGGAACTGCACAGAATATGCGGGCTTATCGAGATACCTTATTCCTTCGTTTGTTCCGTCGTTTACGTTAACGAACAATTCTTTCGCGATCACGGGATCGATCGAATTGCTCTCGACCTGATATCCGTGGTTCTGTGATGTGATGTAGACTCTTCCGGTCTCAAGATTCTTTACCGGGTGATTTGCACCTCTGTGGCCGTACTTGAGCTTGGATGTCTTAAAGCCGTGAGCTAATGCCAGGATCTGATGTCCTAAGCAGATTCCCATGATCGGGATCCCCGAATCCTTCAAGACCTTCATTGTCTCTATTGCCTTGGTGTTGTCCTCAGGATCTCCGGGGCCGTTAGAGAGGAAGATTCCGTCGGGTGCTATCTCCATTACCTTTGCCGCATCAGTGTTCGCGGGAAGGAGATGGACTTCGCATGATCTTTTCGCGAGCTCTCTTGCGATATTGTTCTTGATGCCGAAGTCGAACATGGCGACCTTGAACTTAACTTCACCTTCAGGTGATACGATGGTCTCTTCGGGAGTTGTTACCTCTTCAACGGGATCCTTGATCTTATATGCTTTAATCTCATCTAAGGTGAACTCGTCGGGACGGTCGCAGATCGCACCGTTCATCGTACCTGATTCTCTCAGGCACTTTGTAAGCGCTCTTGTGTCGATGCCCTTAAGTCCGGGAATGCCCTGCTCTTTAAGGAAAGTATCAAGGTCTTTCTCGCATCTGAAGTTGGAAGGAAGGTCGCATACTTCTCTTACGATATAGCCTGAGACATTTATTTTCGAGCTCTCCATATCGGGAGTGATTATTCCGTAGTTGCCTATCAGGGGGAATGTCTGGACTACAGCCTGCCCTTTATAGCTCGGATCGGTCAGTGTCTCTAAATAAGCTGTCATCGCGGTAGTAAAAACTATCTCTGAAATGACGCTGCCTGAAGCACCCATTGCTTCGCCTTCGTAAACGTTGCCGTTCTCCAGTACCAGATAACGTTTCATATCATCATGCCCCCTTTTATAAAAAAGGCTTTTCCGTTGAAAGAAAAGCCTTAAAAATCAAATCATCCGAGAAGGATCTTGCGCACCATGCTCATCATCTGTTCCTTCTCGATAACATCCTTATGCCTTACTTCAAGAGACGGTAATTCCGAAATGGACTGAGGAACCTCAAGTCCGCTCTCTTCGGCAAGTTCGGCAATGATATCGGGTATGGACTTGTTATCGGAATACCCTGCTCCTCTCAAAGCGTCCATGACAGCCGGTGCGAACTTGAACGGGGATGCCGTAGAAGCAAATACCGTCTTGCTCTCATCGCCTGACCTGGTGTGATATCTGCCGTAGATGTTAAATCCTACTGCCGTGTGAGGATCGATAACATGATCCGTGCGGTCATAGACTTCAAGAATGGTCTTCGATACGCCGGTCTCGTCTGCAAAACCTCCGACAAAGAGTCTCTGCAGAGACTTCAATGTGTCTTTGTCGACACTGTACTTGCCCTTCTCGAAAAGGTCATTCATCCATTCCGTTACCTTCTTATAATCCATGTCCGTGATCTCGAAAAGAAGTCTCTCAAGATTTGAAGAGATAAGGATATCCATAGAAGGCGATGTCGTCTTATAGAACTCTCTGTTGCGGTCGTAGATGCCGCTCGAGAAGAAGTCACAGAGGACCTTATTGCGGTTGGAAGCGCAGATAAGCTTTCTTACCGGAATGCCCATCTGCTTTGCGAACCATGCAGCAAGGATATTACCGAAGTTGCCCGTAGGAACAACGATATTGAAGGACTCAGTGAGGTCCATCTTTCCTTTTCTGATAAGTTCGACATAAGAATAAACGTAGTATGCGATCTGCGGTGCAAGTCTTCCCCAGTTGATGGAGTTTGCAGATGAGAGCATAACGTCATGCTCATCAAGAGTGATCGCAAATTCCATGTCGCCGAAGATCCTCTTAACGCCTGTCTGAGCATCATCAAAGCAGCCGTTGACTGCGATTACATGTGTATTGGATCCGCCCGTCGTTGTCATCTGGAGCTTCTGAGCCTCAGAAACGCCGCCCGTCGGATAGAATACGATGATCTCAGTTCCGGGAAGATCCTTAAAGCCCTCAAGAGCAGCCTTACCCGTGTCACCCGAAGTAGCAGTAAGGATGCATATCTTCTTATTTGTGCCGGTCTTCTTTGCGGAAGCGGTCATAAGATGGGGAAGGAGCTGGAGCGCTACGTCCTTAAATGCGCACGTAGGTCCGTGCCAGAGCTCCAAGATATATTCCCTGTCGTTATATTCGTTCATCTGAACGAGAGGAACGGGGTTCTCGCCCCACTTCTCTTCAGCGTAAGCCTGTCTTGTATAATCGAGGAGCTCAGCTTCCGTAAAATCCGTAAGGAATTTAGAAAGAACAAAAGCAGACAGTTCATAGAACTGCATCGTCTGCATTCTCTCCAAGTCTTCCTGTGTAAGCTGAGGGATCGTCTCAGGCACAAAGAGACCTCCGTCAGGAGCGATGCCGCGGATTATAGCCTCGCTTGAAGAAAACTTTCCTTCATATCCTCTTGTGCTTATATAGTTCATTATGTTTCTCCTTGAGCCGTCGTCGTTGTCGCTGCCGTTCCTGCCGTATACGCTGTCAATTCAGTTGACGTCGTCTCCGTAGTGGTCGTGGTCGACTCTGTCTGCGACTCGCTTTCTACTTCGATCCTGTGTGCTGCAGTATCCTGCGGCATGTTCGCGGTAGAGTATGTGCCGAAGCTTGATTCGTAAGCACTTACGAGAGCTGAAACCTCAGGATCGAATCTGTTGCGGTAGAACTCTCTGTGCAGGTATTCAAGCCTGTCCTGTGCGTCACCGCCGGCCTCGATCTGTTTTACCAGAGGAATAATACCAAATATGATGAGAAGCGTCACTAGTAACATTGACAGAATTACAACGCCGACAACGACTAAACTTTTCATCCTCTCTCTGGGAGATTTTATATCCTCAATATCTATTGAATCATCAGGGAGCTCATCAGCAACACCGCCCGAACGCATCATGATATCTCTTCTCTCTTTGGAAGATGCCATTTGAGGCGGTTCGGATGTCTTCTGCGCCTTCGTAAGGATAGGTGCCTGGAAGTTCGCTCTTGCAGCAGGAGAAGATCCTGATGCCATCTGTGCATTCTTGAGCTTTCCGGCAATATCTGCAGGCGGCAGATCCGGCGGAGGATTCTTGATATCCTCTCTTACCATTCTCAGCGCTTCCTGTGCGATGGACAGATACTGCTCCGTGGCAAGGACGCCCTGAATGGCAAACATAAGGCTTCCTTCAGCTCTCTTGAACTGGCCTTCCCTTGCAAGACAGAGACCGAAGATCAATGCCGGATCTCCCCACTTCTGATACTGGGAGATCAAGGGCTTTAAGAATATCTGCGCAACGTCAGTGCCTTCGCCCTGACTGTTCTGCAATGCTCTGTTGTACTGACGGACAATGCGGGCCTTTTCCTCATTGCTGACATCGAAAAGGATGAGACTCGACTCATTTATAGGCTGTATCATCATGCAGAAGCTTAAATAGTCGTGCATTCAATCAATCCTTTCAGTGTGGCCCTGATCTGGCCGGCAAGATAAAGAGATCCTGTGGCAAGCAAAACCATGCCGTCATTAAGCGTTTTTTGGTAGGCGATCCTTGTTCCTTCATCGGGATCTTCGACTGCCTCCAAATCGTCGCTGATATTATACACATAATTAATTTTATGTGCGAGAACATCAGCAGGTTCACTCCTGGGATTATCCGGAGTCACCGTGACAGCGCTCCTGATATTGATCCCGCAGGTCTTATAGGCTTGAAGTATACCATCGACGTCCTTGTCAGCCATTACTCCCATGAGAAGTCTTACAGGTTTGCCTCTAAGTGAGCCGCCGAGCATCTCGTTCATCGTAATGCCGAGGCTCTCTGCGCCCTGCGGGTTATGTCCGCCATCGATTATTATCACGGGCTCTATGCTCAACAGCTCGGCCCTGCACTTCCACCTGGCAAGCGCTATTCCTTCCTTTATGGCATCAGGGGAAGCTCCGCACTTCAATGCAGCTTCGATAGCCGTAATGGCATTTCCTATCTGATGTCTTCCGTTAAGGGCAGTGCTGTAAACGGTGCCCTTATATGTAAATTCCATCCTGCCGTCTTCTGTGAAACGGGCACTTTCAAAGGCCTTTTTGCTGCCTGCAAATGACAGTTCTATGCCCTTTTCTTCTGCTTTTGAAATGAGCGTGGCCCTTACGTCAGGCTTCATCTTATCTGGCAGGATCATGAGATCCGGGTCAAAGCATACTGCAGGAGAACCTTCCTTGAAGATCCCCGCCTTCTCGCCTGTTATCTCCGAGATCGTATTGCCCAGGACACCCGTATGATCGAGTCCCAGAGCAGTGATAACGGTAACCAGCGGATCTTTGATGATGTTCGTGGAATCAAGCCTGCCGCCAAGTCCTACTTCAAGTACTGCAACGTCGATCTTCTTTTCCGCAAAATAAAGGAAACAGATAGCCGTAATGAGTTCGAACTCGGTAGGCTCATCACATAAGCCTCCTGCGACCATCTTCTCACGGGCTTTCTTTACCTGTTCCGAATACTTTTCGAGATCTTCGGAAGAGATCTCACCATATGAATCATCTTCAGTGTACTTATCAAGACCTGCTTTGCCGTCGATTATCCTGATGCGCTCGGAGAACCTCTCAAGGTAAGGCGAAGTAAACACACCGACCCTGCTGCCGCCTGAAGCCATGATCGAAGATATGAATGTAGCGACAGAACCCTTACCGTTTGTTCCTGCTATGTGAATGGATCTGAAACTGTCCTGGGGATTGCCCAGAAGGTTCATTAATGCGGTTATTCTCTCAAGCCCCGGCTTGATTCCGAACTGCAGTGCTCCGGTCAGTACTTCGGGCACCTTGCCGTCATGCATCAGTCTTATCCTTCCCGGAAGGAGCCTGTTCGGGGTTCTTTTCTTCCGCGTTGTAATCCACCATGTCCTTCTTCTTGAAGACCATGAGCTTGCTCAAGACATAATTAGCTATGATTACGAAGATGCAGTTTATAAGCTTAACGAGATAATCGTAAGTAAATGCGAATGAACCGATATGAGTCATAGGTGTTGATGCGGGAACGCCCGTAATAGCCTCGCATGCCCATACCATCAGATACATTACACCCAGTTCGAGGACAAGGAACGAGAGAACTCTCGCGCCCGCGAAAGTAATGAGCTCTCTAAAGATCTTTCCTTTTGATCTGAATACCGTGATCCTGTTAAGGAAATATGCAACGATAACGGCTACTATCCATCCTACGATCTGTTTTGCCGCGATCTTAAATGAGAATTCAAATCCGAAGAGAGACACCATCATGTCTGACTTAACGGCTATATCGAAAATGATATATACGATCCAGTTAGCAACCGTGGTAAGACCGCCGCTTACAAGATACATGAAGAGCTTACGCTTCTTCTCCTGGCTCTCTGTAAAACTCGGATCACCGAATACGATCTTCTTTATCAATCCCATATCTGTCTTCCTTTACACTCTCTTCGGTCTCGGATTAGTCCTGTCTGATACCATTCTCCTGACAATATAAACGGTAATGGTAATAATGACCGCTTCAATAATAGCAATTACGAGAAAAACGTCAAACAGATAAGAATATAAAAGTTCGGCTTTTTTGTCGGCAAATCTGTATCTGCTGATAGCGCCGGTGCTCTTTTCATAGTAATAGAAATCCCTGTTGCCGCTGTCGTCGGAAAGGTAACAGATGAATTCGCCTTTTTCGTTCTCATATCCGGACAGGATTATCGTGCCGGTGTCATAAGTTGCAGGCTTGAATTCGTCAGGTATCACTATTTCGGGAGGTACATCAACGACTTTAAGTATTCCCGACTCCTTAATGACCGTTTTATCTATTTCATAAGGGGTTACGGTCTTGGCATTAATGTTATAGAAATACAGTCCCGGTGATCTTGTGCCGTCGAAAAGATATAACAGGACACTTGCCACGCCGTCTTTTACGTAGACCGGAACGCTGTATCCGTTTATCGTCTTTGTCGTCTGGTAAAAACCTTCAGGCACGCTGACTTCCTCAGGAATATCAAGGAACGTATATGTCTTTCCTTCGCCGTCGACCAGTGAGGAATTCTCAGGGATATTACTCTCCCTTCTTACGACGTGGATGGTGTAGACCATGTGGTTTATTCCGTCCTGGGCGGTGACGTCTATCTTTACCGCATTGTCTCCTAAAACGAATTGCTGGTTGCCGGTAATTACCACGGCCGCCCAACGGTTGCTTGCAAGTACGCTGATCTGGACTTCTTTAACAGAACGCTCAACGGAACAATGGTATTCGGTAATGTTCGGATTGAATTCAGGTGTTATCGAAGTGCCTCTTACCTTAAGCTGTGCGATCGTCGCATCACTGGAAGGACCGGTTCTTACTATCGGGAGCTTCAATCCGCTTCCGATCCTGGCTTCGACTGTTGTATCACCTGCTTTGAATTCTCCCAATTCGCTGAGCCAGCAGTTGACCTCACCTCTGCAGTCAGGAAACAATCTCAGTGCGATGGTGAAAAGGACCACCTGGTCATCTGAATAAAGCGATGCGGAAGACTCATCATCGGAGCTGCCTTCAGTATCCGAATTCATCATCTTATCCATAACGTTGATCGTGATCTCGCCCGGCTCAGGTGTCTCATTGTGAAGATAATTGACGAGTTCTTTTCCCATCTCCAGGGAAATGTATTCAGCCTTGTCCGCGTCGAAGCAGAACTTTATCGGTCCGAACTCGGTTATGCCCGGCATCTTGTTCGCAAGGACATCGATGAGAACGATATCTCCGGGACCAAGATTCGATGAGTTTGAATCCAGGGAGACCATGATCTCGGAATCAGCTTTTATAACAGGCATCTTAAGGACTGACAGACAGATCGAGACGACAAGAAGAGCAGCAAGAACGGCAGCGCCGGTCTTTGCTGATAATGTAACTATCCTGTTGTCGGCAAATGTCTTCATCAAGGCAGGCTCCCGTATGTATCAGGCATATAGTTATATACAGGAATCACGAATTCGAATCCGGCATCTGTCATGCCGATCGACGCATAACTTCTGTAATATCTTCTTCCTTCAGAATACGCCATCATTATATTCTGTGCATACTGATGATTGTACTTTTCCGTGCCGTCATCAAGGACATCAAACTTCTGGAAGTATAAAGTGTTCTGTCCCTTATCAATATAACCCGAAGCGATCCACTTTGCACCGCCTTTGATCGCTTTATCCGCAGAAGTCCAAGGCAGAAGGAACGAAGCTTCCTGGTCGGTAATTTCCTTGCCGTCCCAGTCCTTGCCCCACTGGGCATATTTTGCGCCGTTGATCACCGCACCGCCGGGATCTGTCGTCGCATATGCTCCGATATTGTAGAAGTTATAGAACCCTTCAAAACCCGTTACCTCTCCTCTCGACAGGGCTGACTCACCCTTATAGCCCATTTCCTGAATGATCCTGCTCGCAAGAAAATAAGGGGATACACCTGCTTCCTTGCCGGCTTCAAAGATCATGTTGGCGTAATCTTGATCGGCGCCGTCCATGAATGAACCTTTTATGATCTCCTTTACGCCGTCTATGGTATGAACCTTTGGATCAAATCCGAGCATCTCGAACATGAAGATCTTCTCAGGTGTAAAGAAGTTCCTCGGATCCATGAAGTAGCTTACGACTTCAGGTTTTGCAGCCATCCAGTCAGGCTTATCGTAGACTTTGCTGTTTGGCTTAACGAAAGACGGATAAGAAGACTTCTCGATAAGGCTTCTGCCGTAGCTGCTCTCCGCCTCCAATGCCGTATTGAACGAGAGATTTGTATAGTATGGCTTAAAGACATAACTCGGCTTAAGGTTATGCAGGAGCCACAGTCCGCTGTAATAGCTTGCCGGAAATTTCGAGAGCGTGTTCTGATAGAAGCCGCCCGAATCATTTCCGTTCAAAAGGTAAATGGTATAAGAATCGGCAAAACCGTCAAAGCTCGTGATCTTAAGCGTGATCTCAGTCTCTCCCTGAGGAAGTTCGAAGATCTCGCCCTGAGTGAGCTCCCTCTCCTGTCCGTTGGAATCAGCGATTATCTTGATATCTGCAGAATATCCTTCGAGTGCCGCGCATCTTAACGCAATGCCCTTTGTATTGCCTGCATAGAAACCGTAATCACGGACAAGGTAATCGAACTTAGGGTAAAGATCGACGTTCTTTGCCGAAGCATAATCAGCCATAATGAGCGACGAGAGTGTTCCGTTGATGGGGACGATCCCGGCCTTTTCTCTCTCGACATCGTATGTGTTATTGGCCATGTCCTTGAGCTTTACATTGCTGCCGTCATCAGTAACGGCCATGTAAGTGCCGTCAAAATATGCGCATTCCCTGGTCTGGATCATGGTAAAGCCGACATCCTTTTCCATATCAGTGGAAGTTGATGCCCTGCTGACACAGACATAGAAGCAGTTTGATACGCCGGTAATTCCGGTCTCTTCCGCTACCGCGTCAGCATCCTGCTTCTTTCCCCTCAGCATTGCATAAGGGATACCGGGATTCTCGTTGGTGCCGATAAGCTCTCCCTTAAGATCGTAAAGAGATACTCTTATGTCATCCGATAATCCTGCGAAATTGATATAGCAGTTCTCTTCCTTGCAGTCGATCATATACCAGGAATCGGGCTTGCCTGCAGGAATAAAGGATTCTTCGACGGAGCCCGGCTCTATCGCAAGCTTCTCGGGAATAGTGATCTCACCGCCGGAAATGACCGTTCCTCTTCCGTCAGAACTCCTTAAGAGTGCATATACCTCATGCCTTCCGGGAGCACAGTCAGCCGTGTCCCATGACAGAACGAATTCCTTATAATTCGAATTGCTGCCGCTCTTGTCGACAGAATACTTCAGATAGCCGTAGAATAGCGAACCGTCAACAAAGAAGTCCGTTCTTACTTCGTCTCCGGTCGCAGTATAAGAACCCTTGGATTCCTTGATGCCGACAGTATACTGCTCGGGCGAATCCGAGGTCTTCTCAAGACTTACGCTGGAAATGACACTCCCCTGTCCTGTGGGATTGCCGGTAGCTCTTAATTTCCTGCTCTCTGAAGCAAGAGCCCTGTCTATCGCGGCAACCCTGGAATACTGCTTAAGGTCGCCTAAGATGTTATTTACTTTGTTCTGCTTTGCCTCTCCGCAAATGACAGTGCAAAGATCGTTTGCAAACTGTTCATCCGAGATGCCTTTGAGCAGATATTCAGGTGATGTCATGACGGAGATGACATAATCGCCACAGGAGATAAGGCCGTCTTCGACACGCGCCTTCGCTATCCTGACCTCATCATCCGATATGGAAGTCAGGGAGCCCGCACGCACTACGATATCATCAGCAGTCTTTAATGTCTTCCTGTCAGGATCACTGATACCCGTATCAAGACTTAAGGCTGTTATCACCGCCACTACTGCTCCGAGAACAGCAAACAGCAACGCAGCCGCAATGTATTCGATCCGCCTCACATACATCGGTTAATCGTCCCTCCCGGTGATCTCATCCAATGTATATCCGTATGAAGGAACGAAATGCTCCATAAAGTAATCGACCTCAGGCATGTTCATCTCCCTGATGATCCTTCCGGTGGATTCCTTTGCAGCGGCAAATTCCGCATTGCCAGTGCTCTCTTCCCTCAGGCACTTTATATAAGCCGAGATCTTATCGGCAGCCTTAACGAGCCTGTGCATGAGCTTCTCTTCTTCAGTGTTCTGTGAAGGATCCAGAAGTTCCAAATATTCAGCCCTCATCTCAGGGTCTTCCGGAAGGAGCTCAACAAGGCTTGCTGCAGCCTCAGCTTCAACTTCCTTATAAGCCTTTGTTATCTCCTTGTTGCGGTATTTGATGGGCGTAGGAAGATCTCCGGTTAAGATCTCCGTGCAGTCATGGAAAAGAGCATATGCCTGAACCCTGTAAGGATCAGGCAGGATCGCGCCATCTTTATCCTTCTCAAATCTGTTGTGAAGGATAGTAAGACAATGTGCGATAACCGCTACGTCAAAACTGTGTTCTTTAATATTCTCGGTCCTGCTGTTGCGCATCAGTGCCCATCTCCCGATGTACTGCATGCGGTCGAGCATCGCGAAAAAGCCGTATTCTTCCCTGTTATCCATTACTGTTCTCCATTAACTCTTATAGATCTCATTGAAGCTGCTTACCGCAAACGAATCTGTCATTCCGGCAATGTAATCGGAAACATAGATCGGAAGCGGCGTGTCGATCCCGGCCTTGTATTCAGGATGGTTCTTAACGAATTCGGCGAACTTCCTGATAGACGAAGACTTTGAATCCTCAGCCTTTTCGAGATTCTTGACAGCCTCATAATATGCATCGAAAAGTCCTTCGAGCATTACGTCGCAGTACTTCTCATAAGTCTTAACCTTACCTGCCGTATAGATCTTTGCGACATTCTCTTTAAGCGTGTGCTCCAGAGCATCGCCTGCGTGATCGCTCATCATGATGCAGCCCTTGTCCATGCTGTTCTCGATGATGTCCTGAACAAGGAAATTGATGATCTCGGAATTCGAACTTCCGATCACGTCAGATACTACGGGCACGTCGAACTCACTTGCGATAACGCCTGTTCTTAATGCATCCTCAATGTCTCTGCCTACATAAGCGATCTTGTCCGCAAACCTAACGACGCAGCCCTCCATCGTGGCAGGGCCCTTACGGTATTTCTTGGGGATCAGGTAGGACAGGTCCTCTTCGGTCTTATCCCTGCAGGGAACGAGCTTTCTCTCGTCATAATATTCACCGCAGTGGCATATGATACCGTCCCTTACTTCGAAGGTCAGATTGAGACCGAAATCGTCATTATGCTTCTCTAAGATATTGAGCACGCGGAGTCCGTTCGATTCATGCTCGAAATACAGCTTCGGATCGATCTCCTTAAGCTTCTTGTTGAGAACTCTTTCACCGCTGTGGCCGAACGGAGTATGTCCGATATCGTGACCCAGTGCGATCGCCTTTATAAGGTCGACATTGAGATTAAGAGCGTTTCCTATGGTCGAAGCAATATAGTCGACGTAGATCACGTGCTCTAGTCTCGAGCAGATGTGATCGTTCGCGGGATTAAAGAAGACCTGCGTCTTGTGCTTAAGGCGTCTGAATGCCTGGGAATACAATATCCTTCCCATATCACGTTCAAAACAGTTCCTGACATCGCCGTCATCTTCTTTGACGATCCTGCCTCTTGACTCTGAACATTTGGTGGCATTTACGCTCAGGATCTTGTCCTTCTGTTCCTGAAGCATCCTGATCTTTGCCTTGGTCGCTTCGGATATCTTATCTGACTTTCCGATGCATGCAACACTGTCGGCATAAAGGTCCTGGAAACTGAGATTATCTGACATCAGTTGTAGTCTCCTTCTAAAACGCGTTAAATTATTATACTACAAATGGTGTGCCCTATTCTAAGATGCCCTGTATCAGGCCTTTGACAGCCCCGCTGCGTTAGCGAGCATGTTCTTCCTCATTCCGTCGAAATCGACCGTCACGAGCGCGTCCCCTCCGACAGGCTCGACCTTCAGAATCACGCCTTCACCGAATCTCGGATGAACCACCTTCATGCCTTCGAAAAGGTCATTCGGTCCGAGAGATCCTTCGCGCTTGGCATTCTGCTTCTTCTTATCGTCGGTAAATTGCGACTTGATGGCAGAAGCGATCGACTTCCTGGACTTCTCACGCTGCGTCTCACCCTGCGGAACATCCTTCGGAGTCTCCCTCTTTGAACCCATCAGATAAAGCAGTTCCGGATTGATCTCCTTTATAAATCTCGACGGCTGGTTACAGTTCGTCTGGCCGAAGAGCATTCTCTGTCTTGCAAGAACAATAAAGAGATTCTTCTTGGCTCTCGTTATCGCAACATACATGAGCCTTCGTTCTTCTTCGGTATCTTCCATGCTCTGTATCGATCTGTAGCTCGGGAATACACCCTCTTCAAGACCGATGATGAACACTGCACCGAATTCAAGGCCCTTGGCGCTGTGGATAGACATGAGCTTTACAAAATCATCAGTATCGTTGAACTCATCACCCTCAGTGAACAACGATGCATTCTCAAGATAAAGTCCTAAAATGCCCTCTGTCGTATCCGCTGTGGCAGTATCGAAGAAGAAATCCTCATCAACTTCCACGGGCAGTCCGTCACCGTCGTCGATCTCCAGATTATCCATATCAACGGGCTCTGCGCGGTGTGCCTTATCGTATTCGGCAGCTTCTGACAAAAGTTCCTTTAAGTTCTCGACTCGGTCGATGATCTCGCCCTTCTTCTCACGCTGCTCGGTGATCTCTTCGATAATGCCTGATTCATTCTCGACATAGTCAACGAAATGCGCAAAGTCCATATCGTCTTCCCTGAGCTTGTCCTTCATCGTATTGATGAGATCCGTAAAAGCACAGATCCTGCCCGCAGATCTCATGAGCTCCGGATAATCAACGGAATGCTCGGCAACCTCGAACATGCTGATGTTGTCGGTCATCGCATACTGCCTGATCTTCTCGATCGTAGCATCGCCGATACCCCTCTTCGGAACATTGATGATGCGCTCGAATGCGATATTGTCTCTGGGGTCATTGATGAGCCTTAAATATGCGAGAACATCCTTGATCTCTTTTCTGTCATAGAACCTCATGCCGCCATAAACCCTGAACGGGATCCCGAGATTATGGAGCGTGGTCTCTATGTTACGCGACAGGGCATTCATCCTGTAGAGCACGGCGCAGTCAGAGAATTTGAACTTGCCCTTATCGACCATCATCTTGATGGTCCTTCCGACAAAGTCAGCCTCACCGGCACTCGTGTCGGCATTCATGACGATAATCTTCTCGCCCTGGGAGCCTTCAGTCCTGAGCCTCTTGCTCTTGCGCTTCGTGTTATTCGCGATCACGCAGTTTGCCGCATCAAGTATCGTCTTTGTCGAACGGTAATTCTCTTCGAGCTTGATGACCTTCGCACCGGGGAAGTCCTTCTCGAACTTCAGGATAAGCCTTACGTCTGCGCCTCTGAATGAATAGATGGACTGGTCATCGTCACCTACTACACAGATGTTGCCGCTGCCAGAAGCGAGCTTCATGACCGCGCGGTACTGCGTCTCATTCGTATCCTGATACTCATCGACCATGATGTATCTGAACTTAGCCCTGTAAAGTTCGCAGATATCCGGATTCTGATCCAAGAGCTTTACCATGTTGACTAAGATATCGTCGAAGTCCATAGCATTGTTCGCAACGAGCTTCTCCTGATATCTCTTATAGATCCTTGCGACAACCCCAAGGAAATATTCCTTGCCGGCAAGGAGCTGGTACTCCTCAACACCGACGAACTTATTCTTGGCATTGGATATCTCGATCTGAACGCTCTTCGGCTTGAACTGGCTGTCTGCAATGTCCAGTTCCTTCATAGCTTCCTTAATGAGCTTCAACTGGTCATCGGAGTCGATGATCGAGAAATTCTGCGAATAACCCAGGAGTTCGGCGTGCCTTCTTAAGAGCCTCGCGAAAATGCTGTGGAACGTGCCGCACCAGATATACTTCGAACGGTCGCCGACAAGTCCCTCGATACGCTGGCGCATCTCGTTGGCAGCCTTGTTCGTAAAAGTGATGGCAAGGATCGATGAAGGGGCAACATTATGCTTCTTCATCATATATGCGATACGGTACGTGATAACGCGGGTCTTGCCTGAACCGGCACCTGCCAGTATGAGCAGCGGACCGTCCAGATGCGTGACAGCCTCCATCTGCTCCTTATTAAGTCCTTCAAGGATCTTATCGGCATCCTGATCTGCCGTGATCTCAGGGCCCTGACCATATATACTCTCCAGATCTCTGAAGAACTCTTCTGAATTACTGAAAATATCGTCTGCCAAAGCAAAACTCTCCTATAAAAACCGATTATGGAGATTATATCAGTTATGGCTGATAATAGCCGTCAAATAATGGGACAATTTTAGCTGCCTCAGCATTAATGCAAATGTTTATAAAATTTAAAAGAAAAAGTTTATAATAACAACGTATGACTAAAAGCGGTAAAAGACATTTCAGGCTCAGCGGTGCCCAGACGATCCTCTTGGGCTTTGTAATATTGATTCTTGCAGGCGCCTTCCTCCTCATGCTCCCCTTCTCATCAAGGTCAGGGGAATGGACAAGCGTTACCGACGCTCTTTTTACCGCCACATCGGCAAGCTGCGTTACAGGTCTTGTCCTTTATGACACCTGGAGCCACTGGACGTGGTTCGGCCAGCTCGTGATCCTGTCTCTGATCCAGATCGGCGGTATGGGCGTCGTTACGATGACGACCGTCTTGAGCAAGATCGTCGGAAAAAGACTCGGCCTTCAGGCCAGGACTACGATGCAGGAGGCAGTTTCCGCTCCGAACCTCGGCGAGATCATGAAATATACCAGGTTCATCTTCCTCGGATGTATGATCTTCGAAGTCTTGGGCGCAGTCGCATTATCTCCGGTATTCATATCCGAGTACGGCCCCTTGAAGGGTATCTGGCTCTCGGTATTTACATCGATCTCCGCATTCTGTAATGCAGGCTTCGACCTGAACGGCACGCACGGCGAGTTCTCCTCCATGACACCTTACATGGATAACCCTGTTGTCGTTATAACTCTCGTATTCCTCATCCTGACGGGCGGCCTTGGCTTCCTTACATGGATGGACATAAGAAAGCACGGATTCAAATTCTACAAATACAGCACGCAGAGCAAGCTCATAATCGTCATGGAGTTGCTGCTGGTATCTATTCCCATGATCTATCTCTGGTTCGGTGAATACGGCGATTATCCTGCAAACCAGAGATTTTTAGCTTCCCTCTTCCAGGCTGTAACGCCGAGGACGGCGGGCTTTAATACTACGGACTATAACGATTTCTCAGGCACAGGCGTTGTCATGACGATAATCCTGATGCTCATAGGCGGTGCGCCGGGCTCTACAGCGGGCGGTATGAAGATCACGACGATCACGATCCTCTTCCTTACCATGCTTGCCTTCTTCAAGCGTGAGAAGTCCCCTGCTATCTTTAAGCGCAGGATAACGACCGAAGCGATCTACGGTGCCGTTGCCGTCTTCATGCTCGATGTCATGCTTGCGGTATTAGGTTCCATGTCGATTGCCAGGATCGAGCACAGAGCTTTCTTAACTGCGCTTTTCGAGAGCGCATCCGCAGTAGGTACCGTCGGTCTTTCGATGGGCATCACTCCGACATTGCATACAGTTTCAAAGTTCATATTGATCATATTGATGTACACGGGACGTGTGGGAGGCCTGACTCTCGTCTTTGCTGCCATAACCAGAAAGTCGACGGGCAACAGGCAGTATCCCGCAGATAACATAGCGGTCGGTTAAGCCGGCAGAAAGGAAATTACATATGAAGAGCGTACTCGTAATCGGAATCGGACGATTCGGCTATCACCTCATCGACCAGCTGAGCAAAGCAGGAGATGAGATACTCGCGGTTGATTCTTCCGAGGAGAGATTGGAACCCGTATTGGGAATGGTCACAAGTTCCCTTATAGGTGATGCCACAAACGAGGCATTTATAAAGTCTTTGGGAGTTGAGAATTTCGATGTCTGCTTCGTAGCGATCGGTGATAATTTCCAGTCTTCACTGGAGACCACATCCCTCCTCAAGGAATGCGGCGCTAAATACATCGTTGCAAGAGCTTCAAGATCTGTCCAGAAGAAGTTCCTACTTGCGACAGGCGCTGACTCCGTCGTCTTCCCCGAGAAGCAGCTCGCTGAATGGTCAGCTGTCCGTTACTGCTCTGCAGACGTAGTTGACTATCTTGATTATCCCGGTGATTATTCGATCTTCGAAGTCAAGGTACCGGAAGCCTGGATCGGCAAGAGCCTTGCTGAGATCGGCATCAGAAACAAGCTCCATCTCAATGTCCTTTCGATCAGAAGAGACGGAAATCCGATCCTGGAATTCCCTGCTGACTTCGTTTTTGTGGCAGGCGATACAGTAACCGTTTTCGGCGCCGACAAAGATCTCCAGAAGAACCTCGG
This sequence comes from Oscillospiraceae bacterium, assembly GCA_902764825.1. GTDB lineage: Bacteria > Bacillota > Clostridia > Saccharofermentanales > Saccharofermentanaceae > Saccharofermentans. The sequence continues at coordinate 76,533 of CACWXL010000007.1, forward strand.
CATCAAGTACTGATACACGGCAAAAATCAAATACAAATAAAAGGTGGTGTCTTCAAAAAGGCACCACTTATTTTTTCTGTTGACCGGCTCTCGAAAACACCTGCAATGGAAACCAAAGATAAGGGCCGCCTCTTTTTATGAGACAGCCCTATCCATTAGCATTGTTAAATTGATTATCTTACGAGACGCTCTGTTTCCTGAGCGATAGCAAGCTCTTCGTTTGTAGGGATAACGCAGACGGTTACCTTTGAAGAAGGCTTGGAGATGATAGCTTCCTTGCCTCTTAAGCCTGCATTAACGGATTCGTCGAACTCAACACCCATGAACTCAAGGCCTTCACACATAGCCTTTCTCATGTGGTCTGTGTTCTCGCCGATGCCTGCAGTGAATACGATAACGTCAACTCCGCCCATGGCTGCTGCATAAGATCCGATGATCTTCTTGCCCTGGTATGCGAACATGTCGAGTGCAAGTCTTGCTCTCTCGTTGCCTTCGTTGGCTGCCTTCTCGAGATCTCTGAAGTCGGAAGATACGCCTGAAACGCCCTGAACACCTGACTGCTTGTTGAGAAGGTTATCCATCTCATCAGCTGTGAATCTCTCATTCTTCATGAGGAAAGGAACGATAGCGGGATCGATGTCGCCTGTTCTTGTACCCATGCAGATACCTGCAAGAGGTGTAAGACCCATTGATGTATCCTGGCACTTGCCATCCTTAACAGCTGCGAAAGAAGAACCGTTGCCCAAGTGGCATGTGATGATGCGGAGATCTTCGTACTTCTTGCCGAGGAAATCAGCAACTCTGTGGCTTACATAACGGTGGGATGTACCGTGGAAGCCGTAACGGCGGATGTCATACTTCTCAGAAAGCTCATAAGGAAGAGCATAAGTGTAAGCCTTCGGGGGCATTGTCTGATGGAATGCAGTATCGAATACTGCAACTTGAGGTGTGCCTTCAGGAAGAACATCCTCGCATGCCTCGATACCGATGAGGTTTGCAGGATTGTGTAAAGGTCCTAACGGGAAGCACTCTCTGATAACTCTCTTAACGTCGTCATTAACTACAACTGATTCGCTGTAGTACTTACCGCCGTGGAGTACTCTGTGGCCTACTGCTGCGATCTCGGAAACGTCAGAGATTACGCCGTGATCAGGGTCAACGAGTGCGTCGAGGATCATTCTTACAGCAACCTTGTGGTCAGGCATGGGTTCTGTGGAAACGAACTCATCCTTGCCGGCAGGCTTATATGTGAGCTTACCGTCGATTCCGATTCTCTCGGCATTACCCTTAGCGAGGACATCGCCTGTGTCGATGTCGAAAAGCTGGAACTTAGCGGAAGAGCTTCCGCAGTTGATTACTAAAATCTTCATTAGACTTATCTCCTGTCTATAATCTTGATCCGGTTTTATCAGCCCTGTGCCTGAACTGCAGTGATCGCAACTGTTCCGACGATGTCGTCAGCATTGCATCCTCTGGAGAGGTCATTTACAGGAAGTGCGAGGCCCTGGAGTACAGGTCCGTAAGCAGGAGCCTTAGCAAGTCTCTGAACGAGCTTGTAGCCGATGTTGCCTGCTTCGAGTGAAGGGAATACCAATGTGTTTGCGTGGCCTGCAACCGGTGAACCGGGGGCCTTCAGCTGGCCAACTTCCTCAACAAGAGCTGCGTCGAGCTGGAGCTCACCGTCAACTACGAGTTCAGGATACTTTTCCTTTGCGATCTTAACTGCGTTAGATACCTTGTCAACGTCAGCGTGCTTTGCAGAACCGTAAGATGAATATGAGAGCATTGCAACCTTTGCGGGAGCACCGATGAACTTCTCGAAAGATTCAGCGGAGAGCTTTGCGATCTCTGCGAGCTTTGCGGAATCCACGTCTGTGTTAACAGCGCAGTCAGCGAAGATGAAGAGTCCGTGCTCACCAAGATCGCAGTTAGGAACATCCATAAGGAAGAAGCCGGATACGGAAGAGATGCCGGGCTTTGTCTTAAGGAGCTGGAGTGCAGGAAGGATCGTGTTGCCTGTGGAGTGGCATGCACCGGAAACGGCGCCGTCAGCATCACCGCACTTGCACATGAGGCATGCATAGTACATGTAATCGGAGTTCATCTTCTCCTCAGCCTTCTCGGGTGTGATGCCCTTCTTCTGTGCGTCAGCGATGAGAGCAGCTGTCTCTTCCTCGGAGAGGCCCTTCTTCTCTGCCTTCTTCTTTGCTGCAGCTACCATGGTGTCTACACCGCGGAGCTCAACGAACTTGTCGATATATTTCTGCTTGTTGGGATCGTTAAAAGGATCAACGATCGTTGCGCCTGTGATATCAAAACCTTCAGAGTTCTTTGCGATCTCGTCGGGTGTACCGATAATGATAAGATTTGCCATGTCTGCCTTAAGGATCTTCTCGGCAGCCTCAAAAGTTCTCTTGTCCATTGACTCAGGAAGAACGATAGTCTTCTTGTCAGCTTTTGCCCTGGCCATGATGTCATCAATAAATGCCATATATATTCATCTCCTTTTGGAATTTTTAGTCGTCAAAAGTATACTCGTATTGCTATATTATTTCAAACAATAAATAAGGGTTTTATGAAGTTGCCAGGCGGGTGCTGAAATTATCTCTGGCATAGAAGACAAATCTTTCGCCCTCTTCCCTGAATATCATGTAAAGCGCAGGGCTCGTGGACTTGGTCGCAACCCTCTTTCCGAGCGTATCTGAAAGCCTGTCAAAGAGGTCTTTGTCGCCCATGTAATATGCCATCATCATGCCGTCGGTATAAGCGGATGCGGCATCAACTCCGGAATAGCTTTTCGTGAGCATGGAATAACTCGTATATATCCTGCCGTTATTCATTACGGAACTCTTGAATTCCGCGAAAGAAGCATTGTCCAGCTCGCCTGCCTCGGCAAGATTCCTCATAGTCTTGACATTCTGGGTAATATCTATCGCTCCGATGCTCTGGCCGCTGTAGATATATGCGCCGCAGTCCATTGCGCCTGAGGTGGCATATGCGTAGAAATCGAATCCCGCACCTGCATAGCCGTCCTTAACGGCTTTCAGTGCCTTCTCATAAGCCCCTTCCGCTATAAGTCCGTTTGTCTCAAGATCCCTGATGAGTCTTAAGTTGATATTGGAGAGCAGCACGCCTTCAATGTCTTCCCTTAATTCCTGACCTGCGACCGTCGTGCTGTCGGCATCACCCGATATGGTGCCGTACACCTGCTCCAAAGACCCTTCCTGCCCCGCCTGTATCGAACTTGTATCATCAAGAGCAACATAGAGCGAGTCTGCATATTTGGCGACGGACAGTTTCTCGGTCTTAAGTCTTCCCTTGTCGTCGAAAAGGACTTCAACAAGGATCTTGATCTCCTTATAGTCAGGCTCACTTCCGTAAGTGATGTAATACTGAAGCATCGCATCAAGCCAGTCGATCATGGCAGATGTTGACACCACCGCTTCTTTGTTCTTTTCCTCATCAAGATAAACGAATGCCTTATAAGAACCGTCCGGAAGCTGGAAACGCTTAATGACGCTCTCCTTGACCGCAACCGCATTATTTCTGTCTCCTGCTCTTACATAGCACTTAAGGAGCAGTGCCTGGTCCGACAATCCGTATATCCCTGAACTGACCGCTTCTTCAGACACAAGACGGCCTGCGATCGTATAAGAGGTTGCAGCAAGAACGCCGTCACCGCCTTTCTCGACGATGAGCTTTTTGGATCTGGAATAGAGATAATCACTTACGATATTGTTGGAGGCGGTAATACTGGTCCATTCATAACCCAGATGCACGGGAGCCGTGATCTTGATCTTCTTGCCGCCGCCGAACTGTCCCGTGTAGAACAGATAGAACACGGTCGCGCCTAAAGCAAGCGCCACGATGATCACACCGGTTAAGATCTTTCCTATGCCGACACCGGCAATTTCCCTGCGTTGCATAAACTCCGCCTTATGAAATATAATCTTTACAACCAAAGATTATACCAGAAGCAAAGGATATTCATAAATTGCGGGTTATAGGAATTGTTGCGGAATTTAATCCCTTTCATAACGGTCACGGGTACCTTATCAGGAAAGCCCGCGAGATCGTAAATGACCCCAGGGCGATAGTCATGCCCGTGATGTCCGGCTTTTTTACCCAGAGAGGACTTCCTGCAATCTGCCCGCCACAGGTCCGTGCCAGACAGGCTCTTTTATGCGGCGCAGATGTAGTGCTCGAGCTTCCTTTCAGCTTCTCCTGCGCACCTTCTTCCAGATTTGCCGAAGGCGCCATATCTGAACTGATATCCACAGGTGTCGTAACCGACATCGCATTCGGCGTCGATACCGATGACACAGAGCTCCTGAAGGCCATAGCCGCAAGCTGCTTTGATGACAATGAGCTTCTGGACACAAAGCTTAACGGATATATCTCCACAGGCATCAGTTATCCCAGAGCCAGAGCCCTTGCAATAAAGGACATCGCCGGTTCAAAGGGGCTCTCTGGTGACCTTGACGCATTGCTGTCCTCGCCCAATTCTATCCTTGCATTGGATTACCTTCTCGCGCTCAGGAAAATGGACCGGAAGAACAGGATCAACATAATCATGATAAGGCGTGAAGGTGACGGCTATCATTCAACAGAGGCAGACAGCACTTTCGCGAGCGCCACTGCTTTAAGGAACCTGATATCAGAGACCGCACAGGGCGGATTCCGAAGATCCGAGATCGCGTCAAAGCTTACAGGTCTTATGCCCGACATCTCGCTCGGCGTCATGCTCTCACAGAATTCCGCCGGAGTTTTCTCATTTCCCGATTACGTAAGTTATGTCAGGGACTGCATGCTGACGGCATCAGCCTCATCTTCTCTTGATGACACTGCCTATATGAGCGATGATCTTTCAGGCTATATAAGGAATCTTGCAAAAGACATCAGGCCGGACGATTTGCGAGATGACGATCACGGACTCAAACTTTTCGAGGACAGGTTATCGACCAAGAGATATACGTTATCGAGGATATACAGGGCCCTGGCTTCACTTATGGCAGGCCAGGACAGCTCATATCTTGATATCAGGCGTCCGCCTTACATCAGGGTCCTGGGCTTTAACCAGGAAGGCAAGTACTGCCTTAAGATAATCGGAAAATGCGCGAAGATCCCTGTCATAAACAGGCCTTCTGATTGTCTGGAACTGGAGTCCGGAAATGAGGAACTGAAGAAGATCTTCGAGCTCGACATGAGAGCTGCTTCTGCCGGATGGAATCTCTACGGCAAAGATACCGCTTCCGAATGGGAAGCGATCCCGGTAATCGTTAAATAAATTCAGGCAGAACAAAGCCGTCCGCCTCAAAAGAGACAGACGGCCGGATTATTCTCTTAAAATCTAATTAAGCCTTAGCAGCGTTAGCAGCCTTAGCAAGTCTGGACTTTGTTCTGGAAGCTGCGTTCTTGCTCATGTGGCCCTTAGCAGCAGCCTGGTCCAATGCCTTCTGTGTAGACTTGATTGTAGCATCAAGATTCTCGCCGTTAGCGATATCTGCCTTTGCCTTCTTAACAGTAGTGCGGATAGCACTCTTCTTGCTCTTATTGGCAGCAGCCTTCTTCTCGGAAACGCTTACACGCTTGATAGCTGATTTAATATTAGGCATCTCGTTCTCTCCTTTTTAGAGTTATATCTTCAAATTACCGAAGAATTGTATCACGATTGTATTTTATTCGCAAG
>CACWXL010000008.1 GCA_902764825.1 Oscillospiraceae bacterium
GTTGTGAGATTTTCCACGCGCATGGCAGAATTATATATTAATATTCTGCTTTAGTCTCGCCGTAATCGATGGAATATTCGCCCTCAGCGAGCGCGATATTGAAGTTGACGCGGTAGATGATGTAGGAAGATACGTCGATCTTGAATGCTTCGCAAAGTGCGCACCACTTGTCGGCAAGGTTAACGATAATGCTCTCGCGGTGCATGGGCGGGAAAGGCGTAACGGGGAACATGTGCTTGGAGATGATGTCTCTCTCAAGATCGTTCAGACCGAAGTCCCTCTCGGCATTCCTCATTGCAGTACCGGGATGTGTGAAGCCGTGAACTCTTCTTCCGGGCACGGTCTTGTCGTGCCAGTCGTAAAGGAAATAATCGTGAAGGAGTGCGCCTCTGACAAGGCTGTCCTTATCGATATCGATCTTAAGAGTTCTCTCAAGGAAATGAGCCATAAGGAGACTGAACTTTGCAACTGACAGGCAGTGCTCGAAAACAGTAGTCTCACCGTGCTGTACGAATGTCTTGAGGACCTGGGCTTCAGGACTTAAGATGATGTCCTTGCCGCGGGTCAGTAATTCCTTCGCCAGCTTATATTCAGTTATGCGTTTAGCAAAATGTAAAGCCAATTTAATCCCCTTGTGCTTTGATATTATCAAAGGCGATTTTTCACACCTTGATAAGTATACCGCAAGAGACCTGTTTTTACCCTATGGATTTCGTAACATTTTTGTGTCGTATTGCATAGAAAAGTGAGGCAATATGCGAGCGGCCTAAAATCCTTTTGCGAGGCTAAAAAACAGGTCAACTTTCAGCTTTGATTTTGCGGACATTTTGCTGTCTAAAAAGCTGACTTTCTCGAAAAGTCAACATTTTGGACATGTTTTTGGCCACATATTCAAAGCTGAAAAACGACTGAGCTGAAACGGCCGCGCTGAAACCGGAGGAAACTCACTTAAAGTACGATTTCTTCACCTTCAGGTTCCACCAGATCTTCCAGGTGTCCGTAAACATCTTCCAGACGTCGCCCATCTTGATCCTGCCAAACGACTGCCCTCTCGTAAAATTCAGTTCCACGGGCATCTCGATGAGCTTGGCCTTCTTCTTGGAAGCGAGCGCCAGAAGCTCGATATCGAATGCATAGCCGTCGATCTTCCTTAAGGGCGCGATCTCTCTTATTATGGAACCCCTGTAGAGCTTAAGTCCGGTCTGGGTATCGTGGCACTTGAGGCCGAACAGGACCTTGAGCATTATGTAGTAGCAAAGGGAGAATACTTTGCGCGCGAAAGGATATTCGAGCTTGGAATCCTTATGCATCTTGGAACCGATGACGATATCGGCGCCTGAAGCATTCATCTCCTCAAAGTACATCTTGATGAAATCCGGTGAGAGATCCAGGTCAGCATCGATGAATCCGACGATGTCTCCTTTGCTGTTTACGGCGCCCCATGAGACCGCACCGCCCTTGCCGCGGTTTACCTCATAACCGAAGTCCTTGATATTGGGATTATCGTGTGCCGCACGCGCTGCTTCCGCACCGGTATTATCCTTGCTGCCGTCGTTGACCGCGATGATCTCATAGTCCGACGTAAACGCCTTGAGCGCCTTGTCGATTGTCATGAGATTATCGTAGATGTGTTCGCCTTCGTTATAGGCAGGCACGACGATGCTGAGCATAGTTATCCTTTGGTTTCAAGATTTTCGCGGTATTTTAGCACATCAGAAGCGGCCGCCGCCACCACCGGAGAATCCGCCTCCTCCGCCGCCGGAGAAACCTCCTCCGCCGCCGCCTGAGAAGCCGCCTCCGCCGCCGCTGGAAGAAGATTCATGATGGATTACCTTTTTACTCAGGAATGCTTCATTCTTCTCGACGATATTGCTGCCGGGAATGGAATATGTGCCGATCGCAGGAAGCTTGTCGAGTCTTCTTCTCGGTGTGGCAATGCCCAATGAGAGGAAAGAAAATCCGATAGGGATGATGATCGTAAAGAAAACAATAGCGGCATAGCTCTGATACGAGTATCCGTTCAGATCAGTCGTTATATTCTCTACTGCCTCTCCGTAACGGCCGTCTCCGAGCTGGGACAGATATCTTCTGAACAGAGACATGCACTCATCGTCGGAAACTGCGAAATGAGCCGTTCCGTAAGTATAGAGCCAGAAGAATCTTCCGCCCTTATAATCCAATGTAACGTCGATCAGGATGCAGACGCCGGAGTTGTTCTGAAGAGGTACTGTCTTAACGCTCTTCATGTAGTAGTCTTCGGCAAATCTCTTCTCATCATCATCAGAATTGGAGTATTTAGAACCCTTGTCTTTTGTAGTGACGATGACAACATTGATGTCCTTCTCCTTGGAGAGCTTCTTTGCAGCATCTTCAATGTTATCCATCTCTTCGCTCGTGAAAAGATCAGCGTCATCTACGACCTTTACGGTCTTTTTAGGTGACAGGTTCATGAAGATGTAGAAGACAACGCTCGCAATGATTATGCAGATAAGAGCGATGCCGACACCGATCGACGCACCGTTAAGTTCTGATAAGACAGAGAGCTTGGGGCCCTTGCCCTGATCCTGATTCAGTTCGTTATATTCAACGTTTTCGCTCATCCCCAGAACCCCCTCATGATAATGCCGAGAACAAATCTTGTTATGACGGCCAAAATACCAAGGACGATAAAGAAGAACATCATCTTCTTAACAGGGCTTACCGGAAGCTGTCCGGCAACTTCGCCTGTCTGTCCGTTCATAGCGAAATAATAGTACTTGTTGCGGTACTTATAGGACATGAACCATATAGGAAGCAGCGCGTAATTTGCTTCCATTGAATCTATCCTGCTTAAGTTCTGCTTTATGTTGAACCTGTCAAAAGACCCCTTCAGGGAACCCTTGAGAGCCTTATCGATACCGTCCATACCGCGCTTTGTCGCACGTGCGGCAAGGTCCTGCGGTGACTGGTCATACCTGTCAGCGTAGAATCCCGGAAGATATCTGTAGTCGTAAGGAATAAGCGCATTGAAATCAAAAGGTTCGATAGCTTCCATAAGAGCATCGTCGATCCTCGTCTCGCCGTCCAGCGGAACGTGGTCCCAGGACAAGTCGGCTTTTCTGTCGAATGAGAATGTCTCAATGATCTCATCGTTGCCTCTGTACCTGATCTTATCACCGGTACCGTGGGCATCGATCGTAGCCTTGATATTGAAGAGCCAGAACGGTACGTAAAGACCTGTCATCTTCGCAACGTTCTTCTTGGATACGAATCCGAAAGGTGTCCACTTACCCTTGCCTGCCCACTTTACGAAAGCTTCTTCGGCAGACTTTCTGGAATATTTGAAAGGGATCATGTACTGAGGCTGGAACTGCTCCGTAAGTCTCTTGCCGACAAGAGCAGGAGATCCGCAGAATGCACAGAATGTTGCAGCTGTATGGCTGTCTGTTACGATCTTCGCGCCGCATGCATTGCAGACGAATTCTGTCTGTTCGGGCTGTGCCTGCGATTGTGCCTGAGGCTGCTGATCCTGAGCCTGCGCTGCTTGAGCTGCCTGAGCCTGCTCATATTCCTTGGCAGGATCAGTCGGTTCGGCAGGCTTGGCTTCAAGTTCGCCTACTGTGATGGTGTTTAATTCAGCGGGATCAAAAGATGCTCCGCAGCTCGGACACTCAAGTTTCTGAGTATCGGCATTAAGTGTGAGATTCGATCCGCAGTTCGGACATTTGATTGTATCTGCCATGCTACTATCCCTCCTGAATTTTTAGTATACCATATTTCAGTTATCTGCTTCCAAAAGAGCTTTTCTTGTCTTCGTGTGGCTCGTGATCGAATGAGGATAATCGATCTCTTTGAATTCCACTCCCTTGCGCTCACAGATGATCTTTACAAAGGATTCCGCGAGTCTGGGATTCTTAAGGAGCACAGGTCCTATGAGGCTTATTCCGAGAAGGTTATTCTTCCTTGCGGCATCCTTTTTGAGAGGAACATTTCCGATCACCTTTATGGCCTCGAATTCAAGTCCGTCGGTAACGTCAGGGACGCCTGCCCTGTTTACGAATCCGACATAGCGGTGACCGGTGACATTGTCCTTGAGGATGACATCGCCAGTGTAACGCTTTTCGAGCTGCTCCCTGAACGTAAAACCAAAGAGTCCCAGGCCTTCCACAAAACGTCCGTCAGCCGTGGTGATACCCTTGCCCAGGATATCGTAGCTGTTGCCCGTAAAGAGCATCGGAACGCCTTCATCCACAGCCTCGAAAAGCTCTGTTTTAAACTTCGCAAGATGCTCTGCAGCGAGGTTCCTGTTGGATTCATAACCCGAGCCCATGTAAACGAGATCGGCATCTTCAAAACTGATCTTCTCATCAGTGATAGTTGCTTTATCTATCTTCACTTCAAAGCCCTGATCCTTAAGTCTCTTCTCGAGGATCCTGACATTGCCGTTGTCGCCGTAAAGGCTCATGAAATCCGGATACAAGTAAAGGATATTCACTGTCATGCGAGTTCCCTCCTTGTAACTATCGATAAGATCTTCTCTTTGTCGGAGAAGCATGTGATCACGTACAGGAATGAATCGAGATTATGCGAGCAGTAATCAGCCGCATCGTTCACAAATTCGAACATCTCTATCTTGTCTTCGTCGATACCTGCGAGCTCGAATCTTACTGCAAGATCGTCGCAGTACTGACCTGCAAGGATTATCTTGTCGATATTTGTCTGCTTGAGCTTCTCGAAATTAATATCCCAGAGCCAGCTCGAATCAGATGTATAGTACTTGCGGCTTATCGCATCGACAATAAACATTACGCTCTTCCTTCTGTTATCGGATACAACGACATCGATCGAGCGGTCGTAAGATACCGAGTTCTCGTGCTTTGAAAGAAGGAGTCTGCCGTCGAGTTTGCCCAGAGTAAAGTCAGAGATACGTCCAGATCTTAAGATGTATCCTCCGAGCGATTCGGCAGCCTTCTCAGGAGCGATGCCTGCCGTAACTGCAGCGGTAAATGCCGCAAGGATGTTGTAGCAATGGTAGATACCGGTAAAGAAAACAGGGATCTCATACTTGCCGTCTATAGTGATGGACGCCTTGCCGTCTTCTTCCTTTGAGGAAGTCAGGGTGTGGTCCGTATCGTGCCTTGCAAAGCCGCAGGACGTGCACCTGAACTTGCCGATGTGATTGTAATGGTAATACTCATAGACCATCGGCTTCTTGCAGATGGGGCAGTACTTGCCGTCGTCGTAGATGCCTTCGTTGACAGGCTTATCTGTCGGGAGCTTATCGGCGCCGAAATAGATCGTGCCTTCCCTGTCCTTGCCAAAGCTCGAAACGAGCGGATCGTCAGCATTAAGGATCAGGGTCATGTCATCGTAGACAGCCTGCGAGATTATGCTCTTTATGAATTCCGGATGGCCGTTCCTGGTCATCTGGTCCCTGTAAAGGTTATTGATAACAAAATACTTCGGATGGAAATACTTGAATATATATCTGGAATATCTCTCGTCAGCTTCCAAAAGGATAACGTCGCTCTTGACTCTGCCTGACATCGTTGAATCGCCGGCAAGGAAAGTCACGACACCTTCGATCTGGTTGGAACCTTCCTTGTTATATGCGACCTTAAGCCCGCTGCTCTTGAGCACATGGGCGATCATCTCGACCGTGGAAGTCTTGCCGTTGGAACCTGTAACGGCGATGGAGATCTCCGGAAGCTTCAGGTTCGAAAGTATATCCGGGCAGATCTTCAGGGCATACTTGCCGGGCAGGCTCGAGCCGCGTCCGAAAAGCTTCGCGAGACGCCTTACGATCTTGCAAACAAGGATTGCTGTAAACACTCTTATCTTCATAGCGTTGCAATTATATCACGCGAACGGCCGTCTTTTAATATATTTATAAAAGAGCCGCAAAATCACCCTTCATTTTATAAGATCTCCGGTCCTGTGACCGCGGGTCTGCCTGCCAACTTTTTCGAACACTTTTGAATAAAAGTGTTTACATTCTGAAATTGTGGTATATAATTTCGGCATGACTAATTTTGCATTTACATGGCGTGACTTTTCATTTTTTGCCTTTACGAATAGGGGTAATTAGTTCACTGCATGTAAATAAATTACTTGATTTACGTAGATTTATAGGGCCCCGCAGTGAACAAGACTGTGGGGCTTTTAATTTGACGGAGGATTAAACCATGACACAGAAACAGGCCGGAAAAAGAATCGAAGAGATCGATCAGCAGATCAAGGAGCTTTTCGCAGAGCGTCTCGAAGCAAGCAAGATGGCAAACGAGACACTGAGCAAATCCGAGATCGCGTTAAAGAGCAGACGCTACGAGCGCAGTTACCTCTCAGGACTCGAGAGCTCGAACCAGCTCATCGACAACTACGAACGCGTACTCTTCACCACGATGTTCAACTTAAGCCACTCATACCGCAACATGGAGTACGGCACAAGGACCGAGCTCGCAGATCAGATCCACAAAGCGCTGGAGACTACACCGAACGAATTCCCGAAGTCACCCATGGTCGCCTGCCAGGGCATTGAAGGCGCTTACTCGCAGATAGCCACAGACAAGATCTTCCGTCACGCAAACATCATGTATTTCAGGACTTTCGACGGCGTATTCCAGGCAGTCGAATCCGGACTTTGCAAGTTCGGCATCCTCCCCATCGAGAACAGTTCCTTCGGTTCCGTCACACAGGTCTACGACCTCATGGTAGGCCACAAGTTCCATATCGTAAGAGACTATAAGCTCAGGATCTCCCACAAGCTCCTCGCAAATCACGGCGCAAGATTCGAGGACATCCGCGAAGTCTATTCCCACAATCAGGCAATAGGCCAGTGCAGCAAGTTCTTAAAAGAACATCCGGACATCAAGGTAAACATCGTCGAGAACACCGCCGTCGCAGCAAAGAGCGTTGCTGATTCAGGCAGAAAGGATGTCGCTGCGATATCTTCCGCTGACTGCCAGCAGCTCTACGGCTTGGAAGCCATAAGAGATGACATCCAGAACACTGACAACAACTACACGAGATTCATCTGCATCACAAAAGAGCTCATGATCTTCCCCGGCGCATCCAAGACATCCGTCATGCTCGCTCTGGGCCACACGCCCGGTGCGCTCGCAGACACTCTCGCGAAGTTCTCTTCCCTTGGACTTAACCTCACGAAGATCGAATCGCGTCCCATCCCGGGCAAGGATTTCGAGTTCATGTTCTACCTTGATTTCGAAGCATCCGCATATTCGGAGGAAGTCATCTCTTTGCTTTGCGAGCTCGACGCCGAGCCTACCGAATTCGCTTATCTCGGAACATATATCTGATAACCATGGTTTGAAAACAGTGCTGATAAAGACGGTGTCTTCCAAGGCACCGTCTTTTTGCGTCACGCTGCCGTTTTTACCTGGCGCCCGCCTGCCGCGGAGTCTTGTTGCCTCAAATGTTGCTTCTTCTGTCCGCCGAGAAGGCAACAAATAAGGCAACATTGGCAATGTTGCTCTAAATGTTGCTCTTTTTGTCCGCCCGGAAGGCAACAAATCCTTAACAGAAGTGCTGCCCGGGAATCGGACTTCCAAACCGCGCGAAAAAAAGCGGCGCCACCATAAAAGTGACACCGCCTGTGATCAGCGTTTTTTCCCGCGATGGATCAGCGGCTCTGAGCTATTGCAGCAATGATAAATATACCGAGCATGATCATCCAGTACAGTAAATAGAATGCCCACATGCATGTAAATCCGACTCCGCCATACTTTCCTGCTCTGCTCAGGGCTGAACTTACCTTGATCTTGCCTGTGTGGGTACCGCCTTTTGCAAGGTAATCAAGAAGCTCTGTTCTGTTTTTCGATGCCATAACGATAGCGATGATGCTTCCGACAGGAATGCTGCAGATACAGCATGATACGATCGCCTTTGTCAGGAAATCCCTGGACTTTTCCTCGTAGTTGGGATCGATGGGACGCTGAGCCTGTACGGGCTGATACTGATAAACCGGCTGAGCCTGCTCGTACTGAGGCTGCTGATACTGATTGTTTTCCATACTAAACTCCTTTATTCCTAAAAGTTGTTTTACAACAATCAGATTATATCAGAAACTTCCTTTTTTTGCTGTGATAACTGGTACTTATCGAAGAGTTTTACGTACATAAGCGGCACTGCGCCTACGATCGCGGCGCTTGCCTGAATGCCGTTGGGGATAACCGAACCTAATGCCGCTTCAACGCCATACATAAACGGCAGTGATTCGAATGCGAAGTAGCCGGCGATCATGATGAGTTCTGTTACGAGCGATGCCGAGAGTTTCCTTACCAAATGTGTCTTTCCCTCAGCATTGCGCTTGAGAAGTATGCCTGCGACAAGTCCCATAACGCCCTTGATGATGAATGTTGCAACGGCATACTGCGGATAGCCTGCGAGAAGATCTGCGAGAGTTGAGCCGATCGCTGCCGGGAAAAATGCCAGAGGGCCTAAGATATACGAACTTACAAGGATCACAAGGTCACCTAAGTTGATGTGGCCGATCGCTGTCGGGATGTGAAGCTCCGTGCCGATGAATACCAGTGCTGCGAGCACACCTGCGTATGCTATCTTCTTCAGATTGTTTCTGTTGTTGTTTTCTTTACTGCTCATTGTCATGTCCTTCCTTATCAAAAACGGGAGCTCTCATAAGAACTCCCGCAGATAACCTGATTTAATATTTTTAGATCAAGATGGCATTCAACAGATGCCGGTCATTCGCGGGAGAGTGACATCAAAACAGCACGTCAGATGCATCTTGGTTGTAGTGATGTTCTTCATTTTCACGTCTCCTTGTCTCTTGATTGCGAAAAATCTAACACGTATTGCCTATCATGTCAATAGGTTAATTATAGATGATTTTTATAGCCTTTAATAGATTTCAGTTTACTGTCCTTCGGGATATATGACCGGAAGTGTCGGAAGCTCTGTGGATACAGTCTGTTCAGGGATCTCTGATACGGGAATGATCTTTCCTTCGGGTGTCAAAGATACCGGCGTGCCGAGCCCTGCCTTAACAGCAGCGGCATAATCCTTTACTGACTCTATCTTCTTCTCGAAGAGCATGCCGCCCATGCTCTTATCGTTGAAGTAATGGATATCGGAACCTGCGGTCATGGGAAGGCCTAACTTCGTGCAGTACTCGTATCCCAGTGCATTCATGTTCGCGCTGTTTGCGGCATTGTAGACTTCAACGCCGTCGCAGGCCGTCGGAGCGAGCTTGATGTCTTCGAGATAATCCCTTTCCCTGTAAGGGTGTGCCTGGATCATGATGCCGCCTGCCTTATGAACGGCTTCCAAAAGCTCATGCCTTGTCATGTCCATGATGCACTCGTTATCGAGGAGCCACTTTTTATCGATTCCGTAGAGAAGATATTCGTCCTTCCAGAAATTGAATTCGACGCCGAACATGACATTGAAATCCTTGCCCTCGGCGGCCTTCAATGCGCGCTCGTAACCGGAGCAGTAGATCTCGACTCTCTCCTTCCAAGGGAGGTCTTCGGGAACGCAGGTGTTGCCGTTGAAGAAATGATCCGTAACGATTATTCCGGCATAGCCCTTCTCCATCATGTAGGGGATGTAATCCTCACCGTGCACTTTGCCGCATGCACTTGCCTCGCATGTGTGAAGATGCGTCTCATATAAAAAGCCCATTAACGATACCTGATTTCTAATCTGAATTTTTCCTGCAAAATGCTAACACTCGCAGGCAGTCAAATCAAGCCGACAAATGCGTCAATTGTTCTCTTTGTCCTTAAAGACTCTGGATCCCGTAGCGCCTGTCTGGCCCTGATATTTGCCGTTATAGGGGTTAAGCGCATGATCGTCCATCTTCGCGAAAACAAGCTGGCCCACTCTTCTTCCCGCCTTAAGTTCGATCGCACATCTGTTGGCATTGTAAAGTTCTAACGTGATCTCGCCCTTAAAGCCCGGATCGACCCATCCCGCGTTCTGGATGAAGAGACCCATTCTTCCTAAAGAACTTCTGCCTTCGACGAATGCAGTAAGGTTATCGGGGAGCTCGAAATATTCCATCGTCGTAGCGAGCACAAACTGTCCCGGCATGATGAGGAATGTATCAGTGGTTATCGTTTTATATTTGATCTCATTTTCGAGAGTGATGACACTTGAAGGTGTGTCGTCAACAACACTGAAGGTCATTCCCAGACGGATGTCAACGCTTGCAGGTTGGATCTGCTCAGGCGTAACAGGCTCTATCACAAGAGTCTTTTCTTCGAGCATCTTAAGTATTGTTTTGTCGGATAAGATCATAAAAACAAGTCCCCGTTTCTGGTGTGATGGAAACCATTATAACCATAAAACGGGGAACCTTATGTGTCATTTTTCGAGGCGGGCAAAAATGCCTCAGAATTGTCAGCCTTTAAGGAGTGATCCGATGTCAGCGACATTAAACTTTCTTATCATCTCAAACTTCGACAGATCGCTGTTTACCTTATCGATAACAGCCTGCCAGTCGCCTTCGATATTCTCTTTGCCGTTTACGAAAATATCACATGTAAGATAACCGTCGCGAATATATGCTTTAACGGAAGCGATCCTGGGATCAGCTGATTTCACCTTCTCGCAGATCCTCTTGGAAGATACATTCTCGCCGTTGGGAAGGACTAACATGGTGTCCTTTCTTCCCTTTACATAGACCATCGTTCCTACGATCTTTCCCAGGTCACCTGTAAGGAAATATCCGTCCTTATCGAATGCTCTTGCCGTTGCTTCAGGATCGTTAAGATAGCCGTGGAAGATGTTGGGGCCCTTGATCGCAAGTTCGCCTATTCCGTCTTCATCGGGATCTATTACTTTCGCATCAACATATTCAAGAAGCGTTCCAGCGCTGTCCATGTCGGTAACGTCAGGATAGTCGATCGAGAAGCCTGACGAAGTCTCTGATAACGCATACGCATTCATCGGGTTAATGCCTGCATCGATAAATGCCTGACGGATGTCATAAGGAAGGCACGAACCTCCGATGAAAAGATATCTCATCCTGCCGCCCAAAAGCATCTGCAAAGGGACGTTCATCGCTTTCGCGCCCTCACAGAACTTAACACATACAAGAGGCACCGCACAGAAGACCGTGGGCTTTACCATCATCATCTCCTGAGCCATGTTCTTGATGTCGCCGGTAAGATAAATGCTGTAACCGAACACAAGCGAATACAGGAAGTTGAAGATCGATCCGTATGTATGATTCAGAGGCAGGAACAGGTAGCACACATCGTTCGTGTCGACCTGAATCCTTCTTCCGAGTGCCTCATAGCTCGAATAGATATTCTTAATAGAGAGCATGACAGCCTTCGGGAAGGATGTAGAACCGCTCGTAAATACTATCTTTGCGGGCTTGTCCTCATCGACGGGCTCAAGTGCGAAGAGTTCTTTGCATTCGGACTTTCCCTTTTCGAGCATGTTATCGAATTCGTCTTCGATGCAGATGAATTCGACATCCTTGTACTTGGCCATTACGGCTTCAAGCCTGTCTTCAACGGCCTTGCTGTAGAGCATGCAGGATATCTCACATTTGCCGATCGCGTAATCGAGATTATCTCCCATCCAGTCCTTTGCAAGACCGACGCTTAATCCGACATAGTTCATGATCGCAACGTCAGCGATCATCCATGCTATGGAGTTCGGGCTGTAGATACCGATGTTCCTGCCCTTGTAACCGTTATTCACAAAGTAAGTTCCAAGATAATTCACCTTCTCGATGAATTCACCGAATGTGATGCCGACATACTTACCGTCAACCATCTCGTGAAGGTACGGGAGGTCTTTCCACTTCTCATAATCTGCTCTTAAAAACTTTTCGAGTTCGTTCATCTTTCTATCTTCCTTTCCAAGAGTACATATTCGTAAACGCCGGTGATATCACCGTTCGCATAAGTCTGTGTTAATTTGCCGTCCCTCATGAGTGCACCGATGCTCGGAAGCCCTGATGCCATCAGTTCCTTCATGATCGCGTAAACAAGAGCTTTGCCGAGTCCCCTGTGCTGCTGGTCGACACCCATGTAGAGCATTACATAACGCTCAGGCTTTTTCTTGATCTTAAGGATCTTCATGATGTTCAGCGGATTGCCCGTGTGATAGACGAGATTGCCGTAATCAGGTACAGATACATAGAAGCCAACTGCCTTGCCCTGATAGTAAGCGAGCTTTGTCATGCTCATGTTCATTATCTGCTTGTAGCTCATGAAGACTTCTCTGAAGTTCTCCTGCTCCACATCCTTGAAGATGGGGAAATCACTGTAAAGATCCGTTACGAGCCTGTATACGTCGTCGATGCATTCGGAGAACTCCTCTTCCTTAGGGCTCCTTATCTCATAGCCCGCATTGAGGAACTCCTGGTAGTGCTCTTCAAACTTCGGATTCCTATACTCTTCACCGACACTTCTGAAAGAATGTGAAGTATAGTGCTCACAGACTTCAAATCCGTTGTCTTCAAAGAGCTTTAAGTAGTAATCCTTGTTATACGGCTCGCCCGTGTAAGGAGTCTCAAACCTGTTGATCTTAAGTCTGTACTTTATCCAGAAGGATGCATCGACAGGACCCTGGATCTTCTCAAAACCGTTTTCGCTGCAATATGCATACGCGCTGTCGAATAAGAACTTCGCAGCTTCCGCTTCATTGACGCACTCGAAAAATCCTAAATACGCTGTCTTATCACCCTCGTACGACGTGATGCAGAAACGCCCTTTAACGTTGTCCGTGTCATCGTATACAAGGAATTTGGCAAGCGCGAAATACTTGCTCAAAGGATGCTCGCCCTTAAGGATCTTCTTGATCGAATCAGGATCTTCCATGTTGTCAGAAGAATCGTAGATCATGGAAGCGAGCTTCACAAAATCCTTGATGTATTTCTCTTCCCTGTCGAACTTAACTAACTTCATGTATCAACGCTCCTTTTCAATATCTCTATCTTTCCCTTATCGCCGTTCATCCTGATAAGGTCTCCTGTCTGTATCGTCAGCATAAGGTCTTTGACACCAACTATCGAAGGTATTCCGATCTCTCTTGAGATGATCGCCGTGTGCGATAAGAGCGATCCCTTCTCCGAGATGACACCCTTTGCCTGTGTAAGCAGGAATACCCAGCCGGGATCAGTCATCTTCGTAATGAGGATCTTATCCTTCACGTCACCTGTGTCATTAACATCTGTTATTACCAATGCTTCGCCTTCGCAGATTCCGCCTGAACACGGCACTCCGAAGAGCTCATTGTCACTGAGTTTCTTATGATATGAGTTGACGTTTGCATGGCGCTTGTTGAAGGGTTCTTCAGCAAAGATAAGTCTCGAATAAGGAGGAAGCTCCCTGTAGAGCTTATACTGGTCCTTGCGGTCTGATACTGTCTTTCTCATGTCTTTGGGATTGCCTGCAAGATCAAGCGCTTCATCGATCTTCATGTAGTAGATATCATGTGCCTTCTCAACAAGGCCCTGCTCTTTATACTTCGCACCGAGGCTGTCAATGATAAGCCTTACGATGCCGTAGATGCGGCTCCTGTTAAGCCTTGAGATCTCGCGGTTATAGATGCCCAGAGAGCTCTTCTTAACATAGAATCTCGTAAGCGCATCGTACTTATCTTCAGACGCTTTTTTCTTCGTAAAGCTGTCCCATGTTGCCTTAAGGCGGTCCATGTCCTTTCTGTACTGGTTTATGCGCCAGTCTAAAAGCTCGGGATTGCTCCTGAATGTCCTTGACTCGAGCTTTAATTCCTCAAGATTGCGGTCGCCATAAAGCCTTATGTATTCTTTCTTCGCAGCAGCAAATTCTTCTTCGGACATGTTATCTTTCTCAAGTGCGAGCCTCGTGATCTCTATTACGGGCTTCATGCTCTCGATGTCGGAAATACCGCTGATGTATTCATTGATCTCCTTGTCGTCCTTACCGTATTTCTTCTTCATCCTGGACTTAAGAAGACCCGTGAAGATAAAGGAATACATGTCGTTAAGGAGCGTTACATCCCAGCAGTCGAAAAGCTTTACCTTCACATCGTTGAAGAGCCCCACGAGTTCTTCAGGAGACAATGAAGGATCGAATCTCTTATAGAAATCGTCATTGATTACGATGAATTTCTCATTGAGCTTTTTCATGTTTTTGGGGACTGATAAAAGCTCATAAACGGAATTGAAATATGTTGCGATGCGCGTGAAAAAACCGATCTTAACGTCGTCCTCGTTATAAGATTTATTTCTGACGCCCATCATCTCCTGCCAGACAGGGATTATCTTCTTGCTCATCGGCAGGAACTTTATCACCGTGTACCAGTTGCTTATCTTATAGTAGACACGGCCGTTGACGTGCCCTGTCATGTTGAGGAAAACGTCTTCGTGCTTATTCAGTTCCTTGTCGTTCTTAAGGACTCTTCCGCAGACGCCTTTGAAAACGCCGCTGTAGACGAGATCGACAAACGAAGTCGTAAGAGGCGACGAGATCCCCGGATAGCTCTCGACGATATTGCTGTTATCCATTATGAGCGGATCGTCAGTCTTAAGCGTCGTTATCGGGCGAACTTGAAGGATATAGACTTTTCCGTCTTCTATCGCAAATTCGATATCTAAGTATTCGCCGAAGAGAGGCTTCATCTTATCTGAGATCCCGATCAGTTCTTCTATTCTTTCCTGATCCAAAAGGTCTTCTTTTCCTTCGAAATAGCAGATCTTATCGGTGAGATTATAGTAGTACGAAGTCGTGTCGACTTTGGAAGATACGATGCCTTCGCCAAGTCCTCTTCCGACCGTGATAACGCTCTCATTTAAGATCCCCTGAGGGTTCGCGGTAAAGAGCACTCCGGCGATATCGGAATCGATCATGTCCTGAACCAATATGTTCATCCTGATGTCCGAAATATCAGTGCCGCTCTTCTCGCAATATGCCTTAACGCCGTCGCTGTTAAGGGAATCCACTATCGTCTTTATTTTCGAAGCCACATCATCGCGGGATACATTAAGGAATGTGTCGAACTGTCCTGCAAAGCTCTGGAATTCGCCGTCTTCGACATTTGCAGAGCTTCTTACGGAGAACAGATCTCCTTCTGAAGGCAGATCGAACTTAAGGTCATCTTTGACCGCATCTTCATAAGGCACAACGGTAAATGCCGGAACATTAAATCCGTTGTCACGAAGCTTAATGAGATTGTCGATCTTAGAGCCGTACATATCAGATCTTTCCGAATATTATGAAGCAGACGATCGTAAGGAGCATCGTCGATTCCTGGAGATACGTGTAGAGTTCGACTTTGTTTACGAGGACGAACTTTTCCGGATCCTTCATGAACTGGACGAACTTCCATGTCATCCATGCAACGAGGAGCGCTAAGACTCCAACGGAGATCTTATTGAGATTCCATACGAGGATGAAGTTCGTGATGATGTCCATGATCGTAAGGATAAGCACGAACTTCGTGGAATCCTTGTAACCGAAGAGCTTCGAATAAGTCGTGTATTCCGTCTCGTCCTTCGGCGCCCTGATCTTTCTTGATACCTCCCAGATAAGTGCCGGGAAATAAAGAGTCCACAATGCCATTATGTTGGTCAGTGAGAATGCCGGTAGATTATATTTCTGGATCGTAAATGCAATGATGTAGAGGTTGATGAATGCCTGAACCGGATTATGCGTAATGAGCGCCAGAGGAAGGCTCGGCTGGATCTTCTTTTTCTTGAAGAACCATTTGCTCATCAGGAACCCGTAGAAATAAAGGATCGCAAGGAAGATCAGGTTCTCTCGCATGAAGGCGATGTTAAGGCCTATTGCGATCGCCTGAACGATCGAGCATGAGATGATGATGTCCTTCTTAAGTACCCTTCCGCTCGGCAGGGGCCTGTCCGGGAACAGTTTCTTATCAGTCTCGAAATCTTTTAAGTCGTCAGCGACACGAAGCCATAAGAGAAAAGCAAAGCACGTAAATGCGCCCGTTGCTTCAGCCGCTCCGAGACGGACCTGGCTCCATGTGACGCCCATGTTGAGGAGTATGATGAAATGGATCTCCAGGAAAAGTATGATTCCCAGAATTATCCTCGGTATTATCGGATAACGTTCTTTATAGTAAATGTAGATTCGCTTGATCATAAAGCTCTGCCTATCCTTTCTCCGTATCTTACCTTTGTCTCTATCCCTGAAGCGCTCTGCTCCATAATGTCTTTATCTATCTCAACGTTCTTGACGAGTATTACCACCGTCGAACCGCCGGGTTCAAAATATCCTTTCTCCTGTCCCTTCTCGAAAACATCGGTACCGTTGTCGACGATCCTTCCTATGAGCATCGCGCCGACTTCGATGTAGGCTACCGTTCCGAAGTTCTCCGTCTTAAGAAGGTTTACAGATCTCGTATTTTCCATGTAGATCTTGTGATCTTTTGAGACCGGACTTACAGTGTGAAGCTTGCCCTTTATCAGGCGCCTGCTTATGAGGCATCCCCTGTCCGGATAACAGAATCTGTGATAGTCATCTACCGTCAGTCTGAAGACCAGGGCATAACCGCCTGCAAATTCTTTTGCATTTTCGCTATCACCCAGTATCTCATCTGCCGTATATGTCCTGCCCTTGATCCTTAATGTCGTATCTTTTTCGATCTCATAGACAAGGAGCTTTGAATCGGCAGGTGATATCAATGCTTCAGGAGCCATATCCACAGGACGCTTGCCGTAACGGATCTTACGCGTGAAGAAATCAGTGAAAGACTTATATTCCCTGTCTTCATAATCAGACATGTCGATATTGTGTTCCTTGATGAAGCCCGGAATCTTTTTTGCAGAACTCTTACGTGAATTCTTCCACGCATAGACATTCGATACAAAGGGCGATACGGCGATCCCCAAAAGAAGCCTGCCCAGAGGATTGTTATACAGGAAAGCGAGCTTTCCTGCCCCGTACTGGACTATCTCTTCATAAGTATCTGTCCTGCGGTCGTAGATCTTCATAAGCTTCAGATAACAACAAGATAAATGACGAGCATCGCGATCGCGAGGATCCCGAATATGCCGTACCAGATGCCCTTTGGTTTAATGACCTTGATCTTAAGGATCTCCAATACCGATACGATCACGATCCCCGCGGTAAAAACCGGAATAAAGATCTTATCTTCCAAAGGAAGTCTCAGAAGATAAAGAAGCGGGAATATCAGCGCGGTATATGTAACCGGCAGGCCGATATAGTACTTAATTGCCTTCTCGCTGTCTGCGGTATCGATATTAAAGTAAGCAAGTCTTGCAACTCCGATGAGCGCAAAGATCATGAATATCACGATGTCCCAGATGCGGGTAAGTCCGATATTGATAAAGATGCATATGGGAAGCGCGATAAAGCTTACGACATCGACAAGAGAATCGAGTTCTATTCCGAACATCTTCTCTTCTTCTGTTCTCTTGCATCTTCTTGCGACCATGCCGTCGAAAAGGTCACAGACTCCCGCAACCATCAGGCAGCAGAACGCATAATTGATCTTCTCCTGAGTGAACGCCAGAAAGATTCCGAGGACTGCGGTAAGGAGCCCTGCATAGGTTAAGATAACTGACTTATTCCACTTGCCGATAACCACAGTTAAGATCCTCCGTTAATGGTTACTACTCCCGTGCTTCCGTCTATCGTGATCGTCTGTCCGTCAGAGATCCTGCTCATCGCATCCTTGCAGCAGACGATCGCAGGAATACCGTATTCTCTCGATACGATCGCAGCATGGCAAAGGATTCCGCCATACTCTGTTACGATGCCCGAGAGGATCGCAAACTTCGGTGTCCATCCGGTATCAGTAAATCTCGTTACCAGGATATCGCCTTCCTGAAGTCTGTCGATCTGCGTGAAGTCTTCAATGACTCTTGCAGTACCCGTGATCTTGCCGTTGTTTGCGCCAAGACCTCTTATGGAATTCTTGCTTGCACTCTCCGAGATCACACGGAAGTTATGTCCGATCTCGTTGTCGCTTATGTAATTCCTGTATGCATTGTAATAGAACTTATTTCTCGTGATAATGTCATTAAGGTCTTCTTTTGTCTTATTACCGCCGATGTAATCCCAGAGATTTCCGACCTTAAGGAACCATACGTCGTCAAGCTTTTCGAGCACGCCGTCAGATACCAGCTTCTTCGCATACTCGATCGTATACATACGGAGCATGTAATAAAACCTTGTGGAGACGTCGCGGAACTCTTCACGCCACCAGAGCATCTTACGCATGTTGGTGACCTTGGCTGAGATCTTCTTATACTTTCCTGTGGAGACATTTTTCTTCAGATTGTTAAGGATCTCCGTATATACTGCGACGCCTCTCTCCTTGTCGCTCTCAGGCGAATAAGAGTCGTCCAGGAGCGCCATATCCTTGACCATTGAGATCATGACCTGCGGCTCTTCGTAGTAGCAAGGATATGTGATATCAAGTTCCTTGTCGGAGTGATAACCATAATCGTCGATCAGCTTTCTTACGAGCGGGAGTTCGAACTTGCCGCTGTCAAGATCCTTCGCGATATCTTCTGCAGAAGTATCTTGCCAATACCTGGCGGACTCTTCATTGCTCCTTATCTTTCTTGTGATATCCCACATGTCATAGAAAGGAAGCAGATGCGAGATGTTATCGATGCTTGCAAGAAGCGAGAGATACTCGCTCTCCGAGACATACTTCAAAAGACTGTCCTTATAGAGCGACTGATGGATCGTGTTGATGAAGATCTGATGGAAATATGTCGTCTCTGATCTTAAGTAAGTCTCATGAGTTATCTTGTAAAATTCCTTCGTGATGTCATCGATCGTGCCTTCATCAAGTTGCTTCTTGTAACCGTAATAAAGGTCTAAGAGCTCCTGCTTATAACGCTCGGAATTCTCCCTTCTGTCTTTAAGGAGCTTGTTCTGCTCAATGACGATAGGGATCAGGTGGCAAAGGACCTTGGGCGTTGCGCCGGTTACCTTGCCGTCGCCTTCGTAGTCACCTACGATACCGTATTCGTTGTCGAATTCTCTTTCCTTGTATCCGACGATCTGCTCCATCGCTTTCTTTACAGCGGTAAGATTCCAGTAGCATCTGCCGTAATACATCTCGCCCAACTTCTTGGGGAGCTGTTCATCTTTTAAGATCTTCGAATCCACGATGAATCTTCTAAGAGAGTATTCCCAGATATATTCGTAAAGGCTCCACATGTAAGGTGTGCAGACAGTGGCAGATACACCGCCGTCCTTAAAGTCAGCCGTGGACCAGATATCGTTGATACCTGAATAATTGAGCTTGGTTATCCTTCTGGACTGGAGGATGAAAAGCTCGTCATCTTTTATCGCAAATTCGATGTCACAGGGATAACCGAACTGCTGCTGGATGCCTGCAAAAACTTTTGCGTACTTCTCTACATTCTCTGCTGAGATCAGTTTGCTGCCTTCTGCCCTGTCAGTCTCCTTATTGTCGTACCAGTTATAGTGGTACTGCTCAGGAACTGTCTTGCCGCTTACGATATCTTCGCCAAGGCCCTCAGATACTTCGATCAGCATCGTCTTGTCGTTGCCCGTAACGGGGTCGATCGTAAAGCAGATTCCGCTCTTATCTGACTGCACCATCTCCTGGACTACGACAGACATTTTAAGTTCACTTGTATCTATCTTGCGGTTAACGAGATAGCTCAATATGATCTCTGAAAACATTGACTTGTAGCAATCGATGACTCTCGCCTCAACGTCTTCAGGCTTCGTGTTAAGGAATGTCTGATACTGCCCTGCAAAAGAGAACTCATCCAAGTCTTCCTTAGTGCCGCTGCTTCGTACAGCATAGAGCTTATCAGCCTTAACGAGATCCTTTATCTCATCAGAAGTTTTAGCAGGAAGCTTTATCCCGTCGAAAAGAGCCTGAAGCTTTGCAACTGTCTCTTTGAGGTTGTCCTTGTTAAGACCTTCCAGCGTCTTTGTAATTACCTTTTCCGGCTCACCTTTTACAGTCTCATCGTATGTATCACTGTCCAGGACAAAACCGTCCGGAACATTGAATCCGTTCTGCTTCATGAGTAAAAGGAATTTACCTTTATTTCCGAGCTTGCCGTTTTCCTGTTCCCTGCTGCCTAATCTTACTAACATAAATTTGGATTTCCTTAAAACATATTTTTACGAAGGTGCATGAAGTAGAGCATCATGTTCATGAACAGATGCGTTGCAGCTCCGACGAGCACATAAAGAAGATAGAGCAGTATGCCGAGCGGATAGAAAAACCACACGACCAATGCCACACCAAACACTGAATCAGCCTGATCCAGGAATACGAAGAACACCTTCCAGAAGCCCTTCACGGTCTTTCCGGGAGTGATATCAAGCCTTCTCTTAAGAAAGCTGTTCGGGAGCTCGAAAAGAGAATAGCCGAGTCCCAAAAGGACGCCGATAAGAAGATTAAAAGGAATGGTATTTTCGTGATACTGGTAAAAGAAGTTCAGATCATGAAGCTCCTTGCCCTGACAAGCAAATCCCCACAATACCGAAAAGAGCGTATTAAAAAGGATATATCCGAGCATGCCTTTCCAGGTCTTGTTGTCTCCGAAGATCCTTCTTCCGTCTGTGAAATTCTTACCGAAATCTATTGGCTTAGCAATCGCCTTTAAGATAGGCAGCTTGCACCATAACATTACCATTACCCCTGCCAGAATGGTCGGAACAAGGGTCACGTACATCATCCCTATAACTCTAAGCATAACTTCCTCCACTGATATCGTACCACAACGGACTTGAAGCACCAAATTATAATAAATATATTAAGGATGCCGGATCAGTTGACAGGTTCAAGACAAATGCAAAGACCGCTGGATCTGTCATCCGAGTCCTTAAATAACTTGAAATCCTCAGGTGCTTTGTTTTTCTCATAGGGTGCCAAAGCATAAACATATGAAAATTGTTTTTCAGTAAACTGATACATTCTGACCTTATCATCCGGAGATTTATCCGGATAGTATTCTTTTATCTGCGCGTCTGTCATTATGGAACTTAAGCTGTATACCTCATAATGGAAGAAGTCCAGATCCTGATCGTAATTCTTTTGAACATAATCGATGGCATCTGAGGTAAATGTATCTTCCCAGCTTCCATTTGCTGTTTGGCAATACCCTATCATAATGCATATATCGTCGAGAAATACCCGTTCTCCACTTGCAAATTCCGATGGATCATATTTCCAGGAACTTTTCGGATTTTCAACAAAGATACATACAGTGAGAGTCAACAGGCCTTTGCAGTCATTTTTCTCGATCACTTTGCATATCTGTCTTGCCAGCTTCTCAGCCGCCGGCCCGTCAACCGGATCTAAAGACAGAAACTGCCAGTACTGATTAAGCAGCGGATACTCATCGTCAAACACACCGTCAATGACCAGATTATTATTTTTCATGATCTTCTCAAGTTCATCACGGGATCTGTCGATTACGTATCTTACATACTTATAGGTATGATCTGAATCCTTAACCTCAGAAGAGATTCCTTGCGATCCGTCAATATTAAGCGACGACATATGCGAAGTAACCTCATATTCGATTCCGGTTGCTTTATCTCTCAGATATACTGTGCGGTACTTTCTTTCGCCGGGTCCGTTTGTTTCCTCGCGAATGAATTCGCATTCGCCATATTTCTTTTCAGCATAGCTGATGATCTGGTCTTTGCTTGAAATAAACGGCGAGCACGAGGTAACTAAAATGCAAGCAAATGCAAGACCTGACAGCATCAGCTTTTTTGACCGATTCAGATCAGTTTTGCGCTTACTTCGCTTCAGCATTTTCTCCGTTGATTCTTGGATCTTTGTATTATCGTATGATAGATTATCCATATTCAGTACCTCCTATTATGGCGGTATCAAATGTTAAGCCTTCCCAGCCGCATAATACGACGAAATTACTTTGACAGTCAAACTATTTTTCGGCAAAGGTGTGGCAAGTTTGGCTTTGCGGGAATTTTATCAGCAGATTATTCCGCCGCCGACAACGCAGCCGTTCTCATCATAGAATACGGAAGACTGTCCGGGCGACACTCCCTTTACGGGCTCATCAAGAACGATCTTAACCTTGCCGCCGCCCAAATATTCAACGGTCGCGGGGCGCTCGGTCTGATGGTATCTGGCCTTTGCAAAACAGCGGATCTTATCGCCTTCAGAAGGCTCGGGAATACTTTGGAAATTAACGTTACGGCAACAGAAAGTATCGACCAGAAGATCATCTTCGGTGCCGAGGACAACCGTGTTATTCTCAGGGCAGATCTTTACGACAAAGGCGGGAACGCCGAGTGCGATCCCCAATCCTTTTCGCTGACCTACAGTATACTGGTGAATACCCTTGTGCTTTCCCAAAACGTTACCGTTCATGTCAACGAAATCGCCTTCGCCGGGCAATGTCCTGTCAGTGTGCTCACCGATAAAGTCAGTATATCTTCCTTCGGTAACAAAGCAGATCTCCTGCGATTCAGCCTTGTGCGCGCAAGGAAGACCGGCCTCTTCGGCAATCTTACGCACCTCATCCTTGGTGTACTTGCCGAGCGGCATCAGAGTCCGAGCGAGCTGTTCCTGCGTGAGCTTATAGAGCATGTATGTCTGGTCCTTGCCGATGTGAGAAGCCTTGCGGACTGCGTATCTTCCGTTCGGGAGCTTGTCGATATAAGCGTAGTGGCCCGTAGCAACATAGTCCGCACCGAAGATATCGGCGAGTTCCATGAGCTTGGCCCACTTAACATAGCGGTTGCACTCGATGCACGGATTTGGCGTGAGGCCCTCAAGATATGCATCAACAAAAGGGTTTACAACGTTTTCTTTGAAAAGAGAGGTGCAGTTATGCGGATGGTATTTGATATCCAGGATCTCGCAGATGTGCCTTGCCTCGTCGATCTCGCAGCACCTGCTGTCGCCGTCCTCGTCAGAGCCCCAGACGCGGAGCGTTACGCCAATGACTTCCATGCCCTGTTGCTTCAGAAGATAAGCTGCAACAGCGCTGTCTACGCCACCTGACATTCCGACGATTACTTTGGTCATCCTTCATCCTGCTTCCTTGTATTTTCGCCTGTTATTGTTTCACATTTGGAGGATAAGAGCAACAAAGCAGATCTTCCCCCGCCCCTCAGCACTTCTGTAATTTTTCTTCAAAAAATTCGCCACTAAAAACAGCTGCTGTCGATACAGGTTTGCGAAGCTGTGTATCGAAAACTCATCAAAAGCAGCTGTTTTCGATACACGAGGCTCGTGATGTGGGTGTTCAAAGAAAAACAGCATGCCACATTGAATAGCTCCTGCGGTCATTTTGTGGCACAGGTGTAAGAGTTATGCGGCAACGGGAAATCCCGGGAGACCTTTAAGCTATAATCAACCACAGAGGATTAACATATATGGCACGTACAGGGAAAAAGGCATATAAAATTCTGATAATTGCGCCGCTCATTTTAGTTGGGCTGGACCAGGTTTTGTATGAGATCTTCCGCTTTGGATTAAGGCTTGATTGGGATCCGGATTTAGCCGGTTCTGTTTTCGCTGTATTTCTTATCCTGACCATATTCTCAATGACTATAGGACTTATCATGTCGGTAACGGGCACGATTATGGCGATAGTAAAAAAGAGCTGGGCATTTATAATTCTGGGCTCTCTTTTGTCAGCAGCTCTTATATTTTGTGATGCCTGCCTTATCGATTACATAGTCAACCCTTAAAAGACTAAAGGAACTATATTTCTTCTTCCCAGAACAGCTCGTCCAAAGTCTTTCCCAAGGCTTTGCAGATAGCTAAACACAGCTTGATGGTCGGGTTATAATCGCCTTTTTCTATCGCGTTTATAGTCTGACGCGAAACCCCGACTTTGTCAGCCAGATCCTGTTGTGACAGATCGAGAGCTGCTCTGGCTGATTTCAGTTTAAGATTCTTCATCTTCCAAAGCCTCCTTCTTTTTGTCACGTATGGTCTTGATGATCATCTCTGTGCTCACAGCTATAAAGCATACAGCATCTACCACCATAACAGAAATATATTTTGATCTACCGGCTAAACCATTTGCGAATCCGATAACTGCAACTATGAGACTGATTATTCCGACTATGCCGAAAACGATTGCTAAAGGCAAGCGCTTTTTCCTAAATCCAAAGTAGGCATCTTTCACATCGGCACTGATAACAAATGTAGCAAATCCAATCATGAATGTTATTAAAGAACTTTCATAGATTGTCAGCGGGAGATCATCCATGATCATGCTAACCATACCTAAGACAATTGCAGTAAACAAGGTGACAAAGAAAGCATTCATATATGCAACACCCTGTGCCTTTAACTGACGCTCATCATAGCCGTTTTCATAATTCTTATTGATCGAATAGATTACAAGCGCGATCAACGGTAAAGCAGCAATTACTGCTAATCCGCAAAGAATGCGTTTTATCAGCTGATAATTGTCAGAATACATATTTACCGTATATTTGATCTGCTCACCTTCATCAATGATAGTATCTCCATCATCGAGATCATGATCAAAACTGATATAGATATCCTGATCGTTTACAACGAGTTTTCCAGTATTGATCGTCGTGTTTGTTCCAGAGGCTGTAAAGATAGGTTCAGCATCCATTGAACCTGTAGAGATATTGATATTGGACACATACTTTTCCGGCCCGTCAATATCTATCGAGAATCCGCATTCCTTACCGACAGGGATAATGTAATCGATACATATAGTCCTATGAATGTGGTCAATAGGAATATTCTGCTCAATATATTCGTTTCCTTTAATTACTACCATCAATACAATTGACAGCCAGACGATAGCAGATAATATGACGATCATTGCGATTCTTATCTTCTTTTTCATGTTTTTAACCCCCATAGCTTTATGGCCATACAATACTCCCCGCTTTACATAATGTCAAGTATATACGACAAAAAGTCCAAAATATTTTCGCGCATCTGGCAATAACAACCCGGTAATACGCGAATATCTGAATGGTTTTATGTGAGATTAATTGCTCTCATTTATAACAGCTATATTCAGCCTACTTCCATTGAAACTTCTGTCTGCGCAGGCTGGACATCAAAGGCTAAGGGCGAAAATTACAGACCGTACTTATAAGCGGGCAATACAAAGGGCTGCCTCATAGAGACAGCCCAATAAACACATCACAACGCTTTATTTCCTCTTAACCGGGATCCAGATTGCGCTCTTGTAATCTGCTGCAGCGGGATCGCCATCGGCGTACCACTCGACATTCGCGTTGCCGGAGATCTCATAGTCGGGATTGCCGGGAAGCCACTCAGTGAAGATCTTTGTGTTGGCGGACTGCAGTGCGCCGGGGCACGGACCCGTGATGTCAAATACCGCCCAGTCGCCTACAGGGAACTCATAAAGTTCCATGCCGAGAGGCACCTCTCCGCCCATGTATCTGCCGGCGATAAGATATCTGAACTTGCTGCAGCCGATGTCATCGATGCAGATGCCGAACTCACCGATGCGGTTGTCAAGGACCGCCTTCTCATACTCGTTTGCGGGCTCTTTGCCTGCCTCGATATTCGACATGTACTTCTCGACCATCTCGGTCCAGAACTTGGGGATCTCAGCATAAGAGGTCTCGCTGTCGAAGATCTTCTGAAAGCCTATTACCTTTAAGCCATCCTTAGGTGTGACCTTATAATCCATTTTGTCTCCTCCTTGAACAGTTATATTGATCTTTACGGGAAGGAACTGATTGAACGGCGCGCCTGAGCGGACCTGCGAAGGCGTTGCTCCGTGGAAGCGAGAGAATGCCTTGGTAAAGCTCTCGGGTGTCTCATAGCAATAGCGGTAAGCGATATCGATGACCGGATCTTCCGTGCTTCTCAGGTCGATCGCTGCCTGGTACAGCCTGCGGTTTCTGATGTATTCGCCGACGTTATAACCCGTCATGAACGAGAAGCCGCGCTGCAGAAAGATCGGCGAGATAAAAACCCTGCCGGCGACATCCTGTACACTGATGTCTTCTTCAAGATTATCCTCGATAAACTCAATCGCTGCCCTGATGCCTGTGAGCCATTCCACGTTCCGTTCCTCCTTCCTTTGATGATGTCAGTATAACTGCAGGAAGATCACCACTCCTGTCATTTCCGAAACGATTTTGTCCGTACTACTTAAGCCTGATCTTAAAGCACAGAGGCTTATCCTCTGCAGGCTCTTTGTCAATCGTGATCCTGAGTCCTTCTTCTGTGCTCGAAAAGCCCGGCACTTCGAACCCGCCAAGCACTTGGGCACCTGTCACATCAACATCTTTCAACGACCTGATGCAATAATCAGTACCTGAAGGCTTCATGCAGAAAGCGTAAAGATATCCGTCCTTGCAGGTAAAACGGTAATCGGAAGAAGTAAACTCTTTTTCGTCGTTGTCCATAAAGGATCCCGCCACGTTATTTACTTCGCCCTCGCCGAAGACCTTCCACGGTGTTGTCCCGTAGATGCCTTCGCCGTTTATCTTCATCCAGGCACCGATCTCTTTAAGGACCAAAGTCTCTTCAGAAGTGATCGTGCCGTCGGGCTTGGGACCGACGTTAAGAAGCAGCATTCCGTTCTTGCTGACGATATCTATGAGGTCACATATTATCTGCCTTGAAGGCTTGAATTCATTATCTTTGATGTATCCCCACGAGAGCCTCCCGATCGCAGTATCAGTCTGCCACGGGGAAGGTGCGATCCCTGTATGAGCGCCGCGCTCGACATCGTATGTGGCAACATCACGAGGCATCGAATCGTGCTTGAAATTTATTGTTACTTCCCTTCCCCATTCATCTGCGCGGTTATAGTAGTATGCGCAGACCTTTTTAAGATAAGGCTTGAAAGCATTGTTCTGTATCCATGAATCGAAATAGAGAATTGAAGGCTTCAGGCGGTCGATCATCTCGCATGTGCGGACAAGCCAGTCGTCAAGGAAATCCTTATCCGGCGGGCACGCATCAACATCATCTATAGTCTTGAAAACTTCCGTGCCTGAAAGCTCCGGGCAAAGATAAGCAGGACCGTAGAAATCGCTGTAAGCCTCATCGTTAACGTCACAGTCGATCGTGCGTCCCATGTTCATGAAGAAATAATGCTCAGCTCTGTGATCTGATGCGCAGAATTCGAGGCCGCGCTTATCGCACGCATGCTTTATCTCCAGTGCGACATCCCTGCAGGGGCCCATTTTCGCAGCGTTCCAGCGGTTAAATGAAGTCTCATACATCGCAAAGCCGTCGTGGTGTTCGCACACCGGCATGACATATTTCGCGCCTGCTTCAGCAAACAGATCGACCCATGAAGAAGCATCGAAATTCTCGCCTTTAAACATCGGAATAAAGTCCTTATATCCGAACACGGACGGGTCGCCAAAGTTCTTCACATGGTATTCATATTCGCGCGAACCAGGATTGTACATCCAGCGGGGATACCATTCGCAAGCATAAGCGGGCACGCTGTAAATGCCCCAGTGAATGAAGATTCCGAACTTGCCTTCGTAATACCATGAAGGCAGTTTATGACCCGACAAGGAAGACCAGTCAGCCTTATATTTACCGGCAGCGATAGTGTCGTCTATGAGCTGTAAGTATTCCTTCTCATCGGACATATTGTTTTCCCCGCTTTTCACCTGTTAGCCACAAGCAACATGTAGATGTAGCATCCGCCAACTGATATTACGTTGCTCATGCTGTGCATTATCATCGGATAGATAACGCTTTTTAACTTAATGAAAGTATAGCCGTAGAACAGTCCTAATACTATGGCATAACAGACCTGGAACCAGTCAAACGAGAATGTGACTATGTCAACATGCGCTATACCAAAAAGGACAGCTGCGATCACTATGGCAATCACTTTGTCTTTTTTACTGCCTGTCTTAAGACAGGAAAGAAGCAGAGTAATGGGCAATGAACGGAACATTATCTCTTCTGAAGGCCCCGAAAGAAGCAGCTGGAAGCCGAGATATCCTGTGATATTTACCGCATTCAGTTCATGATCAAAAGTGCCTATCTTTCCGGTGAAAGAACCGGCGATATATAAGATTACATAGTACGCCAGCAAAACAGCGCAGAAGATAAGTGTGTATTTAATGCCTTTAGGGTCATACTTCGGGGCGAGTTTGAAGCCTTTTGCTTTCTTCGTTTTAACGAGAATGAAGATCAGTAAGAGTGCAAAGAGCATCTGGAGTATGTGATGGACAGACAGGCGCGCAAAAAGGTTTTCTTTATCAAAAGAAGAGAAATCTATCCGGCATGCAGCATACCACGCCAGGTAGCTTGAAAGATACTGCACGGCAAATAACGCTGCAGTTATCAGAGCTGCAAAAGCGTATCTTTTCCTGTTGCTTACAGTTTGTTCCATATTCTTGAGCCTTTATTTCGAGCGTTTGAAGACCATCTTGGTCATGTCCGGTGCTTCGCCGACGTAATATATCAATTTGTTGCCGCTGACTTCGGCCGATGCAAATGTTACCTTCTCGCCGATCTTGAATTCATATCTGTTATCGCCTTTGTCTATCAGCGTCATGTCGATCTCGATGTCTTTTTTCGCGCCGGGAAGGGTGCAGGAATAATGGACCGTATCGCCTTCGATCACATATATCTCGTTGACGCCGTTCTCATCTAATTCTTTCCTTGTGATCTTGGTGCCGTCGCTCTCAAATTCTTCATAGAGTACCCAGGTTCCCTGAATGCCTTTTTCGCCGCATCCGGCAAAAAGGAACAGGCACAGAACAAGCGCAATGGCGGCAAGGACTTTTCTCTTCATTTAATCACCTCAGAAATTATACTGCATGAAGTTGCCGTTGTGCTTAAAACCATATGCAGTATATAGCTTAACGCCCATGTCGGATGCCGTGATCTGTACGCATCCGCAGCCATAAGCTCTTGCTTCCTCAACTACGCGGTGAAGAAGTTCTTTAGCGATACCCATGCGCCTGTAGGAAGGGTCTGTAAACATGCTCGATAAAAGTCCGATCCGGCCCGTGGGGCAGCTGAAATACGGCGGCTTCTCGACAAAGGACATTCCGCTCGTACCGATTATCTTTTCGCCGTCTAAAGCGAGCCAGGACACAAACGTGCCGTCTGCTAAATGACGGTGATAGTAATCCTTAAGTGCGGGAATAAGATCGATGTCTTCGGTCGCGCCCTCTTCCCTTAACTGCGTGATGCGCATTGATATGAATGTATCAAGATCGCTCTCTTCTAACTTGCGGTATGTAATCTCCATATTATCTCCTGTTATCTTAATCCTGATTTGATCCTGCTTACGTCCATGACGCCTTTTCTGTCAGGATCTTCGTATACTTTTATACTGCGCCCGAACCTGGTTAAGATGACGCCGTCACCGGGCTGTACTGCCGCTGAGACTTCCTTATCGACCGTATAGCTCATCAGTGTCTCATCGCGGTCTTCAAAATAGATATCGAATACGAACTGATATGAAGTGTTCCTGCCGTCCCTGTTCTCCTGCTCTCTCGAAGATGCCAGCACGACGCCTCTTCTTATCTCCTTGATGCCGCGGACGAACCCGAATAATATATGCCCGGTTATGAAGACCGCAGCGCCGAATACTCCCAGTGTGATGACCTCATAGACAATGTTGCCGAGCGGCAGCAGGCAGAAGTTTACGAAGTACCAGGAGCATGCGATGAACCCTATGCTGACGATTATGATGTAGAACAGATTGGACCTGATATGAGATTTCTTTATCCTCTTTATCACGTCCTTGTCGCTTTCCTGAACCTTGTCGAAAACAAGATCTGATGCAGAGACTGACTTCTTCAGATAATCCGAATAGTGATCTGCCATATTCCATTCCTCCCCTGCCTGATAGTCATCCCCGTTATGTGTCAGTTTAGATTATAACTCATTGAAGATCTTGGCATCTTTCTTCTGCTGAAGCCTTAAGTAATAGCCTGCGATCATGGAAGAGAGCATCGTCGTGAGGATCAGCACCGTGAAGAATTCAAGGCTGATGATGTTATAGGAATATGCGACCGTGGCAAGAACGATGCCCGGGCCGCCTCTTGCATTCATGGTAATCGCAAAATTAAGCCTGGTGCCCATCTTAAGTCCGGACGGCAGCAGGAGAACCCAGGTACCGACAAATTCCAGACCGAATGCGATAGCGAAGAAAAGAAGGAATCTCGTTATCGAGAAATCGTGAATGACATTAAGCTGTATTCCGACCAGTGCGAAATAGACCGGGATAAAGAACGAGAACGCGATATGTTCCAATGAGTGCATGCGGTTCTTTGTGGTCTCTTCCGTACCGAATACTGCCTTGATGAGATAACCGACAACGAATGCCGAATACATGATGTTGATGCCTAGGATATAAAGCAAACCGCACGTCATAAGAAGCGCGGTGAAGCTGAGCGAATAGAAAGTCACGGGCTTCCACTCGCTCTTTATCTGCTTAATGAATCTGGATATCAATGCGATGGCAACAAAGATGCCGATAGTTACAAGAACTATGACGATCATCTCGACGAGCTTTATCTCGCCTGACTGCGCGATCTTCGTAGCTACATTAAGAAGTATCCACAGACACAGATCCTGGAACGTCGATACGGTAAGGACCGTGTTAGAGAACTTCGTGTTCATGATGCCCATATCAAAGAAGATCTTCGATATTACCGGGATCGATGTGATCGCAACGCCGATCGCGAATACGAGACAATAAGCCGCATCGTTATTGATGCTACCGATGAAGTGCTCCTTGAACATTCCGAAGAAAGGTATGCTTCCTGCCATCGGAAGGATCGTCGCACCGATGAAGACGAGGCTTATCGTTTTCGCGTTCGTCTTATCGACCTTGATATCGGTGTTATAGCCTGACAGGAACATCAGGAATATAAGACCCAGCTGATAGAAGATATTAAGGACTTTGCCCTCTTCGGGGTAAGCGAAAAATACCTGCTCCGCAAATGACGGGAACAGAATGAAAAGGCACGAGCCTCCGAGTATCATGCCGCCTAAGATCTCGCCTACTACTCGCGGTCCCTTGATCTTCTCCATCAAAGTTCCGAAGCAGAATGCAAAGAGCAAGAGCAGCGCGAGTGCAATAAGAGTGATTATTATCTCTTTCTCAGACAGAGTCGCAAGTCTCATATCAAGCCTTCAGGATATCCTTCAGTTTATTGTCTGTCGTAAGAAGAGCCTTTGCCATCTCCCTGTATTTCTCCTCGTGGAGATAGGTATGACGGTGGGGCTTTACGGAAGGTGCCATATCGATCGCCTTCGCATAATCCTCAGCCTTGAGATCGAGCGTCGCGCAATAGTCCCAGAAACCGGTCTTCGTGAAGATCGTATCTACTCTCTTCCAGCGGTGGTCGCAGATCTTGCACATGATGTAAGTTGCGATACCGACCTGGACGCCGTGAAGCTGAGGGCGCTCAAGGAATGAATCCAGAGCATGTGAGATCAGGTGCTCGCTTCCGGATGTCGGAGCAGAAGATCCTGCGATCTCATTTGCCACGCCGCTCATTGCGAGCGAATCCAGGAGTTCTTTCAGGAAGAGATCTTCTTCAATGGATTCGAAAGGTGTTCTGACGAATGAATTGACGGCTTTTTTCGCGACCATGAAAGCGAAGTCATTAACTTCGTCATAGCCTAAGTCTTCCTCGTGCTGCCAATCGTAAGTCGACTGGATCTTGGCGACCATGTCGCCTACGCCGGAGTAAAGGAATCTGACGGGCGCGCTCTTGATGACGTCAGTGTCGACCAGGATGCCGTAAGCCATCTTTGCGGGGAGCGACTTCCTGTGACCGTCGACTATGAGCGATGCGGACGAACTTGAGAAGCCGTCAGACGAAGACGAAGTAGGAACGCTGATGAAAGGAATGCGCAGAACATAGCCGATGTATTTAGCCGCATCGATTACCTTTCCGCCGCCCATGCCGATGACCGCCTGGGTCTTGTTCGGAAGCTCAAAGGCAAGCTCCGTTATGTCATTGAAGTCAACAGTATCCATCTCCTGGTGATGAAGGACCTTGACGCCGGCCTTGTCAAACGATTCGAAGACCGTCTTGCCGAACATGTCCGTAAGCCCGTTGCCGAAGAGGATAACGACCTGTGTAAAGCCGGCATCCTTTAAATATTCTCCGATATTGGCTGTAACGCCTCTCTCGATCTTAAGGATAGGGGGAATGGAAATCTCGTCTTTTGGCATAAATCATGTCCTCACTTTCTTAGCCGATTACTTCAGGAACAACCTTTGTAAGCTCATCAAAACTGTTTATAACAGGGACTTCGGTATTGATGGTGCCGAATCCGTATTTAGCATGGATAAAAGGCAGACCGGCCTTTGCCGTTGCATCGTAGTCACTCTGGATATCGCCGACGTAGCAGGCTTTTGTAAGTCCGTTGCGATCAGCTAAAAGCTTTATGTTCTCATCCTTTTGCAGGAAGTTGTTTCCATAGCATTCGATGTCTTCGACAAGATCATCAGGCGTGCCGTAAGCGATACCGAAGTATCCCAGGAAAGCTTCGATATAACCTGCCTGGCAGTTGCTTACGATATAGATGTGATATCCCATCTCCTTAAGCTTCCCCCAGGTCTCAACAACACCTTCGTAGAGGATGCCGCCGTTCTCTCTTAGGTATTCATTCTCATATTCTTCGCACGCATAGCGGAGTGCATCTCTCTCGGGTCCCTTCTTCGTATAAGTGAAAAGGTCATCAGCGATCTTATCCATCGGCTTTCCCATATTGCGCTGGATGTCTTCACGGGTCACTACTTTGTCGGTAAAACCAGCTTCCTGAACCTTTACAGTCCATGACTTGGCAACATTCTCAGATGAATCCCAGACTGTGCCGTCCATATCAAAGATCACGCCTTTTTTATCCGTCATACTCTTCCTCACTTTTATATTTATTCCGGTCCTTCTCAGCATTTTTGAGGAGGACCTCAGGTATGGAATGTTTCTTCTCTGCATACGGGTCAACACCGTAGTCTGCAAACAGGAAATGCTTCTCATTTACAACCGCATCATCGATCATGCGGTTATAGTGGATCCCTGTCCTTGAATATTCTTTAATATCGCACGAAGAATCACCGATGTCACTGTACTTCTTTAAGATCTTGTACGTGATAAGCAGCGAAAAGGCCAATCCGGTAAAGATAAGAAAGGCAATTCCCATCAGGGACATCATGAAAATACGCGAATTCAATGCTTCTTCCATCAGCTCTGCCTCCTCTTTACAAAGTTAAACATCGCTTCAGACTGCGACAATCTCAGATTCCTCAATATCCTTCGGAGCCCGTTGAATCCTACTGTAAAACTTATAGTTGAAGTTCCAAACAGCGCAGCGGCACCTGCTGCCCAGAAAAAGGTTACGATCTGCGCCGCTCCGCCACTTACCACAAAGAACAGGGCAGCGATAAAAGCTATGACAAGAACAAAAGTCGTAATTGCGATAGCCCAGATCTTCTTATTCTGCCAAGGCAGCGTGCCTGTCACCTTTCCCGTCTGTCCGTTAACAAGCACAGTATATGGCTTACCGTTATATTTGAAGGTCAAAAACCACACCGGGAACATCATGTAGATCGGATCATCCTGGACGTCTGCCCAATAGATGGAATCCCTTATATTTACATTCCTTGCATTCTTCGGGATGCTCTTTACCACCTCGTCAGCGAAAAGCTTGTGGCATCTTTTCGACGCCGACTCACGAAGATCCATATAATCCATGTCAGAAGTATTCGAATAAAAACCGTTGAGATAGTCCTCGTCGAACTCCTTGGAATCCTCGAGATAGAAGGGTTCCAGCCTCATGCTTACATCGTCATTTAAGATCCTTGAACCGTCAACGGGAACATTCTTGAACTTGATATCACCGGATCTTGAATAAAACCTGGTCTCACTTGATTTTCCGCGCTTAACAGTGCCGCTTATCCAGTCGGCTTCCTGATAATCCGCATTCACGATCCAGTACGGAACATAGATTCCGCGCATGTTCTGGAGCTTGAAGCTGCTTCCGATGTCCTTTGGGACGATAGGATTATTCTCAAATCTGCTCCTGATCTTATCCAGGGCCTGCTGCTTGGTTATCTTAAACGGTATGATCCCGTCCGGCCTGTATTCTTTCGATACCCTGCTGAACACGATCGCAGGATTGCCGCAGTAAACACAAAACGTCGAAGACTCGGTGTCGCTCGTAATGACCTCAGCCCCGCAATGACCGCACGTGTAGACTCTGGTGTCGTAATACTTTGAGTGGACATCAGCATTGATATCGCTGACATCTTCAGGCCTGTATCCCGCGCCGCAGTTAGCACACTCCAGTTTCTGCGAAGCCGGATTGAATATAAGTCTGCCTGCGCAATTACTGCATAGTACTGCCATTATCTCTTCCTTTCCTTATTCCACATAAGATAATATAACATAAAGAAAACTTGATTGATAACCTGCAGCAGTTGAGCCCGAGGCAGCAATGCATCCTGTAATTTTCGCCCTTAAAAAACGTCAAAAATTACATAAAACCGCGTTTTTTTGTAATTTTCATCGTTTTTTTGAAGGAAAATTACATATCGCGTCCTTGCCAAATGAGAGTTGTGTAGTTTTTGCCTCAATAAAAGGCAGTGCCATTAAGACACTGCCTTCATATTTTCACCATTTTGAATACGGGCATTTCCCGTTCTTTAGCGCCGCCCTGATCTCGACGTAGCAGCCGCAGGCAAGGCACGTGCCCTGGTTGAGCTTCTCGCACTCCTTGCAGATGCAAAGCCTTGCGGAAGATACATCATCAGGCACCAGATCCTCCGGAGGAAGAGCCTTGAGGCCTTCTGTTATGAGCCTGTCGTAGACTTCCTTGCTGTAGTCCTTCAGCAGGCAGCGCGTGCAGGGCTTGGGCATCGTCAGATCTCGACTTCGATGTGCATTACGCTTGAAGCGGGGATCTTGAATGTGATCTTATCGCCTTCAAAGCTGATATCGTCGAATGCCTTCTCGAAGACAACGTCAGGCTGATCGAATGTATTGTGATCGTCCATCCTGCCGGCAAGGACCGTAGCCTTAACGGACTTGATCGATGCGCCCATCAGAGTGCTTGCAACATCGTAGCTGTCTGTGCAGGAGAGGTTGCCCAAAGTGATGTGGATCTTGCCGTCCTTGCCCCTGGATACTGACTCGTGGAGGTTGGGAACCATGTACTCATCTTCAAGACCGATCTTCTCGCTGTTAAGTGAACTCTCAAGGAGCTCGCCGTCCTGATGGCAGCTGAACATCTTGAATACATAGTATGTAGGGGTCTTGACCATCTTGTCGCCTTCAGTAAGGATAACTGCCTGAAGAACGTTTACGAGCTGTGCGATGTTGGCCATCTTTACGCGCTTGCAGTGCTTATTGAAGATATTGAGGTTGATGCATGCGATGAGAGCATCACGGATAGTGTTCTGCTGGTAAAGGAATCCCGGATTGGTGCCTTCCTCAACGTCATACCATGTACCCCATTCGTCGACCATAAGACCGATCCTGCAGTCAGGGTCATATCTGTCCATAATGGCGGAATGCTTCTCGATGAATTCCTCCATGGCGAAAGTTTTCGCGAGCGTCATATACCATTCTTTGTCATTGAACTTAGTAGCAGAACCCTTGTGATCCCAGTCGTAAGGAAGTGTGTAATAGTGGAGCGTAAGGCCGTCCATATAACCGAAGTTCTGAGGGAATGAGCCCTGCTGTCTGAAGCACTCGCGGAGCATTGTCTCAGTCCAGTTATAGTCCTTGTCTGTAGGACCTACGGCAAGCTTCTTGATCTTCTTGTCGGGATTATACTGCTTAACAAAAGTCTGATAGTGTTTGTAGAGATTTGCGTAGTATTCGGGAACCATGTTTCCGCCGCATCCCCATGTCTCATTACCAACCGCAAAATAGTCAACTGTCCAGGGCTTCTCCCTGCCGTTGGCTCTTCTGAGATCAGCCATCGGCGATACGCCGTCAAAGGTCATGTATTCGACCCATTCGCTCATCTCACGGACAGTGCCGCTTCCGATGTTGCCGTTAACATAAGTCTTGCAGCCGAGCTGTTCAGCAAGCTCCATGAACTCGTGTGTACCGAAGCTGTTGTCTTCAGTAACGCCGCCCCAGTTTGTGTTAATCATCTTCTTACGTGATTCCTTGGGACCGATGCCGTCCTTCCAGTGATACTCGTCAGCAAAGCATCCGCCGGGCCAACGGAGAACAGGGATCTTCATCTCCTTTAACGCTTCGACAACGTCGTTGCGCATACCGTTGGTGTTGGGAATATCGGAATTCTCTCCGACATAAACGCCTTCGTAGATACATCTTCCGAGATGCTCAGAGAAGTGTCCCTGGATCTCAGGATTGATGTGGCCAAGTTCCTTGCCTGTGTTAATGAATAGATTGTACATAGAGGTCCTCTCTTCAAAAAGATTTCCGCCGATTTCCGCAAATCGTGTTAGACACTCTGTCATTATACCAAAAACAAGAGGACCCTATTTGTACAAATCTTTATCTTTTTATCACGTCCACCTCAATGAAATCAGGTTTGTCAGAAACACCGTCAGCACCGGAGAAAGCTACCTGTACTGAGCCCGTGCGGTAGTCGATAAGGATCAGCTGCGCGCTTCCTGCACTGTGAACATTCTGGACAGCATACTGGTCAACGATCTCCTGGGTTATGAGATCCTTAACATCTTTAACTGAAAACTTATCTTTGTCTTTAACCCACTGGTTATATTTTGCAAATCTTATGATGTTTGAACCGGAGCCGCTGAATCCGTCCTGGTTGCCTTCTGACGCAAAAGAATTAACTACGCAGAGTGAATCAGGGCTGTCCCAGGAAAGGCCCTTATGTATAGGCGTGTTGCAGTCACGAAGGACAGATCTTCCCTTGCCGGCTTCTGCGACCTGACTTACGCAGTCTTCTGCGCAGAATGAATC
Organism: Oscillospiraceae bacterium; assembly: GCA_902764825.1. Taxonomy (GTDB): domain Bacteria; phylum Bacillota; class Clostridia; order Saccharofermentanales; family Saccharofermentanaceae; genus Saccharofermentans. Next base: position 36,822 of record CACWXL010000008.1, read on the forward strand.
ATTGGCATCTGAGATGATGAGGTTATGGCACCATGTATAATTGCCGCTCTCACTGACCATGAACTCACCTAAGCCGCGCGCTGTGGAATACTCTTCGAGAGCGAATCTTAGTTCCATCGTATAGCACTTTCTGCCCTCGCAGACATAGGCTTCATCCTGCACGGAACCGACATCAAGGATCGCTGCAAATACACCGTCATCATTGATCCCGGAGATGATATCCAAAAGTCCCAATACAGAAATTGCAGTAAGAGATCTGTCGCCGTTCTTCATGTGAGTTACGGCATGGATCTTTCCCATCTGGTTGTCAGAGCCCAGATTCCACTCAAGGTTTCTGAGCGTTATCCTGTCGCCTGTGGTGGTCTTGCTGCCCCACAAAGAAAGAGCGCTGCAGCATGTGGGCCTTAAGGCATCAGGTATCATCTGGGCGAGGACTGCTTCCTCGTAGCTCAGCTTTCCGTCTTCAGAGATTCCGTGAACGCCGCCTGAGATCCCTTCGGCAAAGGCCGCAATCTCATCCTTATACTCCTGACGGTAAGAATCGAAAAGTATCTTCTCCCTCGCTTCGACTGCTGCCTCAGTATAATTTCCGTTGTATGCCATTCTTATATTTTCGTAAATATAAGGTTCCATGATATCGATATAATCAGGCATCTGCTCTCTTATCAAAGTTCCATAGGCTTTTCCGACACTTGCCCTGTCACCTTTTTCGTAATCTAACGTGACATCATAATAGCTTGGCATTACCTTGATCACGCAAAGACCGTCTTCAGAAGATAAAGTGGAAACAGGAGTTTCTATGGTTCCTTCATCCTTATATTCACGGACTTCTTTTGTCAGATATGAATCAACCGGTTTCATGACCGCATTTTCATTAACTATAACTGCAGGTTTACTGCCGCAGCCCGACAGGAGCAGTGCACCCAGAATAAATATTGATGTTAATCTATATGTCTTTTTCATTATTCATTTCTCACTTTCCAGATCTGGATCTTGTTTGTGATCCTCGTCATCAGATAGGTAACCAGAGCCAGGTCTGCAAGAATACATACAGGGACGATGACAAAGTTACTCAGCGGCAGTACTTTGAGAGTGAAATCACCGCTCTTCATGATGCTCTTAAACAGGTTTCCGATAAGGAAGTTTCCTGCCGTTGCCATGAATACATATGTGAGCAGGAGCGAAAATAAAGACAGCAGCATCAGTCTGAAGAAGTGCCATGCACGTATAACGCCTCTGCCAAATCCCATACTCTTGAGAAGCGCAATATCAGATGTCTCCTCATCTATGAAGATATTTTCATAGAGCGATGTCAGGAGTATCAATACCACTGCACATACCAAAGATACAATGAGTATTATGAGATTGAACATCTCCTGGTAGCCTACCAGATAATGCGGCATTATCTCGTTATTATGAAGGACTGTGACCTCACCGTCCGGATAAAGAGCCTGCATCTTTTCGATTATTGCATTATGCTGTGATGCGGGCGCATCTATCGTGCAGCTGAAAAAATTACCTCCGAAAACGGTCGAACCTTCAAAATCATCACCCATGATAATGATCGGTGAGTTATTACCGAACCTGTCTACAAATGCAGTAACAATGAATTCTTCTGTTACTTTATGGAAAGTAACGTGATCGTCTTCATACTTGTCATATTCCAGGCTGACAGTATCACCTATCTTTATTCCTTTTTCGTTGGCTGTGTAGTAGCCGACAGCAACTTCGTTCCTGAGCTTCGGAGCATTTCCTTCAATATATTTCATCTCAGAAGAAGGTGCATCAGTCCACATAAGCTGGCATACAGTTTCCTTATCTTCAAACTTAAACAGACCGCTGCCGTATTCATAAGTCACCATGTGAGCAGGAATGCTATTATTTTCAAAATCAGAATTAATGACATCTATTACGCCCTTAAAACTGCCCTGCCCGCTGATGAGTTTTGAGTAATAGTCATCATCGATCGTGATTAAAAAGTCCATTTGTCCCTGCTGGAAATGTGTATAAGCATAATCAGGTGTCATGATCGTATCGTTAAGTCTTACGACAAACATGACAATGCAGATGCCGAGGACATACGCAACGATAAGAAGAATATATCTCTTAAAGCCTCTTAAGATATCACTGACTGCAAGGAACAACGGAACAGACAAGTGCTTCTTTTTGTTAAGCGAAAGACCGGGAATTGCGCTGAATCTCTCGCCCCTGTTCTCGCCATGAATGGCATCAATGACACTGATCTTATTCATTCTCCTGAGCGCGAAAAAGCTGAAGAGGGCAATGATGAGAATAGTCGTAATGCTCGCAATGGCACCTATTATGATCATCATCATTACATCAGGATACATGATGTGCATAACGAACTTGTTAAAAAGAAGCTTGCTTAATAAGAATCCTGCAGGAAGTCCTATGATGCCGCCCAATACGGCGAAAAAGAGATACTTAACTATAAAGAGCGTCTTGTAAGACAATGACCACACACCGATGGCCTTCATCATGCCGATCTCACGTTCTTCTCTTTTTATTGCTGACTTAAGGCTGAAATCTATAGTGATCATAGTCATCGCCATGATCGCAACAGCTACAACGAGCATGCAGCATGTCACTATGATTGCAAAAAGTCCGTCGTTATTAAGAAACAGTGCGCGGGAAGCATAACCGTCCGTATTCTGCTCCTTATACTTGATCATAAGGTCAGCTGTGGAATCTCTTAATGTGGTGATATAGTCCTTTATTCCGGGCGGAGCCGTGCAGATGAACAGATCGTGCTTTCTCGGGCATTCCGAATAGAAAATCTCCTTGTCATGATCAGACAGATACATGTTGTCTATCTGGGTTACCGCAGGATTCTTATAGATCGTGCTTACCGTAAACTCGTATACATTTCCTATCTGTGTCGTAAGCCTTACTTTTTCGCCTTCTTTGATTCCGAATCTGTTGCTTAATGTCTGGGAAACAGCTATGCATCCGTCAGGCACTTCAAAGTAATTGTTATCAAAATCGATCGGAATATCGTATTTATCCGGTATATCCGTAATGATCACACTTGAAGAATAATGCACATGATCCGTAATGTTTTCTCCGATAAGTTCAATACCGGTAAAGCTTGTGATCACAACCTCATCATGAACACAATCATCTATAACAGACGTTTCATCTACATCTTTCATGAAGCGCTCAATGAGGCCTTCCTTATCGCTTATGCTCTGGTCAAGCCTGACAAAAACATCAGAAGAATTGCATTTCTCATATGTTTTCTTTTCGCCGACGAACATTGCATAAATAAGTGTCGAACCGATTACCATAAAAGTAACGGCCGCAACCATAAATATAAAGGTGACGATATTAAGACCCGGCTTATCCTTAATATCCCTTTTCAACATTCGAAAATACATATTACCAGCCCATCTCTCCCAACCAGTTTCTTACCTTGCGTTCTCTGCCTGAGAGATCATCGTCTTTCATCTTTCCTAAGTGAAGTTCACCCTGGATATTTCCGTCCACAAGATAAATGATCCTGTCGGAAATCGATGCGACTCTCTCACTGTGAGTAACCATAAGGATCGTTGTTCCCATGCGGTTAGCCTCAAGGAGTCTGTCCATGACTTCACCAGATGCCTTCGAATTAAGTGCACCTGTAGGCTCGTCTGCAAATATAACCTTCGGATGATTTATAAGTGCTCTGCAAAGGCAGGCTCTCTGCAGCTGTCCGCCCGATACTTCAGTGATCTCACGGTCAGCTTCATCAATGATGCCGAGCTTTCTCATCAGATCTTCCGCATCTTTTCTTATCTCTTCCCTGGGTCTGATCTTTGCCTGAAAACCGGGAAGGATAATGTTATCAATGATGCTGAGTTTCTTCATCATGTACATCTGCTGGAAGACAAAGCCCATCTTAAGAAGTCTTAAGTTAATAAGCTGCTTATCCTTCATCGAAGTGATCTCTTCGCCATCGAAAAAGACGCTTCCTGCAGTTACGTTATCCATTCCGCTGACAGCATAGAGCAGAGTGGATTTGCCTGAACCGGACGGTCCCATGACTGTAACGAACTCGCCCTCCTCTACTGAGAAGTTCACGTTCTGCAATACGTTATTACTTTGTTTGTTGACGATATAAGTCTTACAAAGATCTTTTGTTTCAATAACAGTACTCATAAATTTTCTCCTTTATTCCGTTTACGAGCACTATTCTGAAACTAAACTATTAAAAAATCCTTAAAGCGGCAAAAAAACTTCAAACTCCGTTTCTTCAGTCTCTTCAAGATAGCGGACAGCTATGTCTCCGCCAAGCTTTCTTGCTATAAACTGGGCTTCATAAAGGCCAAGGCCGTTGCCCTCCACATCATCCGCATTAGAGCCGCGCCAGAAGCTGTTAAACACATACGGCATCTCGCTTTCAGGTATGCGGCTGCCGGTATCTCTTACCGAGAAAATATAGCCGTCTTCATTCTTATCCACTGTGATGTTTATGCCGCGGCCGTCACTGTATTTGATCGCATTATCCAAAAGCTGGACAAGAATGCGGATTATTCCGGTCTTATCCGAAGTTATCATTACACGGCTTTTCATGTCGATCTTATAAGGGATCCTTAAAACGTTAAGGCGGTTATCATATTCACGCTTAATGAATTCTTCGATCTCCGTAAGATAGAATGTTTCGATCTTGGGCTCGAAAACGACTACGCCCTTTGAAGCGCTCTCCAGAAGTTCCTTAACAAGATCTGTTATATCATCGGCATTCTTGGTTATCTTGGAAGCAACTTCAGCATCTTTCGAATCAGGCGTGCCGTCTTCCCTGTAAAGGCCGCTCTTGATCGCTTCGGAATAGAGCTTGATGTTTGCAACCGGAGTCTTGATACCATGAGCGATCGTGGATACGAGTGTCAGTTGTTCCTTTTCCAATTGACGGAGTTTTCTGTTATCACCCGACAAACGGTCACGGAGCATATTCATTCCCCATATGTATTTTCCGAAGTACTTGTCCTTAGATTCGGGAAGCGCATCGGCATTTTCATTTTTCGCAATGCGTTCAGGATAATCGGAGAGCCTGTTGAACGGCATGATGACTTTGCGGTCTATATAAATAAAGAATAATACTGAGACAATAAAGCATGCCGCTACTACCGCTTCGCAAATTGCAATAGTCCTCACCATGCTGTTTTCTTTGAATGAAAAGACCAGAAATCCAAATACAGCGCCGTCTTTTGACAGGCTCCAGACCGAGTTACCGTCACCTAACTGCGCATAAGGACCATCTTCAGCATCCGATCTCACAAAACTTATATCCGCAGGAATGTTATCCCTGCCATATTCTTTTGCCCAGTCGTTGTTGTTAATAATGTCAGCCAATGAAGCCTCAATGTCTCCAATATCTTTTGAAGACATCTCGTTTGCGACACGGTTCATCAGGGTATTTCTTTGTCCTTCGGACTTTTTGTTTGAAGAAGCAATAAAGCAATATACAGATACGCCTATAGCAAGGCATATAACGAAAAGCAGGATATACTTTCCTATATATTTACGCATCAGATAGCTGCCTCACCGAATTTATATCCGACTCTCCATACCGTATGAATATACTTAGGATCTTTAGGATCATCTTCGATCTTTTCCCTGAGCCATCTGATATAAACTGTAAGCGTCGATATCTCCGAGAAACAGTCAGAACCCCAGACAGCGTTAAACAGCACTTCTTTTCTTATGACCTTATCAGGGTTCTTCAGGAAATAAACGAGGATATCAAGTTCCTTGCCGTTAACAGGAATTATCCTGTCACCTTTTCTTACTGTCATATCATCAAGATCGATCTTAATATCTTTATATGTAAGTTCCTTATGTTCCTGTGCCATATCATAATTGCGGCGCAGAATTGCCTTTATCTTTGAAGAAAGGAACGGAAATGAAAATGGCTTTTCGATATAATCGTCAGCGCCGACATCAAGTCCTAAGATCTTGCTCTGGTCATCATTTTTCGCACTCATCATAAGGACCGGGATCCCCATATCCTTTCTGAGCATACGAAGTGTCTCATACCCGTCAAAGCCCGGGAGCATTACATCTAAAAGGACCAGACGGAACTTATCTTCTTTAAGCGCTATAAGGCCTTCTTCACCTGTAGTCTTCCAGGAGACAGAATAACCATCCCTTATAAGGAAATCCCTTATAAGCGCTCCCAATTCCTCATTGTCTTCTACGATCAAGATATCAGTCATAAATTAAATCTCCACAGACATTATAGCAAAAGGCTGTCCCACTATGAGACAGCCCTTTAGAAAATCAAATAATATATTTCTTATATCAGTCGTTATTGAAATCGTAGATCTCTTTGCACGCCTTGAAGTAATCGTATGTGATGCTTCTTAAACGATATGAGAGGCTCTTAAGGATCATGTCGATCTTTGCAGGACTGGACTGGAAGAGGCTGGGGAGTGAATCAGCATTGATGATCTCAACACGCGTATCGCCTTCTTCAGCAACTGCTGTTGTGTCACGGCCTTCGCTTGTGAGCATTTCCATCTCGCCGAAGCAAGCAACAGGCTCAACTTCCTGGAGCTTAAGCTCGTCTACCTGACCGTACTTGCTGTAGATGCCGACCTTGCCGCTGTGGAGGATATACATGCACTTGCCGATGTCACCTTCCTTGAAGATGATCGTTCCGTAATTATATGTCTCACCGTCTTCTGAACTCTGAACAAGTTTTCCTGCAGCACGGAGCTCTTCTGCACTCGGACGCTCGAGTCTGAAATTCTTTGATGTAAGGTAGATGGACTGCTGAGCCATCTGAGCGAAGAAGCCGAGATACTTGTCTCTGGAGTTTGTTCTTCTGACATCATCAAGAGCCTTCTTTGCTTCGTTGCAGTCATCTGTCATCTTCTTGATCCTGCTTCCGAATACTTCCATGATCGCAAGGATCTTATCAGGATTCTGTGTAAAGTAATCATTAAGCGCTTCAGCGGGGATCTCAACAACCTTTACGTCGCCTGTGGCAACTACTGTGGAGCTGCGGGGATATGTCTCGATTACAGCCATCTCACCGAAATACTGACCGGGTTCGATAACAGCTACCTGAACCTCATCGCCCTTGCCATAATTCTTATAAACAGCAACTTCGCCTTCCAGGAGCTGGAAAAAAGTATTGCCGCTGTCTCCCTCTCTGATGATGATGTCGCCGTTGTTGAATGTCTTCTCGAATGTGCTCATTTGGAAAACCCCCTTGGTCTTTTAGGAATGCTGACAAATGCCTCTGTATAAGCGATATGTCTCTTGTTTCGATTGTATTTTCTATGAGTCTTTTTGTCAATTAAAAAAGACTCTTGATGATCAGCCGCTTGTCGAGTCACCTGTATTAACGGGTGTTCTGCCGCCCGTAAGCACCGCCAGGATCTTCGGGCTCAGCTTTTCGAGCAGCTTGGAAAGGCCGGCTGCCAAAAGAACAGATGCTGCCAATATAAGCATGTGCTCGAAAATGTTAAGTATAGTCACGGGTATGGGGATCCATGCCAAGCCTTCATCTATGAAGCCTTTAAGATCCACTATAAAAGGATGATGCAGCGCATAGATCAGGAATGTATAGTCATATATCTTTCTGTTCTCCAGTTTTGGGATCGACGGGAAGATAAATATCAAAACCATCGGCAGTGTCATTACGACCATGTCGGTAAAGAAACCGGAGATCTTAAAATCGAGCAGGTATGCAAATAATACAACTGCTAATGAATAGACCATGGATTCCGGCATCCTGTTCTTCTCATAGAATCTGCCGTAATATGCTCCGATCATATAAGCGGGCAGATATGTCAGGATCCTCGAAAACAAGCCGTAGCTTACCACTATCCGCACCGGTTCTATCGAAGTTTGCTTAAGGAACCTAATCAGGATCAACATTGCAAATGTAGATATCCAGGCAGATCTTTTGCTGCTGAACATTAACAGCAATACCGGAGACAGCAGCAATGCCAGGAGGAAAACGACATAAACATACCATAATGGTCCGTTCAAAGGCCATAATTCCAGTCCGAAGGTCCTTAATAAAACATCCAGGATCTCATATCTTCTCCCGATGCACAGGTCCTTTATGAGGACGAGCGCCTGCCATATCAGATAAGGGATCAGCAGAGAGTGCACACGTCTCTCGATCTTCTTAAGATAATTTCTGTAATTCAAACCATAGAAAAGAAGAAATCCGGTCACCGAGAAAAAGAAGCTCAGACCGAAAAATGCCAGTAGCTTGTAATCGTAATTGATCAATTCGCTTAATTCCCGGTCAAATTGATTTATAGCATTGGAATTGTCATACATCCCTGCATGGAAAAGGACCATAAAGCAGGAAACAACAAAACTGAATATCTTAATGTTGCTGCTGATCCTCTTGTCCATTCTCTTCTCCGGATGATTTTTATATATATTATCTTGATTTCTTATTTATTTTCCACCAATTAATGAAAGGCAAAAAATCCATCTGAACTTCAAAAAAACAAAAACGGCGAACCGAATGATCAGGATCGCCGTCTGCTGTGTACTAAAATGGTGGATGCTACAGGACTCGAACCTGTGACCCCCTGCACGTCAAGCAGGTACTCTAGCCAGCTGAGCTAAGCATCCGTTTTTTGGAACTTTGAAAGTATACCTTGTTTTATTCTGTTTTACAATCTGTTCTTTTTCCTATCTGCAAACTTCTTTATTAACAAATTGTAAACAGAATTATGAATTCATATTCAAGATTCTTTTGTTACAGAATTCACTTTTTTATCGGAAATCGTCTTTGCTTTTGATATTTGCGAGGCGGAAATTCCTTTGGAAATCCAAATATATTGGGCATTTTACATCAACATGCACAAAAACGTTTTAGGGCGTTTGTTCAAGTTCACAAAATAGGAGGAATTATGGAAAATATGAACACATTGTGAACGAACTGTGATATATTTGTTTCATAAGGAGCACTTAAAAATTCGGGGAGGTGTCTTATGAGAAGAATTGGAAAGACAAGAAAGGGTTTTACTCTCGTTGAGATGGTATTGGTAATTGCCATCATCGTAATCCTGACCGGAGTTCTTGTTATCGGTATCGGTTCTTATCTTAACAAAGCAAGAGCTGCTGCTTCTTCCGTCACGCTGCATAACAGTTCTGTTGAGGCCGTTCATTCTGTAATCGATCTCGAACTGTAAGCCGCAATGTGTATCAACTGAATATATAGAGTATTTGAGCCTGTCTCAAGGGTGATCAGACATCAAAACCTCTTATCCATAAAAGTGAAGCACGCAAAAAGCCTCCCTATTCTTTAGGGAGGCTTTTTGTAGGTATACATATTTCTTCGATTATTCGAGTACGACCTTCAGGAACTGCGGATTGTGGTCGCTGTTAACAAATCCGAGATCCTTAACGGAATATGATTCGACGCGGATGTTTTTCGAGACAATGAAACCGTCGATCATGTAATACTGGAGTGTATCCTCATTGCCGATGAGAGGTTTATAGAGCGATCTGCAGGATGCGACCTTGGAATCCATCAGGAACTGGCAGTCAGCCTCGTAAGGAGATACGTCCATAAATGAAGGCTGCCACTGTTCGGGATAAACCGCAAAGTTGTTGCTGACATTGGAGAAGCTCTGGTTAAAGTCTCCGCCGGCAATTACATAATTGCCCTTTGATGTCTCTTCACGGAAGACATCCATGAGCATCTGTGCCTGAGCAGCCTTGCCCTCACCGTCGTCATAGGCCTCAAGATGGAGATTAACGATTACAAGCTCTTTGCCGCCTTCGACAGGGATCCTCGTGATAAGAAGACATCTCTTAAGATTGAATGTTCTTACCGGCCAGGAGAACGGGCAAGGAAGCTGTACTCTTGTTGCCGATGTCGTAGGATACTTGCTGAATGTCGCTATACCGGAATCGATCTTGCCCATGGGAGGGATCGGGAACGGTGCATATACATCCTTGAAATTGTTTGCGAACGCGCTGTTGTTGTAGCCCGCGCCGAAGAAGAACGAAGTCTCGTTTAAGTGATAGCTTCTGTCACTGTTAAGATCGATCTCCTGAACAAGGAGAAGATCCGGATCGTTCGCCTTTACTTCATTGACTATTGCATTGATATTCTCTCTGACTCTGGCCTCATCTGCAGAATAGACCATCTTGCCGCCATCCATAAAGAAATCGGCATTATCGCCCAATGCAGCGTAACCTATGTTCCAGGCCATGAGATCGATCGTATCACCCTTCTTAAGCGCCTTCTGCTGAGGGTTCATAGAAGTGATCTTTACTTCTTCCGTATCAGCGGGTTTGTATTCCACAGCGGTAAGCCAGGCAAGCAATGCACCGACCAGCACCACAAGAATGATCACGATGACTAACAGTACTTTCAGGATCGTCTTGAGAATCTTCATAACAACGCCTCATTCCTTAAAAGAATATTCAAAAATTATTATAAACTATTTTTTACATAGAAATATTAAAAGGAAATTTCAAAACAACCCTTGTTTATTACATCTGTTACGCGCGCTCATTGAGCATGAGGTTCACCCTGTTTTCGATTATTGCGATGACATCATCCAGAGATTTCTGTCCTTTGAAATAAGCCGGCATCTCCTCGTTCATTATTACGATGACCGCCGAATCCGTATCAGGCACTATTACCGCGTCAGAAATCTGGTCAACATACCAGTCAACCATTTCTTTGGAAATAGAAAAGCCTCCTCCCCTGTATCCGCCTGAATCTTGAAGATTATTGATCTCGATATATTCTTCGAAAACCGCCTTTTGCACACTTATCAGAACAGGATCAGCCGACACTGCCGCCTGGATCTCCGGAGACATCATCTTCATCACAAATTCCCATGCACCGTCCTGCAAAGGACAGCAGGCAGTTATTCCTATGCCTTTTCCATTTATCGTCTCCGCATGACCGTCAGCAGACGGAAGACCTACTATTGAATAGTTTTTAAATGACATTCCGTAATAGCGCGAAAACTCAATGCCCGTCATGTTCCGGATCATCTGGATCCTCTTATTGGTCTGTCCTATCACGTTATCATATTGCATTACGTCAGGTACTGAAGCGATATATTCTGAGATCCTTCTGAAGCTCTCATTGTCTATCCCGAATTTAGTACTGTCATCATGTGAAACACAATCATTTGTTTTTATCAGTGTTTCCAACAGATAAGTATCAGTCTCAGGCAGTACACTTTTCCCGTCGTTATACGTTTTTATCAGCTGATCATATTCTTCAAAAGTCAGGCCCTTAGCATCATCTCCGATAAAAGCATTCATCACTGCAAGTCCTTCGACCGAGAATTCATAATCCAGCCTGTAATGCTTTCCGTCACTGCCATTCGGCTGAAGTATGAATTCCATATAATCGCCGCTGTTAAGACTCTGTGCCGATCTTATCCTTTTAGTCAGATCGATAAGGTAATCCGTACTGTTTAACTGAGCGGAATTCCGGTTGTATATGACAAGATCAGGACCCGTTCCTTCCCTTATATCCGTCATCAAAAGATTTACGGCATCCGCTTCTGATGCAAGGATCAGATTCCAGTCAAACTGGAAATTTTCCTTTTTCCAGATCCCCATTGCAGCATCATAATATTTATCGCTTACCTCAAGAAAATACTTGTCAGAATCCCTGTTAAAACCGCTTACTGCTTTCCACACGTCTTGTGATGTGTAGTCAAGACTTGCGAGGGTCAATATCTTCTTTCCTGCATTCGGATTATCTTCTGCCTTTTTGAAAAGTATGATATGAGCAGTGGACATTCCTCCTGAAAGAGCCTGTTCTTCTGCAAAAATGACTGTTTTATCCTCCGATGAATACAGGACTCTTTCTTCGCTGTCAAACGATCCGCCGATATATGAATTTCTAAGATCCATAACTTCATTTTCCGAACCGCTTAAAAGATCGATCCGGTATACCTTTTTATTGTCGCAGTTAAAGAGTCCTTTGCCCGGAACATATTGCGCCATTTCCACATCGATGTCCTGAGAAACCTCAGATATCTCTATAGTCATAGTGCTGATATCTACTGTACAAAGCTGCTGTTTAAACCTGTCGTTCTCCGTCACTGTGGCCAGAAATACCAGCTTATTATCGATTAGCATGAGGTTATACAGAGATTCAAGTTTTACATTATTCCCGAATTCAGGAATAATGCTCCTGACATTACTGCCGTCATCAACGCATACTCTATATTGCCCCTCTCCATAAAGATCAGTCGAATGAAGAATGTATACCCGCTTGTTCTCATAACTGATAATGCCGTTTACGGATAAGAACGGATACTTGTCTTCAGGCACATTAAACGGGATCTTCACTCCAAGATTCCCGTTCTCAAAATCCATTTCAAAGCATTCTAATGTGAACTTTTTCTCATTCTCTGAATAATTGCAAATTACCGCAAAATATTTACCACCGGATATAAAAACACAATCCGGATAAGATTCATCCTCTAACTTTATCTCGCCGGACAGCCCGCCTTCATATGAATACTTTCTGATCAGGTGGTACACTGAGATATCTTCTCCCTTTTTGGCATAGACCTGAAAATCAAGGATTGCCGAGTCTTCATCGTAGGAAAGCAGATGACAAAAAACGTCGTGCGCTTTATCGCCTACAGTTCTCATTATCTCTTCCGGCGTAACGACTGTTTCAGTCTCATTCCACCACTCGCTGTCTTTCTGAACAGTCCTTACTTTAGTGTGGAGCAGGTCCTTGCTGCATGATGCCAGCTGCAGGAACAAGGTCAGTATTGTCACGATGCAGACCAGTTGTTTCATAGTAATTCTCCTTGCATTTATCCCCGTAAATAGAAATGCTTTCGCTAGGCCGCCCTTCTCAGAACGGCCTGCTGCAGCATTTGATAACTTGTCATGTTCAGATCTTCGGGAAAGAAAGTGTTGCCTTGAAAAGGTCCCCGTCAGTCGTTAATCTGAGTTTTCCGTTCTGAAGTTCGGCAAGATTTCCTGCGATAGAAAGTCCTAAGCCGCTGCCTTCGGTATTTCTTGAAGAATCGCCTCTGGTAAATCTTTCCATGAGTTCTTCTTCAGTCATGTTGAGCTGTTCTTTCGACGTATTCTTGAATGTGAATACCGCCTCTTTATCAGTCTCCTTCAGGTCCACATATACTCTGGTTCCGGGCATCGAGTACTTACATGCATTGTTCAAGAGATTATCGAAAACCCTCTGCATTCTTCTGCCGTCAGCCATGATCCTGACAGGCTCTTCGGGAACCGAAGTTATGAGTGTCAGATCATATTGTCCGAACTTCTCCTCGTATTCTCCGGCGCACTGCGAGATAAAGACCTGTGCATCACAAGGCTGAAGATCCACTTCGAGATTTCCGGTGGATGCTTTAGATGCCTCCACGAGGTCTTCAAGCAGTGTCTTAAGTCTCTTGGACTGCCTTACGAGAACCTCAGAATATTCCTTTGTCTTCTCACTGTTATTTTCCTCTTTCGAGATCAGATCAGCATAATTTATGATCGATGTGAGAGGTGTCTTTATATCGTGAGAAACGTTAGTGATAAGCTCAGTCTTCATCCTCTCACTCTTTAATTTTTCTTCAACGGCGATCTTCTGTGCTGCTGCCATGCTGTTGAGATTTACTGCATGCTTCTTTATCTCAGGAAGCATCATCTTTGTATCGATAACGTGATCGAAATGTCCTTCGGAAAGCTCCTGCGCACCCTTCTTGAGCTTGTTTATCTGAAGTGTAATAAGGATAAGTGCAGGAAGAACCGTAAACGGAGCCAGGAAAAAAAGAACAGCTTCAAATCTCCAGCTTCGCGTTGCGATTGTTATACCCCAGAAGAACATCAGCCCGAAAAATACCAATATAACTTTCCATAAGAGTCTCATATTCTTGATTACGGTCATTAAGAATCTTCCGACTGCTTTAATACCCTTCCAAAGAAGCATAAGGATCTTAAAGATCAACGTATTCCTGATCAGTGTCTTCGTCTTGATCCTTACGGCAAAGCTCATACAGAACAACGGGAAAAAGAGGCTCAAGAAAGCCAGGCATGCAATACCGATTTCATATTCGATGCTGCCGCATATTAAGGCAACGAAAACGTAAGCCGCCAAAAGGACATCAAAAGGAACCTTATGGAAAAACCACGGAACGACCTCATCTTTCTTCGGTCTTCTTCCGGCTACGCTCATTAGTGAAACAAAGCTGACTATCAATAATACTAAAGACAGAACGCCTATCGGGTAGATGCCGATCTTAAGCGAATAGAGGATATGATGTACCGTCGAGTAGATGCTGTAAACATCAAGCATGCCGCTGTTGGGATCAATACCGCCTTCAACAATATAGTATTCTGTGTAGTAATTATTCTTATGGAGTTCCTCGTATAACATAAAATCAGTGGATATGCCTGTGATCTCATAAAAACCGGTGCCGGTCTGCGGGTACGGCAATACGCACACATAAGCTCTGTATGGATACGAATCAAGTTCTGTCCTTGATCTTGTCAGAACATTTCCGTTTTTGTCGAGGATCCTGAACGAAAAACTTCCATAATCAGATGCAATCTGACTATCGAACTTTCCTGTACTGTGATTGAGATTTCTGTCAAAAGCCTCTTCAGCAGATCTAAGTGTCAAACTCTCCAGATTCTCGTTAAGAATGTCTTCTTCACTTTTCAGATAATAGTCTTCAATGATCATATAAGCTGCGCCAAGAACAGACAGCGCAAGCATTATGGTAGACAATATCACTGCCGCATAAAGCAATCCCTTGCCCACATACGTCCTGATAAAATTCCTCATATCAATTCCCCTTTTGGATCTTATACCCCTGACCGAAAACCACTTTAATATATCTCGGATCGGCAGGATCAATCTCTGTCTTCTCCCTTAAATGTCTAATATGAACCGCTACAGTATTGTCAGCACCCATCGGGTCTTCGTGCCAAACCTCCCTGTAGATCTCTTTTGGCGAGAATACTCTGTTCGGATTTTCCATCAGGAGCTTTAAGATATCGAACTCCTTTTTAGTAAGAGAGACATTCTCGCCATCCAAAGTTACTGTCCTTGCATCATAGTCAAGTTCCAGTCCGCCAATGGTTAATACGACTGAAGTTTTTGTTGCCCCGGCGCCGAGGCTCAAGTATCTTCGAAGCTGCGACTTAACCCTGGCGCACACTTCCAAGGGACTGAAAGGCTTAGTTATATAATCATCTGCTCCGACATTAAGTCCCAACACCTTATCTGCATCTTCACTCTTAGCAGTAAGGAGTATGATCGGGACATTAGAAAATCCCCTTATTTGCGACATCGCTTCTATACCGTTCATCAAAGGCATCATTATATCCAGAAGAACCAGATGGATCTCGTTTTCCCTTACGGTTTCAACTGCTTCTTTTCCGTTATGAGCCTCAAACAGCACGTAGTCAGGATCGTTAAGATAAATCTTGAGCGCATTAACGATATCCTGTTCGTCGTCACAGATGAGTATGTTTGCCATATGCTTTCCTCCAAGAGTCACTGCTATTCTAACTTTCCCCAGATTAAGATAACATAAACAAACTTCTTAAGATTTCATTAAATTTTGACATTTAATGTTAAAATGTATGCGGTACTGACTATGGGACCATATTTTTATAAACAAAGGAGAACAATATGTCACAGTTACTCAGAATCAAATGTCCTTCATGCGGCGAAGTTCAGGATATTCCCGCTAACGGACCTTGCAGAAAGTGCAGCAACGCTCTCGTCCTTCCTGAGGATGGTGTCATCCAGGTTTACCGTATGGGATCCCCTTTGGGAGTCGCAGTCGGTATGAGCATTTATTTGAATGAAGTCCCTTTGGGACATCTCGCAAACGCTGAATCCATCAAGATCCCTGTTGCATATGGTCACTATAAGCTCCACATGACACACGGCATGAACAGAAAGTGCAAGGATGCCGAATTCGACATCACACCCGAGAACAGATTCGGTTTCTTCAAGGCACACCTTAAGATGGGTCTTATCACAAACACAGTAGTCATCGAGCCTTCAACAGCTGATCAGATGCCTAAGGACTGATCTTCCGGGCTATCGCAGATCATAGAACATGACAAAACCCCGTAAGCAATTAAGTTTACGGGGTTATATTTTGCTTACTGCTGATCAGGACTGCCATTTTCTTTCCGCATCGACCACGTCATCGCAGATAATCGTTATAGCGGCCATAATGTCTTTATAGCTTTCATCGAAAACCATGACCCTGTACTCATCGTTTACGACCTGGCTTGAAGTGTCGATACGGCCGATGGTAAGAGATCCTACCTTAATGTCAAAATCAGATCCCATAAGATTTCCCGCTATATGGAAATCCTGTCCGTTAAGAGTTCCCTTAAGTTCAGGGCTGGTGAGCTTGATCTTCTTCTTGATCTTTCCGATATCCTTGCCTCCGACACAAATAACATATTCAGGAGGAACGACGACCGGCTTTTTCTTTAGCTTGACTACTTCCACGCCGTCCTTGCGGATGGAATAATTAAGTCTCGTAACATCACCTTCGACGTGATATACAACGTTCTGATTCTCATCGAACATATCGAACTTCGGCTTTAATGAGATCGCCTTCTGCTTCATGTAGAACTCGATCGCCTTGCCGTCAGCTGTCTTCATGGAAGCACTTACGCGGCTCTCGGTAATCTCTTCACCGTTTTCAAGGCTGACCAAGACCTCAGCGAGCTCATCGACAGCATGGTCAGCATCAGACTGGTTCTCATCCTTATAACCCATGTAAGTACCGACAGTGAAATCCGCAGCTGCATGAACACTGCTTACGCCTTCCGATCCGATCTTGCCTGCGATGATGTTCTTGCCGTCTACGCGCACGAAAAGGTCATACTTCAATGACACATGCTCATATAAGACCGCCTCATAATCACCGATAGAACCCATGACAGGCGTACCGAAAGTCACCTTGACGGCGGAAAGCTTTTTAAGAAGATCCTCATTCGTAAAATTCTGCTTGTTCGGAATCCTGGCAAATCCGGTTCCGTTCGGCTTGGTCATATCAAATAATCCCATATGCAATCAACTCCCCCAAAGGTTTATCTCACTGCATTAGATTTTACCATTGTTCTCTTAAAGTTTTCTGCATTTAAAACACATCGACAGCGGTACCATCTTTGCCTTCTGTGCCTTCGGACTGTCATCTTCGGTATCTGATAAAGACTTCTCGTCAGTCTGCTCTACCATTCTCTCGATGATAAAACCGGCATCATAAAGAGCATTAACATATGTTGAGATCTTCCTGTTTGCGAAGGTCACATCGGTATCGTGAACAGGCATCTTAAGATACGACTCGTCAAAGTAACTCCGCGAGAAGACCAGCTTCCCGTCAATGACTTCATCTTCGCCTGTCTCATAAGATTTGGCAACGCAGTAATGAAGCGGATGTCCCCAGCTGAATATGAATATGCCGTCCTTCTTAAGATATGAAGCAATCTTCTTAAAAGTGCCTTCAAGATCTGTCGTCCAGCCTATTCCGTATATCGAGAAAACATAGTCAAAATAATCTTCCGGAATATTGCTTTCCGCTTCCATTGGCGCGCATATAAGTTTGGGATTGCATCCGCTCCCTTTTAGCATCTGCTTCGCGTTATCCAATTGCTTCTGAGACAGATCCAATCCCCACAGCTCGTCTGCGCCTTTATCCGCAAGATATTTAAGTGAATGGCCGCTCCCACAGCACAGTTCCAAGACCTTCTTCCCCTCAACATCAGAAAAGAAATGGAGGTCATCTTCCGTTACGAATCTGACTCCGTATTTGGGCAGAGCAGTCGTACCAAACCAGAGATCCGCATGATCGTTCCAGTATCTTTTGTTCTTTTCAATGATCTTTTCTTCCATAAATAATCCCCATTTGCTCTGTAAGATTTGAACTTCATTTATGTTAATGAAGTTCTCTTATTTTCGAACACATGAGCGTGATCAATCAAGTGAAACAGACAGGAAAAGCTTCAGTTATGTCATCACAACTCACAAATTGTCCACAAAATTAAATATCCTGCAAACTCCAAAACATATTCAAACAAATGTAAATTCATATAAACTAAAATTATTCTTTCTAAATGGGATTTTTGGGGAAAATTTTCCGTCTAATAAAGTGTAAGGCATAAACGGAGGACGCTCTGCTCTATGTCTTACATCAATGTGCACATAGGAGTAGAAGTTTAATGAGTACTACAGAAAACTTCAGGTTGATACAAAAGGCAAAAGAGCGGGATCCTGATGCCTTTACTGAACTAATGAACCTTTATATGAAGGATATGTACCGGACAGCGATAGCAATACTGATGAATGATGCTGATGCCGCAGATGCGGTACAGGAAACTATCCTTACTTGTTGGGAGCGGCTGAGTTCCCTCCGCGACAACAAGTTCTTTAAGACATGGATGACAAGGATTCTTATCAACAAGTGCCACGATATCAGAAATCAGAGAATAGAAGCTGTAGATATCAGCGAGCATGAGGAACTTGCCTTTCATGAGGTTGAAAGCAATTTGGAAATAAAGGAAGCCTTAGAGAAGCTGGATGAGAAATACAGGCTGCCTATCGTGATGTTTTACAGCGACGGGTATAGCACTAAAGAAATTGCAGCAATACTCAATGTCCCGGTAAGCACCATTCAAACGAGGCTTTCAAGAGGCAGGGCGCAGTTGGGCAGATATTTTGACATTAGTGAGGAGTAATCATATGAAGGATTTGAATCATGCGCTGAAAGAAATGAACGTGCCTGACATAGTTCAGGAAAAGGCTCAGGACGCTTTTGACAGAATTCAGGAGGAAAGCAGAATGAGCACAAATGGCAATACACGCAGAAAGTTTTTCAAGGGTCAGACTGCATTGGTGGCAGCAGTAATCGTGGTTTTACTGATTGGTGGCGGTGTAGTATGGGCAGCAAGCGGCGGACTGGCCGGATTTCTGACTCAGTTAATGCCCGAAGAGGAAGTAATCAAGAGACTGGATACTCCCCAGGAAAGTGCAATAACAGTCAGGCAAAGTGAGAGCGAAAGCAAAATCGAAGACTACGGTCCTCTCTGGACAATTGAAGAATACTGGTATGACGGAGCTATTTTATACTTTTCCGCACGTGCCCCTCAGAAGGTTGTCGACGCCGGCAACATGATAGTCGAGTGGAAGGATCACGCTTATGTGAACGGCACAGATTGCCTCTTGTCGGCTGATGGTTGCTGGGAAGGGGAAGAGATCAACAAAAGGTACAGCGGATTCTACCTCTGTATGGTTGATCTCTCAAATGCGGATACCAGTTCCGGGAAAGTATCTCTTCTAGTACGTCTGGAACTGAAAAAATACAAATTGATGCCTTATGATTTTGTAGAACGGCCGAACAACGAGGTCGAGACGCTTGTCCAACAGGAGTTACAGTTTGATTTTGAAAAGCCAAGTGACATGCGTCAGACGAAAAAGGAAAATCTTCCTGTCGAAGGCGGAGCCGCAGACGTAAGCATGACAGTAGCGCCATCGATGTTAAACATAAGTATCGTTTATCATTTGAATGATTCATCAAAGCCGGTAAGAGATATAGTAAGATACCGGGTTACTGACGATAAGGGAAACAGTACAACGTTTTGGGTTTACTCACACTTCAAGGACTATAACAATGACGACTGTCTGGTTATCTCCGAGTATAATTGGGAAGGTCTCGACCCGTATTCTAAGAGCTATACCTTTGAACCATTATGTTTTCAAAAAGATTCTACAGGAGAAGAAATCCACGATGCTTTTGATCCACTTGACTGGGGCGGTTTTACAGTTGAGATTAAATAAAGCTGTGTAGCAGCATCTTCAGCCCGCCGACACGACAAATTAAAAAGCCCGCAAACGCAATGTTTACGGGCTTTTCCTTTATGGAGCCATTTGTGGGACTCGAACCCACGACCTGCTGATTACAAATGGATTCCCCCACAATTTATAACTTTTCAAAAACTAACGCAAAGCCTTGATTTTATTGGGTTTGCGGGGTGTTATCAGAACATATGTTCACGCACTTTTTTGTATCTTTTTGGAAAAACGTTAACCAAACGTTAACCAAATTCACCTCTTTTTTCTTCGTTTAATTAAGCCACTCAAACTGTCGACCGCTCTCGCCTTTGCTTCGTCTTGAGGGTTGGCATATACATTCATTACAAGAGCCGGAGAACTGTGTCCTAAAAGTGCCGCTGTCGTTCTTGCATCCGTTCCATTTGCAATCAATAAGCTGGCAAAAGTATGTCGCAATCCATGAACTGTAACTCTTGGCAGATCACACCATTTCAAAAACTTTGTCAGCCATTTTCTTAAAGTACTATCGAAAATTGGTTTCCCGTTCCACGATGTAAACAACCGAGCTTCCTCACCGGGATTACCCTCATACACGGATCCCAGGTCTTTTATCACTTTCCTCTGCCAGATCTTATATTTGACCAGCTCATTAACCATATCCTGAGATATCGGTATATCTCGAACTGATGTTTTACTTTTAGGAGTACTTTCAACCATTCCACGACCGGGAATATACTGTGATGTTCTTCTTATCGATATTACACCATCATCGAAATTTATATCTCGCCATTCCAACCCGGCTGCTTCAGCTTCTCTTATACCTGTATTCAAGATCAGCATAATGAATGTTCTGGCTCTAATGTCATCATATTCCGGGAGCTTATCACATATAGTTTGTACTTCAGAAAGCTGTAGTGCTTCTACATCAGGTTGAGTATTAGTAGGCGATTTTACTCGTTTACACGGATTTTCATCTATTATCTCCCACTCATAAGCTTTTCCTAAAATAGCGGATAAGGTCCTAAACCAACTTCCGGTACTATTGCGGGAAAGATCTTTATCTTTCCCGTCTTTTCTCTCTAAACTTGCCATCCACCCACGAACATCTAAAGGTGTAATGTTCTTAATTCTCATATTACCGAAATACGGAATAAGACGAGATTCAATAACGGCTCGATAACCATTTGCTGTCTTAGGCTTTAAAGTCTCAAGATGGTTTTTATAATAGTAATCTAGACAAAATGACTTGAAAGTCATCTTGCTATAATTTGCAGAAGCACCGCCCTTGATCTTGCGCTCATATTTATCAGCAAACTCATAGAGAGCCTTTTTCTCTTGCTTCTCAGTTAGTCCCTTAGGCGGAGCAAAAGTAGTTGTGCATAGTATTTGCTTTCCTGATTCATCTCGACCACAACTAACAGTAATTCTATATGTTCCTTGTCTTTTCTGTATATGCACTTTTACTCCCCCTTTCCTATATTAGTTTTGCGAAAAGCTAATCTCATATACATTCGTTTTACACATTTTAATACGCCTCTTGTTCTATTAATGGGACAATTTAACCTTCTTGAACATATGTATTATTTTTTACGCGCGTACGCGTGTTAATTAGCGTTTCCCTTCCTTCCCCCACACCCCTATCTATCCTTTCTAACGTCTGTGAGTCTCTTTTAGGCTTAGCTAAAAGAAAAACCGCGCAGGCGGGCCATAGCCTGCGGTCCACACATTAATCCTGGCCCCGCCAGCCGCGACTTGAGAGGTAGCGTCCTCTCAAGTTGTGGGTGGCAATCCAAGCGGAAGCGCGGAAGAATAGAAACACGCACTAATGTAGAGCTGTGAATGGTGGTGTTCTAAACTCGTAGAGTTTTGAATGCCACTGTTCTCAACTCGTAATTGCCGGTCTCATTATCTTGAGTGATTACTTTTCTACTTGAAGGAACAATTCTGTGACGACTGTGATGATGTGACGACTATTTTGATATAGGTTTACTTTTTGTCACTGATCAACTTCTTTGCTAAAGTTACAGCTGCTTTATCGGCTACTTCTGCGCTTTCAGGTATTTTACTGAACTCTATCACAATATACTTGGGTGCATTATTCTTCATGATTACAGCTGCACCCTTCTCATCTACAAGCCTGGCAACCTTTGAAAAATTCTGATTTGCTTCCGTTATTGATATTAAAGTATCGGTACTGATCATCATAATACTTACCTCCTTGCTAGATATTATAGTTAGATTGTAGCTATAATTCAACCTATAATTAATTTTGTTTTGCAATTAAAAACTCCCGATAATCTGAAGTGAACCCACTTTGTTGGACGGTTTAAAACGAGTATAAGGACTGATTCCTTGCCTGGCAAGGAGTCAGTCCTTTCAGTCTGACCTGAATTCTCTCGTTGTTGTAGTACTCAATGTAATCTTCCATAGCTTTCTGGAGCTGTCCTAAGGTCTTGAATTCAAAT
>CACWXL010000009.1 GCA_902764825.1 Oscillospiraceae bacterium
AAGCGCTGATTACAACTGAAACATAATATAGAATCTGTAGTCCCTTTTTCAAAATGATATTCCTCTTCAAATCCTGATCTGTCATAGTCAATAAAACTGTCTATTTTTCATACTATCAATCATAATTCTTTCGCGAAGCAAATCGCTCCTTCAAACTTATCACTTTTCCTTCTGTATATCATAGGTCTTGAGGAAATTATCTATATACATAAAATCACAAACTGCATTCTCTGCTGTGCGAAGATCCTTTTCTTCATCACCGACAAATAGAATCTCATCAAGTTCTATGTGCAAGTGCGCTGATGCATACTGAAGTGTTTCTTTGCAAGGTTTCCTGAATCCACAGACTGATGAGGATACATACAAATCCATATCCTTTATGATGTCAGTGATGACCGATTGAAAAAGAGAATCAGGCATTCCGGTAGGCAGATCCGTAAGACAAGCCACCTTCATATTCAATTCCTTACACTTTGCCAAAAGTTTCGGAGTGTACCCATAAATACGCGGTTTCAGATCCAAACCGGAGAAAAAGGCTGAAATTGCTTTCTCCAAGTTAAGGTGTTCCTCCCATGATTCCATTGACTTGCTGAAGATTGTCTCCGGTTCGATCTCAACTGTCCTTCCGCTAAAACGTGGATTAAAAGATCTCATCACCTCGCAGGCTTTTTCAAAAGCTTCATCAGATAAGTCAAGCCCGTTTATTTGGGCGACCCTTTCGAATCCCTGTCTGTAATAACCACTCCAATTCATCGGCATGCCCTCATATTCCATAAGGGTCCCGCCCATATCAAAGACTACTGCTTTGTATTTCTTCATATGCTCCATATTGTTTATATCCATAGATTCTCCGTACTATTTTTGCACCTGGGTGCGTTTTTTGCTTGTAGTCATCTGCGCAATAATATCTATATAGGACAGGGAATCCGTATCACAAGCTGCTTAGGGTCTCGGTTTGCCCGTCAATTCAAAGATCAACATCTTACCCCGTTCCAGACCATCGAACGTGATGCCGCCCTTTTGTTGATAATAAGGACTGTACACCTTCTCAAAATGGATCCCTTCCTGATCTTTTCCGGTATATGTGAAGCCGTAACTGCAGATCTCATCGATCAGCTTCTTGTGCGTATATTTGCTTTTCTTTTTATTGCTATCCCTGAAATTCGACAGGTGAAACGGCAGAACAGCAAGAACTCCATTATTCTTCAATGTCCTTTTTGCTTCCTCTATCATCACGAAACGGTGAAGACCGCCATACAGCCTCTCTTCTCCGTGAAAAATGTCCGAATAGATAATGAGGTCAAAAGTATCACAGTCAAAATCATGACGGTAATCCTCTCTGCCTATAGACGTAGTGATGCAGTCTATTCCTTCATTCTTTGCTTTTTGGTTTACATATTCCAAACACTGCCCGTTAATATCAACTGCGCAAACCTTGCATTTCTGATCAAAAGCATATGCTGCCGCAAAGGAATAATTCCCGGCACCGCATCCGTAATCAAGTATTACGGGATTGGGAACGTTAATGATCGAACAAAAGATAGATGCACCTTCTGTTTTCTCCCAATGATTTACTTCACCGAAAATATCCATACAAAATTATCTCCCCAATATCATTCTTCATAGTACAAAATACTGCCGATTAGCCAGACTAATCCACCTTGCTGCTTACTTACCAAATTCAAGCAGCACGTGCTGATGGGTGCCGGCATCGCCCTTCTTCACATATTTAATATCTTCGCCACCACCCAGAACAAGTGCAGGGACAAAGAAAAACGCTTCGTTGTGCTTAAGACTTCCTAACTTTTCGACAGCCTGGTCAAAAAGGTTCTTCCTCAATACTTTCTCTTTTATCTCAGGATCTAAGATATACCCTCCGAAGAACCCCTCATACGAATAGGCGCACACATCTATCCTTCGGTAATGGATATCCAGCAAAGAAACATCATTCTCGCCTTCTTCGAGTTTCCTGTAGTAAAAGATGTCACCAAACGCGGAGACCATGATTGGAATCTTGTGGAAGTCCTGACCGCCGAGCCAAGAATACAGGCTGTCCATGTAGTCTCTCGGATCGACCACCTTTATCAGGCCATCACCATAGTCCCCAAAACCATACTCATTCCATAGATACACGATTTCCGGCGGAAGCATCTGATTCGCAAACTCGAGCAATGTCTCATCAGGCTTTGCGAGCTCCTTACCTGGAGCATATGCTTTGACAAAATTGGTGATCAAGGTCTCGTTCATATAAGTCCTCCGAATTCCTAATATTATATTCCACGAGGTTCCGACATTCCGCTTATCTGAAGCACCGTTCCTTTTGAAATCCCATATTGAGTACCATTCTCAAGGCACAAAGCTACTTTAGTATTCGTCGCGATTCTCACCTTGGTTCTGAATATATCCAGTTCTTTAATCAATATCTGATCATTTCCACTGGTACCCTCAATACAGACCTTATCGCCTGTTCTGACAGTTCCATTGATCTGACCTACAACGATCAGATCCTGAGAGTTATTTAATCTGAAAGTATCCTCAACTGTATATGTACCCCCAGACGGATTCTGATCAGAATTATCATTATCTTTCTTGCCAAACATTTTTCCCAATATACTCATATTTATATCCTCAATAAGTTATACTGTCTATTATCTTTACTTCTTTCTTGGATATTAACCAAGAAAACTATCACTTAACACATTCAACAGTTCGAAAACAAAATAACCCACTATGCTTCCGGCAAAGACAAATAAAAAAGATATGCCTAATGCCCTTGCGGTAATTCATAAAACCGATTGTCCTATCTAAATCAATGCTATCCATTATTCCTCATATCTGACCACAGCCCCTCCAATATTAGCGCCTTTGGGGAAATACAAGAAATAAACCGGTGTTCCTTTTTTGTATATCGGATTAACGGAAAGCAATGCGAAATATTTGTCATCTACTGAATAGTATTTATGCATTTTGGAAAAAGCGACCGGATATCTCCAGTTCTTGCCACGGATAAAACCTAAGTACCATAAGAATTTCTTCTTTCTGATCTTAGAAACAATTATCAGAGAGAAAATGCAGCGAATGTCCAGCGTTGTCGCAAAAGCACAGCTAAGCGGCAACAAAATAAAAACCACTGTATCATAGAAATCAGAAGGCCCAAACACCTTCGGAATAATCTCAAAAGCCCAAAGTGCAAAAACCGCTACCGAAATAACAACAACAATAAAGGGTACAACAAAAGTCTTCTTAAAGAATTCATTTCGAATGTACTTGATTGTGGTGTCATCCAATTCACTTGCGTCTTTGAATTCACTCTTATCCTCTTTTAAAAATAAACCAACGAGCGAACTATCCATTTCTCTATTCTCCCTTATCAGTTTATACTGTCTATATTATCATCTATCGTCATTTCAAATATCTGCCAAATAGTACATTCAGCCGTTCTTCATTAATTGGGTTATCGCCACGCCAGTATTCAAGTGGGGGGATAACGTCCGATCGCTCACTTCCCTTAAAGGGAGTTTTAATCTCGCAACGTTCCTTAAATGAAGTAAAACCATCATAAAGTGGCTTAAGATAATCGTTGGGCATTATCTGTTCTAACAATTCTTTTTTAGGAACAGTTTTGCCTCGTAAAATGATATCGCCTTTATGATATTCAATTTCTAATATAATCATTCTTGTTTAGTTTTCTTAATTCATAATTATCTATTCCTATACCAATTCAGCTATTATCTTTTCACAGTATACATTTGTATCATTATCCATCTCATATGAATAAAAATGGAAGCGCTTCGTTTTTTCGTAACCATTGTCTATTAAATCTTCTATGTCCAATCCTGAATAAAAACCATTGTATGGTTCAAAAGAAACTTTGCCACACACATTTTTAAGATGAAGAATGATATTATACCGGTTCTCCGAGTCTGTAAGAGTAATATCCAGACACCTAATATCTTGCCCATAATCATCTATATCAAAAAAGAAGTGCAGATCAACTATATTTCCAAATTTATACCACGCCTGTAATTCATAGGGGATTTTAGCACGAAGCTTCTCAATTCCTACTATACCATCCGATGTAAACATCACAACCTCCATATAATGATAATATCCCTTTATATGATTTCTAATCTGATAATTAATGCTTCCAGAATTGGAACCAGTTCTTTTTTTGTTTCGTATTATGTTCTTCTTTTAGATTTGCATCAGCCTTTGCATTGTCATTTGGTTTTTCAAGAATTCTAGGCATCCTTTTCCATTCATCATAAAACCTGTCTTGTTCTTCAATCGATGCATAATCTTCAGGATCACAGGGATCAAAAATGAATACCAGATCTTCCATTTTAGCAGGATAGCCTAATTTCATTTTATAGGCTTTTCTGGCATCTCCCATATCTAATATCATTGGAGATGGATAGACATTCATACAACAACCCTGACACAACAACATAATATTGTGTTCTTCCAATTGCTTTCGAAGCTCAGTTAATGCTCCCCAAAAGTGCTCAGCTCCAGATGAATAGGTGTTATTCCCAACCGTAAGAATAATAAGGCAGTCGTTGTCTTCTTGCAGTTCTAGGACAGCACTATCAACGACTCCGTTTATAATACATGAAACATTAAGTTTCTCTATTTCAGGTTCAAATGAATAATCCATACTTGCTTAGTCAGTTTTTCTGTCTATTATCTATTCCTTGCTCTACGTTCTGATTCGTGGATCAGTGTTGACATATCAATCCTACACCACCACTTAACACAACTCCACACAGAACATATTCTAGGATCAGCCTTGATAGCTACAGCGTCAGCAAACAGATTATCCGGATTCCCTTCTTCATCACAGTCATCACTCCAAATCAGAATAGGCATATTTTCATAAAACATGACAATATTCCCTTTTGAATCAACTTTCGAATCCTCTTTAGACAACAAGAAGATATCTTTATCAACGCGTTCATTTAAATCAACATAAATACGTGCTTCGTCCATAAATATCATTTCCCTAGTTCTCTATGTTTGGTACTTCTTCCTGATGATTTACTGATCCAATGCCTTAAGATCAGTTCTCTCATATTTATTTTGGCCTTTTATGCTCTTTTTATATTTCCAGCACTTAATGGCATCTTCCAAAGACGCACCTTTGTTTTCTTCGAAAAAATCCCGCACATAAGTATTATATTCAAACTGACTGCCTATATCTTTTTTTCCGGGTTTCTTCGTGTTCTTGATTTCATTATATGCAACGATCGCATCAGCATATGTTTTCCCGGCATTTGACTTGAGCCATTTTTGAAAAGCGACGTTGAAAGAAAAACTCTCACCTATCTCGCGCTTAAAGAATGCTCTGTGAAGTTCAGAACAGACAAAATCAGATTCAATGATGCTGTCTCTTGTTATCGTCGATATCTTATGTTTTTGAGTCCGCACCGTCTTTGCGGCTAAAACTTTTCCAGTATCAAGAAAGTATGCTATACGCTCCGTCAGTTCTGTTTTTCCGCCGGATGCCGGCAATCCGTTTTCACGGCAGAAATAAACCAATTCTTCCTTAAGATAGTAATATTCAAGAAATTCTTTGCTTTTCAACTCAATTGTTAATTCAGGTCTTTCTGACATATCTATATCCTGATAATTTTCCTAACTGGATTATTGTTTCAGTCCAAATAGAACTGAGCTTCATCTCTAACATCATCCGGCAAATCAGTGTTATTTGCAGTTTCTTTCATCAAATTAATATACTTCTCCTCTTCTTCACCCTGTACATCATTAATTATTCTGTTAAGCATCCGGAATCTGTATTTTATCCCACAATTGCACTTCAACATATGCGTAATTGCCGAGAGATTCTTTAAGGAAAACGTCAACTGAGCCGTTACATGCCTCGATACGCTCATACAGCATTTTCTTAGTCAGAACAACAGGTTCATTTCCGTGAATCATCAGAGCACAGCTGTCTCCGAGTGTGAAGCTGACCTGATCGTCGGGCACATCATCAAGATCGATAATGATCTTATCGCTGCTGTCAAACCAGTCTCTGAGATATTCGCACTCCAGAAGCGTAAACGAATAGGGATTCCGCAGCTTCGGTTTTCCGTCTAACTTAATAAACCTCTCACGCACAAAAGCATCTGCTTTCTTTCGCGCCGGATAATAGTTCTCAAAGTCTGCGAAACGGCCGAAACTGGTAGTATCCGGATGTGCGTCCGCAAGCTCTTTAGCCTTGCGAAAAGCTTCCTCCTCAGGAAGGAGCATTATATTCTTCCACGGGTCTGTCCCAGGATAAAAGTAGTGCGTAATGTATAGCTTATCCATGATCATCCTCCGTCTCTTTTACCATTGTATATTAGTTCGCATGATTCCTGATTCTATGATACTACTTGTTCTGTTTTCACTATTACAAAACCGGAATCTTTATACATCTGTACTGCATGTTCATTCCAGGCTGCAACATGAAGGATGATGCTGTCATCACAGTGTTCTTGAATATGATTCATTGCCCATATGAGAAGTTTCCTGCCATACCCCAAATGTCTGTATTTACTGCAGACAAAAAGATCATCTATCTCGTTCCCATAACAGGCAACTGATCCTATCAATTCATCATGATCCGTCAGGAGAAAAATATCTTTCGCCTTCGACAAGAAAGAATCTTTTTCTGAATACCAGTTATAAGGTTTGATATCGAGAACTTTCCGCATTGGATAGAAAGCGTCATTGTACGATTCCATGTATTGTTGGGCGAATGATTCATCGAAAGGAATACAATCGATCTCAGATCCCGGAATCTTATCTTTATTCCATTGCATCTCGTAAACTGTAATCATATGCTCATAATAGTTATGACCGATCATCTGTTGATCAGCCATCCACGTAAATAGCTGTTATATCTTCTAATTCAAACCGATTCAGCGGCATCGCCTCAACCACTTTATCAGGATCCGGTTCTTCAATACCCGAATCAATATTTTCAGTATAATTAATAATGAACATGTCAGCCTCGTCCTGCTTTTCCCAATGATGCTCCAAATGGTTCTTGCAAACGTCGAAAGAGATATCGATTTTATAATCTTCTACCATGCCGGTGCTGTTTCCAATGTCATTTGATCTGGAAAGAAGAATTGCAAAAATAACACAAGCTAGTCCAAACCCCAGGCCGACAGAAAAAAAGCAGACAACAAAAGTAATAACTTCCATTACTCACCCCTGCCTTTTCTTAACAAAATTGAAGATCGAGCCCGACTGTGTGAGTTCCAGACTCCTGCTTGCTTTATTTATAGTAGCTATTCCAAATGAAAACATGGATACTATCCCGACCAACATAAGACAAATCGTCATAAAAGGGTTGCCCCATACTAAGATATACAATGCTGTCCCAAAACCCGTCAGGAAAAAATACATAAAAATGGATAACAGTAATCCGGATGCGAAAAGAAGCGAATAAAACAGTTTTTTATTCCACGGAATCCCGCCAATAACTTTTCCTGTCTGGCCATTTACAAGAATGGTGTTGCGCTTGCCTTTATAGTCGTATGTAATAAACCATGCAGGAAGCATAATACATTTCCGGCTCTGATAATCAATCGAGGTGGAATGTCTTTCATCGTAGATTTGTCCGCTTGCGCTATCTATGACTGCTTCATCAAACAAAGTTGTGGCACGCTGATGAACAACGTTCTTCAGTTCCCCGTATGTAATATCCGGAATGTCAGAATAAAAACCCAAGAGATAATCTTCATCAAATGGTTTCAGGGCTTGAAGACCATACGGTTCCAATCTTAGGCTGCTATTATTATCAAGCAACCTTGAAGCCTCAACAGGAAGATTTACGATCTTCATTTTTCCAGCTCTGCCATGGTAAGACGTTTCTGATTTGCCAAAGTATGCTGTGTTTTCTACTACGACAGCACCATGATGTTCACAGTTTACGATCCAGTACGGAATATATATTCCGCGCACATCGTCCGCCGTGAAATTCTTCAATAGTTTTGGTACAAAGATTCCTTTCTTGAGCTTAGCCTTGATATTATCCAAAGCATACTCGCGCGTATTCTTAAATGGCAGGATATAAGCGGGTTTCTTACGTCTTGCGATCCTGCTGAAGATAACTGAGGGATTGCCACAGTATATGCATTGTGTCGAAGCCTCTTTACCGTTGATGATGATCTCACCGCCACAGCTCGAACAGGTATACACATAGCAGTCCATGTATTCTTCGGAATCCGTTCCGAGTATCTCATTCATGGAACTGGGCCGTTTATCCCAAACGGGATCATTATCGGAAATATTGAATTCCTCAGGCTTAAATCTGCTCCCGCACTTGTCACATACAAGTCTTTGTGTTCCGGGATCGAAAACCAGCCTGCCCGCACAATTACTACATCTTGCAATCATCTATTTCTTTATCCCTTTTGTTTTATATCAAAGACTGATCAAGCATAGCGGCTTCATAAACTTCCAACTCTATTACTTTCTCTAGATAGATTTTATTATCAAATCCACCACGTTCAGCCCGTTTTTCTTCAGCTAATCTTATTATATCTTCTAGCGTTTTGTTCTCCAGTTTAGCCAGAGATCTTATGTACTGCAATATTCATTACGTCATTTGCCGTAACGATTCCGATGATGTTCTTTCCATATGATACCACCGGAGGCACGAAAACCAATTCCTCAATCTTATGATCACCATAGACGGTCGGGATATCCACACGAGTCAGATTAGTCAGACTGATATCCTTTACTTTGCTGCCGTATCCCAGAAGCTCTGCAACCTTCTTCGATAGCTTGCTTGAGAAATACCCTGCATGTTCAAGACTTAATGCATCGACCAATGTGGGATCAAGCTTCCCCATAAACAGAAGAACGAGATAAAGGCGTCTTTTATCTTCCAGCTTCCGCTTCATCAGTTTCTGTATCTTACGGGCATTTTCTTCAAAGGAAACACTCTTGTTGTATCTGTATTGAAATGAGATTCCTGTAGCCTGATTTCCCATTGATCTGTTGCCGTCAGTTCTGCCATCTACTGCAAGACCAATATCTGCCTTGATATCCATATTCTTTATCATATCCGTGATCAGATAAGAGGTTATAGTAACACCTGCCTCTTTGGCTTTCTTATGCATTCCGTCGAGCTCAGCTTTTTCATAACGCTTAATGTCAATTAATGACTTGTGGTCTTTCCAGTTGCATTCATAAGCCTTATCCATATCTTCAAAGCTGAAGACTTTCTTCTCCTTTTTCCATTTCTTATTCCAATACTTAAGGAGCATTTCATATAGGGAAGACAATTCACTTCCTTCAGGTATATTTTCCACCGTAATATTTCTAAAAGGAACTGGATCTACTGCTTCACCATTAAGACACCTCATAAATGTCTCGATAAAATACAGCAGTGACTTACCGTCTCCTCCAAGATGGTGCATCATAAAAAGGATCCCGTCAGCAGACTTAAAGCCTCTTATGAATTCGCCGTCTTCTATATGAAATCTCTTTCGCTCATTTAAATCGATTAGTTCCTGTATGGACTTATCCGTATCTTCAAAGCCGTTATGCGTTTCATCAGAAGTTACATAATATGCCTCACCTGATGATTCTATAACAACCTTCGTATTCAAAACTTCATGAACACGGCAAGCCTTTTCAAAAGCAGCTTTCATTTGGCCAAACGGAACATCTTCACTGATCCTTACAAGCATTGATATAATAATGCTTGTATCAAAAAGATCTCCTCTTTCAGTCTCGATCCTATATCTCATATGTATTCCTTTATTCCATTAACCCACAACTTCATTTCAAGCCTGTGAGGCATAACCTTACTTAAGAAACGCATATAACGGTAGTAGAAAGAGCACACCGATACATCTCTGCCCTTCCTGGCATCTTTTAAAGCTACATCCACAACTTTACCGGCATTTACCATTCCGGGATAATTGATCTCTTTCCCCTTATTAGTTTTCGGAAGCATCTTCGTATCGACCCAACCTGGACAAACAGCTGTACATGTTATCCCTTCATTTTCAACATTAAGGCTTCTTGTAAATGACAAGAGATAAGCCTTACTTGCAGAATATAAAGCAATATACGGATTAGGCTGAAAAGCAGATGCAGATGCAATATTTAAGATATATGATTTTTCTGCCATAAATGGAAGGGCCGCTCTGCAGATAAGTGTTGCTGCTTTATCGTTGATATCAAGCATGTCACTTATCTCTTCCAATGTGAATTCTGATACCGGAGCCATTCTTGCAACACCTGCATTATTTACCAGATACTTTATCTCAAGCTTTTCTGATTCGATCTTTCTGCAAAGTGATAAGATCTGTTCTTTATCTGAGAGATCAGCCTTTACAGGGATGATCTTGTCACCGTAAAGCTCTGCCAGTTCTGATAGCTTTTCTTCACTTCTTCCTACAGCCCAGATATTATCTACTTCGCCGTAAAGCTTACTTATAAACTCTTTACCGATATCACCTGTCGCACCTGTAACTATTGCGATCATTACTTATCCCCCAGCAAAACCCTTGATAAATCATCTGAATTGATCATAGCAAAGTCAGTCTGATACATATTTTTTACAGCGTAAAGATAGACGACACCCCAGTATAATTCTGACAGCTTTCTGGAGTTGCCGGATACTACACATCCTTCTTTCTGACCTTGCTTGATTATCTTTTCAGTTGTCTTATAGAAAGACGGATCAGCCTCCCCTTCAAGAAGTCTTTGAGTATATAATGCGATTCCCGCAGAGAACATCTCGTCTTCCTTAAGATTCTTGATAAGATAATCAGACAACTTACGTATCTTCGTATCAGCAGGAAGAGGAAGCTTTACAAGTGTTGTAAGCTTATCATTCTTAGCGATCTTATCTGATATGGAAAAGATCTCAGAATATAATTCTTCTTTTGATTTGAAATAGATATATATAGTTCCCTGAGCGATACCGATGTGCCTGGACAAGTCACTTATCTTTGTGCCGTCAAAGCCATTCTTCGCGAAATATAGTACAGACTTTCTGATGATCAGATTCCTGGTCTCTTCCCTTATCTCCTTGCAGCGTTCCTGTGATTTTGGCATACCCGCTCCTTTATGAATGAATTTTTATTCATCCATAAATTATCACACGTTCTTTCATATTGTCAACAGATCAGATAATCACGTTACCATTCTATGGCTTTATGTCACCTTGGGAAGTTTTAATTCACTATCAACCCGACCAATTATTAATACTTATAGACAAAGAAATTGTAAACGCAGTTGCTCTGCTCTTCGCAAACAAACTGGTGTTCCTTGTCATCAATAAGAACGGAATATATAGGAAGAAGATCGACAGAACCATCCAAAGGACTTACTATCCTTGCCTTCTTTCCTATGCTGCTCCATTCATAATCAAAAATGTTTACTCCAAACAGCGTGGCATTCCCATCCACACCGGTCGTTTCAAGTTGCCAAGAAGGTTCTTTATAAACTTTCAAATTCGTCCTTCCTCTTTTAGTTGACATTACTGATTATTATTTTGACTTCAAAGGTTTTGTTTTCTGTTTTTGCGGGCTATCACTTATTGTTTTCGAAAAAGGGATACTCTTTTTCTGCTTTAGCATTTGATCGAAAACTACGTGTTCTCTCTTCTTTTTCCCCATAATCAAAATCGCTTCCTTCAAACACTATTCTTTAAATTGTTATACTGGTTACCTATGTATATTTGTCCCGGCTTAAAAGTTTAAAGTCTCTTTCATCTACAAATGGATCCATAGGATTCTCTCCAAAGATCAGTCAGTAACATAACATGCAAGTTCAAGCGCTATTTCGAAATGTCCCGGATCATGCTGCGTGTTTTTCTTCTGGTTCTTTTCCATCCGTGAATCCCACTTCGGAGCATCAAGAAGATCGCCGCTGGTAAAGAAGAAATAAGCATCCAATCCCCTGAAATCACACATGGCCTGAATCGCAGCACATTCCATTTCTACCGAAATGCAGCCGTCATTCTTTCTTTTATCGAAGTTTCCTCTGGTCTCACGGTATACAGCATCTGTAGTCCATGTTTTCCCCTTCACATAAGGAAGACCTGCCAATTCCATAAACTCAGCAACTTTTTCGCTGTTTTTCACCGTAATGTAATCAGATGCAGGAGCATAGTGATATGACGTTCCCTCATCACGGTAAGCTTCTGTAGGGACCATTACTTTTCCTCTGGCTATTTCTTTATTCAGACAGCCGCAGCCGCCAAACTCTATATACTTGTCAGTCTTAATAACAGACATTGAATCTTCTATATCGCCTACGCAGCCCGGAGCACCGACAAAAGACATGTATATGGCAAATTCTTTATCTTTATAAGTAAAGCCGTATATCGGTTTTGCTCCGTTCGAAGAATAAATATCTCCGATCTTTTTGCAATCGTATGCTTCCAGAACATACTGAAGGATCTCATTGGAAAAAGTCAGGATACAGGCATCAACCTTTTTGGCATCTTCCTTTTTCCAAGGCTTTAATATTTCTTCAGTCTTGTTATCAAATGAATCCGTGATCATTTCTCTACTCTGATTCCTTTTCTGGTTAGTATATCTTCCTGATAATTATGTCGTCTAACGCTTCAATTATACAAGATTACGATTATTCCGTTATTCAGTCTTCTCATACTTATCCAACGGGAAAAGCTCGAAATCGACTGTTTTGCCATTTTCTCCGGCCTGTCCCATAAGGAAGTGGTCACCACCCTTGGCGATGTCATACATGGTCAATGAGACTCTCCGTGTAACGGGGGCACTCCCGTCGCCATAGTCGACAGTAATGTAATAATCTTCAGAATACCCGTTTTCATCGTCATGGTGAGTGTCAATATACCGTTTAGTAACAGTGACATCTATGGCAGTGATTTTCGCATTCTCAGGTAACGGTATGCGAAACGGTTCAAAAGCCTTTTCATCTATCTTAAGTCCGATGATGGTAATTGGCACGAGAAGGATCGCAGCAATGATGCTGAGTAAACTCAGCTTTTTCTTCTGCCTGGCGAAGAGAATTGCATGTGTGATACACTCACCGCCCGTAAAGAAAAGTGAGAATATAAGCATTACCTCGCAGATCATTAACCAAAAATTGACCCTTTCCTGATCTTCCGCGAAGTAGAGCTTGTATTCTTTCATAAGAAAGGCTTGAGTGAGAATCGTTTTACCGGTTTCAGGATTGACGTTATCTTCTTTCAGCGCATCATATTCCGCTATGATCTCCTGCTGGCGGGCTTCGGAATTCCCTCCCAGATTCGCAGTGACGATATTTATTGAAATTACGATTAGGACGATAAAAAACACCACATCTGCCAATTTCGTCAGATTCTTAAGAGCGATGGCGCTTCCCGGCTTTTCTGTAAAAGACGGAGCGTCCGGTGTCTTATCAAAAGACTTCTTAAGAATTTTGATTATAATGTTCCCATAGATAATCAAGGGTACGATTATTACAAGCAAGCATATAATTAAGCATTTTATTCTTGCGATGTCAGCTGCCATATATCCCCTTTCCACGTCTCCAAAACTGTTTATTATCTGAACTAAGGGATCTCTCTCAGACAAGATAATTATAGCATTTGATCATCCGCGTTCCGGCTTCCGTATGTTAAACACGATCAGTGCGATTGCAGCGGCTACTAATACTGCGGTTGTGATGATACTTGCTTCGATACCGTACTTTCCGCCATTTAATATATTGTCTCCGACAGAACTCATATCAAATACGGCAGCATTGATCTCATCATTGCCGCTCAGATTGAGCCCCAGGATGCTGTACAGGATATAGTTCCATATCGAATGCAGGCCGCAGGCCGCCCAGATGCTTTTGAAACGGATAGTAAGAAGCGAGAAGATGACCGATATCAGGATAAGGTTGATAACTGCCGTTACTGCAATGGCAGGAGCACTGAAGTCCATGTTCCCGATGTGAGGAATGGTAAATAAGGCTGTACTTACACCTACAGCAACAGGGATGGATTTCTTCTGCAAAAGCTGTTGAACGATACCTCTGCAGAGCACCTCTTCAAAGGCACCTTGAAAAATAAAAGCTCCGAGCATGAGGAATACCATCGCAGTGTCGATATTCCGGAAAACGCCGTTATACCTTACCGCGCCGGTAAGAACTGCCAACGCAACTGAAACAAGCAAAAGAAGTGTTCCTGCTCCGGCTCCTGCGAAATAGCTCCATGCAGGTCTCGCCAAGCCCAGTTCTGTAAGAGTCTTTCTTTGAAACAACTTCCAGAGAAGGATTATTATTCCTATCATGACGCCGTATCCGTAGTAAGTGATCAATGTAATCGTGATATCGCCGAACATCTCACCCTGCAGAGGGTTCTTACCGCAGGCAAAGTGTATCGCCAGGACTATGCCTTCGCCAACCAGTTCTGCACCGAACTTGAATACCCAGAAGATCAGGATGACCTTGATGACATACAATAATTTCGGCATGTCGGTCCGGTTGTTGAACGGACTGATGTTTTTGATGAATTCTTTTATCTTATTCATGGATAACTCCTTTTTGAGCGCATTAATACAAACAGCGAAAACGCTGCTGTTTTTAGTGTCAGATTATTTGAGGATCAGATCAGACGGGGAATCCGTTGACCAGGAAATAAACCAGCATCGATATGAGATCTATGGCGAGCAAAATACCGAATCCTATGAGAAACCACTTAAGGGCAGTTTTCGCGCGCTTGCCGTTCTTCTCTGTAAGGACCTTCTGATCGATAACATCAGCCATCGTCTTGTGATCATCGGACTTAACCGGCTCGATCCCTTTAAGAAGATAATCCGTAGTAACTTCAAAAATATCGCTCATGATCACGACTTTATCGAGATCCGGGGTTGCCTGTTCACTTTCCCACTTAGAAACGGCCTGCCTTGATACACCGACCTTGTCAGCCAGTTCCTCCTGAGACATGCCTTTCGCCTTTCTAAGGCTCTGTATTCTGTCAGCAATTGTCATTTACATCACCTCCGGGTTTTGATGGCTTGAGATTAGCAAAAACGCTCTTTACAAAACCACCAACCGGACCTTGAACTTTGTCAACCGGCAGTTGCAACCCAGTATTTTCAAGGTTTTCCTGTATCTTATACATTCTATCACGGATTTTGGAGTTCGGTGCTTTCTGTATAGCAGGTTCCCATTCATCTGCATCTGTTATGGCATTATAACCGACTATACATATTCAGCCGCAGTCCAGTAATTATTGAAGCCTGCGAGTCATTTTTCGCGAGCTTCTTAGTTAATTATATTCCTGATTATCTTATTCACCACTTAGCCTGATTGCGCAATTCATCACGCACGAGCATTAACGAATATCCCAGCAGATTCTGACCCTTCCAGGCATAAATGTCGTTCCTGCAGTCATCCGTCATGGAAAAACCAACACCCCAGATACGGTCATTTACTGCGCACTCGGCAAGGGTATTGCTGCCGGTATCTAATAATGCTTTTTTCAGGTTTTCATTTTGTCTGAATTTCTCGAGCAAGCCCTTATAGATAATGACCTGTCTCATACCATTCCAAATAGAGTCGACGTAGCCGGAAACTTTTCTGCCGAGTTCTTTTATGGTAACAACATCATCCGTATCCAATATCCGTTTTGCTATTTCAGCATCTTCGAAAAGGACAGCCTTCTGGTACATCATGTACTGTTCCATGGATGAAAATGTGATTCCGTCTATAGTAAACTCCGACAAATACCAGTTGCTTAAAAAGCCATAGGGTTCATCCGGATTATGAAAACCGATTACACTCATTACCTATACCCCTCACTTTTGATCATTGATTCTTCAGGCTATCAAACCACTTCTTCCTGAATGCCTCTTGTTCTGCTGTGTATACATATCTCTCCATTTCACAATAATCCCAAAAACCATGAACATCATCCATTCTGGCGGGTTTTCCCATTTCTACCAGATAAACAACATCAAGATCGCGCATCATTCCCGATTGGACAGCATTTATCCTGGCTGCGTTGCACATAATTCCCCAGGCCATTTTCAGCATCTTGTCCCTAAGTAATTGGAATGCAGAAAACATATCATCTGCCTGAGCTTCAAACTCTACTGTGTCAACCACAGTCTTTAATTCAAAATGATCACCATGATCATTTACAAGAATTTCAATCTGCTTTTCTTTCTCGTAATATCCAAGATCAGCTACTGTTACTTGATAAGTTTCAGAATACATATTTTTCACCCAAACACCTTAAAATCCAGTTGGTCTAATATACTGTTAATTTATATGTCCAGCATCTCCATTGACTTCTTGCCTGTGAAATTTTCTCCCAAATGGTTTGCCCACTTTTCCGTGTAGAACGAAAAGTATGATTGTTCGGGCTTTTTTACCATTCCCCATATAACACTTGGCAATCCTACTATCAGAAAGTAAAGCGGACCCAGGATAAGTGACTGTATAGTGTGGCCATACTCATGAACTATAAGTCTTTCACGTATCTCATCATCGCTGAAATGATATTTATCCGCGTTATAAAACCTTGCCTGTGGAGGAATAAAAATGAACAGTCCAAAAGATATTCCATAGGGTCTTTTCCAAAACGTGGCTATAGAACCTTTGTAGAACATATGCTTTTCGCCATAACTGATCAAACACATGATCAGTCCGACCAGCGTTTGAATGATTCCCCAACTGCATTGAAAGATAATATACGGAAAATACTTAATGTTCATTTGTTCCATTGATAACTTCAGTGTATTACTCATCTTATAGTTATATCAAAACCGTCACTTTTTCTTTCACCTTCTCAAATTATCTCCTTGCCGCAGTTCGGACAGAATCGCCTTGCTTCTCCCCTGTACCCGCAGGAACATTGGAATTCACCTTCGGCAAGAGGGACATCTTCTTTGACCCTGACAAGAACTACATCTTCTTTATGACCGTCATTAAGATCCATC
This sequence comes from Oscillospiraceae bacterium, assembly GCA_902764825.1. Lineage (GTDB taxonomy): Bacteria > Bacillota > Clostridia > Saccharofermentanales > Saccharofermentanaceae > Saccharofermentans. Next base: position 16,914 of record CACWXL010000009.1, read on the forward strand.
ATCTCCAGGTGAAGCTCTTCGTTGCCATACCAGGCCTCCGATACTCTGTATATTGTCTTATCGCCCTCATATACAATACGGTTATTCAGGTTTATCTTTATCTCTTCACCATCATGGATCGTGTAAGCTGCTGCCATCATTCCGATCATCAGTCCTCCCCGGTTCTGCCCGGACAGCATGACATCCGTTACGCCGTATGAGGAGGAAAGCTTTCCGGACGCATATCGTATCTCAATTCCGGCAAAACGGCTGAGAACAGCTTCGCATGAACCTTTCACATCTTTCCATGTACCTTCAAGTTTTTGGTAGTACTTATAATCCGGATTTGCAGTTGATGTCATTTTTCCTATCCTTTCAAATGTATATCCTGTTAATTGATCCACTCGGACTTGTCCTGAAAATATAACGGTCTCCTTAAAGATTTAGAATTGCCGTCTTTGCCCATTAATCAATTTTCTTAATACTTATTCTGAGTTTTTCCGGCCATCCATTGCCTGTCCATCTCCTGTATCCGTCTGCAGATCTCTCTAACCTTATCCACATATTTATTTCTGTCGATAGTAATCTTGTCTATCTGCTTTTCGATGTCAGCGATCGAATCAGATATAGTTTTGTGGGCATACAGAGCAGGCTTGTTTTCTTCACCGGGATTGTAATCAACAACTATATGATCCCTCCTGTAAAGAAGATCTTTACGTTGCCTCTCCAGAGGTTTGAGCTTGTTGTCTTCTGTGAGGATCAGTCTGTATGTATCCGCCATTTCGATAAGCTCTTCAAAATAAGGCTTGTCGCTGTCAAGAGCTTTTTCGAGCGCGCATTCAATGCGCGAACGGAGATTATTTACCCAGAAGTTAGAGATATCGTCCTCGACTTTTATGCAGCTCCATTTTGCAGAACTTAACACGCTTCCGCGCAGAGCTTCGAAATTATGCGGGTCAAGCATCAGCATATATGAGTATCTCTGGTATGCTTCGCTGAATTCCTGCTTTACCAGAGCTTCCTTAGCCTTTTTATTTGGCTCACCCCAAAAAAGTGAAGTGCCGTACGCAACGCCGCAGAATCCGCATTCGCAAAGACTTCTCTTCGCATCAATCAGCAGCTGACCTCCGCACTTAATGCAATTGATGTTGGAAATAGATTCTGCATCTGGATTCACATCAGCTTTGTTAATACTCGAAGAGTAAACAACCTGCTCTTCAGGTTTGGGCTCAGTCATCTTCAATTTGGCGCAGTTTAATCTGAGTTCTCTCTCAAGCTCTTTGATGTTCTGATTTAATAAATCCGCGTTTTGCCTGTCGCATGAAGCAATTCCTTTTAACGCCAGATCTGGATTACCATATTGTTTATTCGCAAGGTTTCTGAGTCGTGTCCTGGTCAGGTCTGCATTATAGTCTCTCTCTTCGATCAATTTGCGGTATTCTACGCAAAGATTTAATACAGTACCAAGATGCTCGAAATACTCGTAACCTGAGCAGTCTTCAGCATGCTGAGCGAGAACAGCTCTCGCTTTGTCCAGATCATGTCTTATGAGCTTTTTTGGATATACCAGATCTTTTTTATCAGGTATCTTGCCGGCACAAAGGACAAGTCCGAGCAGGGCTTCAAAACTCTTTGGATTCTTATCGTAAAGTTCCTTGTATCTCTCGTACGCGGATTTGTATTCCATCCTCTTCAGGCACAATTCAGCCTGACTTAAGATATCTTTCCTGTGATATTCAACCAAGTTGACCATTGTGCCGCAAAACGGACAATCAAGGATCTTCTGATCGCTGTCGATATTGAGAACACCGCCACAACGAGTGCAAACATAACTAATCAATTTGGCCATATAGTTTACCTGTCATTCATACATCCTATAGTTATTTCTTCGATCCTGTTGCCGTTAGCGTATTTCTTTATATATATTTTTGTCCTCGCCATTTATTCATAAGGTTGCGGATTGGTTATATATCTGTGATGTCCATTCACGATTTTCCGGTGCAATAACCTACTACACGGCCGACGGCCACGATATTGCCAGTATTTCCTTCTGCATCCGTATCAAGGCTGTCCATGAAATCCTGGAGCTTTATAGCCGGAGTTCCGAGGCTGCCCTTGACTCTTTCTACTGGTGCTTTGAGCGCGAAAACATAGATGTTGTACTGATTTGTTGATCCCGACGGAGGGTTAGGTCCGACGTAATCGGCTTTAGATGCTTCTCCTTGAGAGAAAGCAGAAGTTGCCCAGCCCTGGGGGAGGTTTGTTTCGGTGATACCGTCTTTCTTCCAGTGGATGATGTTTGCGGCGGTCAGGTCGACCATGTAGATGACATAAGTGGTTGCGCCTTCTACGGGCTCCCAGGAGAGCTGCGGAGAGGCATTCCCGCCCTGGAATACACAGTCATCGATCCAATACTTGCCGTCAAGGCTCTCTGAGGTAACCTTAAAGGCCGGATAAGCGCTGACGAATTTATCATCGCTGTTATCAGCCGGTTCATCAGCAGGTGCATCAGTTGTGACTTCTGTATCCGCGGATGCTGAAGTTGACGGAGCGGGTTCTTTCGAGCAGGCTGCTAAGCCTAAAGCGAGTGTTCCGACGAGGATGATTGACAGAAATTTACGCATATTGTTTCTCCTTACATATAGTGGAAAAGTGTCTGTTATCCGGTTAAACAGAGTGCTGATCATCCTTTCTCCAGAACGAGAAACGGAATCCTTTACCGTATCCTATCTTCTCATAAAACGGACAGAAAGAGCAACATTTGAGGCAACAATCCTTAACCGGCGCCACAAGAGGTTGCAAACAGTCCCAGGGCCCGAAAAAACCACACCACATTACACTACCCCCCACGTCACAGCACAAAGCAAAGAGCTGCCTCATTGAGACAGCCCCTGTTTATCACATCTTATCGAAGTAGAATGAATCTGCAATATCCTTAATGTCTTTGTCCGTGTAATTATTCGGATTGCCATCGTAATCAAACGGCATGATATTTATCACCACAAAGCTATTTTTGAGGTTTGCCGTGATGAATGTTCTTCTCCTGCCTCTGACGTCTTTGCCCTCTGAGATCGTGACCGGAATTCCGCTCTTTGTCATATATGTATACTCTTCAAAGCCTTCATTGGTTCCGACATTGACAGTTACAGTGTCAAAATACCCTCTCACGCATCTTCTTATCTGGAAATTGTACTTGTTTTTATAAAGTGCATCCATCTGGAAAGTTCCGTCATCGTAGAAGTATGCGCCGCCGGTAATGTTATCATTAAAGATATCTCCGACCTTTTCCTCGAGCCTTTTCTCATCACCATCGTCAAAGCCCGTATGAAGCTTAAGATTGTATTTTGCCGTTATCTCATCGACCTTATCAGCCATCTCCTGCGAGTAAATAAGATATGAACCATACTTTTCCCCAAACGGATCTATGCCTGTGCGCTTTTGTTCCGCATCAGCTTCATCCAGGATCTTCCCGTCACGGTCGTAGCTTTGCTCGAATTTGTTCCACTCGGCAGATGCCTTATATTCAGGCGTATCAGGATATCCCTGCAGCGACCATTCCTCGCGAGGAGGCATTGAATGCTTAATGTCTTCTTCGATCGACGGACCCCATGAGCTTCTTCCGAAGGATAAAGGTCCGATCCCGCCGGTGATAGCAGCATAGGCAGTGGCGCCCATCGCTGTCACTACTGCCGCAACCAGAACAGTCGTTACGACTTTTTTCTTCACATTATGCCTGGGCAACTCGGTAGTCTTCGCGGTTGAAGTCATAAGCTTCTCGCGCATTTCCGCTTTCTTTGCAACATCCATTTTTATCTTATCTGTAGTATCTCTCATAAATATTCCTCCAATCCTATCCTCATCATTGCTTTGCCCCTGTTGATCCTTACTGCAACGGCTGATTCGGATATCTTCAGTATTCCGGCGATATCCTTGTAAGAGTAACCTGCATAATAGTGCAGGTAGATCGGCATCCTGAACTGACCGTCCAGGTTCATGAGTTCATCAAAGACTGCCTTGTTTCTCTCATTGAAATCATCGAAATACTGCAGCTCGTTTTCTGCAGACTCAAGATCAACGTCTTTCTGACGGGATGCTGTCCTGAAATAATCCCTGCAGCTGTTGGCCGTCATGGTGAAAAGATAAGTCTTTTCCTTACCGGGTTTAATGGATACTTTATCGTCAAGAAGCTTTAAAAACACATCCTGAACAATATCTTCAGCATCGTGCTTGGAACCCGAGTAGTAGACGGCAAATCTGTAAAGATCATCAGCATAAGCATCAAATAATCTGACTACATCTTCATTTTTCAAAATTTCTGCCTCCGGTGTTATTTGAGATCTCACCTATATGACGGATCAGAACACCATTTTCTTACAGAAGAATTCTGCCGTCTTTTTGCAGACTTCTTCCATGGTGGCCTCATCCGGCAAATGGAGGCTGTCGATCTTCATGGTGGTTACCGGCCCTGTTCACACGAACTAGGCATGTTCTCTCTTTCCAAATTCTTCCACGGTCTTATATTTACCGGTATCAGGATCCTTTTCCAAATACTCTATGTAGTAGATTCCGACTTTATCTTTGTCTTTTGAATCCTTGAGAATGCCGCTCACAAAAACACGTGCACCGTCATCGTTGACGTAGTACATCGTGTAAGTAAATTTGTTCCCGTCCGGCCTGTAATGGTTCCCCTCAGGATCGCTCGGATCGCCCACGAATTTGAATGAAGTATATCTGTCCATGTCTTTGGACGAAGTATTCTCTATGTCACACTTGTCAAGAAACTCCTGCAGATCATCTTCGGTCAGATCGGTTTTCTCAAGCATATAAGGCGCCATGAGTTCATAAAGATCGCCGGCATCCTTTTCCACTATTGCCTCAGCCACTTCTTCGCGGTCAAAATCCCATCTGTTGCTGTCCTTGTCAAACACTGAACATCCGCCCGCCATAACAGTGGACAAAACAATAAACATAACAATACAGATCAGATATCCGTCCCTATTCTTTCTCATAAACATCATTCTTTATATCGCTTTGCCGCTGTTAAGGACAGCTTCGCATGAACCTTTCCTGTGTTTTCTATCCTAACAACTTATCAATATCCGTCTCACCATATGATTTCGAGGGCAATACAGTACACCGGTCCGGAAACAGTTCTTCACATATCCTGAGCTCAAGTTCCTGCCTGTGCACCCAATGCCTGACCAAGCCGTCTTCGCCCTCGAGGCCGCATCTTACTGCATGAGGACTGTTGTTGAAATAATCACAAATCATCGAAAACCAGACTTCATTGCCTTTATCATCGACCCGGGTCTGCCGTGCTGTCTCAAGATTCCTTCTGATATCATCAGGTTCCGCCTTAAGATAAGCAATATGGATCTGCTTATCTCCTATAGCATTCTTAATGTCTCTGTAGAAATCTATAATGGCCTCGTCCGGCATATCACGGAACAGTATCATGTCCTCCACGATATTTTGAAAAAGAGCACACTCCGTGATCAAAGGTACACCGTCCCAGCTGCCGTAACGCTTCAAAACGATTTCTTTGAACCGCTCAAAGGATACACTGTTGTTATATATCTCATATTTTTCCATCGCCTGATAAAAGCTCCGGTCATCAGTCCGGATCTTTGTATAACAGACAACCGCATGATCATCTTCAAAATGAGTCTTTGCTTCTATCTCCGGTCTCAACGCGGAGAAATGATCCATAATATCAATATATCGATCTCTGTCTATATATGCGCACCAGGCAAGTTCTACCGGAGAATAGTCGCCCTCTTCAAGGACTCTATGGTCCGGACATTTCTCTGATAAAAGCTTTACGAGAGTGCTCTTACCGCTTCCCTGTATACCTTCAACGAAATATGTCATGTTCCGTATTACCTGCCGTTTTCAACCAGTTCTACTAATCTATATATCTTCCTGTACATTTTACCTGTAAACATCAACTTGAAAAACCTTTTATCAAATCCTTGAAGTTCATCTACCAGTTCAGGAGGGGTCAGCGAATGCTCCGCTTTAAACCGGATCTGCAATCCTTTAAGCAGGGCATTGATATCGTCTATGCCATAGACTGTCGTTACTCCGACATCATTTATTGGATTTTTGTACTTGGACGCTTTCGCACCGAACACGGTATATATATCCATCAGGATATGAACGGACTCGTACTTTTCCTGCAGCACCGCAAGAAAAGCCCTGAGCTGCTCGTTAGTAAGATACATGCTTATGCCTTCAAGAATGACGATCACGTTATTGCTGTCCGGCAGAGCTCTTACCTGCTCAGGATCAGATGCGTTCAATTCGTGCATTTGATATGTTGATGTCTCTTCGTAATAGCGTCTGCGCATCGATATAACATCCGGGAAATCACAATCAAGCCAGAGTTTGGGATGATTCTTTACCCGCTGACACCTGCTGTCCAGGCCGCAGCCTATGTGAAGGACCAAAGCACCGGGATCCTGTTCTATCATGGAATCAGTCCACTCATCAAATATCCTGGCCCTCATCGCCATGTTATATGCCAGCCATTTGGAAGCAGACTTTCCCTTTACCGGAAAAGCTTCCTTCTCCCAGATCTTCTCAGCAAAAGGATCGCTCAGAATAATATTCTTCCTGCTTACCCTGGCCTTTCCGTATAGCGGAATAAATAATGTCCTGTTAACTTCGTTCATGTATCTGTTGATTATCCCGGCTTATGAGTGCTGTTATCAGCTGTTAATAGCCATATCCTCGTCCCAGTATTTTTCCTTTTGTCTGAGCATATACATAATATTGTCTTCGCTGAACAATCTGAAGTGATTTAAGTCAACGCCGACATTAAACCCGAAAGATTTCCAAAGCCCGCCGTATCTGTGTGTGTGACCGAATAAAGTCTGACAATCCTTAGCATGGTCAGTGGGCTTATGTGTAAGGAAGAACTTTTCGCCGTTTATATCAACATAATCATTCAGCTTTACGTCATCGAATCTGCATGAGGGATCTGTCAGGCAGTATTCCCGGAACTTATCAAAAGACCCGTTAAAAAAGTCGTCAATTGCACGCTGCTCATTGTTTCCGATAATGAGGATGATATGCGCATTTATCTGCTTTGATACGGCAAGACCGCTGCGGAAATCCTTCTCGGTCCCGGGTCCGCAGTTACAAAAATCTCCGATGACATATATGGTATCATCCGAAGATGCCTGTTCATTCCAGATCCTTATCTGCTCTTCCGTATACTCATTTATATCCTTGAACGGCCGGTTATCACGAATCATGATCTCCTTTGAATCCGAACCAAAATGCGTATCTGCAGTAAACCAGTTGCTCATTGCTCATTTCCTTTCCTGATGTGCTCGTTGATATAACCGATGTCTCTTTTGACCGTAAAAGCATCGATCACGAAAGCAAGTGCCAGCACGACACCTACATAGATAAATGCCATCCAGAAATTACTCGGGAAGAACCATCCCACTATAAATCCAAACAGCATTACGATCCCGGAGAAGACAAAGTATTTAATGATGTAACTCACCACGATCGTGAGTGACAGGTATTCATCGAAAAGGAAATTCACAACCGTAATTATCAGTGCGAGGCCAAAAAGCGCCAGCACGAGGGAGATCTCTGCCGTTATGCCCGACCAGATGATCGACAATGTAAATACCGCAAGTATCATCAATGCAGCAAGTATGCATGTATCTTTTAGGATTTTCCTGACAGGCATTTACTCAGAACCTCCTCTTTATGTCGCGCAGATATTTGCGCGATACAATGAGCCTCTCACCGTTGTCGAGCATTGCCTCGAGACGGCTGTTTTTAAGCTGTTTTATCTCCGTAAGATGGGAGGTGTTCATAATGCATGTCCTTGAGATCCTGACAAGATCCGAGTCCTCTGTGATCTTCCCTATCTCCTGCATCGAAGCATCAAGTCTGTAGACATCATCCCCGGTGTACAGAAATACTTTTCTGTCGACATTTTCGAGATAATACACATCGGACATGGCAATATGCATCCGGCGGTCATCCGAGAACGCGCTGAACCGTATGTCCAGACTCTCGATCCGCTTAATAATGCCTCTGACCGACTCGGTGTATTCCGGATACTCGATCGTGACCGTGAGCGGCTTGCCGGGCTCCTGTCTTGTAATTATCTGCATTTAACCTTCCTGTTCGCGGCTTAGTATGCTTGCGATAACTGACGCTGCTTCCTCCTTAAATCTGCGTGAGAACGCCGCATAGACGATCACTCCAAGGAAGAACAGCATATTAGTATATCTTATCAGCATGCTTATCCCGGTTGTATAAGAAGATAATAACTGACTTCCGATCAAATTGCTAAACATATGCACCAAAGCGCCCGCGAGAATGCTCCGGTTCGTCTTAATATATACGAAGGAAACGAAAACGCTGAGCATCATGACACTCGGTATGAACATCAATGCGTGGAAAACCGAATCCTGAAGAAGGTTATACTGCGCCTGCCCCGGCGTGAAATACCACGGGAGATGCCATATTGCCCAGAAAAACCCCAGCAGCAGCGAACCCTTAAGAAAACCGAATCTTACCAGAAGCCTGTCAAGTGCGTAGCCTCTCCAGCCGAACTCCTCATTGAGAGGGCCGGAGACGAGCGACAGAATGAGAACCAGGAATATATTCAGCGGATTAGCGGCTATGGCCTTAATGTAATCCATTGTCGGCATCTCATAGCCCATAAGGCCGGTACCTATTGAGACGCTTACCACTGACAGCAATGTGAAGACAGCTATCGTTATAAGCGGCCACTTTACACCCGTCTGCCTGAAGCTGAAGCACCTCCGGAAGTAATCTTTGCGCTTATCCTTCGGATACGTCAGGAACACCAGGAAAAGTGCAACGACAGAAGGCGCTCCGCCTCCGAAATAGAATACGAACGTTCCCGCACCGGTTCCTGTAAATCCGAACAGGACCGGAATGAATCCGCAGATCCAGGTCCATGCCAATGTCAGCACAAAGAACAGAACCAGGTATTTTGTTGACATCCAGTTTTTCTTCATTGGAAAACCTCCCGTTTGCTGTGAGTCTAACGGAAGATACTGACTTAAGCCACAGGCCGGATCAGATGTTGCAAAATCATGCGCGCAAAGTGCATTTGCAGTTATGTTCACTTGATAACTTTTTGATGACTTAACATAATTAGTTGAGACCAAACGCCATCCCGGTCTATCTAATGGTTAGAGAATGGAAAACAGATCTCCATTCGATTGTGTACACAAGGAAAGAAAAAGTAATGCAGATTGATGAAACGACAAGGCTTGTAAAGCTCGCCAAAAAGCACGATAAACTTGCCTTTGCCGAGCTGATGCAGGGGCACATGCAGGAGATGTACAAAGTCGGACTTGCAATCCTCATGAATGACGAGGATGTTGCCGATGCTGTCAGTGAGACGATCCTTAATTGCTTTGAGAAGTTAAATACACTAAGGGAAGACAAGTATTTCAAGACATGGATGACGAGGATCCTAATAAACAACTGCTACAAGATCCTTGAAGTCCGGAAGCGTCAGACAGGCCTGGAAGAATGGGAAGAACCTTCTGTAACTGACGAATACAATGTCGAACTCAAGGACGCTTTATCTTCTATCGACGAGAAGTACAGATCGGTCATCACTCTATATTACTTAGGGGAATACAGCACCAAGGAAATTGCCTCGATGCTCCACATCCCTAAGAGTACGGTAACTACCCGGCTCCAAAGGGGCAGAGAGCAGCTGGCAAAGTACTACGGCGGCTAAGAGTTAATAGGAGATTGATATGAAAAATAAGAATGTTTTCGAGAAAAACGCCAAGATCCCGGATGTCGTACAGCAGAAGGCAAATGCAGCTTTCCGAGAGATTTATACCCGTCAGGATGAACCGAAAGTAATGCCTCAAAAGGCACATAAACCTGCCAGAGCAACGATCATAAAGATCGCATCGACAGTGGTTGTTGCGGCCGTAACCGTAGCCGTGTTATGCGTCGCGATAGCGTATTTTGCCGGCAAGGGACCGGAAGTGCCCTTAGCCAGCAGCAGCGGTCAGGTTACGATCGCCAATTTCGTCGAACCGTTTACGATCAAGGTTTGCGCGGCAGAGCTTGAGCCTCAGACCTCGCTTCCGATAAGTCTGGATGTCGGTCGCCAGGCATTTGGTCATGGTGTTGACTGGACAGGCTGGGCAAATTTTGAGCTCAATTTCCCCATCTCGGTCGAGGGCGAAAACATCTCTACCGTGACGTTCAAAGTAAAAAACGCGGCCTTCGAAGTCGTAAGCATCGACTGTCCTTCCATTGTAAAAAGCGGTTCAACCAAAACGCTTGCCGATTACCGTTCGACTTATGTTGATGGTTATGACATGGCCGGACAACCTATCGGCAAGACAGTAGTAGGATATTACGATCAATTCAGCGCAGATTACAGCACGCTTCAAAATTCCAAATACCTTTTCAACATCTGCAATACTATGACAGGCCGAATGGATATTTATTATTTGATGTGCCACGAGGATAACGATATTGACAGCTGCGATGTATATACTTATTTGTTAAAGGATGTCGAAGTAACGGTCGAAGTCACATTTACGGACGGAACTACGGCTTCAAGGACACTGGGTCTTTTTTGCAATACATATACGGCTACAGACACGATGGAAGACGGAACAGAATACACATACGAAATTCATCAGATCTTCTGCTACGATAAAAATGCTATGGATAATGCTACAAAGCAGTTGATAAGAAACCAGATCGCCCGTTGCATTGAGATCTGCAAGGCCGAAGGCGTTGATTACACAGGCTGGGATGAACCAACAAATACTGATGCGACGAACGCATCTGAGAGTACGGAAGCAACTGAAAGTACGGAAACGACGGCTGACACGGAACCGACTACCAGCTCAGAACCGACAGCAAGTGCAGAAACTTCTGCAAGTGCGGAGACATCCGGCAGTGCAGAGACATCCGGCAGCGCGGAAACATCTGCCAGTGCGGAAACTTCCGCCAGTGCAGAAACGTCTGCCGGCACGGAAGGCACGGAAGCTACGGGTGAGGTCAGTGCTACTGAAAACACGAATAATACCAGTGCTGAATATTAAGGGGGAAGTTCTGAAAATATCGAATTTGATCTGACGGGGTCTGAAGTATAAAATTCGGCCGCATATGGGGATATGGGGGTTGTCTCAAGATTGGGACAACCCTTTCGAATTATTTGTCTATCATTTAAATGCCTTCCAGCGGATCGGCGCACCCTGCAGCTGCCATCTCTTCAAGCCTCTCTTCGGATATGCCTTTCAGGATAACATGCATGCGGTCATGCTTTTCGCAGTTTTCAATATCAGCCATTTTGCAAAAATCATCGAAAGAGACTCTGGCAAGCATCTTCTTTTTGGCATATGAATAGAGTGATACGGCATAGAGCGAACACTCAAGCGGTTTGCCGGTCTTGGGATCGTTGGCAAAAGGCGGTACTATCGGCTTTACCGGGAAGATCGTATCTGTTCCCGAAGTAATGGCGTAGTTGCCGAAGATCGTATCAGTCTTCACCTTGCCATTATAAAACAACGGGATTGCATAATAAGCATCCATACACTGAAGAGAATGCAGATAGTCGGCATATTCCTCCTCATCCCTTGCGATGCCAAGGCGCTTGATTATACGCGTCTCGACATAAAGTGGGAACATCGCGCCGAATATAGTGATCTCATGCCCGTCATCCTTCAGGATGTTCTCAATATCGGCCATAAAATCCAGCGAAGCAGACTTCTGTTCCTCACAAAGTCTGCCTAGATCATCTGCGCTGTACTTAATGCCTTCCTGCTCGAAATGCTTTGTCTTCCAGACGCGCATGATATTTCCAATGACATCGTAGAACAACTCAAAATCGTATCTGGTGGAGAAGGAATTGGCTAAAAGAGTGATCTCTGTCTTCAGGTCAGACTTCCAGGGAAGTATGCCGATCCCCCTGCCGATCTTCTTCGGATTATAGACTATGAGATCTCCTTCCTTTACCTCACCGGTATTGCGCATGTACTGATCTGACGTTCCGCATGCGTATTTGCCCATCGTAATATCCTGGAGGGTCAGTGGCTTTTTGATTAACTGCTTATTCTTGATTACTACTTCTACGCTCATTTTTCTACCTCTGATTGATAAGCTGCTTCACTGTCAGATCATATTGGTAATCAGAAAATTTACTCTCTTTTCTTTATCATTCTGACTAACGTAACCGGTCCGCCGAGGTTCCATTCCTTTTTGCATCCGTCAAATTCAAAACCGTATCTGTGATAAAAACGGATTGCTCTCTCATTTTTCTCGAACACCCAAAGAAATACAGTATTGCATTCTTTAAGCCTGGAAACTGCTTCATTCATCAATCTGTATCCTACTTTACGGTCATAGTACTCTGAAAGGATATAGATCGCATCAACTTCTCCTGCATCCGGAAGATCCTCATCTCTCGACGGACCATATACTGCAAATCCTACGACTTTATCTTTGTCCTTAGCTATAAGCGTATTTTCCGGGAACTTCCTGGCACGTGCTGTCGTAGCCTCTACAGTCATCGTATCAAGATATCTGTCGCTTACAATACCTCTGTAAGCTTCCTGCCATGAAGTACAATGCACATATCCCCTGCCGCACAACTCCTCATCAGTCTCAGCCGGTTTGATGATTATCGAATCATTTATCTTTTTGCCCGTCTTGATGAAATCGATCAGTTCTTCAAGATCGTCAAATTCATCGTAATCGCCCATGATCCCCTCACGGTGGTAGACGATACCCGCCTTCTCGTTCCTCTCTAGGCAATCAAGCAGCTCATCTATACCATACCTTCTGGCGAACTCAGCGAAAGCGCGGGCTTTGATCTTATCTGCATAAAGTCCCTTGCGGCAGTTAGCGGGCTCACATTCATAACACCCGGCAATATCCTTATCGATACCGCATCTTCTTACTTCACACCACTCGGCATCTTTGCACCAGGAAAGCTCCATAAAACCATCCCGCCTGCATCCCTTGCATGTAACATTCTCAGAACAAAGACAGCATGCCAATCCGCATCTTGCAATTCCCAATTCCCGTTTCATATATTTCTCCCCTTTTATGCTTATCAGTCAATCCAAAACAATTATAACAACTTATCCCGGATATTCTTACAAATGGAACCTTCTTTGGAACTCGGCTGCGACGGCCCTCCCCCTGAATATGACGGCGCCCGCGAAAAGAATGACGCTGACCATCAGGCAGATGACCCATGCAAGAGGCATCTTGGCGCTCGCGAAAAAGTAAATGATGCTCGGAACAAACCCCATAAACAGACCTGTGAGAAGATAGAGCATCGTATTGCCGTTCTTGTCTAACAACACGAGCACGAAATTCGCCGTGATCGTCGCCGCGAGCACGATCGGCACCGCAAGATCGAGCGTTATCTTCAAGAGACCGAAGAAGTATGCTGTGACACACCACATCACGATCGTGATAATGACCATCATGGTCACCTTGCCGGCGGAACCGGTACCGGGCCTGAACTGGCGCATGATCCCGAACTCAAAGCCTACAAGCCACATTGCCAGAAGGAGGCTCCAGTGCAGATCAGGATATCCGGGCAGGCGGAGCTTGACCATAAAATCCAGACAGACTCCGACGATCAGGACACTCCATACGGCAAGGAGCTGCATCTTGTAAAAGAAAGACCTTTTCTTCTGTGCCTCAAACTTAGGGTAACAGGGCTCTTCTGTGCCCCCGCCAAGTTTGCTCTGACACAACGGACATTTGCCAAGATCTCCGGCGATATTAACCTTGCAATAAGGACAACGTCTCATTTGATCACCTCCGTCGCGCTTACGGTGATGTCCACTCCTGATTCAGACAGACAGCGCACAAAATTTTTCACGACACCGGTATTTGCATATGCCAGTGAGACTCCTAAAGTCAGGTTTTCGCCATAACCGAACATCGTAGAGAAGATGCTGTTTGTGCTGCAGAATCCGCTGTAGTTCTCTATCCGCTCGCCCAGTGTCTTCGGTGGCTTTTGAACTCCCATGTTAGAGAAGGTCATTGTCACCTTCTTGCTTGATTTCAGTGTAAAATGACGCACCACCAGCTGCTTTATGAACAGCGGCACCACTCTTACCGGAGCAACGTACTCCATGGTCTCAAAGGTATCCATCTGTTTCTTGACGTTTTCCTCTGTCAGCTGGCTCTTAAGGGCTGTGTCAAATTCAGAGGCCAGTTCTTCGGGCGTGATATCGCCGTCAAATACGTGCGTCACGTTCACGCTGTTGAAGAAGTTCCGCGCGGTCTTTGAAGGATAATAATTCCGCAAGTTGACCGGGAGGGATATAGTCACCGGAAGATCACGCTTTCTCGGCGGCATCTCATCACGGATCGCAAGCATCCAGAGTGCCCCGAGATAGCTCGTCAGCGAGACCTTCAGTTCTTTTGCTCTCGGAAGTATCTGCGAAGTCGGCATCTTTATCTCAATGAACTGCAGCTGGTTATAAGGGAGCTTAAGTCCGCTCAAGTGGTAAGCCTTCTTCTGTTCAGATGCGTGCGGAAGGTTCTTGCCTCCGAAGAACTGCCGGTAGCTGTCCTGACTTAAGTCTCCTTCGGAAGCACCGGAGTGTACCGTAATGTCTTCAAGCTCGCCGGGATATTTTCTTCTAAGATAATCGAGCACGATTATGTTCAGAAATTCCATCGCACCCGTGCCGTCTGCCAGAACATGAGAGATGTCAAGATTGATACGCTTTCCGAAATATGTCACCTGGTAGTGAAGCATGGTTTTCGAAGGCACATAAAGGACCGGACAGATACGATCGTCCTCCTGCTTAACAACAGGGAGAAGGTCGGTATCCTCCAGGTAATGCCAGAAAAGGCCCCGCCTTATCCTCACCTGTACCTGCGGGCGGTCTTCGATCGCCGAGATGACAGCCTCCTGCAGGAGCTTTGGATCAATCTCCTCTTTCAATGTGCAGCTGAGACGGAACGATCTGGTGTCACGCTTGCCTGCAGTGGCCAGAAAGACCTTGGCCACATTGTCGATCCTGTACCAATTATCGCTTCCCATATATTTCATGCGACACATGCGCTGCAAGGCGCTTTAATGCCTTGCGGGTCATAGGCCCTGGCATATGCAGATACACGTGCCATCCTTTCTCTTCAATATCAAGTTCTGCCTTACCGCCGGCTGCATCTATCTTTTCCTTAAGCCTGATGCTGTCATCTAATAATATCCCGTTTCTTCCGGCCATAATGAAGACAGGCGGGAAATTCTCGAAGCTGCCAAACAGCGGGCTGAATGCAGGATCAGCAGGATCTTTGTCTCCTATGTATGCTTTTGCAGAATTCATAACGAACTCTTTATTAAGTACAGGATCGATGTCCTTGTTGGTCTCATAGGACTCTGATGTTCCGGTCATATCGGTCCAGGGGCTGAACAAAATAAGCTCACGCGGCGCAAGGCGCCCTTCCGATATCAGTCTCCGGGTCAGGCAAAGCGCCATGTTGCCGCCTGCCGAATCACCTGCCAGGAGCACATGGTCTGCATCTGCGACATTCCCCGTGATATATTCCCACATGGCATCTGCGTCCTCTGCTGCAGCCGGGTAAGGATGCTCGGGAGCCAGACGGTATGCAAAAGAATAGACCGTAAAACCGGTAGCCAAAGCAAGCTTAACACCGAGATTCCCCGCGTAACCGAGTCCTCCGCAGATATAGCCGCCGCCGTGGCAGTAGAGAATTACATAACTGGGATCATATGACTTGAGGGGCTTGATTTCCTCGCAGGAGATCTTTCCGTTGCGGAATCTTCTCCGTTCCACATCATCTTTGGGCGTCGCAAGGCTGTGTGCCCACTCAGACTGTTTCCTGTGACGCTTGATCTCCGCAAGTGAAGATGCTTTTCCGGCCATGAAATTCACGGTCTTTAAGGTTTTGACCAATGGATAGTTCATCGCCGCCGGTATTCCCCCGATTCATAGTTTTGTCCGTATCTTCATGGCGCATCTTACTGCTGCCCACTCTGATCTGCAGACGTATTTTATTATATCATTCCGGAAAACAGGCTTTGCCTTATAACTTGATTTCAGCTACTTGTTCCTTTATAGCCAAGTCCGCCAGACCACGCCCGTTGCTCTTATGTACGATTCGGCTTCACTGGCTTTGGCCAGATACTTGGTAACACCCGGAATGATCAATGCAAGCAGAGCGAAAACACTGAGTATTACTCCAATGATCGAAAGGATCAGGCCGGCAACGGCAGCACCTTTGAAATATGCATTCTTCTTTGCAATGCCGGCTATCGAGAAGATCGTTCCCAGAAGTCCTGTGAGGAACGGAATTCCCGGCAACCAGCATAATACGACAGTAAGTATTCCCATTATGAGTCCGGCTACAGCTATCCCGTTGGGGCGTTTTGCAGGCGCAGGTTCAACAGCAGGTGCCGGCGCAGAAGGGTCCGGAACAGGTGCTCCGCAGTTGGAGCAGACTGTGCGCTTGCTTGGTATATATGAGCCGCATTTATTGCAATACATGATCGTTACCTGTCTTCCTTTAACTTATTCTTCCTGATACCTACTCTGATAATATATCATTTCTTTCCGTCTTACACCGTACCTTCAATGGGACAGGCTTTTCTCAAGATATCCGCACGTAAACGGAAAGAAATCGAACTTCTTCGTTCCCACATGAACAAATCCGTGATCTTCGTACCATTTGCGCAGCACTTTATTCTCTTCGACTATGCTGAGTTTGATCTTACCGAATCCGGCTGCTTTTGCTCTTGATACGGCATCAGCCAAAAGCGCATCTCCTATTCCCAAATGCCGCTTATCAGGAAGAACGCAAAGACTGCCTATCTCACAATCACCTTCAGGTGTGAGTGCGAGATTGTAATATCCCACGAGCTCATTGTCTTCAAAGTAACCGAACATCGGACGGTGTTGCTCACTCTTCCACATTAGGACCTTTGCCTCATCCGTTGCAAAAGCCGTGAACAGCGGCGCGTTCTCTTCCGTGAATCCGAACTCGTCAGCAACCGTCTTAAAGCTCTGCCTTATCACGCTTACGCATTGTTTTATCTCATTGTCATTAATCTCTCTTATCATGTTTGTCACCTTTATCCTTTTAGCTTTTCCAGTCTTATCAGATGCTCTTCGTCAGGTGTGGTTATACCGTTTTTATAATCGTAACCCATCTTCAGATAGAACGGTACGCCGGTTATCGAAGCAGGTATCTCTATGCGCTTTGCACGAATGAAATATTCATCCTTTTCGAGCACTTCAACAATCGACCGTCCGACACCTTTTCCCTGATATTCGGGAAACACAAAGATCGTAAAAAGGCTGCTCTCATCTTCCTTGCCCCAATATGGTCCGATGGCGCCGCACCCGATTATCTTCCCTTCATCACAGGCAACATAGAAATGGGTCCATGAAGCTCTTTGCAAGACTGCTTCAGGTGTCTCAGATGCGATAAGTTCATCCATCAGTTCCACAGGATAATCCTTTGTATTGGATATCCTGATAGTTGTTCTGATAACCTCTGATACCGCTTGTGCATCTTCATCTCTGAATCTTCTGATCTCCATTCTCATGTCCTCCTCCAAAAAATAATAAAGGCCACTTATCTCGTGATAAATGGCCTTGGTGTAACTGAATTAAATAACGGATTATCTTAGAGCAACAACAATGCCATACGACTTAAAGTCATAAGTTAACTTGCGCATATACATTGTTGTCACGTTATTAAGCATTGATTCCGTCTCCTTGTTTGAGGGCTATATTATTACCAAGATCGCGAAAAGTCAATCAGCCTGTCCGCAAAGTCCTTTGCTTTGCCGGAATCAAGCAGATGAATGGCCTTGTTCCTTCGCAGATAATTATATCACGTCTATCTCGCGATCATTCAACATACATGACCGTCTCAAGTTCATCAAATCCATAGTGTCTGAATGAGATCCTGTAGTCAGGATGCATCTTGAGAACAAGGTCTGCCAACGTGACAAAGTCTTCGTATTTATGGTAAACGGAGATCGCCATTCTCGGACGGTTTATTTCGATCAATTTGCGTGCGCCAAGCAGTGCTTCATACTCTGCGCCTTCGATATCCATCTTTATGAAAGTGATCCTCTTGCCTTCAAGCACATCGTCAAGGGCTACTGTCTCTATCTCTTCAACGCCTTCGAAGTTCCTCTTCTCAGCTTCTTCCCTGCTTATGATGCATGAAGTCTCAAAAGCATCTGCTGCAAAATAAACCTTCTTATTAACATCGGAAGTGCCATAAGGATAAAGATCACATTTGCCGAGCGGAGCAAGGATCTCCTTGGCTTTAGCATAATTCACCGGATCAGCTTCGAAGGAATAGATGTGGTCAAAGCCCTTATGTCCGCACCATCCTGCAAAGTTGTAGCAGGTGGCTCCGTCAAAGCATCCGCAGTCTACGAATACTTCATTTTCCTTGGCTTCGAAAAAGTCGAAATACTGCCCCTGATTATTGCGCCAGTCGAAGATGCCCGAGATGATATTTTTTTCGCTTATTCCGATATCCTCAATAAGACGCTTCCGGACTTCATCGGCTGCAGGCTTTATGGAGTATGAGATAACAAGTGTCTTATCGTCATACAGAGCTTTGTTCTCACTAAGTTCCTGCTCGCTGATCACCTTGATACCGGTATCTTTATCAACAGGTCCTTTGCTCTCATCAGGATCGATGAAGCTGTCGACCGCCACGCCAAAGTGCTTAAATCTTCCGGCAAGATAATGTCCTGCACGGCCTGCACCATAGATCAGGCAATGCGTGCCTTTTTGGATCTTCTCAACATATACCTGCATGTCGCTGCTGAGATTCCTGTACTTTGATTCAAGTTCTGTAATATAACCTACATCTCCCGTTTTGGCATACATCATCCGGGCTTCGAAGATCTTCTTTGATATCTCATCGTTAAGATGTTCGTATACATTCCGTGCCATCTCCGGAAAATCATCTGTTATATTACCGGATCCTCTGAGTGCTTTCTGCTTGTCAGCTGCCTCATCCGATCCGAATTCCACCCTCTTATCTGCTATGCTCATTTCTTCTCTGTCCTCCATACCCTCATACTGTCTGTTTTTTCAAGCTCCCGGATCCCTCTGCTGATATCCTCCGAGAGTTCTTCGGCTTCAGCTTTACGTTCTTGTATCTTCTCTTCGGTGAGGGACAATTCGGCCTTGAATTCGTCCATATAAGTGTCTATCTCCTTCATTATCTTGAATCTGGGAAAGACATATCCGAAATTAACACCTATGCCGATAAGGAGCGTGAGGCCGCCAAAAACAGCAATAAAGGCTCCCTCTCCTCCAGTGCCGCTTGAAGCCAGAACTCCGGCGATGATCAATTCTAAGATTAAAAAGAAGGCAGTACTACACCATACTAAAATGAAGTACGCTTTAGGATGCCATCCTGAGCCCCTGCCGGCATAGATATGCCATTTTGAGCCCTTACCGGCCTTGATATAGTAATCGCGGCGGGTATCTTCGGTTAGCCTCATGGCAGCCTCGATCCTTTCGAGATCGCGGTTAAGGGATTCGATCTCCCTGTTACAATCGGCCTTCCGTTTTTTGTCAGCATAGAGCTTGGCAAAAATCCTAAAGTATTCCTTATCTTCTTCCGGAGCACTTTCGCACACTTCTTTTACTGTCTTGGAATTATACGCAAAATGTTTTGCTTCAGCACCAAGAGCAAGCTCATCCATATCATTCAGATGAGCTGCTGACAGCATCAATTCCCTGAGAGCATAAAAATCGTGAGGGTCCTTATCGATCATTGCCATTTCCTAATCCCTTATTGAAATTCCATATTAAATGATATCCAGCCTCATCTGTCTGTCAGGGATCTCGATTATCTGCATGCGAATTACCTCCGTTGAAATACTGAACACAAACTATCATACTCAACGGGCCAAGAAAAGACTTGGTTCTTATCCGGATATTGTTCA
This sequence comes from Oscillospiraceae bacterium, assembly GCA_902764825.1. GTDB lineage: Bacteria > Bacillota > Clostridia > Saccharofermentanales > Saccharofermentanaceae > Saccharofermentans. Next base: position 36,859 of record CACWXL010000009.1, read on the forward strand.
GTTCTCTCTGATCATCAATGCTGATTCGGCAAAGTCGAGAAAAGATAAGCCGAGAGCATCAGGAATGCGCATATGAAATAGACCACATAAAAGATGGTCATTCCTATGCCGCCGTAGAATGCGCCTTTGCTAAGTACCGCGCATGTCTTGATCTTCGGAGTATGCATTCCGCCTGCATTGACATAATCTACTATCGCCTTGTGATTGCCTGAACCCAAAATAATAGCGACTATGCTCGCAATAGGAAATGACGCGCAGACAAGTCCTATGACCGCCTTCTTCAGGAAGCCTGAAGCCTTCTCCTCATACTGGGGATCGATAATTACATTAGATTCCATACTAACCTCCGCTCGTCATTCAGGCCGTCCCTTACAGCAGCCTTGTCGACTTGCGAACATAATATCAAATCATGTTGATCTGTTAAACATCTGCCGCTGTTTTGCCTTACTATAGCCGGTCTTATTAATTGCCCGCTTTTAAGTTCAAGGTACTCCGCCAAAAAAGACCGCCAGAAATAAATATACAATAGGGATCGCGCAACCGATAACCGAGATAAATCCTAAGGTCTTAAACGGTTTGTTTTTCCGTCTGCAAGCCATGACCGTGCCGATTTCTACAATAGAAACCGTATGAGTTTTGACGAACCCGATGTTATCCATAAAGCGGAGAGGCTCCAGATGAAGATCCTATTCTCATGTCCTCGAAAAGATCATGCCGCAGCGAGCTTCTTTTCCTTGCTGTTCGTAATGAGTGCCAATACAAAGAAGACGGCCGCCATTATGAAAGTAACGGCAAATATACCGTAGAAGAACTGAGCATCGCTCATAATCTGATTAAGGCCGATAACGGGAGCTATAACGATCGCAGCATCAGCAAGGACCATGATCGCAGCTGCCATCCTCAATGCTCTGCATTTGGAAGCAGGTCTCTTTGCAGTTATCTTGGTGCAGATACCATTAAATACGATCGATATGATAGCCATATCCATGAGTATGAATCCGCCTAAACATATCAGAAGTCCATAGCCCAGGAGATCTTCGGAATTGCTTGCTCCGAATATCATGCCAATCGGACCTGCAATTAACATCGTACATCCGATAGCAAGCGCTGGAAGTGTCTCAATGATGAGCAGGATGCATGTGATAAGTCCTACGACAAAGCAAGCACGTCTCGGACCTCCCTTCGCATTAGCAAGAGCAGGAGCAGGCTGAGGTGCTGCTGTAACAGGCTGCTGATAGACAGGTGCAGGCTGAGGTACGGGTTGTGCAACAGGTGCAGCTACAGGCTGAGGTACAGGTTGCTGAACTGCAGGCGCAGGTGCAGGCTGTGCAGCAACAGGCGCAGGTGCAGCTACCGGCTGTGCAGGCGCGGGCTGAGGTGCAGCAGGCTGAACACTTACGGGTGTTCCGCACGCTTTACAAAACTTATCCTGATCTCCTAATGGTGCACCGCAGTTTGAACAAAACATACCTTTACCTCACTTGTCAGAAATAATTTATAGCTTTTATTGTACCACTCCGAACGCATCTGTAAATTTGCAGAGACACTTTAAATATGTGTTCTGCGGACTGTTTTCGAGATCATGACTCGTTCACGAGCTTGCCCGTCATATGCTCAGGAATAATCTCGAGGCACTGTGCTCTCGGAAGCGCGAACTCTACTTCGTGCTTGATGTATTCCTCATCGTTTGTGAACTTGCGGCACAGGTTCGTTCCTATCTTCGTTATCAGTTCCGGATCGGTCACGAATCTGATCCTGCCAAATACAACGACTGAAGTGATGTTGAGAGCCCATTCGCCTTCTTTGCGGAAGCCTTCATCCATAACGCAGAAACTTACTTTGTCGCACCCGGTGATCGCATCGATCTTGTGGCCTTCTTTGGCTCCGTGAAAATAGAGCCTGCCGTTCTCTTCGCAGTACCAGTGGTCGAGCGGAATGCCGTAAGGATATCCGTCATCACCGATCATCGAGAGCACGCCGCGGGGCTGTTCCTTTAACACACGGATACACTCTTCTTCGCTTACCTGCTGCTTAAACCTTCTCATTCCTCTGAACATAGAATAACCATCCTCACTGTATTATTCAGTCCGGCTGCTGTCCGTCGTGCGCAGCCCAGACACAGTCTGTCAGCGCAAATTCCGTAAATACGGCCTTGAAGCTCGAATCCTCCGGACTACATGCATAAATGCCGAAGTTTATCTTTCCCGCGCCTTCCCACATATGACAGACTCTCATCTGCGAGAAAGACTTTCCGTCAGAAGAACACTCGATGCAGTAATCGTCTTCCCTGCGGCTGAACCTGTACCACATCGTCTTTACATCAGCGGGGATCTCTGTGGTCGCCCAGTCGGAATACCCGTGATTCGTTACGACGGAACCGAGATGCTGGAATGTCTCATTCTCGCATTCAACGGACGCCTTGAGCCAATTGCCGGAATCCAGATACATGACGATCCCGCACTGGTCAAAACGGTGATGGCTGTCAGCAAAATCCGTCTTTACCGTGAATGAGAAAAACCTCTCATCTGTCTCCATCTGCAGGACCGGTGCATTATCGTTTTGGAAATGATAGTAAGTCCTCTGCCACAGATCGGTGTGAGGTTCGGTCGTGATCTCAATGCGGTCTTCAGCAATACTGTAATCAGAGGGCTCTCTTGTCCATTTCATTTTCGAGATATCCATATCAGACATTCCTTTCAGGATCATTTGCTACGGCCATTATGTTCTGATGAATTTCTTATCTGCTTCATATTCATCACTGACAAAACGCTCGACCGTCATGTGCAGATCGTACTTCTCGCGAAGCTCGGCAAGCTGCTTCATCATGGGAGATGCATGATGCTCGTCGATCGCATTCTGATCAGTCCAGGAGTCAATGAGCAGCACAGTCTCAGGATCATCGAGCGACATGAAATACTGATATCTCAGATTGCCCTTCTCCTTGCGGATGGCATCCGCAATACCAGACTTCTCCATCTCTTCGGCAAATGCTCTTGCGCTGCCGTTCCGGCCTTTGTAATACAAGTTTACGGTTATCATATTCCACTATCCTTTTCAAGCATTTTCACAGGATCTGCCCTAACTGAGATTATAACATTACCACCGGATTATACTGTTCTTATCAGGCGCCTGGCAGGAGGCCACGAGGTGCATTTTTTCAGGCTAAACTTCAGTCTTACCCTGAAATCTGCACTGAACGACAAACGAATAACGATTAAAATTCAGACCGGACTTCAGTCTAACCCTGAAATCCGGCCTGAAAAACTGCTCATAAGTCTATCGTTACAACTTATCTCTCCGCCATGACTGTTTTGGCCCTGTTGTTGATCGTGCCGATGACACTGTCGAGGTCCTTCTGGTCCAGAAGGTACGGCGGTGCGATCTGGGTTCCTTTCTCGAGATCGATGTCGCAATAGAAAAGTGAGAAAGCACTGATCTGTGAGAAGAACAAGCGCGCCCCGCTCTCACATTCGCTGACACCCATACTATCGTAAGCGATAACAGTACCCTCCGGTGCCAACTGCTGCATGATCTCATCAACATCGATCATGTGAGTGCGGTTGCCATCCTTGTCATAGATGCCCATCCATTCGTGAGGCACCGTATAAATAGCCGGCAAATCGTCCCATATCTCGCCCGCAACATATGACATGATATATTTGTCCCGGATCAGATACGGCCCCTTCACTTTCAGGTTCTTGGTCTTACTTGCATCAAACTCCGGATCGAGTTCCACGCGCTTGGCCTCATACCACGGATCCGTCTCCTGAACTTTCTTGATCTCTCCCTTGCTGACCTTGCATGAAGCCGCTGCCAGGCAGACTGATGCAAGCATAACGACCGACAGTACTAAAGATAGAATTCTCCCTGAAATACGCATAATAATTCCCCCATACGCAGTTCCTGAAACATTATCCCCATAACGTTACAAATGCCTTCAAAATAGAAGAATACACCTTAATAGTAAAATGCCGATTCATCAAATCAGCATCAAATATATGACAATTTTAATTGATTGTGTAATTTACAACTGACAGTTCATGAGGTCAGTTATTCTCTTGATGATCATGAGATCAAATTCAGGAAAGTTTGCTGTATTTTATGTTCTTACCAGACCGATGTAATAGTCGATCAGTTCATAGATCCAGTCTTTAAGATCTGAGAATCCGAAGCCCAAAGCTTCAGCCTTATCGGTATTGATGCTGTATTCAGTCTCGCCGTTATACGGTGCATTGTCGCCGTCGTCTGCAAGGAGCGCACGGCAGCCGGTCTTCTTTTCGACGTAATCAAGAACTTCATGAATGGAAATGGTGCCTTTTGAGCTTCCGTTGACGGCTCCTCTGAGTTCATTATCAACCAGGAAAGACATGAATTTTCCGGCCTCGTCGGACCTGATAAAACCCATCTGCGCATCGATATTGTCGATATACATCGGGATCTTTTTCACGGCGTGCTCAACATAGAACAGCAGCCTCTTTGTGTAATCGTCTCTGCCTATTACAAAAGGATACCTGACCGCCGTAAAGTTCCTGTCTGAATACTTCTGCCACAATGCATATTCTGCATGTCTCTTTATCACGTCGTAAGGGAAATCCTGCCTGTTGCACCACACCAGATTACCCTTCATGCCGTCGAACTCATCTTCTTTGGTATCAACATACTTTGGATCGTAAACAGCCGTGCTGGACATGTAGATATATCTGTCAAAGTCTGCAGCATCCATCAGCATTCTGATGTCATTCGAGCAGTACGCGATCTTGTCTATGATGACGTCGAAATGTTTCCCCGCCAGCGCTTCCCTGACACTTGCCGAGTCAGTTCTCTCAAACGTAATGCGTTCTACTCTGCCGCCGAAGTTATCAGGATTCCTGCCTCTGGTCGCAATCGTTACATCATGACCCTTATCAAGAAGGTCATTCACCATATGTATTCCGAAGAATCTTGTTCCGCCGAGTACTAATATCTTCACTCTTAATCGATCTCGATGCTTCCTGTATTAGCTTTGACCTTGATGCTGCTTCCATCCTGGCCTTTGGAACTGTAGCCTCCGGATGACTTCTCATTGCCGATCCTGATGTTCCCGTTTCTTACTTTGCAGTCGATATCGTACTGATCAAGTTCCTCTGCGGCATTCAGCTTGGCATTTCCGGTCTTTACATCTACCGAGACCTGATTGAGGTTTGTGTTGCTGATATTGGTATTCCCTGCCTTTGCCTTGATGTCGGCTTTGAGGAAATTACTGTCGCTGACATTGATATTTCCCGCACTTACGACTGCGGACAACCAGTCTGCAGAGATACCCTTAATGCTGATGTTGCCGGCATTGACCTTTATATCAACGTAATTCAGGAAAGTATCTTTCCCGACCGTAACGGTGATCCTCGGCTGGTTGACCGCCATGACGCCCAGACGGACTCCGTTCACAGGCTTTTGGGTAAAGCTAAGGATGCCGTCCGCAAATGTTGCATCAGGCTCAAGATCCTTGTGGCCCTTGTATTCGACGCCTATAAGGCCGCTTCCGTCTTCAGCATTGATGTTGACTACACATGCCTTAAGATCGAGCTTTACTGCTCTTAACTCACCACTGAAATTTTCCATTTATCTGTCCCCCTTTATTCACATACATTTACTTATAACACACTCCGTCAGCGTAAATAAAGATATCTTGAGTATAATTTGCGGAAAATCGGATGCTCGAAAACTTCTTCCCTGTGCTCGGCATCCCCGGCAGATCCGTCTGTCTCATCATCGGAATACTGATAATCTGTGTAGCTTCATCGTTCTATATGACCGCTGATATCGGCGTATCAACATACGACGCAGTCGCGCTCATAATCTCCAATACCTGGCACATCGGCAAGTTCAAGTATGTAAGGATAGTCACCGACGTCGTATGCGTTATCCTTGGCGTTGCACTCTACTTCCTGTCCGGCGCATCCGTCTCCGGAATCGGCGCCGTAATCGGTGCAGGCACCATCATCACAGCCTTCTTCATGGGACCGCTCGTTGATTTCTTTGCAAGAAAATTGGCAAAGCCTTTCCTTTACGGAAAGGTTCCTTCAGGGAAAAAACCGTTAACCATAGTTTTCCTTTCCCACCCCAAAAGTCTGAAATTATACGGTATTAATGTCAGAGTTTGTCCGTTGTTACGGCAGTTTTTGACGTGCTAACCTATAAACGGTAAACAGGGATTTCTTAGGCGGTGCTTTGGGAGGATGATACCATGGCAAGTCTCGAAAATGTTTCAAACGGTAATATCAGACTTAAGCAAAAGAGGGCAGCATCGGACATTGTCTTCAAAGTGTTTCTCTATGTGTTCCTCTCCATATTCGCATTTATTACCCTTTATCCTGTGTTCAACACGCTGGCATATTCTTTAAGCGACGGAACGGATTCCATAAAAGGAGGGATCCACTTTTTCCCGCGCGTGTGGTCATTAAAAAGCTATGAAGCTATCCTGTTCAAGAGAGAAAGCATTTGGAGGGGCGCTGCCATCACAGCAGCAAGGACCGTGATCGGAACGTTTCTGGGCGTCTTTGCGAACGCTCTGCTCGCTTATATCATCAGCCGCAGGAAATTCATCTTCAGATCAGGCCTCTCGCTGTTCTGGATCATCACGATATATGCGCAGGCGGGCATTATCCCGACATTATACTTGTACAGGAAAATGCATCTGACGCAGACATTCTGGGTCTATGTCATCCCCGGCTTGGTCAGCGGTCTGTATTTGATCGTTATGAGAACGTACATGAAGAATATTCCGGAATCACTGGAAGAGGCGGCACAGCTTGAAGGCACCGGTTACATGAGGATCTTCTGGAGCATCATCTCGCCTTTATGCAAACCTGTTTATGCGGCTATCGCGCTCTTCATTGCCACGACTCAATGGAACTCGTGGTTCGATGCATATCTGTACAACAGATTTGAATACGAATACACGACCCTGCAATTTGAGATATATAAGTATTTCAATACCGTCACAGCACAGCCCGGCACCATCACCAACATGCACCAGCCCCGGCCATATCCGATCACCCCGCAGACATTAAGGTCAGCCCTGGCGATCTTATCGATGCTGCCCCTCATGATCGCATATCCGTTTCTTCAGAAATACTTCGTCTCCGGACTTACGGTAAGAGGCATTAAAGATTAAGGTCCGAGATACTCTCAGTCTTCCTTTTTGGCTGCCTTGCGGAAAGGCTTGAACGCCTCCTTGAACTCCTTGGAATTGTATCCGCGCTCCTCGGCGAACTGATAAAATTCGCTCTTGCCGCACGTGCGGAGATTCTCGAGCTCGCCGCGGGTCAGGATATGCCTGTCGGATCTGTTTATACGCAGAGCCGTGATCTCGTACGGTTCATCCACATCCTTGACTTTGGAATTCGGAAGGACCGTCAGCATCTCGCCGTCCTTGGCGATAACGATATAATCAACGAAATAAGTATGCTTCTTGCGCAGAGCTTTACGCAGGAGCTTTCTTATTGAATCTCCGAAATAAATGGTTATGATATCCCCTGTCTTAAATGTCTTTGCCATAAAAACCAATCCTTTTATTGTCTGTAAGTACCTTTAAGTATCTTTTCCTCTTCCTGTCTTATGAGCCCTGTCAGTTCTTCGAGACGCGCTTGCCTTGCTTCGTCTGTAGGGTATTTGTTTTCGAGCTCATTGCAATATACCGCTATTTTATTTTTTGTTTCCTCGCCGGCATTACCGTAACTCTCATCGTCCACGGTAACCGGCGGCTTGTTAACTCCGTAGTCGTGCTCACTAACATATCTGACTATTCCGTCATCATTCGGATTCGCATCAATTGCAGTCCTGTTGCCCAGAATGAAGAGGTCCCCTATCAGACTGAGATTAGCCAAAGCAACGCTTTCGAAGTTCCTGTCAGGATGTGTGACAGCGCTCTTATATTTTACTCCGATATCGTTCAATTCTTCAAAAAAATCGAATTCATACGGTTCCCTGGTATTCTGCAGCTCCCCGTATTTGTTGTAATTATGCGTATCCTCACTGTCCATCTTCGCGAATGCAGACCTGCGGCCGCCGCTCGCGGAGGACTTCGAACTCTTTACAAAAGCATTGCTGATCTCCATCTTACTTATGCCCGAGAGCATTAACGCGAGCATGCAGTATTCGATCATATGAGCGTCCATAAGGCTGCCGGCAGAGTTCAGCGAAGAAAAAAGAGCCTTCGTATCGTCCCTCATCAGCAAATGGCTCGTCAGAGAGGCATTCGAAGACAGCTTCTTCATAATTTCCACCGTGCTGCCGGTCCGGTAAGCACTAAGGATCTTCATAAGTGCATAGCAGACCGGATCCTTGCTGTCATCGGCCGTATTCAGGAGCTTTATCGCCCCGGCATAGTCGCCGCTCTTAATGCAATTTAAGATCTTCCCGTATTCCGCATCAAGCGGCCTGTTTTCAGATACTTCCGGGGTGCTGACAGCACCGGCAACAGGATCACGGTCACTGACGGCAGGGGTTACAGGCACAACAGGCGCTGCGGCACTCTGCTTAAGCTCTTTTTCGAGTATGATGATCGATTCCTCATGCTCGCCGATCATCTCCACGGAGATCTTGTTTACCGTGCACGCGAAAACATCACGCTTATACTTGACTGTACTAAACGCATCGTCCAACGCCTCTTCCGTATCAAGCTTTCCGACAGTCATGTGCGGCTCATATTCAAAGCCCTTGTCAAAGGGCGCAAATTCATTCTTGTAGAGCTCCTCATGGATCTTCTTGATCTCTTCCGCGCCCTTTGTCATGTTAAGGAAAAGATAGTTGCCGGCCGGCACGCTGTGCTTCGCAAAGCCCTGCATCTCAATATCAAACGGCCCAAAAGACGCAAGCCTTCTGTCCAGGATACCGGACAGCTCCTCATTGCTCATATCTGACTCAAACGGAAACACGATGGTGATATGCGGCCTGACAAGCTTCGCAAACGGATCGTACCTGTTCCTGACAGGATCGATCACATACATATTCTCGAATTCCGGAAATATCATTACCGTTCTAAGGCTCATATCTTCTCCCCTTATTTACCAAGTGCTCAAAAATGACGCTTTCCTGATGCGGCCGAGACTCTTATCGTTCGCAAGTCTGCTGACTAATTAAGTTTATCACAGACAGATCAACATCCATAAGAAAAGGCTGTCTCCGTTTAAGTAGGTAACCTGTGTGCACCACTATCGCAAACGGCTAAAAAAAGAGCAAAAAAGACAGAAAATGGCGTTTTTCTATCTTTTTTGCTTGAAAAATCGGGGTTTGCGATAGCGGGAGGACCCGCTCAGGCTTCGGACATTTAATTAAATCTCATATTCATCTCCATCATGGTAGTGAAGATTCCAAGTATTCGTCGATTGATATCTTAATGAACTGTAATACTCATCGGTAATTGACTGGATGTTATTGCGCGTGATCAGGCCAAGTTCCTTTCTCTGTATTCCTTTATCTTTACAGAATTCATCGATTGCACGGTCTAAAGCCCAATCATCATCGATTGTCCAGAAATACAGATCATCCATAGGACTTGGTACTCTTGAAACAACGCATCTGACATCAGATATGATCAGAACACCCGATTCGAATGTATCGGATCCACTGTACTTCATATATATCGTCCCTACGCCATAATGGTATTCTTTGGGGCCTTCTGTAAGATCCTTGGTGTCTTCAGGTGTGGCTTTAAGATAAGTAACATTGGATGCATTATCGTAAGATAACGGCTTCAAAGCTTTTATTGGAACCTCATCGGCTCTGACTTTATCGGATGCAACCGTTGATTCAACTACGTCTTCTGTTGCTTCTGTAGGCTCCTTTGCAGCAGCGGTTGTCTCTGTCGTTGTTTCCGCAGTAGTTGTTGCAGTTACAGGCTCAACTTCCTCCTCGGTTGTTTCTCTCCCTTTCTTTCCTAAATCAACTATGCCGCACGCGCAAAGGCCTGCCATCATAACACCTGCAAGGATCACGCTGATAAGCTTTTTCATTTTCATTCCTCCTTGATCTGATCCCTTAAAAATCAGGTTAAAATCTTATTTCTGTCTAAACTGGCCTTCCCCGACTGTTATTTTTTTGCATGTCCTCAGGTGATCCATGCGGATGCGGATTACTTCATTGTTTTCGCCAAAAATAGAATACTCATCGAAGTCGTCGCTTTTATAGTCTTCGACTTTTGCTCCGGGATACATCTCTGTATACTTCGACTTAAAGAATTCATACACCGACTCTCCTCTGCCGCTGTAGAACCACATTACAACACTTCCGTTTCTGACAACGTTATTATCAGGTTCCAGATGCTTAAGCGTACCTTCATTGTCATCATATATAAAACCCAAATGGACTTCATCTAAACGGTCATAGTCCTTTCCATCTAAAGAAGGACCGTATTCAAACGTAATACCGGCAATCCTATACGACCATTTATAGGGCTTTGCACCGTATCTGGCACCGGGAAGCCTGTCAATCAGGCTCTGAGATGACTCGCCGTCAACGATATCGATGTTTATCGTTTCATGGCAAAAGTCAAATAATTCCTGATCCGAAAAACCATCTAACACTAACAAGTTTGGATTATCAGATTCAGTCTGGCCACTGCTGGTTTCCTCAGTTTCTGATTCAATAGTTTCCTTAGTTGTTTCCTTAGCGTTTTCCCCGGTTTCCTTAACGGAACCTTCCTTGCCGCACGCGCAAAGGCCTGCCATCATAACACCTGCAAGGATTACACTGATAAGCTTTTTCATTTTATTCCTCCTTAATCTGATCCCTTAAATCAGCCTTTTTTATTCATGCGTTTGATCCGCATCTACTCTATAGACGAATAACTGATTCGATTTCTTCGCTGTTATTTCGAAAAATTTTAAGAAGCTCCGCGCGCTGCTATCACAAATGTGTTCGCCCCCATGCGTCACTATCGCAAACGGCTAAAAAAAGAGCAAAAAAGACAGAAAACGGCGTTTTTCTATCTTTTTTGCTCGAAAAATCGGGGTTTGCGATAGCGGGAGAACCCACTCGGGTTCGGACCTCTAATTAAATTACATACTCGTCTCCATCATGGTAGTGAAGATTCCAAGTATTCGTCGATTGATATCTTAATGAACTGTAATACTCATCGGTAATTGACTGGATGTTAGTACGCGTGATCAGGCCAAGTTCCTTTTTCTGTATTCCTTTATCTTTACAGAATTCATCGATTGCATTACCCAAAGCCCAGTCATCATCAACCATCCAGAAATACAGCTCATCCATGGGATCTGGTACTCTTGAAACATTGCACCTGACATCAGATATGATCAGAACACCCGGCTCGAATGTATCGGATCCACTGTACTTCACATATATTGTTCCAACTCCATAATGGTATTCTTTGGGGCCTTCTGTAAGGTCTTTGGTGTCTTCAGGAGTTGCTTTAAGGTAAGTAACATTGGAGACATTATCGTAAGAAATCGGCTTCAAAGCTTTTATAGGAACATCAGCGGCTCTTTCTTTTGTGCTCTCTTCTGTTATTACAGTTGCCGTGGGCTCTGTATCAGCCTTCTTGTTTAACACGCCGACAGTTACTCCGATGGCTGTACCTACCGTGACTACTGAGGCAACACTGCCTATCAGCACTTTTGTCTTAACAATATCTGCTCCTTTCTTAACTGCCGTTTTTGCAATCTTTGTTCCGGCTTCGATAGCCTTAGCTGATGCGGACAGATTTGCGAGTTCGTATTATTGTCTTTCTCATATTTCTCAACCTCCTTCTTGATCTTGTTTCTGGCAAAGTTGAGACGGCGTGATACAGTACCTTCAGGCACGCCCAGTGCTCCGGCGATCTCTTTGATGCTCATGTCGTCGAAATAGAACAGGATAAGCGTTCTTCTGATGTCATCAGACAACGAATTGTTGATGATGTTCATGACGATCTTTCTGGCATCTTCGGATTCGACAATGGAGTCCGGCAGGAAGTCTTCGGGAACTGCTTCGACATTATCAAAGAACTCTTCGTCCATGGTGTCCGTTTTCGCAAGCTTTATACGGTCCAGACACTTGTTGGCGGCAGTCTTTTTGAGCCAGGATGTGACCTTGCTCTTATCCTTGATCGAGTCGTAGGATTCGATCAAAGCAACGAAAGTATCCTGCACGATATCCTCTGCGTCTGCCTCGTTCTTAAGAAGTGACATCGCAGTCCAGTACACCGCTTTGTATGCTTCGTTGTAGATCCGCCCAAGTTCCTTGTCTGTCATTTGCTGTCTCCTTTTCTGTCCGCATCTACTCTATAGACGAATAGCTGATGCGGATTCTTCGCACCGGGAGTGAAGATCTCATGAGAAATTACAGGAATTCAGGCGGAATATAATGCACGTTAACCGCTTAAATTCATCCCCACGGGAAAATTATAGCACCATTCATTAAGGCAGGAACACAGGCTTATCAATCTATAATCACACCTCAACAGTAAACAGCGCGTGGAAGTATTTCCTTCTTGCCATAAGCTCGTCGAAGGTGCCCTGCTCTTCGATCCTGCCGTTCTTCATTACGAGGATCTTGTCATATCTTTTCATGAGCTTCTCGTCGAGCGAGTGCGTGACGACGATCCTTGTAAGGCCCGTAAGATCAAGAATATCGGAAGAGACCTTGTATGCAGTCTGGGAATCCAGCGCTGCAGTTATCTCGTCAGCCAGGAGGACAGATGAATCCTTAAGAAGACTCCTGGCAATTGAGATCCTTTGTTTCTCGCCGCCTGATAAGCCGCTGCCGTTCTCTCCGCAGAGATAATCTTCGCCACGCTCATTTATGAGTTCGCCAAGATTTGCGCGCATAGCCGCCTGCTTGACCTTCTCTTCAGGGAAGTCTCGGAACATCGTGATGTTGTCCTTTATGGATGAATTGAATACGAACACGTTCTGCTGTATCGATGCCACCTGATCGAAAAGCGAATCCGACGATGAATCCTTAAGATCTTCTTCGTCCCAGCTTATCTTTCCGCTGTATTCGGCACCGCATGCGCCTGACAGTATGAGATTAAGAAGAGTGGACTTGCCGCTTCCGGAAGAGCCGACGATCGCATAGGATTTTCCGGCCTCAAAATCGATGGATATATCGTGCAGGACCTCTTTGCCTTCTTCGTAGGAGAAGGAGACGTTCTTGAGGGAGATGCTTTTCGAGAGCGTGGACAGTACTTTATCACCGCCTGTATATGAACTCTTCTCTAGAGCTTCAGAGACCTTCCTGATCAGGGCATCCGAAGCTTTCCTGCCGGCAAGAAGGCCGGGAAGTTCGGCGACCGGTGCTACAACGAAGTTCATGAGGTTTACGAACATCATGACGTTGCCTGCCGAAAGCCCCTTGCCTGTGAGTGCAAGATACGCACCGACAAAGAAGACCGTGAGCTGTGCGGACATGCCTGACAGCTGGCTTAATGTATCGATAAAGATGCGGAGCCTCGTCCTTTTGAATTTGGATGTCTCGAGCTTCGTGTTCTCCCTGGAGAAAAGTCCTGATACGGCACCTTCAGCCCTGAAGCTCTTAACTACCGAGAAGCCGTTCAGGCAGTCGCTGTTGGTGGCCGTAAAGCTCTTGTTGCCGTCTGATACTTTCACTTCCCTGGCAGCGAGTTTTTTGCCCGACAGGAGCGATACAAGGAGCGGAACGAATGTCACACCTATTGCAACGGCCGTCAGCAAGGGTGAATAGAAGATCATGAGCGCGAGCGCAAAGAAGAACGAGGATGCTCGGTATACGAACCAGAATTCCTTGTCCAGATAATTGGTTTCTATTGCAGTGCAGTCATTCGTCAGCGCCGAGAGATAAGTTGCCGTGTTCTCGTTCCTGAATGACGTGATGTTCTTCTCCGTGAGCTTGCGGAAGAGCATATCCTTATAATTCTGCATCGCCTTCTTCACATATCTCGGCTTTGCATAGTAGTTCAGGAAAGATGCGAACAGGAAAAATACAGCGACTGCCCAGGAGATCCACAGGAGCTGCATTATGCTGTAATTTCCTTTGCCGGCTGCGGTATCCAGGAGCTCTCCAAGGATCCACGATATGCCCATGCACATCATGCCGGAGAGAAGTGCTCCAACGACTGAAAGGATATAATTGGCGTGGTTGTCCCTATGGAACTGAGACTTCAGTTCCACATATAAGTTTTTTGTCTTCATGGTTGATTCCTTATTGAGATTTTATATTTTCGCGAACGCTGTGAATTTCTTGTCGCCTATCAGATCAAGAACCGTATGGATAGTTTCATTGCCGGTCCTTCCGAGCATCGTAAAAGTGCTCGTCTCGTACGAGATGTCGAACAACTTTATGATATCCGCATTATCGTCAGGCGCGGCGTCGAAGTACTCCGCAAGCCTTTTTGCTTCATCTATGAGTTCCCCGGCATGAGCCTTGTCGCCTGTCATGAAATACGCATAGCTTTCCGAGATCAGGAAAGCAGCACTAGTCTTATCAAAGAAGCACGGCTCGTCATTTTTCCTGAGACTTACAAGATTGTCTATACTCCACCTCGCGACGGTTTTTGCGCGCTCCCAGTCATGGCGGTTGCAGTAGTAATACAAAAGTCCCATGGAGGTGTTGTTAATGTCAGCAATACTGTCCCAGAAAGCAATCGCCAGCTGGTTCAGGCATGCATCGTCCGTCTCTCCTTTAAGCGCCGTAAGCCAACCGATCTTGGAATTGAAGACTCCCGCCTCGTTGTTCTTCTTCATCATGTCCAGCGCCTTGTCCCTGTCGTTGACAAGGAAATTCAGGAGCGCGATGTCGCCTATTATCGCGAGTTTGCCGTATTTCGGATTTATATCGTGCGGCACTATTCCTAATGCTTTCTCGAAAAGCTCGATCGCACGTCTCATCCACCCGTTATTCCGCTCTTCCATACCGAACGTAAGATACATCTTAGCTGACGCCACGAGCACATTAAAATCATTCGGATATTTGGTCAGCGCCTTCTCCGCGAACTCCAGCCCGGCTCTGTCCTTGGAGACGATATATCCGTAGATCTGATCCGTTATGGAGCGCTTGCGGTTCTCCGCCATCTCATAACCCAACAGATTATCCACGGAGGTGTCGAAAAGATCCGCGATCCTGACCAGCATCTCCAGTTCCGGCGACGAGAGCCCTGCCTCCCACTTATAGACCGCACCCGCCGTAACGCCTAAAGCATCGGCCAGCGCCTCCTGCGTGAGCGAACGCTCCTTCCTCATTCTCTTCAAGTTCTCGGCAAGTCTGATATCCATGTTGATCTCTCCCATCGGTTGTCTTTTGACCTTATGATAGCGGATGCCGGCTTCGATTTGAACTGATTACTAATACTATTTGGATTTTATTTTTCCTACCGTTGGTATGAGTTGCAATACACAAGCGGGCCGCCTCGCTTGAGGTGACCCGCTGTTAAGTGCTCTATTCCGCCTTTCCCCGTCTTACATGTTCTCGAAATGGAACTGCTCGGCCAGATTCTCGATGTCCTCTTTTGATACAGATCTGAGTTCGCCATTGTCATCCCAGGGGAGGACGTTGATCGATACAAAGCTGTTCTCAAGATTTACAGAGATGATCGCTTTGCAGAACCCGTTATCAGTAGGATTGTATGCAATATTGACCGTTACGCCGCTCTTGGTCGTGTATGTCCACTGCTCGTACTTATCGATGCTGCCGGCATTGAGATATACGGTATCAAAATAGCCTTTCATGCATCTTCTGATCTGGAAATTGATGCCGTTGAACGTTGAATCCAGCTGGAATGTTCCGTCATCGTAACGGTATCCGCCGCCCTCGACGCCGTCAGCGAAGAGATCAACACCGTACTTCTCTTCAAGGATCTTCTCGTCGGCATCGTCACATCCTGTGTGAAGCTTAAGTTTGTACTTGGCGCATATCTCGTCGATCTTGTCTGCCATCTCTTGAGAATAAACACCATAATCACCATACTTTTCAGCAAACGGGTCTGTGCCTGTGCGCTTTGTTTCCGCATCGAATGCATCGAGGATCTTAAATTCCCTGTCGTAGCTGTCATCGAATGCGATCCATTCTTTTGTCGCCTGATACTCCGGCGAATCAGGATATCCCTGCGAGGAAACGAACTCGCGCGGAGGTACTGAATTCTTGATGTCTTCTTCTATCGAAGGACCCCATGAACTCTTTCCGAATGATAAGTTTGCCAGGCCGCCGTTGATTGCCGCGAATGCGGTGGCTCCCAGTGCTGCAACGACCGCAACGGCAATGCCCACTGTAAGTATGGTCTTCTTTGAACTTCTCTTTTTATTTGATGCGTTTTGAATCTTCATTCTCGTCAACTCCTTTATCCTTTCAGAGGAGACGACGGAATTATCTTCCATCCGGACAGAAGAGTCTTCGATATTTTCCATCAGATCATAAATATTGACTTTCATCTGTATCGCCTCCTTTATATTCGTTGAGGATATGACGTAATCTTTCGCGTCCGCGTTTAAGCTTGGTCTTGACCGTGGATGGATTCATCTGCATTTGTTTTGCGATCTCCGATACACTCTGGCAGTAATAGTAGAACCGTAAGAAGATCTCTTTGTCCGGCTGCGTCATGGAATAAACTGCTTTCCTGACCGCCAGATCCTGATCCTCTTTTGCGACTCTCTCGAACTCCGTATCATCATCTAAGATAAGAATGTCCTCATCCAAAGGAAGCTCCGATACCTTGTCCCGCAATTTCTGCATGGAAAGGCTCCTTGCCACGCGGCTCAAATACCCTTTAATGTTCAGGGGATAGAGATTTGCCGCAGAGCTCCATAAGGTCACGAAAACATCCGCCGTGACTTCTTCGATATCCTCATGACTCATGGAGTCCTTAAGGATATTGCTGACTACGGTTCCCACATAAGCACTGTAACGGTCTATAAACCATTCCAGGGCTTCCTGATCCCCTGACTTAAGTAAATTAAGCGCTTTTGCTTCGTTCACAAGTCTCACCTCAAAGTTATTCTGAACGGCCGTTCACCTATATAAGTGCAGTTTTGGTTCCGCCGGTTTCACTTTTTTCGCAAATTTCTCGAAAAGCTTTCCATAATATTACGAGGCTCTTTTATACTTCATAGTTGACAAATAATCAATCTAGTTCTATCATATAAACAGAACATTTGTTTGTTGTTTAGGGAGCCGGAAAGATTTCAGAATTGAATGAAATCATTACTGCATATAAGAAATTATCCTTCACTGATTATATTGTGTTTTAAACGCCCCTTTCCAACAATGTAAATGTACGCGATGACAATTTAAAGGACTTCCTTATTGAAACACGTATTGCTGATGGTAATGCATGTATCTATTGCGAAGGCTTTTATGTCGTTAAGAACGAAAAGCGTAAAGATGGTGTACGGCGTTTCCTTTGTCGTGATTGCAAGAAGTCATTTATTCCGAGTTCCTGTTCTATCGCGTTAGGCACAAGAAAGAACTTGCTTTCATTCGTCACTTAGAGATAAGGGGTATGTAACATGATACTCTCGGAAGAACACAGAATAAAAAAACATAACAATAAGAAGCTTCTTCACGAGATAGACGATTACTGCTATAAAGTGAAGAACCTTTCCAACAGCGTCAACTACCTGATAAAGCAGTGCTATCGCATTCACACGAAGATAAAGAACGGTAAGACTCTAGAAGAATGGGAAGATGAACTTATCAGAGCGATAAACAGCGGCATCACGGAATACAATTTGGGC